>NZ_JBPFDM010000001.1:599825-681141 GCF_059414945.1 Arthrobacter sp. SAFR-179
ACTTATGAAGGCCCTGACCGGCAGTTACGCCGGTCGGGGCCTTTCTTTTCCTTGGATGCGCACAGTTCCTAGTATTCTCTTTCGGAGAGCCCCGCGATCTGCGGGCCGCCCCAGTCATTCCTGAGAGGTATGTAGTTCGATGGCCACACCCACGAAGAAACCCGGCGCCGCGACGGGCAAGCGGTCCCGGCTTTACTGGGTGGTTCCCGCCGTCCTCGCGGCGCTGGTCCTGGTGGTGCTGGCGGCGCGGCTGCTGGTGGGACTGCCCGCCGTCGCATCCTTTCTCGCGGACTACCCCGGCCAGTCCGCACTGCCGGAGAAAGCCCCGGTGGGCTTTCCCGCCTGGCTGGCCTGGCAGCACTTCCTCAACGCCTTCTTCCTGCTCCTGATCATCCGCACAGGGTGGCAGGTACGCACCACCACACGGCCCAGCGGGCACTGGACCAGGAACAATAAGGGCCTGATCCGCACCCGGAACGCGCCCACCAAGATCACCCTCGAGCTGTGGTTCCACCTGACACTGGATGCCCTCTGGATCCTGAACGGGCTCGTCTTCGCCGTGCTGCTGTTCGCCACCGGGCAATGGATGCGCATCGTCCCCACCAGCTGGGACATCTTCCCCAATGCCCTGTCGGCCGCGCTGCAATACGCCTCGCTGGACTGGCCCACGGAAGACGGTTGGATCAACTACAACGCACTGCAGCAGCTGGCCTACTTCGTGACCGTCTTCATCGCTGCGCCGCTGGCGTTCATCACGGGCCTGAGGATGTCCTCCGTCTGGCCAAAGAAGGCTGCGGGCCTGAACAAGGCCTACCCGATCGAGTGGGCGCGCGCCGTCCACTTCCCGGTGATGATCTACTTCGTGGCCTTCATCGTGGTCCACGTCTTCCTGGTGCTCACCACCGGTGCACTGCGGAACCTGAACCACATGTACGGGGTCAGGGACGACGACGGCTGGTTCGGTTTCTGGGTGTTCCTGGCCTCCGTGGCCGTCATGGTGGCCGCCTGGTTCGCTGCCCGCCCAATCTTCCTGCGGCCCATCGCCTCCCTCATGGGCAAGGTCAGCCGCTAGGGCCGGCTCAGCTGTCCTTGAGCTGCTGGTAGGCAGCCAGCGCGCGTTCCCTGGACTCCGGCAGCTCAACAAGGGGTTCGGGATAGTCCTGAACCCCCGTCTTCCAGGGCTCGTGGATGGATGTGTTGTCCAGGTCAGCGAGCTCAGGGACGAACTCGCGCAGGTAGCGGCCGCCGGCGTCGAATTTTTTGCTTTGGGTGACC
The DNA here is from genome assembly GCF_059414945.1 of Arthrobacter sp. SAFR-179. Lineage (NCBI taxonomy): Bacteria > Bacillati > Actinomycetota > Actinomycetes > Micrococcales > Micrococcaceae > Arthrobacter > Arthrobacter sp. SAFR-179. The sequence goes on from NZ_JBPFDM010000001.1 coordinate 601,101, forward strand.
GGATTGAAGATCCGATAGTACGGCGAAGCGTCCGCGCCGGAGCCCGCCACCCACTGCCAGTTCGCCGGGTTGCTGGCGGCGTCGGCGTCCACCAGCGTGTCCCAGAACCATTCCTCTCCGACCCGCCAGTCCGTCAGCAGATTCTTGACAAGGAATGAGGCCGCGGCCATCCGCACGCGGTTGTGCATCCAGCCGGTCTGCCAAAGCTGCCGCATCCCGGCATCCACCAAGGGGTAGCCAGTACGGCCCTGCTGCCACGCTTCGAGCTCGCTCCTGCCCGGCTGCTCCCAGGCGAACCGGTCAAATTCGGGCCGGTAGTTGCGGGTGGCCAGTTCCGGGTTGTTGTACAGCAGCTGCCAGCAGAATTCGCGCCAGCCAAGCTCAGACCGGAAGATCCCGACGTCGGCAGGCACGTTTTGCGGATAGCGGCGGCGGATCGCGTACCACACCCGGAACGGGCTGACTTCGCCGAAGCGCAGGTGCGGTGACAGGCGGCTGGTCCCCTCGACCCCGGGCAGGTTCCGCCCAGTTCCGTATTCCCCGGCGGGTCCGTCCAGGAAGTCGTCCAGCCGGTGCTGTGCGCCTTCCTCCCCGGGGGTCCAGGCGGCGGCGAGGCCGCCGCTCCAGTCGGGGGAGGAGGGGAGGAGCCCCCAGCTGTCGAGATCGTCACCTGCCTGGAGGCGGCTTGGTTGCGGGGGTCCCGGGATCACAGCGGAAGGCTCCAGCGGGTCGCGGACCTCCTGGCCTGCAAGGCATGCCCGCCAGAAGGGCGTGAACACCTTGTAGGGCCCGCCGGAGCCGGTCTTCACCGTCCAGGGCTCGAACAGGAGGTTGGCCTGGAAGCTTGACGCCTCCAGACCGCCTTCCGCGGCCCACGCCTTGAGGGCGGCGTCGATGGTTCGCTCGGGCTGGCCATAGCGCCGGTTCCAGAAGAGGTGCGCAGCTCCGGCCTGCGCCGCCACGTCCTTGATCACCTGCCCGGCCGGCCCACGGCGAAGGAGCAGACGTGAGCCGCGGGCTTCAAGGGCGGAGGACAAGGCCTGCAGCGAGTGGTGCAGCCACCATCTGGTTGCGCCTCCCAGCGGCCTGATTCCGGCAGATTCTTCATCCAGGACGTAGACCACCGTCAGCGGCAGGCCCAGCGCGGCGGCGGCGTTCAGGGCCGGGTTGTCGTCCAGGCGAAGGTCGTCGCGGAGCCAGACCAGGGCGGTCTCTTCAAGGGAGGTCATGGCACCACGCTACACACTGTGGACATGGCGATGGCCGGAACCGCGGTCCCGGCCATCGCCATGTTTGCCTGTGGAAGCCAGCTGACTTTAGAGCTTGTCGAAGTCGGCTTCCTCAACGGTCGATTCGGACTGTGCGGCACCGGCGGCACCGAGGGCAGGCTTGGCTCCGCCGGACTTCAACGCGGCGAGCCGGGCCTCGATCTCGGTCTGCTCGCCCAGGTCCTCCAGCTGGTTGAACTGCGCGTCCAGGCTGGATGCTGCAAGTTCCTCCTGGCCGCGGACCTTGGCCTCTTCGCGGCGGATCTTTTCTTCGAAGCGGCCCACTTCGCTGGTGGGATCCATGATGTCGATGCTCTTGATCGCGTCGTGCACCTGGGACTGCGCCGCTGCCGTCTTTGACCGGGCCACCAGTTCGTTGCGCTTGCTGGTCAGCTGGTTGAGCTTGTTCTTCATCTGGTCCAGGCCGGTCTTCAGCTTGTCCACCACCTCGCGCTGGGAGGCGATGCTCGGCTCCGCGCCCTTGGCTTCGTTCTCGGCTGACATCTGCCGCTGCAAGGCCACCTTTGCCAGGTTGTCGAACTTCTCGGCGTCGGCAACGTCGCCGGCCGCGCGGAACTCGTCAGCCTTGCGGGAGGCGGCCAGTGCCTTGTTTCCCCAGTCGCGCGCGTTCTTGACGTCCTCGTTGTAATCGTCTTCCAGCATGCGGAGGTTGCCAATGGTCTGCGCAACGGCGGACTCTGCTTCGGCGATGTTGTTGGTATAGTCGCGGACCATCTGGTCCAGCATCTTCTGCGGATCCTCGGCGTTGTCCAGCAATGTGTTGATGTTCGCCTTTGCCAGCTGCGCGATCCGGCCGAAAATGGACTGCTTAACCATGGTGTTTGCCTTTCGTCCTGCTCTGGGTGAACCACTGGGACCGGTGCACAGTGGTGTACTGCTTCTGTCCGCCCGCCGGGGTTTTCCGGCGTGTTCCGGCGGAAGTTCTTAGAAACTGCCGGAGTCTCCGCCGCCGAAATCGCCGCCGCCGAAGCCGCCGCCGTCCCCGCCGAAGCCACCGCCTCCGCCGCCGTCACCCCAGCCACCGCCGCCACCCCAGCCGCCGTGGCCACCGTTGAGGATGGAGTTGATCAGGATGCCGCCCAGGATGGCACCGCCCAGTCCACCGCCGCCTCCGCCGCCGAACATGCCGCCGCGGCCATAGCCCTGGTTGGCGTAGCCGTCGAAGTGTTCCACGTCGGCCTGGGCCAGTTGGGCCGCCTGCGCTGCCAGGGCGTGCGCCTGCTGTGCGTAGGTGAGCGCGGTGACAGGGTCCGTGCGGGCAATGGACAGCGCATAGTCGAGGTTGCGCTGAGACTCAGCAAGCCTGGTGCGTGCCTCGGTGCCCACCCCGCCGCGGCGGGCCGTGATGTAGTCGGACGTGGCACTGATCTGCGCCTGCGCAGACATGATGGTCTGCTGCAGCGACGCCTGCGCGCGCCGGGCCTGCTCCTGCTGGTCCCGGATCCCGGTCAGGGCCTGGTCCAGGGACTGGTGGGCGGTTTCGACCCGCTGCAGGGTGGCGATGGGGTCGATCTTTCCGCCCTGGATCTCACTCTTGACCTGGGCCAATGCGGCCTCCACCGCGGCCACCGGCCCGGCCAACTCGGCGTGGGCGCCGGACTGGATCATGGCCTTTGCCTGGGCCAGGTCCTGGGAGGTGTCCACCACCGAGGCTTCGAGGCCATTACGGGCCTCGTCGAGGTTGGTGGCCACCTTGGCGATGGCATCGAGGAGAACGTTGGTCTGGTGCAGGCTTTCTTCGGCTGCGCGCACGGCCACTGCTGCAAGGCTGCTCTCGCCCTCACCGAGCTTCTGCTGCGCGGTTTCGGACGCGTTCTGCACGAAGGCCAGGCGCTCCTTGGCCTGGACGATGTTGTCCGATACCTGCGTCAGTGCACTGTCCGCGTACTTGGACCGCATGGTGGCCAGCGACTGCTCCGCGCTGGCGATCTTGGCGTCCGCTTCGCGGGCTCCGGCGTTGACTGCGGCAAGGGCCTGCGGCGCGTTCTTCTCCAGCTCACGCAGCGAGTCGAAGTCAGCCTTCTGCTCCTGGAGGGATGCCAGGGCAGCCTCAGAGCGGCGGATGATCTCGCCCAGCCAGGTCCGTTGCTGCTCCTCCGTGTCCGGAATGTGGTCGTCGAGCTGCTGCTGCAGCTTGAACGACTCCGTCATGTGGGCTTTCGCCTCAGCCAGGGCCTTGGTGAAGTTTCCGACGGCGGAATCGCCGTACTGCGCCTGGGCAAAGCCAAGTTCCTGCTCGCTGGTCTTAATGGCGTCGTCCGCCTCGATCAGCAGGGAACCGCTCTTCCGGCGGAGTTCCTCCACGCTGAGTGACGCCAGCGGGTCCAGCTCGGCGCCCTGGGGCCCGTAGCTTCCGCTGGATGCGTCCTGGCCGGCAGCCTTCTTCCGGCGGTTCCGGTAGTAGAGGTACGCGCCGCCTCCGGCCACCACCACGCCCGCACCTACCAGGACGCCTGCACCGGCGCCGTCACCGGATGACACGTTGCCGCTGCCGCCGCCGGCGGCGTCACCAATGGCGGAGGCAGTATCGATAGCTGCCTGGGCGAAATCGCGCTTGCCGCCAGCGAGGTTGGCGGTGACTGCGTTCTGGCTGATGTTGGCCTGCTTGGACCGGATAGGGCTGTTTGAATTAGTGGCGAAGTTGAACTTGCCGTCATCAACAGCAATTGCCAGGACGGCATCGGCCCTGCCCATGCTCTTCAGCTCAGCTACTTTCTGCGTCCATTGAGCTGGGTCGGTCGGGTTGGTGAAGGTTTTCACCGTGACCACGTACAGGTTGTACTTGTGGTCCTTCAACAGCTTCTGGATGGCGTCCTGGACCTCGCCCTTCCGGCTGCCCAGGACATTGGCGTCATCCACAATGTTGGTGCCCGAGGGGATAGTAACCGGGTTCTCGGCCCATGCGGCGCCGGCGGGTACCGCCAGCAGCCCGGCAAGGCCGATCACGGCGAGGATACGTTTGAACTTTGACCGCATGTGCAACCCTTCAGCACGCCTGACACCGATTCGGGACGAATCAGTCGTCGAATCCAGCAGCGCCCCCACGCTTGGTGTGAAGCCGCAGGTCGCTGTGGCAATTCATCTTGATTCTATGGTGCACCCCACAGCCAGTCCATGCGCCCGAATATGCCGCCAGCGAAACGCTATGCCGGGAGGGCGGCGACCATCGAGGCGTTCAGCAAGCTCTCAGCAAACATCCGAGCTTGTCCCAGCGGCACGGTACATAGTTAATGGCAGACGAGGATGAAAGGAAGTCCCATGACTGAGAATCAAACCCCAGGCCCGGTCCCGGAGGACAGCTCCGCGGGCAGCCGGAACCCGTGGCAGCAGCAGGATCCGCAACGGCAGGACCAGCAGCAGCCCGGAGACCGCCAGGCGGCCACTCAGTATGGGAACAGCGGCGCGGAACAGCAGAGCGGCGCGGCATACCAGAACCACACGGAGCGGCTGGACCAGCCGCAGCCGCGTGAAAACCACACCCAGGAGTTGCCGGGGGCCCCGCGTCCCGTGTACCCGCAGCGCCAGCCGTTCTACGGCCAGTCCGGATACTACGGCCAGCAGCACAACGGCCAGCCCCTGCACGGTGACGCCCACGGCACGCCCAACGGGAGCGTCGGCCTGGCGCCCAACCCCAAGGACGCCCCCCGCCGGAAGGCGAGCTTCGGCGTCGGGACCCTCGTGGCCAGCATCCTCGCAGCAGGCCTCGTCGGCGGCGGCGTGGCCACGGTGGGCTCCGGCGAACTGTTTGGCAACACCGGGTCCAGCACCTCAACCGTCGCCGGCAACAGCCAGCCCGGGACGGTCATCGTCAACAACAAGGACGACGTCAACGCCATCACCGCCGCCGCCGTGAAGGCCTCGCCCAGCGTCGTCACCATCAGTGCCACGAGCGGCAGTTCAGGGGGCACCGGTTCGGGTATCGTCCTTGACGACCAGGGGCACATTCTGACCAACACGCACGTGGTGACCCTCGACGGCCAGACCGCCAACGCCACCCTTGAAATCCGGACCAGCGACGGAAAGGTCCTGCCGGCAAAGCTGGTGGGCACCGACCCCCTGTCCGACCTCGCCGTTATTAAGGTGGACGACACCTCAAGCCTCACCCCTGCCACTCTTGGCGATTCCGGCAAGCTCAACGTGGGGGATACCGCCATCGCCATCGGATCCCCGCTCGGCCTGACCGGAACCGTTACGGACGGCATCGTCTCAACCCTCAACCGGACCATCAGTGTCGCATCGTCTGCGGCACCGGAAGGCGGTGACAACAGCCAGGGCGGCGACCAGGGCTTCCAGTTCGCGCCTCCGGGCGGCGGCCAGAGCCAGCAAAGCGCGGGGGAGGGCTCCATTGCCATCAACGTCATCCAGACTGATGCGGCCATCAACCCCGGCAACTCCGGCGGCGCCCTGGTGAACAGCAAGGGCGAGATCATCGGAGTCAATGTCGCCATCGCCTCCGCGGGATCCGGGACGTCCTCCTCGCAGAGCGGCAACATTGGCGTGGGCTTCAGCATCCCCATCAACCACGCCAAGCGCGTGGCCCAGGAGATCATCGACACCGGCAAGGCCTCGCATGGCCAGCTCGGCGTCAGCGTCAAGCCCAAGTCCACGTCGGGCGCATCCTCTGAATTCTCCGTGGGGGCCGACGTCGCCACCGTTGACCCCAACTCGGCGGCCGGCAAGGCCGGCATCAAGGTCGGTGACGTCATCACCAAGTTCAACGACCTCACCATCGGCGAACCCAACCAGCTGACCGCAGCCGTCCGCGAACAGCCGGCAGGGTCCACCGTGAAGATCACCGTCCAGCGCAGCGGCAAGGAGCAGACGTTCGACGTTACGCTCGGTGCGGCGGCCAGCTGACGTCCGGCAGCGACACAGTGCAGCAATGACGACGGCGGCGTTCCCACCCAAAGGGGGCGCCGCCGTCGTCATGCCGCGTCCCGGTGGCGGCCTGACACAGGGGTTAACGGAAGAGGGCGCGGGGGCGCGCCGATATGGTTAGCTAGGAGCTACCCGCCTGCCGGGCATTCCACGGCCATGACCCACCCGGCTGGCTGTCCACAAGCATGGAAGGCTGCTGTAAACACAGTGGAAGAGACATTGAAGATCGTAGTCCTGGTCAAACATGTACCGGACGCCCAGTTCGACCGCCACCTCAACGGTGCGGGCAACACCGTGGACCGCGACGAAAGCATTCTGTCCGAGCTTGACGAATACGCCCTCGAGGCAGCGCTGCAGCTGGCCGAGGCCAGGGGCGGAAGCAAGGCGGGCAACCAGGTCATCGCCCTCAGCATGGGCCCCTCCGGAGCCGTCAACGCCGTCAAAAAGGCGCTGCAGATGGGCGCCACCGAGGGCGTCCACCTGACCGACGACGCCCTGGAAGGCTCCGACGCCGCAGCCACCTCGCTGGCACTGGCGGCAGCGGTCCGGCACCTTGGCGGCGTGGACCTGGTCCTCACCGGCATGGCCTCCACCGACGGCGAAACGTCGCTGGTCCCCGCACAGCTGGCCGAACGGCTCGGGCTGCCCCAGGTGACCTTTGCCTCCACCCTGGAGGTCGACGGCGGCCGGCTGACCGCACGGCGCGACGCCGACACCTCCTCGGAGACCGTCGAGGCGCCGCTGCCCGCCGTCGTATCCGTGACGGACCAGGTCAACGAGCCCCGGTACCCCAACTTCAAGGGAATCATCGCGGCCAAGCGCAAGAGCATCACTACGGTGTCCCTGGCCGACATCGGCGTCGACCCCGCCCAGGTGGGCTTCGCCGGGTCCTGGACCAGCGTGGGCAGCGCCGAACAGCGGCCGCCCCGGACCGCAGGCACCATCATCACCGACGAGGGCGACGCCGGCATCAAGCTGGTTGACTTCCTGGCCGCCCAGAAGCTGCTCTAAGAGGGACATCGACATGGCAAAAGTACTGGTATTCATCGACAACCCGGGCGCCTCGCTCAAGAAGAGCAGCCTTGAACTGCTGACCCTGGCGCGCTCCCTGGGCGGAAGCACCGTGGCGCTCAATGGGGATCTTTCCGACGGCGTGGCCGCCACCTTCGCCGAGTATGGCGTGGAAAGCATCCTGCGCCCGTCGGCCCAGGACCTGGATGACTTCCTGGTAGCACCCAAGGCCGCCTACGTGGCCGCCGCGGCCGAGGCCAGCGGCGCCGGCATCGTGCTGCTGGACAACTCGCCGGAAGGCAAGGAGATCGCCGCACGCGTGGGGATCCGGTTGAACGCAGGAGTGATCACGGACGTCGTTGCCGTAGACCCCGACGGCACTGCTCACAAGTCCGTCCTGGCCGGCTCCTACAACACCGCCTGCAGGGCCACCACTGCAGTTTCCGTGCTGACCCTGAAGGCCAACAACGTCATCCCGGAACCTGCCCCTGCACCCACCACCCCGGAATCGGCCACCGTGGAGGTCCCCGCCGTGGCTGCAGCCGCCCGGATCACGGCTCGCGAGCAGAAGGTGGCCAGCGGCCGGCCCGACCTGACGGACGCACGGATCGTGGTTGCCGGCGGACGCGGCATGGATGGCGACTTCGGCCCCGTAGAGGAGCTGGCCGATGCCCTCGGGGCCGCCGTGGGCGCCTCCCGCGCCGCCACGGACGCGGGCTGGATCAGCCACGATGCCCAGGTGGGGCAGACGGGCAAGACCGTTTCCCCGCAGTTGTACATCTCCGCGGGGATCTCCGGCGCCATCCAGCAGAAAGCCGGGATGCAGACATCCCAGGTCATCGTCGCCGTCAACAAGGACGCCGAGTCCCCGGTCTTCGAAATAGCGGACTTCGGGATCATCGGTGACGTCTTCGATGTCCTTCCCCAGGCTGCGGCCGAGATCAAGAAGCGAAAAGGCTGAACCGTTGACTGCCTCCCTCGGGCAGGCAGGGAGCCCGTTCAACCCGGAAATACACCGGGTTGGGCGGGTGCTCTGTTTTGCGGCCCACCCTGACGACATCGACTTCGGCGCCGCCGGCACCATTGCCGCCTGGACGGCGGCCGGCGTGGAGGTCAGCTACTGCATCATGACCGACGGCGACGCGGGCGGCTTCGACCCCGCCCACCGCGCGGACATCATCGCCATGCGCGACGCCGAGCAGCGCCGCGCCGCGGAACTCGTGGGCGTCACCGATATCCACTACCTCCACCAGAGGGACGGGTACCTCGAGCCCTCGCACGAGGTGATGAAAGCGGTGGTGCGGCTGATCCGCGAACTCCGTCCCGACGTCGTCCTCGCCATGCATCCGGAACGGAACTGGCAGCGGATCCAAAAGAGCCATCCCGACCACCTCGCCGTAGGGGAAGCCGTAACCCGCGCCGTGTATCCGGCGCTCGAGAACCCGTTCGCCTACCCGGAGCTGGCCGAAGCCGGCCTGGCAGCCTACAAGCTGCCCTGGCTGTGGCTGTACGCCGGACCGGAGGAACGGGAAAACCACTTCGTGGACGTCACCGCCCATGTGGACGCAAAGCTGTCGGCCATCCACGTCCACGTCAGCCAGCACCCTGACGTGGACGCCATGGAAGCCACGGTCCGGCAAGGTATGCAGCTCAATGCTGCCCGGGCCGGGCTGCCGGACGGGCGCAGCGCGGAAGCCTTCCATGTGGTGGCGGTCAACGGGCCCGGGACGATCGCGGGTTTCTAGGGCAGCAAAGCGCCCCCGGTTCCTTCCATGGGAAGGGGCCGGGGGCGCTTTTTTCACTTGCCGGCCGCGTTGGTGCCGGTGTTGCCGCCGCGTCAGGCTCCCAGCGGGGCTGCCGCCACAGTGGGCAGCGTGGGCGCCGTGGACCCGCCGGCCGGCTCAACGGTGATCCCCAGTGAGGCGGCCGAATGGATTCCCTGAACCACCGCGGGCTTGGACAGGGCCTGTTCGTCCATAAGCCCCTGCGACACCGGTGCGGAGCCGTCCTTGGGGATCAGCCACATCTGGTAGACCTTGCCGGCCGGAGGAGCGGGCACGTCGCTCATCTTCACCACGGCTGCGTCCTCCGACGCTGAAATCAGGAGGGTGGCCTTGCCGCCCCCCACAACATTCACGGATGCCTCACGCAGGTCCCCGGCCCTGGCCACCTGGTTGACGGGATCGTTCTGGTCCGCCATGTAGGCGCCCACACCAACACCGCCCAGGGCGATGGCTGCGGCCGCCGCCACGCCGATGAGCCAGCGCCGGGCGCCGGACGGGCCGCGCCGTTCCTCCCGGCGCTTGCGGGCCTGCGCCAGTTCGTCACGGGCGTCCGGCCCGCCAGGGGTAATGTGAAGCGGTGTTGGAGCGCTGCTTCCGGCTGGTGCCGGCGCGCCTCCACCGGGCAGTCTGTCCTGCCCGGGGAACTGGGCAGGAAGCTGTGCGATGATCCGGTCAAACAGGTCCGACGGCGGTGCCTCCTCCACCCGGAAGGTGCGGGCCAGCGCCTCCCGGGACTGCCGGACGCGCTCGAAGAAGGCCTGGCGTTCCGCTTCCGGGGCCGCGGAGATATAGAGGTCAATGGCATCGCGTTCCTGGTCCGTGACCGCATCCAGGGCGTACAACTCGGCCAGGTCCACGGCGCGGCCTGAAGCCAGGTCCATTGCGACAGTGTCGCCGAAGGAACTCGAACCGCCGTTGCGGGCTTCATCCATTCCGCTCATCTCAACTCACCCCCAAACAGGTCTTCAATCGGATCAGTCCATCGCGGATGCGGGACTTGATGGTGGGCACCGCTGCATTCAGCCGTTCCGCGACCTCCCGGTAGGTGAGGCCGCCGTAGTAGGCCAGGCGCACGGATTCCTGCTGTGTTTCGGTCAGCGTCCCCAGGCAGCGGACCACAGCCTCAGCTTCCAGCCGGCTGCCCACTTCGTCGGACACGCTGTCGTGGTCGATGTCCTGCGTACTGGCCCCGTACCTGGCTTCCCTGTCGGTGGAAGACTGTGAGGACCGGACCTTGTCCACAGCCCGCCGGTGCGAGATGGTCATCAGCCAGGACAGCGGGCTCCCTGCCTGCGGATCGAACTTCGCCGCGTTCTGCCAGACCTGCAGGAAGACTTCCTGCGTGGTGTCCTCGCTGAGTTCGGGATCGATCAGGACGCGCCGTGCCATGCCGAAGACCCTGCGGGAGGTCAGCTGGTAAAACTCTGCAAAGGCCGCCTGGTCCCCGCGGGCAATGCCCGCCAGCAGGACCGAGAGGCGTTGGCTGAGGTCTGCAGGTGGGTCAGTCACCGCGGCGGAGCCCTCGGAATTTGGCGCGTTGGGAGTTTCCATTAATTCCAAGCATAAGTCTCCGGGCGGGGATTCCTCAGCAGTGCCGTTCCGGCTGCGGCCTGCCTGCCTGGATCCTGCCTCCAGTAGTGTCACCTGCCGCTCCTTGCTCCGCTCGAATGTCCTCAAGAGTCATTCGATGCCGGAGCGGGGGCGGATGGGACAGCGGGTGAAGAATTTGCGCGGCCGGGTGGAACCGGTCCCGGTGAGGGGTTTCCTAAAGCCTGGCCCCGGCAAAGCCCTGCTGGCGCCAGGCCTCGTAGACGGCAATCGAGGCGGCGTTGGCGAGGTTCAGCGAACGAAGGGCCGGCAGCATGGGCAGGCGCACGGTGGCGGTCACGTGGGGATCGGTTTTCAGCTCTTCCGGGAGTCCCACCGATTCACGGCCGAACATCAGGACGTCGCCGGGGCGGTAGGTGATGTCGGTGTAGCTGGTGGTGCCGTCCGAGGTGAAGGCGTAGACGCGTTCGGGCTGAAGGTGCTGCCAGGCGTCGTCGATCGACTTGTGCACGGTGACGACGGCGAGGTCATGGTAATCGAGGCCTGCCCGGCGGAGTTTTGCGTCGGAGAAGTCGAAGCCCAGGGGTTCCACGAGGTGCAGTTCTGCGCCGGTGATGGCGGCAAGGCGGATGGCATTGCCGGTATTGCCGGGGATTTCTGGGGCATGGAATAGGATGCGGAACACCTCCCCATCCTAGCCATCCATGCTCAGTGCATGCCGCGCAGCAGCCTGGCGAGGACCGGGACGTTCACCGTGTTGGGGGCCGGGCCTGATGCCAGGAATTCCTTCAAGCCGCGAACCATGCCCGCCGCGTTGACGATTTGCACAGTCTCCAGCGCGCCCGCGGGACGCCGGTGGTGGTCGATCACGGGCTCATGGAGGTTGCCGTCCGGGCTGTGCACCACAGTCCAGCCGGTGACATTCAGTTCAGGGAAGATGTCCTGCATGGCCCACACCACCCGTGCGAGCTGCGGAGGCGCCACCGCGCGGCCGCCGTGGTTGAGCGTCCGGCCGTCCCAGGCATAGGCGCCCTTGGGCAGGAGCATGGAGTTCACCAGGGCCAGCCGGTAGCCGGACAGGACCGCGTGGTCGATGTGATTGTTGTCAGCGGGCGACTGCAGGCCGTTGATGAGCCGGGCGGCCGGAATGTTCGGCAGCACCTGCCGGGTCAGCAGCTGCACGGTGCGCATTTCGCGCTGGATGCGGGCTTCGGCGCCAAAGATCCCCCGTTTCCGCGGCATGCCATGCACCTGTTGGCGCGCTTGGGCAAGGGGAATAAGCGGGACGTCGGAGTTCTCTGTCCCGTACGGCGGAACGTAGACCGGCGGGTCTCCCGCAGTGTTCCTGCCGTTGTCCGGCCTGCGGACGGTGGCAGAAGCCCGGCTTCCGGCGGCGGGCGCATCAAAGTGGGCGCCGTCGTCGGCCGGCATGTCGCGTACCGGACCGGCGCCGTAGGTGCGGTCGTAGGCTTTCCGGCGCTGTGGATCGATGAGGGTCTCGTAGGCAGCGGTCACGCGGCGGAAGGTTGCAGCATCGCCCCCGTGGTCCGGGTGGGCCGTCCTGGCAGCGCGCCGGTAAGCCACCTTGATTTCCTTGTCGGTGGCGGTGACGGCCACGCGAAGGACCTGGTAGTGGGAGCTGCTGCTCTCAGTCAAGATGTTCCTTTTCTTGATGCGCGGCTTCTTCAAATTCTCCGCAGGGGAAGGAAAGTGCCCGCCCAGTTTAGCCAGCACAGTCCGGCCGGCACGGAAGGCGGCCTGCCGTAACAACGAATGCCCTGGGCTTCCGGGTTCCCGGGGGATGCCGTCTAGACTCGTGCTGCGCGGCCGGACAGCGGCGGCGGGGGGTGCAACGGAGTGGAGATGGATATGCCGACGACGGCGGGGCGGGCCGGAAGGGCAGGGAACCGGGCGGTGCTGCTCGCCGCTGCCGGCCTGGGTTCGGTGCTGCTGGTCGCCTGCAGCGTGGACGTGCGGGATCCTTCCGTGACTGCGGCTCCTGCCGGCACGCCCGTTGTATCCACGCCCACCATCACACCGGGATACGACGCCGCGGCAGTGGCGGGACGGGACCTGCCCTTTGCCGCCGGCGGCACCCTGGCGCCCGGGGTGCCGGTAGGCATTTCGGATGGGCTGAAAGACGCACCTGGCTGGAAGCTGGTAAAGGAGAACGTGTCGGGCGCCAGCCAGTTCGCCAAAGCCGATGGGTGCCTTGTCGCCGCGAGGGTCAGTGCAGGGCAGGGTCCGCTGGTACGCGGTGGGGACCGGGAATCGTCCGTCGCACTGTTCCAGTACCTTGATGCCACCATCCAGCCCTCGTATCTGAAGACGGACACATTGCAGTGGGGCGGTACCCCTGATGCTCCCGGGAAGAACGTGGAAGTGCTGGCCCTTGAGCAGTCAGCTCCCGGCGGACGGTCCACTGCGGTGTTGGCAAGGGTTTTTGGGGCCGCGCAATCCTCGGCCTATATATCGGTGTCCTGCCCGGATCCGGCAACGCTTGCTTCCGCCCGCGGTGACGTGGTCCGCTACCTGCCATTGCTGCCGCCGTCTGCTTGAGGCTGCGCATGTTGCGGGCGGCTTCCTCGGCGCCGGGATCCCTTTGCAGAATCCCCGGTTTTCTAGGTCCGCGCGCGCAAAACCGCCGGCGGCTGGAGGGCTCAGCTGCCGGCGGGTCTTTGTGCAGTTAACGCCAGGCGCCGCATCGAGGGCAGCGCCGGGCGAATTCCCGCGAGATCACGCAGCGGCTCGGCTGTTTTCCATCGACAGGCGGTTAAGGGCCAGCGCGCCCACCAGCAGACCGAAGTCCCGCAGGGCCACGTCGTAGAAACTCCCGAGCAGCAGCAGGTTGATGATGATCCCTGCTAGCCAGGCCGCCACCAGCAGCGAGCCGTATTTCGGCCGGACCGCCACGACGATGCCGGCGATGATCTCCACAACGCCCACGATGTACATGAAGGTCTGGGGCGCCAGTGGTACGACGGCGGTGGCCTGGGGCGCCAGGTACACGGTCCAGTCAGTGAGGATGTTGGTGAACTTGTCCAAACCGAAAAGGATCGGTGCGACGGTAAAGACAGTGCGCAGCAGCAGGAACGCCTGCCTGGCCGCCGGCATGGCTGTTGCTGCGTTCCGGGCCTGCACTGCCGACGTTGATTTCATGGTGTTCTCCTTCTAAAAGTAGGTATGCCAATTTTAGAAAGGCAAGGTTCTATAATCAATAGATCCTGACTTTGGATTTGGATTGGTGGACATCATGTACCGACTTCCATGGGCTGACAGGATTGCTGCCGTAGCCTCGCTGACGGATGGCAAGAGGCTGCAGCTTTTCGAACTGGTGGCCGCAGCGCCAGGACCGCTGGGGCGGGACGAAGTGGCCGAGGCTACAGGCATGCCCCGCAGTACCGTCTCCTTTCATCTGGACAGACTGGTGCAGGACGGCTTGCTGGCCGTGGAGTTCCACAAGCCGGCCGGGAGAGCAGGGCCGGGGTCCGGCCGCCCCGCCAAGATGTACCGGCCGGTGGGAAGCGAGGTCAACGCGTCAGTACCGGACCGGAACTATGACCTCGCCGGGGAACTCATGGCGGCGGCGATCGAAACCTCCCAGGCCGGCGGCGCCCCCGTCGGTGAATCGCTCCGTGCGGCCGCCTTCCGGAAAGGCCGGGAGCTGGCAGAAGCAGCCGGCGGCCTGGAGGAATTCCTGGCCGAAGCCGGCTACCAGCCGGAGCAGGACGGTGAAGGCGGTTACCTGCTTCCCAACTGCCCGTTCCACCGGCTCTCACGGTCGCATGCGGCAGTGGTATGCGACATGAACGGCGCCTTCCTGCGTGGGGCCGCGGTGGGCTGTGGCAGTGCGGAAGAGCGCGTTGCCCCGGCTGCCGGGCCCGGTCATTGCTGCGCGAGGATCACCGCCGGGGACTGAGGGCTCCCGCCGAGGACGCAGCGGCAGGCCGCGATAGAATTGGGGGATGCCCGCGTACCTTGACCATGCCGCCACTACTCCGCTTTCGGCTGCGGCGCTCGCCGCCCTGACGCGTGAACTGGCGCGCACTGGCAACCCGTCCTCGCTGCATGGCTCCGGACGCCGGGCCCGCCGCGCCGTCGAGGATGCGCGCGAGGTCATCGCCGCGGCCGCAGGAGCCCATCCCTCGGAGGTCATTTTCACCTCCGGAGGCACAGAATCGGACAACCTTGCGGTAAAGGGCATGTACTGGTCCCGTGTGGCGGAAGACCCAAAGCGGCGCCGCATCCTCTGCTCCGCCGTCGAACATCACGCGGTGCTGGACACCGTGGAATGGCTTGAACGCCACGAAGGCGCTGAAGTGACCTGGCTGCCCGTGGACAGCGATGGCATCCTGGACCTCGACGCCCTCGAGGCCGAGCTTTCCCGGGACCCCGGCGCCGTAGCCCTGGTGACCGTGATGTGGGCCAACAACGAGGTGGGCACCATCCAGCCCATCCGCCGCGTGGTTGAACTGGCCCATGCCGCCGGCGTCCCGGTGCACTCGGACGCCGTCCAGGCTTTCGGATCGGTGCCGGTGGACTTCCGGGATTCGGGCCTGGATGCCATGTCCATCTCCGGACACAAGATCGGCGGCCCGGTGGGAGTGGGCGCACTCCTGCTGGGGCGTGCGGTCAAGCTGACACCGGTGCAGCACGGCGGCGGGCAGGAACGTGACGTCCGCTCCGGCACCCTGGACACGGCCTCCATCGCTGCCTTCGCTGCCGCCGCAGAGGCTGTCACCGCCGGATTGCAGACTGAAGCGGCACGGATCGCCGCACTTCGCGACCGCCTCATCGCGGGCGTCAGTGAACGCGTCCCGGAAGCGATCCTTCGCGGTGCACCGGGCGGCGGCCGGTTGCCGGGCAATGCGCATTTCACCTTCCCGGGCTGTGAGGGGGACTCGCTGCTGTTCCTCCTTGACCTGGCCGGCGTCGAATCTTCCACCGGTTCGGCCTGCACTGCCGGCGTGCCGCGGCCATCCCATGTGCTGCTGGCCATGGGCCTGGACGAGGAGGCAGCGCGCGGAGCCCAGCGGTTCAGCCTGGGGCACGCGTCCACCGAGGCCGATGTCGATGCCCTGCTCGGAGCGCTGCCGGAGGCTTATGCGCGGGCACGCCAGGCCGGCATGGCCGGACACGAGTCCTCGATCCAGACAGCGGGAACCGTGGCGCGGCAGGCGCTGCGCGGGGTGTGAAGGCGCCGGCCCGTTTCCTTTACGCCTGGCGCATTTGTATCCGGATCGCCGATTTGCCTGCCGCCGTAGAATAGATAGGCGAAGATCGTTTCCGTCGCCGGCATGTGAAGCCCGGCCCCGGAAGACACTGTCCCTCAACAGAAAGCCAGCATGCGAGTACTAGCAGCCATGAGCGGCGGAGTGGACTCCGCTGTTGCCGCCGCCCGCGCGGTGGAGGCCGGGCACGACGTCGTCGGCGTCCACCTTGCCCTTTCGCGCATGCCCGGCACCCTGCGCACGGGCAGCCGCGGCTGCTGCACCATCGAGGATTCCCGGGACGCCTGGCGTGCCTGCGACGTGCTGGGCATCCCGTACTACGTGTGGGATTTTTCCGAGCGCTTCAAGGAAGACGTCGTCCAGGACTTCATCGATGAATACGCAGCCGGCAGGACGCCCAACCCCTGCATGCGCTGCAACGAACGCATCAAGTTCGCCGCCCTGCTGGAGAAGGCCATTGCCCTGGGCTTTGACGCCGTATGCACCGGCCACTACGCCAAGGTGATCGAAGACTCCGACGGCAACCGGGAGCTGCACCGCGCCGCGGACTGGGCCAAGGACCAGAGCTATGTACTTGGCGTCCTAACGCACGAACAGCTCAAGCACTCCATGTTCCCGCTGGCCGATACCCCGTCCAAGGCCGAGGTGCGTGCAGAAGCGGAGCGGCGGGGCCTGTCCGTGGCCAACAAGCCTGACAGCCATGACATCTGCTTCATTCCCGACGGCGATACAGCAGGTTGGCTTGCCGAGAAGATCGACATGACCAGCGGCGACATCGTGGATGAGACCGGCGCGAAGGTGGGGGAGCACCCCGGCGCCAACGCATTCACTGTCGGGCAGCGGCGCGGGCTCAAGCTCGGAACTCCTGCTGCCGACGGCAAGCCCCGGTTCGTCCTGGAAATCCGGCCCAAGGAAAACAAGGTGGTGGTGGGTCCCGAGGCGCTGCTGGCGATCGACGAGATCCGCGGCATAAAGGTTTCCTGGGCGGGACTTCCCATCGCCGAAGTGGAAACCGGAACTGAATTCGACTGCCACGCGCAGGTGCGCGCCCATGGGGATCCGGTTCCGGCCACCGCCTGGGTGGAGTCCGCCACCGACGGCGCAGCAGGAAACCAGTTGGTGGTCCGGCTGGCGACGCCCCTGCGGGGGGTGGCCCCCGGCCAGACGGTTGTGCTGTACCAGGGCAGCCGGGTACTGGGCCAGGCCACCATCGACGCCGCCCGCTCGCTCCAGCGCGCCGCGCTTTAACCCGTAGCACCAAAGCACCGTCCCGGTTAACGCCGTGGCGGTGCTTTGGCGTGCAGCGGGTTCTTTTGAGGCGGGCTGCCTGCACCCGGCGTCCGCTCAGTGGGCGGGGGTACCAAAGAAATAAATTTTGTGTTTCAACTCACAGAATTGACCGTCCTGAGGGCTGACTCTCTGATTGAATCTAGGGATCAGCACTGCGCGCCGGAGCAGGGGCCACATATGCCCATGCGTCCGGCACGCACGTACTCATCGGACAGAAAGTTCACAGATGATCAAGAGCACAACGGCCCTGCACCGCGCCATCGCGCTGGCAGGCATCTCCGCCCTGGCCCTGACAGCCTGCACCGGGCCATCGGGCGGCGGAGGCGGCGGAACGTCCACCGGCGGCAGCGCCGGCGGCGGTGCCATCACATTCGGAACAACGGACAAGGTCGTAACCCTCGACCCCGCCGGCTCCTATGACGCAGGTTCCTTCCTGGTGATGAACCAGGTGTACCCCTTCCTGATGAACTCCAAGCCCGGTGCGGCCGAGGTCAGCCCGGACATCGCGGAATCGGCCTCCTTCACGACGCCCACAGAGTTCACCGTCAAGCTGAAACCCAACCTGAAGTTTGCCAACGGCCACGCACTGACTGCCTCGGACGTGAAGTTTTCCTACGACCGTGTGGTGAAGATCAACGACCCCAACGGACCCTCGTCCCTGCTGTCCAACCTCAAATCCGTCGAGGCCAAGGATGACACCACGGTGGTGTTCACCCTAAAGGCCGGCAACGACCAGGTGTTCCCCAGCGTCCTGGGCACCAACACGGGCCCGATCATCGATGAGGAGGTCTTCCCGGCCGACAAGGTGATGAGCGATGAGGATATCGTTTCCGGCAAGCCCTTCGCCGGCCCCTACACCATCGATTCCTACAAGAAGAACGAACTCGTCAGCCTCAAGAGCAACCCGGACTACAGCGGGCTGCTGGGCAAACCCTCCAATGACAGCGCCGTCATCAAGTACTACGCCGACTCCAACAACCTGAAGCTGGACGTCCAGGGCGGCAATATCGATGTTGCCGGCCGCAGCCTGACAGCAACCGACGCCGCCGACCTGGAGAAGGACTCCAAGGTCAAGGTCTACAAGGGCCCGGGTGGCGAGCTCCGGTACATCGTCTTCAACTTCGACACGATGCCCTTCGGCGCCAAGACGCCCGAAGCCAACCCCGCCAAGGCCCTTGCAGTGCGGCAGGCCATGGCTGACATCGTCGACCGCCAGGCCATCTCCGACCAGGTGTACAAGGGGACCTACGTGCCCGCATACTCGGTGGTCCCGGACGGCCTTCCCGGCGCAACCCAGCCGATGAAGGAAATGTACGGGGACGGCAGCGGCAAACCGAGCCTGGACAAGGCCAAGAAGGTCCTGGCAGACGCCGGAGTCACCGGTCCGGTCAACCTGAAGCTGCAGTACAACCCGGACCACTACGGCAAGTCCTCCGGTGACGAATACGCCATGGTCAAGGAACAGCTGGAGAAGTCAGGCCTGTTCACCGTGGACCTGCAGTCCACCGAATGGGTGACGTACTCCAAGGCCCGGACCGCAGACGCCTACCCGGTCTACCAGCTGGGCTGGTTCCCGGACTACTCCGACGCCGACAACTACCTCACGCCGTTCTTCATCCCCGGCAACTTCCTGAAGAACCACTACGAGAACCCGACCGTCACGGACCTGGTCCAGAAGCAGCTCACCACGCCTGACAAGACCGAACGCCAGAAACTGCTTGGCGACGTCCAGTCCGCGGTGGCCAAGGACCTTTCCACCCTGCCGCTCCTCCAGGGCTCCCAGCTGCTGGTGGCCGGGAAGGACATCAAGGGCGTCGAGAAGACCCTTGATCCCTCCTTCAAGACACGCCTTGGCGTCCTGTCCAGGTAAGCACTCCACCCCCATCGGGCTCTGACGGGCCGGAGGCGGGACGCCGCAACGGCGTCCCGCCTTTTGCCGGTCATCAGCCAGCACCGAGGGGACTGCTGGCTCCCGGTCACCACGAATCCAGGTACCGATGACAACTTTGATTGACGCGCCGCCCACTGACGCGGACGCACTCCTACCACCCAGGAAAAAGCAGGGAGGCGGAGGACTGGGCCAGTACATCCTGGTCCGTTTCCTGCTGATCTTCCCAACCATCCTCATCCTGGTCACCATGGTGTTCTTCCTCATGCGGATCACAGGCGACCCCATCACAGCCGCCATGGGCGGCCGGCTGCCTCCTGACCAGCTGCAGCAACGCATCCACGCTGCCGGCTACGACCGGCCGCTGATCGTGCAGTACTTCGAATACCTGGGCCAGCTGGCCACGGGTAACTTCGGCACCACCCTCTCGGACAACCGCAAGGTCACCGAGATGCTCACCACCTACGGTTCCGCCACGCTGGAGCTGTCCATCAACGCCCTCATCATCGCGCTGCTGGTAGGCATCCCGCTCGGCATGATCGCGGCCCAGCGCCGTGACCACCTGCCGGACGCCCTGCTCCGGGTCCTGGCCATCCTGTTCTACGCCACCCCGGTCTTCTTCGCCGGCATGCTGCTTAAACTGGTGTTCTCTGTGTGGCTGGGCTGGCTTCCGGTGGCCGGCCGCGCGGGGACAAGGACGGAACTGTCCCTCACCGCGCTGGAGGCGCCCACCGGCATCTACTGGCTGGATGCCCTGCGCAGCGGGAACATAGATGCCTTCAGCGACGTGATGTCCCACGCGGTCCTCCCGGCGGTGGCCCTGGGCTTCCTGACGGCAGGCGTCTTCCTGCGCCTGGTCCGGACCAACGTCATCGGCACCCTCGGCAAGGATTACGTCGAGGCAGGCCGTTCGCGCGGCGTCAGCGAGTTCCGGCTGGTGACCAAGCACGCCTACAAGCCGGCGCTGATCCCCATCATCACCGTGATGGGCCTGCAGATCGCCGTGATGCTCGGCGGCGCGGTGCTCACAGAGAAGACATTTGAGTGGAAGGGCCTCGGGTTCCAGCTGGCCAATTACCTCACGGCGCGCGACTTCGTGGCGGTCCAGGGCATTGTGGTGCTGCTGGCCGTCATCGTCGCCGTCACCAACTTCATCGTGGATATCATCGCCGCGCTGATCGACCCCCGCGTGAGGTACTGACATGACTGCAGAGACACCCCTGGAACCGGTCGCCAACCCGCGGGCCCCCTTCTTCCGGCGGCTGCCAGTGGTTTCCCACTTCAACAAGAGCGTCGGCCTGCAGCGCTTCATGCTGGTGGTGGGGCTCGTCCTCACCGGCATCTTCCTGCTCACCGCACTGACGGCACCGCTGCTGGCACCCTATGGCTTCGCGCAACTGTCGGATGCCGACGGGAGCTTCCCCACCCAGCAGGCACCCGGCGGCAAGCACCTCCTCGGCACCACCGTGGGCGGGTATGACGTACTGTCGCGCGTGATCTGGGGCACGCAGACAGCGCTGCTGGTCATCATCGTGGCCGTGGTCCTCTCCATCTTCGCCGGCGTCATCCTCGGCCTGGTGAGCGGCTACATCGGCGGATGGCTGGACCGGATCCTGGTCGTGGTGGCGGACGCGATCTACGCCTTCCCCTCGCTGCTCGTCGCAATCGTCATGGCAATCGTCATCAGCGGCGGTCAGTCCAGCCTGCTGGGCGGGATCCTGGCCGCCGCCATCTCCATCACGGTGGTGTTCATCCCGCAGTACTTCCGGGTGATCCGTGCCGAGACCATCCGCCTCAAAGCCGAACCCTTCGTCGAATCGGCCAAGGTGGTTGGTGCGTCCAACATCCGCATCATGACCCGGCACATCTACCGCAACGCCACCCGGACACTGCCGCTGATCTTCACGCTGAACGCGTCCGAATCCATCCTGACGCTGGCAGGCCTCGGTTTCCTCGGTTTCGGCATCGAGCCAAGTTCGGCTGCCGAATGGGGCTTTGACCTGAACAAGGCGCTCGCGGACACCACGTCAGGTATCTGGTGGACCGGCCTGTTCCCGGGCATCGCCATCGTCTGGACAGTCCTCGGGCTGACGCTGGTGGGGGAAAGCATCAACGACTTGAACGATCCGCGCCTCCGCGGCCGCAGGCGGACCGGTGGCGGCAGTTCACCAGCACCAGTGACCACCGAGGCCCTCGGCGCAGAAGTGAGGACGTCATGACCATCAACATTGATCCTTCGCCCAACCAAGGCACTGACAGCGGCCGGCGGGTTCTTGACATCAACCACCTCAAGGTCACGTTCGCCACCGACGTCGGTGATGTCCCGGCAGTGAAGGACGTCAGCCTCGACGTCAGGAAAGGCGAGGTCCTGGCCATCGTGGGCGAGTCAGGCTCGGGTAAGACGGTGACCGCCAAAACCATCCTGGGTTTGCTGCCCGAAACCGCCAGCAGCTCCGGCACGGTCCTGATCAACGGCGCCGACGTCATCAGCGTGAGCGCCGCCAGGCTGCGCCAGATCCGCGGCCGGGACGTCGCCATGGTGTTCCAGGAACCGTCCACCGCGCTGAACCCGGTGTTCACGGTGGGCTGGCAAATCGCGGAGGGCATCCGCGCCCATGCGGCCAGCGAGGGCGCTAAGCGCGTTTCGAAGAAGGAAGCCAAAGCGCGGGCCATCGACGCGCTCCGAAAAGTGGGGATCCCTGATCCCGAACACCGCGTCAACTACTACCCGCACCAGTTTTCAGGCGGGCAAAAGCAGCGTGTGGTGATCGCCGCGGCGCTGGCCCTGAACCCTGGACTCATTGTGGCCGACGAGCCCACCACCGCCCTGGACGTCACAGTCCAGGCCGAGATCCTGGAGCTGCTGCGGGACCTGCGCGACAAGTACGGAACATCGATCGTCCTGATCACTCACAACATGGGCGTGGTGGCTGACCTGGCGGACCGCGTGGTGGTGATGTACCAGGGCGACATTGTGGAGGAGGCCGCGGCGAAGACCTTGTTCGCTGAACCTCGGCAGGAGTACACCCGCAACCTCCTTGCTGCCGTGCCGCACCTGGGCCGCAACTCGGCGTCGGAGGGCCTTACCGAACGGCCCCACCAGGACGAGGAAATCCTGGTAGCTGCCGACAACCTGGTGATCGAGTATCCGGGACGGCTCGGCACGCCCGCGTTCAAAGCCGTGGATGGGGTCAGCTTCACCTTGTCCAGGGGTGAAGTGTTCGGTCTGGTCGGTGAATCGGGATCCGGCAAGACCACCATCGGGAGGGCCATCGCCGGGCTTAACCGGACTACCGGGGGGAGCCTCAAAGTGCTGGGCTATGAGATGCTCAACCTTCGGGAACGCACCTTCAAGCCGCTCCGGAAGGACATCGGCTTCGTGTTCCAGGACCCGGCCGCGTCGTTCAACCCGCAGCTGACCATTGGCGAGTGCATCGCCGAGCCGATGCTCATCCATACCAGGCCAAGCGATGCCCAGGCGCGCAAACGCGTCGGTGAGCTGCTGGAATCCGTCCAGTTGCCGGCCTCGTACGCGGGCCGGTATCCGCACGAACTGTCCGGCGGCCAACGGCAGCGGGCGTCACTGGCGCGGGCGTTGAGCCTGAACCCCCGGCTGCTGATAGCGGACGAGCCGACGTCGGCCCTGGACGTTTCGGTCCAGGCAAAGGTCCTCGAGCTGTTCCGGGACATCCAGGAGGAGTTTGGATTCGGCTGCCTGTTCATCAGCCACGATCTGGCCGTGGTGGACATCCTGTCCTCCTGGGTGGGCGTCCTGTACAAAGGCAAGATGGTGGAGCAGGGGATCGGCAGCCAGATCATGGGAAACCCGCAGCATGACTACACGCGCCGGCTGATCGCCTCCCTGCCCGTGCCTGACCCGGCCGAACAGGCCAAACGGCGGGAGGAGCACCGGGCGCTCCTGGGAATCTGACCCCGGAGGACAACTTCCCGCTGTGAAGCGCCGGAGCCGGCGAACGGCCGGCACCGGCGCTTCACACCCGCGTCGATTCCATCGGCTCCCATAGACTGGAACCATGACGCAGCACAACCCCACCTCTCCCGGCTCCGACGATTTTGATCCATCCGCCAGCTCACTGGCAGGCCACGTGGACGATTCGGTGATGGCTGAACTGCTGTCCATCCGTTCCAGCAT
Source organism: Arthrobacter sp. SAFR-179 (assembly GCF_059414945.1). Lineage (NCBI taxonomy): Bacteria > Bacillati > Actinomycetota > Actinomycetes > Micrococcales > Micrococcaceae > Arthrobacter > Arthrobacter sp. SAFR-179. The sequence goes on from NZ_JBPFDM010000001.1 coordinate 624,173, forward strand.
CGACAACATCGATGCCACCCTGGTGTACCTCCTCGCCGAGCGCTTCAAGGCAACGCAAAAAGTGGGCTTCCTGAAGGCAACGCACCGCCTCCCGGCCGGTGATCCGGGACGTGAAGCGGCCCAGATTGCACGGCTGCGCCGCCTCGCCGAGGACGCCCACCTTGACCCGGCATTCGCGGAGAAGTTCCTCAACTTCATCATCGGCGAGGTCATCCGCCATCACGAGGCCATCGCCGAAGACCACCAGGCCTCGTCCGGCCAGCAGCCGCAGACCTCCGCACTGGCGTGAGCCGGGAACAGCACCAACCGGATCCTGGCCGGCGTCCGGCCGTTGCCCCTGTCAAGGAAGCCGCAGCCAAGGAAGTGACGGCCACCGGCCTGGGTCCATGGCCCGGCGATGACCCGCTCGAAGCCGCCCGGATCATCCGTGGCGAACTGGGCAGTCCGCATCTGCCATTCCTTGCCGAACTGCCTGACCGTGGCGTGGGTTCGGACGCCGTGGGCCGCACCGCCGCGCTGCTGGAAGAGCTGGCGGTGGATGTCCAGCCATACGGATGGCGGCTGGTTGACCGCCCCGGCAAGGACATGCAACGGGCAGCGTCTGCACTGTCCACCGACCTGAACGTCCTCGCCGATGTGGCCGGAGCCGAGGACGTATCCGCCGGTGAACTGAAGGTGCAGCTGGTGGGGCCGCTCAGCCTGGCCGCCGGCCTGCATCTGCATAATGGGGAGCGCGCGTTGCTGGATCACGGTGCCCGCCGGGATGTTGCGGCGTCCCTCGCCGCCGGAGTGGGCAGTTATCTTCGCCGGGTGGCTGCCGCGGTCCCGGGTGCCCGCCTGGTGGTCCAGGTGGACGAGCCCGATGTCGCCGCCGTGCTGGCCGGAACCATACCCACGTCCAGCGGATACCGTACCCTCCGCGCCGTGCCGGGATCGGAAGCACGCGAGTCCTGGCGCCTGGTCCTGGATGCCCTGCGCTCTGCCGGTGCAGCCGAGGTAGTCGTGTCATGCCCTGAAATCGAAGCGCCGATCGAGTTGGTGCTGGCAGCCGGTGCGGACGGCATCGCGCTGCCTCTTAAGGCATTGACAAACCGGCAGTGGGAGCATGTTGCCGCCGCGGTGGAGGGAGGCAAACAGTTTTGGGCGGGTGCGCTGGACGTGCCTGCCGCCGGTTCGCTGCCCCGGGTTGCCGACTGCGTTCAATCGGTATGGCGTCCATGGCGCCAGCTGGGTCTTCCGCCGTCGCTGCTTGGCGCCATCCGGGTGACCCCGGCAGCCGGACTGGCAGAGCACTCACCGGCACAGGCCACTGCCGTCCTGGGCAGGCTTAACCAGGTGGCCGACGGCCTGAACCAACAGGCGCTGGGATAGGGCTACACCCTGTTCTCCCAGCGGTCCGGCTGGGCGTAGCGGGGCAGGTAGCTTTGGGCGGAGCTTCCGCCGGTATAGGGGCGGAGCCGGTAATCAAAGGCTCCGGCGTACACCAGGACCAGTCCGATTTGGGGCTGGATGACCTTCACCTGGATGCGGTGCCGGCCGTTGCTGCCCTCAGCAGGATCCCACCACTGTTCGGCGTAGGCTTTGGCGTCCAGGGCTGCCGGAAGCGGGACCCGGAGCGGGCCAAGGAAAAGCCGCGATGCCTCTGACACGCCGCGCAGCTTACCTTCCGCAGTCACGCTCAAGTTAAGGTCGGTCACCAGCCGCCGGTAGCGTCCAACGTAGTCCACCAGCTGGGTGCTGCCACCCCGGTTGGTGGCGCTGGTGGTGTCCTGGAAAAGTCGCGTGCGTTCCGGGAAACGGATCTCCCGGCGGGCCGTGAGGCTGGATCGGCCGAACGGATCCTGGTGCGCGTGGTTCTCGATCCGGAACGGGACGTTTTCCCCATACTCGGGGAAAAAGGCCTCTTCACCCCCGGTGAGCCGCAGCAAAGGGCGCAGCCAGCGCTGGCGGCAGCCCACGACGTCGAACGTTCCTTCCCCTACGCCGTACTGCCCGGATCCCGGGACCAGCGAGAAGTACTCCTGCAGTTCCGGCTGCAGCCGGGAGAATTCCCCGCCCAGGGCCTGCTGGTAGATCGGGACGTTCATGGGTGGACCTCCTGTTGGCTGTGGAATGACTGCCTTTGGGTTTCACAATCTACCGGCAGCCTTGAGCCTGATGTACATGTCAGCAAGCCTTGGCGGCAAGTCGTGTGGCTCGGCATCCACCACTTCCACCCCGTAGCGGCGCAGCTCGGCCGTCACCGCTGCCCGCTGGAGGAGGGCCCGCTCCGCCGCAGCCGCGCGGTACACCGCAGTGGCATCGTTGCGGTCGCGCAGCATGGCGCCGAGCTGGGGATCACGGACGGCCGCCACCACCACCACGTGCTGGCTTGCCAGCCGTTCCGCCGCGGGCAGCAGGCCTTCTTCCGGCGCCCCGCTGTCCAGCGACGTCAGCAGCACCACGAGGGACCGGTGTGCCGAAACCGCGCGCACCTCCCCGGGGACCGCAGCCCAATCCATCTCAATCAGCTCGGCCTCAAGGGGCGCCATGGCCTGGACCAGCCGGCCTAGGATAGTGCCCTGCCCGGCAGAGGCGGCCCGCGCCCTGGTCCTGCGGTCGAATGCCACAAAGTCCACGCGGTCGCCACCCCGTTCGGCCAGGACTCCCAGAAGGAGCGCAGCCTCGATCCCGGTGTCTAGGCGGGTTTCGTCCAGGATCCTCGCTGCGGCGGTACGGGATGTATCCAGGACCATCACCAGGCGGCGGTCCCGTTCCGGGCGCCAGGTCCGGACCACGACGGTGGAGCGCCGGGCGGTGGCGCGCCAGTCGATGGAGCGCACGTCGTCGCCGCGGACGTAATCCCGCAGCGAATCGAACTCGGTGCCGGCGCCGCGGATCTGGACGGCCGCCTTCCCGTCGAGTTCGCGCAGCTTCCGCAGCTTTGACGGGAGGTGGCGCCGGGAGTGGAAAGGCGGCAGCACCCGCACCGAGCCCGGACACTCGATGGTCCGCTGGCGGGCTGCCAGTCGCAACGGGCCAAAGGACCGTAACGTCACATGCGGTGCGGCGAGGTCGCCCCGCCGGACCGGCCGGAGCCGGACGGCAAACCGCCTGCCTTCGCCCGCCGGGACGTCCATGTCCTGGACGGGGTTCAGGGCACCGGCGGAGGGTTGCCACCCGTCCCTGAACGTTCCCCGAAGCCGCCTGGTGCCGCCGTTATGGAACGTAAGTACCGCCTCCACCGCATTGTTGAGCGTGACGTTCTCCGGTTCGGCACGCGTCACAGTGACGTGCCGGAGGGACCCCGCGAAAAGCAGTTCGGCACTCAACAACGCCACGAGCAGGGCGATCGTAGCTACTAATGTCAGCCATCCGGGGAACAGCAGTACCGGGACAAGGCCCAGCAGCACCACCGCCACGAAGCGACCGGAAATGGCCATTAGCGCGGAACGGGGACGGAAGCGAGGATGCTGCCCAGGACGTCGTCCACACTGACCCCGTCCATCTGGGCTTCGGGCTGCAGCGCCACCCGGTGCCGCAGGCAGGGAAGGGCCAGCGCCTTGACATCGTCCGGGGTGACGAAAGGCCGGCCGGAGAGCCAGGCCCACGCCCTTGAAGTGTTGAGCAGGGCAGTGGCCCCACGGGGTGAGACGCCAAGCTGGAATGACGGAGCTGAACGGGTGGCGCGCACCAGATCAACGATGTAGCCGATGATTTCCGGTTCCACCGCTACCCGGGCCACTGCCTCCCGTGCCCGTTCCAGGTCCTCCGCGCCGGCCACCGCCCGGACGCCGGCTGCTGCCAGATCCCGTGGGTCGAACCCCGCTGCGTGGCGGCGGATGACCTCGATCTCCTCCCCGCGCCCGGGCAGCGGCATGGTGAGCTTGAGCAGGAACCGGTCCAGCTGGGCCTCCGGCAGGGGATAGGTCCCCTCGTACTCCACCGGATTCTGCGTGGCCGCCACCAGGAACGGCGCCGGCAGCCGCCGGGACACGCCGTCCACGGACACCTGCCGCTCCTCCATGGCTTCCAGGAGCGAGGCCTGGGTCTTCGGAGGGGTCCGGTTGATCTCGTCCGCCAGCAGGAGGTTGGTGAAGACCGGTCCCTCCCGGAAGCTGAACTCTGAGGTGTGCGAGTCGTAGACCAGCGAGCCGGTGACATCGCCCGGCATGAGGTCGGGGGTGAACTGCACGCGCTTGGTGTCCAGGGTCAGCGCTGAGGACAGTGCCCGGACCAGCAGGGTCTTCGCAACCCCGGGGACGCCTTCCAGCAGCACATGCCCCTGGGAAAGGAGGGCAATGAGGAGGCCGGTGACGGTGGCGTCCTGTCCCACCACCGCCTTGGCCACCTCCCGCCGGACAGCAAGCAGCGCCTGCCGTGCGCCGTCGTCGTCCATCGGGTTAAGGACCTGCTGGCCACTGCTCTGTTCGCTCATCGGGTCTTGACCTCTTTCTCGAGTTTGTCCAGTGCCTGTGACCAGGCAACCAGCCGGGCCTCGCTTGCGGGGCGTTCGTTGATCAGGGCCCGGATTTCGGCGGCATCCCGGTCCAGTAGCCGGGCCGCCGCGGAGATCGTTTCCTCAGCTGTGGCGGCCGGGCCCATCCGCAGCTTCCCGGAAAGCCGCACCAGCAGCCCGGCCCGAAGGTTGTCGCGGGCCCGATCAATTGCGCGGGAGTCCTGGTACAGCCGGGCGCGTCCCTCCGCCGTCTCAACCGCTTTGACCACCACCGGCAACGGCTCGAATACCAGGGGGCCATGGCGGCGGCCCCGCCACGCGACGGCTGTTGCGGCGACCAGGAGCAGCCAGGGGCCCAGGAAGCGGGCCCAGTCCGGGGCAAGGTCATCGAGGGTTTCGCCGGTTCCGCTGCCTGCTGCATCCGCGATCGAGGGCAGGTACCAGACCAGGTCCGGCGAGGAGCCGAGCATCCTGATTGCAAGCGCCGCGTTTCCCAGTTCGTCCAGCCTTTCATTGCCCAGCACTGCCGTGCTGCCCAGCACGGCCAGGCGGCCGTCGCTGCTGATGGCAAGCATCCCGGCGGTTCCTGCTGCCCGGAAGCAGGACATCCCGCCGTCGTACACAAATGCTCCTTGCCCGGTGACCTGCCCTGCAGCCTCTGCATCAGGGTGGGAACATCCGGGGTCAAGGACCTGGAAGGCGTCGGGGACAACGCCTGCCTGGCGGATGCCTGTGTCCATCGCCGTCAGGGTCTCCAGGCGGGGGGAAACCACCACCACGCGCTCCGCCTCCGCTTTCAGGAGGCTCAACTGCTGCGCATCCAGGATGCCGTTCCTGTCGTAGAGCAGGAGCGTGGGGGAGGAGCCGGCGCGCAGGTCCTCCAGCGCTGCGTCGAACCGGTCCGGGCTGTGGACGGAAACCCCGTGCCGGCCCAGGATCTGCCCCAAGGCCCTGGCTCCGTTTGGCCCGGCATTGTGGACCGAGAGGGAAACGGCGTCACCCTTGGGAGCCAGTTGCGTGCCCACGACCAGCGCCAGCGCCGCGGCCACCACCACTCCCGCTGCCGCCACGCCACGGTGCCGCCGCAGCCAGCCCGGGATTGTCCGGCCACCAGGCGTGGACCCGGTGGCTTCATCAGCGTTCCGGCGCTTTTCGCCGGCGGTGGGAAGCCCGGTCATGGCAGCGCCACCCCGGTGCCGGCGGTAGCGGGCTTCATGGCGTCCAGGACGGTGTCAAGCTCCACGATCTCCTGGTAGTCCCGGCCGCCCGCCACGCCGTTTCCATAGCGGATCCCGTCGAAAGTGGCCGCTGCCCGGGACAGGCGAACGGATTCGCTGCTGAAGGGAACGGACAAGGCCCGGGCGGCTTCATCAGCGGTCCTGCCTGGCTGCGGGTCCAGCACGCCCCGGTCCTCCGCCCGCCGGACCACCGCACGGAAACGGTCGACGACGGCGTCCCCCCACTTTCCGCCCGCGGCCGCGGCTTCCGCGCGTTTCCGGTAGTCCGCTGCGGCCAGGGCGGTTTCCCTTTCGAAGACGTCCTTGGCCTGCCGGACCCGCGCGTTCCGCCGGGGGCGGGCCAGGATGATGGCAGCCGCGATGATGGCGGCAACGACGAGGGCGATGACGGGGCTGGGCACCGGCGCAGCGTCCCCCGGGGAGCCGTCCAGGGACTGCAGCCAGTCCAGGAAGTTCCGCCACAGGCTGTCCAGCCATGACGGGGCGGCGTCCCGGTACTCCTGCTTGGACAGTTCCTCCGCCGCCCAGCGCCGGGCCTCCCCGGCGCCGGGGATCACGGGTGGTTCAGCGGCCATGGGGCCATGCTCCCGGCGCCGCTCCGTATCCGGGGTACGGTGTGCTCCCGCCCTGGGCATTCCGGCCCGGGATGCCGCCAGGATCCGCCCCGGTTTCCAGTTCGCGCAGCAGGGCGATGTCCAGCCCGTCCCGGCGCATCCGCAGGTCCATGTAAAGCAATGCCATGACCGAAGTTTGGAATGCGTAGCCCACCGCACCCACCAAGGCGCCGACGATCGCAGTGATGATGCCGACGGCCACGGCCAGCGAGGCCTGCTGCCCGCTGCCGCCGTGTGGCGAGACGACCCCCGACAGGACCGAGGACAGGATGCTTGCGGGGATCAGGACCACCTGCGTGATGACGGCGACCAGGATTCCAACAGTCAGGGTGATACCGAGGATGCGCCACCAGTTGGCCCTGGTCAGCCCCCACGAACGGCGAAGCCCGGCAAGAGCGCCCAGCTCTTCGATGACGACGGCGGCGGGCGCCACCATGAGCTTGACCGCCACCCAGAGGAACACGGCGACGAAGCCCATCATCAGCGGGATGACCAGCAGTGCGCCCGCGCCACGGACATTGGAGAACAGGAGCACGACGACGGCGAAGAAAAGCGCCATCGTGGCTATGGCCGCTGCAACCAGCACCGCCGCCAGCCTGACCAGCGCCCCGACCCGTGACCGCACCAGCGACAACATGCGCCGGAAGCCGGTGGGCCGGTTGAGGACTGACCGGGCCACGGGAACCACCATGGCGCCCTGGAGGACAACGGTGATGAATACGGACAGGATGGACAGCAGGACAAAGCCAGCCATCAGCCCGATCCCCAGGGACGCTATGTCGGCGTTGCTTGCGGTCTCCGCCCAGGCCTCGATGGATCCCGATGACGTCGCGAGGAATCCTGTGAGCACCGCCGCGAGGATTGCCGACAGGGACTGCGCCAGGAGGCCGGCGCCGAGCATCGCTTTGGCATTGCGCCGAATGGCCTGGAAGGAGCCGTCCAGGATCTCCCCGAACATCAACGGACGCAACGGGATGATCCCGGGCTTGGGCGGAGCTGAATACCGGGGCCGCTGGGATGGCCAGGCTCCGTAGGAACCGCCGGGATACGGGGAGCCGTTGTAGCGCGGCCCGTCATAGGGGGACCCGCCGTTGGGCTGGCCGCTGTATCCCGGGCTGCCATGGTACTGAAGGCCGGAGGGGGCACCACCGTAATACTGGCCGCCATCAGCTTGCCCGCCGGCCGCCTGCCCGCCGTAGGGGGATGAGCCGGGGTACGGGTTTCCCGGGTATGGACCACTCACATTTGGGTGCTGTCCGGACTGCTGCCACCCGGGTGGTTGCTGCCTGGCCTGTGGTTCCTGCCCCGGGATTGCCTGCCGCCCTGCGGGCGGCACCCACGGCTGTTCCCGGGCGGACGGTGCCGGCGGCGGGCCGCCCGCAGCGGCCGGCCCGCCGTCGTCGTTTCCAGCTCCTGCCGGTTCCTGCCCCGGCTCCTGGGGCTGCGACTCCTGTGGTGACACTGATTCCTCCCCCAATACCAGTCCGCCTGCCCGTGCCTGGCCGGCGGCCCCAAAGGGGCGCACCGGCCACTCGGAGCATGACCCCAAGACTATAGTTCCGGCGTCGGACGGCCTAGTGTCCCGCCATGCCGGAAGCCGCTCAACAGGACAAACCCATCCCGATAAGGGAATATATAGCTATGAAGGCACGCATTCTGGTGGTAGATGATGACGAAGCGCTGGCCGAGATGATTGGAATTGTCCTCCGTAATGACGGCTTCGAGCCGGTCTTTTGCGCTGACGGCGCCCAGGCACTGGACGTCTTCCGGTCCTCGCGGCCGGACCTGGTCCTGCTCGACCTCATGCTTCCCGGTATGGATGGCATCGAGGTCTGCCGCCAGATCCGCGCTGAGTCGGACGTGCCCATCGTCATGCTGACCGCCAAGTCCGATACCTCCGACGTCGTCCGCGGACTGGAATCCGGTGCCGATGACTACGTGCCAAAACCCTTCAAGCCCGCCGAGTTGGTGGCACGCGTGCGGGCACGCCTTCGCCCGGGGGACCAGAAGGCCCCCGAAACGCTTCGCATCGCGGACATCACCATCGACGTTGCCGGGCACACCGTCAGCCGGGGCAATGAGCGGATCTCCCTGACGCCGCTGGAGTTCGACCTCCTGGTGGCGCTGGCCCGCAAGCCCTGGCAGGTGTTCACCCGCGAACTGCTGCTGGAGCAGGTCTGGGGCTACCGCCACGCCGCCGACACCCGCTTGGTCAACGTCCATGTCCAGCGCCTGCGGTCCAAGATCGAGCAGGACCCGGAAGCCCCGGAAGTCGTATTGACGGTGCGTGGTGTCGGCTACAAAGCAGGGGTCTGACCCCGCCGCGCAGGACGGGCAACCGGATCAGCGCGCAACCCCGGAGTCCCCGGATGCCGTGCAGCAGGACGGTGCCGCCCAGGGCGCGCCGGAAGCCGCTGAGGCTGCTGCCCCCGGACTCCGGCATGTGGCCTTCCGGGCAAGGATCTGGCAGCGGCGCGCCCTCATCGTGGCGCTGCGGGTGGCGAGGCTCGTCCGGACGGGAGTCCGTCGCTTCCTCCCCGGGCTGAGGTACCTTGGGCGGGCCCTGCAGCGGCGCTGGCGCCGTTCACTGCAGTTCCGCACGGTCCTCACCACACTGATGCTGGCCGTGCTTTCCTTCGCCGTGGTGGGCGCCTATCTGTCCAACCAGATCGCCAACAACCTGTTCCAGGAGCGGCTGACGCAGGCGGAGTCCGAGACACGTTACAACGTCAAGCAGGTCCAGGAGACGTTCGACGGCGCCCAGGTCACCGACCAGTCCAGCGTCATCACCCTGGTCTACGACACCCTGAACGCGGTGGAAGGCCGGGGCTCCGTAATCCAGCGCCGGTATGTATTTGAGGCGATGCCGGAGCAGACCAAGCCCCGGAACCGTTGGGTTGAGTCGCGGGCTTCGGACCAATTGACGGTCAGCGTGATTCCGCCGGAGCTGCGCAAGGCCGTCCAGCAGTCGGGGAAGGACCAATACTGGGCTTCCACTGTCATCCCCGTGGGCACCGAGGACCGGCCGGGGATTGCCGTGGGAAACAAGGTGACCTTTAACGGCACCGTTTACGAGCTTTACCTGATTTACGACCTGAATACAGCGCAGCAGACGCTCAACGAAATCCAAAGCGTCCTCTGGGCCGGCGGCGCGGTACTGGTCCTCCTGATCGGCGCCGTCGCCTGGTACGTCACCCGGAATGTGGTGAGCCCTGTCAGCCATGCCGCCATGGTGTCGGAGAAGCTTGCGGCCGGGCAGCTGCAGGAGCGCATGGTGGTCAGGGGCGAGGACGAGGTGGCCCGTCTTGGCGCCTCCTTCAACCACATGGCCGCCAGCCTCCAGGAGCAGATCACCCAGCTGGCAACGCTCTCGCAGATGCAGCAGCGTTTTGTGTCTGATGTTTCACACGAGCTGCGGACTCCGCTGACCACTGTCCGCATGGCGGCAGAGGTCCTGTATGACGCCCGTGACGACTTCGACCCCATCAACAAGCGGTCCGCCGAGCTGCTGTACAACCAGGTGGAGCGTTTCCAGTCCCTCCTCTCCGACCTCCTGGAAATCAGCCGCTTCGACGCCGGCGTGGCCGTTCTGGATGCTGAACCTGAAGACCTCCTCCAGGTCATTGCGCACGTCATTGAAGGCGCTGCTCCGGTGGCGGCGGAATACGGGTCTGAGATCATCTACTCCGCTCCGGGGGACGCCGTGATTGTGGAAATGGACGCCCGGCGGATCGACAGGATTTTGCGCAACCTGATCCTGAACGCAGTAGAGCACGGTGAGGGCAAACCGGTGACCGTCACCGTCGCGGTGAACGAAACGGCCGTGGGCGTCGCGGTAAGGGACCACGGCATCGGAATGGACCCGGCACAGGCTGCGCGGGTTTTCGACAGGTTCTGGCGCGCCGATCCTGCCCGGGCACGCACCACAGGAGGAAGCGGGTTGGGTTTGTCCATCGCCATGGAGGACACGAAGCTGCACCACGGCTGGCTGCAGGCCTGGGGAAGGAAGGGCGACGGCGCCAACTTCCGCCTGACCCTTCCCCTGCGGCAGGACGAAGTCGTCACCGAGTCGCCACTGCAGCTGGAACCAAAGGACGTCACCAATCCGGGTGCGCCGGGAAGCGTTCCCATGGATCAGGACCACAAGAACATGCTGGTGCTGCAGGCGGGAGCGGCCCGGCCCGCTCCCTCGCCGGCACCTGAGGAGGCACCATGAGGTCCAGCGGACGCCAGGCGAAGTACCCGGCGGCACTGCTTGCCCTGCTCATCGTCCTCCTGTCAGGATGTGCACGGATCCCCACCTCCGGTCCAGTGGGAAAAAGCAGCGAAAGCAGCGCCGGCAACGTCAGCGCCCCCGTGTTCCTTCCGGCAGCGCCCCAGCCGGGCGCGTCGCCGGAGACCATCATCGACTATTTCTACCGGGCCGGCAGCGGCTACGAGGACGACTATGCGGTGGCCCGCCAGTACCTGACCCAGGCGTCGGCCGTGTCCTGGAAACCGGACAAACGCGCGCTGGTATACCGGGAGGCGCGCGTTGTCCCCACCGGGACTGAAAACGTCTTCAACTATGAACTTGATGTCTCCTACACAGTGGACGCCGACGGCATCGCCACCCAATCTCCGCCGGGAACCGTGGAACGCATCCCGGTAACGGTGACCCAGGTGGATGGAGAATGGCGGATCTCTGGCATTCCGGATGGGACTGCCATTGCCGAAGAAACGTTCAAGGTGATCTACGGTGCCTACCCCATCTACTTCTACGACCCCACCTTCACCTACGCCATTCCCGACGTCCGCTGGTTCCTGAAGAACAAGACCGTCAAAGCCATGACCAGCGCACTGCTGGCCGGGCCGGCTCCATACCTGCGTGGCGCCGTCGCCAGTGCCTTCCCCTCAGGGATCAAGCTGGCCCGCGAATCCGTGCCGGTGGTGTCCGGGGCGGCCCAGGTGGACCTGACGGCGAAGGAACTGACGGAAACCTCCGCGGAGGACCGCCTTCGCATGCAGATGCAGCTGACCCTGACATTCCGCAGCCAGCCCGACGTCGTCAACGTTGAGCTGCGGGCTAACCAGGACCTGGTACGCGTCGAGGACGACGGGTCCGTTCTTCCACCGGTGCTGGACAAGACCGTGCCGTCGCGCCAGATCGCCATCAGCGGCAACGAACTGGTGCGGTACGAAAACAACCGCGTCTCGCCGCTGCCCGACATGCAGCCGGTGTCCGCGCTCAACCCCCGCTATCCCGCGGAATCCCCGGTGTCTCAGACGGCCGCCTTCCTCAATGACGGCCGCACCACGCTGTACAGCATCAGCCCGGGCCAGCCCGCCCGAGCCCTCACCACCCGGAGTACCCTCAGCCGGCCGACCTTCAGTATCAACGACTGGGTGTGGACGGCTGGACCCGGTGCCACAGGAGCCACGGAAGTCGTGGCTTTCCATCCCGCCGGCGTCGCAGAGGGTGCCGCCGTCCCGACCGTGACGCTGGCACCTTCCTGGCTTGCCGGCCGGACAGTCAAGGAATTCCGCGTCTCGCGCGACGGCGTACGCGCCCTGGTCATCTCCGAACAAAACGGGAAGTCCAAGGTGCAGGTAACGGGTGTAATCCGCGCCGTCGACGGCACGCCGCGGGAACTGACCGCCCCCATAACCCTGGTAGCCGCCACCGACCCCGACCAAGGGGTCTGGGTCAATGGCACTACCGTTGCCGTCATGAAGGGGGCTGCCGGCTCCAATGTCACCCCTGAGCTGTTGTCGCTCACGTCCGGACAGCCGCAACAGCTTGCCCCGTGGCCAGGGCTGGTAGCCATCAGCGCGGGAAATGGCGTCGACGACATCTACGTCCAGTCAGGGGAGGGGATCTTCCAGCGCCTGGGAAATGGCTGGTCCCCGCAAATCAAGGGCCCCACCGACCCGGCGTTCCCTGGCTGACGCTCCGCCAAGGCTGCGGCGGACGGTGCTTCCGCTGTCCGCGTGGCCCCGCTTTATCCACATAGCCACGCCCGGGCCTCCTTCCCGGAACGGTACGGGACGACAGTGGGACAGTGAATAATCTATTCGGCAGGACCGGCGAAGCCGCTTCCGGGCATCAGGAGACCCGGGGGACAGATCCGGACCTTGAACCACCCCCGCCCTGGGCAGCGCTGCACCGGGGTGAACACGAGGCCCGCCTCCTGCGCCTCAACGATTGGCTGGCGGTCGCCCTGGTGGACCTGCTCGCTTTGGCTGTCCCGGTGGACTGTGTGTGTTGCGGGGCCGAGGACAGCACCTTGTGCCCACCCTGTGCCGGCCGCATCCGCCGGCTGACCAGGCAGCCGTTCCGGGCGGAAAGCGGAGCTCCCGCCCTCATGGATGTCGCCGGGACCATTATGCTTCCCGTTGTGGCAGCGGGCGTGTATCGGGACGAGCTGGCGCAGGGACTTCTGTCGTTCAAGCGGCACGGCCAGAAGCAGCTTGGCAGGAGCCTTGGCCGGGCGCTCGCGGGGGGAGTCAGGGCGGCAGTCCCGGATGGCAATGGCTTCCTGCTGATCCCCGTCCCCACCAGCACGGCGGCCTACGTCAAGCGGGGGTTCAGCCCGGTCCACCTGCTCCTGAAAGAGGCGGTTCGGCAGCTTCCAGGCGTCGGCGTCGCGGACGTGCTGGCCAAAACAGCCGCGCCGGGCCCCTTGCTGCCGGGCATTCATGGATCGGGCGGCAGGAATGGTGCTTCCGGCCAAAAGGGATTGGGGAGGGGAGCCCGCTCGCAGCGCGTCCGGGGGTCGATGCGGGTCAAGCGCGGGGCGCGCGCACGGGTCGCAGGGCGCGCGTGCATCATCGTCGACGACGTCCTGACAACCGGTGCCACGGTCGGTGAAGCAGCCCGGGCACTGCACTTTGCCGGCGCCAAGGTGAGGGGCGCCGTCGTGCTGGCCGCGACACGCCCACCCGACACCAAGGACCCGGGCGCCATGGCCGCCGGCCCGCCCGGGAACCACCATGACTTAGAAAAAAATAAACCGGGAAAGGATGAATAACAGGTGGCTATGAACTAACGTCGGTGGTGGGTACCAAGAACAGAATGTACCTTTCGATGGCGGCTCGGAGAGGGGCTCGACTGTCAGACAGCCCGGCCCAGGGAAGCGCCGCCGTCGTGTCACCGAAGTCATTTGGAGGGCACCATGGAGTTTATGATCAGCGGACGAAATCTGACAGTTTCAGACCGGTTCCGCGAATATGCCGGGGAAAAGATCGCGAAAATCGAGTCGCTGGGTGACAAGGTCCAGCGGGTCGACGCGAAAGTCTCCAAGGAGACCAATGCCCGGCAGACCGGCGACCAGCTGACAGTTGAAGTGACAGTCCTGGGCCGCGGACCCGTAATCCGTGCCGAAGCGAGCGCCGCAGACAAATTTGCCGCCTTTGACCTCGCGTATAACAAACTGCTTGAGCGGCTCCGGCGGGCCAAGGACCGCAAGAAGGTCCACCATGGCCGCCACACTCCCAAGGCCGTCCGTGAGGCCACCGCCTCACTTGAGCCCGCCAGCGCCCACGAACCGCTGTATCTTGAGGCCAACCACCGGAATGAAGCGGTGGCAGCCCCGGAAGACAAATCCCCGTACGATGTCGACAACGACATCCCGGCTGGAAACTCGCCGGTACTGATCCGGCGCAAGGTCTTTCCCGCTGCGTCCCTCTCACTTGACGATGCAGTAGACAACATGGAGCTTGTCGGCCACGACTTCTACCTCTTCGTGGACAAGGCGACCAACACGCCCTCCGTCGTATACCGCCGGCGCGGCTGGACCTACGGGGTCATCACGCTGGACCATGAATGCGAGCCGGGAGACACCGTGGTGGAGGAAAAGATCCTCGCCTACCGTTCCGATGACGCCGCCGCCAACGCCTAGGGTGGATAAAACCAACATCAGAGAGGACTGAATTGTCGGCAACGCTGAGCCTTGACCAGGCACGGCGGATCGCACTGGCAGCGCAGGGACTCCATAAAGGACGGCCCACCGGCCCCGTGACAGCACGGGCGGTGGGCCGTACTTTTGCCCGCCTCCAACTCGTCCAGATCGATTCCGTGAACGTCCTGGTCCGCAGCCACTTCCTGCCCTTCTACTCCCGCCTTGGCAATTACGACCGGGACATATTGCAGCGCATGTCCGCCAAACATCCCCGGCGCATGCTGGAGTACTGGGCACACGAGGCGAGCTACATCCGGCCGGAGCATTACCCGGACCTGCTTTTATGGCAGAAGCGGTCCTGGGTGGGCGCCTCGCGGCTGGACCCGGGGCTCCGCAACGACGTCGCAGCCCGGATCCTTGCAGTCCTGGCCAGGTCCCGACCCATGACGGCCTCCGAATTGACCGCCCATATCGGCCATGTCGAGGAAAAACAGACCACCAACTGGGGGTGGAACTGGAACGCAGTGAAACGGGTCCTGGAACACCTCTTCGAAGAGGGGCTGGTATCGGCTGCCTCCAGAACCGGGCAATTCGAGCGCAGGTACACGCTGACCTCCAAAGTCCTCCCTTATCCAGCCCCGCCGGCGGGGGAAGCGGATCCAACAACTGCGCTGCAGCGGCTGACTGAAGCGGCTGCCCGGGCGCACGGAATCGGAAGCATCCGGTGCTTCGCCGACTACTTCCGAACTCCCGTCAAGGCAACGGCGCTGGCCGTGGCTCACCTCGTGAAGCAAGGCACGCTGGAACCGGTCAACGTCGCGGGCTGGAAGCGGGAGGTCTACCGGCATGCGGAGGCAGCCCTGCCCCGGCGGGCCACCGGCCGCGCGCTGCTGAGCCCGTTCGATTCCCTGGTCTTTGAACGCCGGCGCCTCCTGGAACTGTTCGGCTTCCATTACCGGATCGAGATCTACACCCCGGAGCCGAAACGGCGGTTCGGCTACTACGTCCTGCCTTTCCTGCTGCGCGACAGGATCGTGGCGCGGGTTGACTTGAAAGCGGACCGCGCGGGCGGCCGGCTGCTCGTGAGATGCGCCTTTGCCGAGCCGGACGCACCGGCGGACACCGCCGTCGAACTCGCTGCCGAACTGAAGCTGATGGGCCAGTGGCTTGGCCTGCCTGACGTGGAAGTGGGACCGGAGGGAGACCTCGCTGCCCGGCTGGCACAGGAACTGGCGCGCCCGTAAGGAGTATCCGCTCTCAGGGAAAAGGGGGCACCGGCCGCGTGTCTCTCCCGTAGACTGAACACGCCAGAATTCGGCGGCATCAGACTGGGAGCATCTTCACGTGGCATCACTTATCGAAAAAATTCTCCGCACGGGTGACAAGAAAACACTCCGGCAGCTGAGGAACTATGCCGATTCCATCAACGCCCTCGAAGACTCATTCAAGACCTTTACAGACGCCGAGCTGCGCGAGGAGACTGACCGCCTCCGCGAACGCCACCGGGACGGCGAAAAACTCGACGACCTGCTTCCGGAGGCGTTTGCCGCTGTACGGGAAGCCTCTTCCCGGACACTGGGGATGCGTCACTTCGATGTTCAGCTGATGGGTGGCGCTGCCCTGCATCTGGGGAACATCGCTGAAATGAAGACCGGTGAAGGCAAGACCCTGGTGGCGACCGCTCCCGCCTACCTGAACGCCCTCACCGGCAAGGGCGTCCACGTGGTCACCGTCAACGATTACCTGGCCGAATACCAGTCCGAACTCATGGGCCGCGTGTACCGCTTCCTCGGCCTGACCAGCGGCGTCATCCTCGCCAACCAGGACCCGGCAGTGCGCCGCCAGCAGTACGCAGCCGACATCACGTATGGAACCAACAACGAGTTCGGGTTCGATTACCTGCGCGACAACATGGCGTGGGACCGGAACGAACTGGTCCAGCGCGGCCACAACTTCGCCATCGTCGACGAAGTGGACTCCATCCTGATCGATGAGGCGCGTACGCCGCTGATCATCTCCGGCCCTGCCCAGGGCGACACCAACCGCTGGTACAGCGAATTCGCCAAAGTGGTGCTCAGGCTGCAGCCCGAGAAGGACTACGAAGTCGACGAAAAGAAGCGCACCGTTGGCGTACTGGAGAGCGGAATCGAAAAGGTCGAGGACTACCTCGGCATCTCCAACCTGTACGAATCCGCAAACACCCCGCTGATCGGGTTCCTGAACAACGCCATCAAGGCCAAGGAGCTGTTCAAGCGGGACAAGGACTACGTCATCCTGGACGGCGAAGTCCTGATCGTTGACGAGCACACCGGCCGCATCCTTGCCGGGCGCCGCTACAACGAAGGCATGCACCAGGCGATCGAGGCCAAGGAAGGCGTCGAGATCAAGGCGGAAAACCAGACCCTGGCCACCGTCACCCTGCAGAACTACTTCCGCATGTACGACAAGCTTTCCGGCATGACCGGCACCGCCGAGACTGAGGCAGCCGAGTTCATGAGCACCTACAAGCTGGGCGTGGTGGCCATCCCCACCAACCGTGATATGCAGCGGATCGACCAGCCGGACCTTGTGTTCAAGAACGAGGTTGTAAAGTTCGACGCCGTGGTGCGGGACATCGCCGAACGGCATGAAAAGGGCCAGCCCGTCCTGGTGGGTACCACCAGCGTGGAGAAGAGCGAGTACCTGTCGAAGCTGCTGGCCAAGGAAGGCATCCGGCACGAGGTCCTGAACGCCAAGAACCACGCCCGGGAAGCTGCGATTGTTGCCCAGGCCGGCCGGAAGGGCGCAGTCACCGTGGCCACCAACATGGCCGGCCGCGGCACGGACATCATGCTGGGTGGCAACGCCGAGTTCACCGCAGTCGCCGAGCTCGCCAGGCGTGGGCTGGACCCTGAGGAGAACTCGGAAGAATACGAGGCAGCCTGGCCTGCGGCGTTTGAAGCTGCCAAGCAGTCCGTAAAGGATGAACACGAGGAAGTTCTGGACCTCGGAGGCCTCTATGTCCTGGGCACGGAACGGCACGAATCACGCCGTATCGACAACCAGCTCCGCGGGCGTTCCGGCCGACAGGGCGACCCCGGCGAGTCCCGGTTCTACCTCTCGCTCACCGATGACCTCATGCGGCTCTTCAACTCGGGGGCTGCCGAACGGCTGATGAACAGCTCGGTTCCCGATGACGTCGCACTGGAATCCAAACTTGTCTCCCGTGCCATTGCCTCCGCACAGGGACAGGTGGAAGGCCGGAACGCCGAGCAGCGCAAGAACGTGCTGAAGTACGACGACGTCCTCAACCGCCAGCGCGAAGCGATCTACAGCGACCGCCGCCGCATCCTGGAGGGTGACGACCTGCACGAGAAGGTGCAGTTCTTCATCGAAGACACCATAACGGCACTGATCGACGCTGCAACCGTGGAAGGCAACGGCGATGACTGGGACTTCCACCAGCTGTGGACGAACCTCAAGACCCTCTACCCGGTCAGCGTCACGCCTGAAGACATCATCGAGGAAGCCGGCGGCAAGTCCAGGGTCACGGTTGAGCTGCTGAAGGAAGAGATTCTCTCTGACGCGCGCCTGGTGTACCAGGCCCGCGAGGAGGTCATCGGTTCCGAGAGCATGCGGGAGCTCGAGCGCAGGGTGGTCCTTTCCGTCATTGGCCGCAAATGGCAGGAACACCTTTACGAAATGGACTACCTGAAGGAAGGCATCGGCCTGCGCGCCATGGCACAGCGCGATCCGCTGGTGGAGTACCAGCGCGAGGGTTTCGCCATGTTCCAGACCATGATGGAAGCCATCCGTGAGGAAAGCGTAGGGTTCCTCTACAACCTCGAGGTGGAAGTCACCCCTGCCCAGGATGTCGTAGTACAGGATGCTGCGGGCGGACACACCGAGCACGTTGACCCTCAGGTCCATGCCGCGGGCCTTGAAGCCCCTGAGAAGCCGGCGCAGCTGCAGTACACGGCTCCCAGTGAAAGCGGCGGAACCCAGACCCGGGTGGAAACCCGGGCAGGAGGCGGACGCTCCGGCAACCCTGCCAAGGCAGCTGCCCAGGATGCGGCCAAACGCCCCGCGAAAAAGAAGAAGCGCTAGCAGAACAGCTGTAGGTAACCCGCCGGCAGCGGCAAACAAGGCAGGGGCGCACGCGTCCCTGCCTTTTTTGCATTTCGCTGCCTGTCTGCATAGTGCCCGCTCCGCATCTGGCCTGCCACGGCTTCTAATCCGTCCGGTCTTTTTCCAAGGGGAGCGTCAGCCGATGACAAGTTCGACGATCCGCCACACCTGCTTGCTGCGTTCAAGGCGGACAGCGACGGCGCGGGCCCGCACATCATCCACCACCACGGCGCTGGCCTCAAAGATTCCGTCGGCTACCTCGCAGACACGTACGGAGCGGACTGTTGAATTCCTATGCAGCCTGGCCAGTGAGGGATTGCCGGTCCTGGTGAGTTCGCGCCTGATCAGGGCCGCCCGGTGCTGCAGCGATGCAAGGCAGCGCGGATCCAGGCGCCGCGCCAACTGGTGGATGGGACGTATTCCGGCCAGGACTTCCATGGATGCCTGGACCGTCCCCCGGATAATGGCCCTCACTTCCGCGGCTTCACTCACGGGCCGGAGGGATGGCGGGTTTGCCCCGTGAGGCTGGGCCGCAGGGGGTGCCGCCGGTACTGGCTGGGGCTTGATGGGGCTGCTCTTCGCTTGCCTGGCCTTTGCGGCCAGCCCTTCAACGGCGCGGACGGGTGTCACTGCTGTCATGGTGTTCCCCCTGGTTGGATTCGCTTGTAACTCGGCCGGCCGTTGCTTCGACTGACTTTTGCTTGGATTGTCTGTTGGATTGGTTCGATTGGTTCGATTGCTTTGGCGGGTGCCGGGGCCTCGCCGGCCGGGCAGGGTGGGCGATGTCAGGTGGCATCGGCTGCTGGTCCGGCCTTCGGAGCGGCTGCTGGCCGGCGGGGAGGGGCAGCGGCTACGGAACTGCCGGCGCGTGGAGTATCTGGCCCGGCAGCAGGACGTCCGGGCTCCCGCCGATCACTGCACGGTTCGCTGCAAACCACCGTGGCCATTCAAGGGCGACGTCGACGTCCGATGCCTCCGGTCCCAGATGGGCACCGACGATGTCCCACAGGGTGTCGCCCGCGAGTACGGTCACTTCTATCGTCTGGCCACCCCTGTCGATGGCTGCGGTGTCACTGCGACCCAACCTGGGGTTGGCCGCGGTCCTGGCATCCGGTGCGGCCAGCAGGCCCGGTTCCACCACTGGGGGAGCCGGCTGCCATCCGGGGCTGGGCCCGGTAAGGGCTGGTGGGGTGCCCGGTTCCGACCCCGGCGAAAGGCCTACGCTGCCTGCTGGCGGTACTTCATGCGGAAGTCGCTGGTTTTGGACCTGTTCGCCACCGGGGCTGTTTCTGGCGGTGGGCTGCGGAACATTGGGGCGGGCAACCGTGCTTGATGGGGCGGAGGACGCCGTTTGTGCCTGTGTTGGTGTCCACTCGGGCCCAGGCGTGCTTATTACCCCCGCATTGGCGGCGACACCTGTCACGAGGTGCAGTGAGAGTGCGGCAACCACTGCCCGCTGCATAAAAGCCGGTGAAAGGCTTCGCGCGGCCGCCGCGGCCCGGCGTCGTCCCAGGCGCTCCAACAAAACGGAAGCAGAGGCACTCAGGATTGAGACAGCCCACCAGAGCAGAAGGGCAATGCCTGCAACGGCTGTTGCCCCGCCCAGGAGGATATCCACCGATTCGCCTTGGTGCCGCGCACTGGATTGCTGCCACTGGGACAGCAGGCCCAACGCGAAGACGCAGAGCAGGATGCCAAGCATCAGCAGGGCCAGCGCCATACCTGCATCCCACCACCTGATCTTGGCCGAATGAGCCATTACTACCCCTTTGATGTCGTTTGATGTCGTTTGTTACTGCGTGCATCAGTCTGAACCCGTTCCATGGGATTTGTCCATACGCTGGAATGAAAAAGAATGCGCATTGACGGGCGTGGCCGAGGACCCTACTCTGGCGGAATGCGCTGGGATGCACTCTTCAATGACATGGAAAGCCAGCTTGCGGAGGCAGACCGGCTGACGCTCGAGACCGAGGTCAACGAGCGGACCCGGGCTGAGATGGTGAGCCTGCCCCTTGAGGACAGGCTGCGCGCGGCGGTGGGTTGCCGGATCAGCGTCCAGCTCAGTTGCGGCGATATGGTGCGTGGTGAACTGACGCATGCGGGAGCGGATGCGCTGGTACTGAATGACGATCAGAACCAGGTGCTCATTCCGTATGCGGCCGCAATGCGTTACGTGGGCCTGGGCAGGCAGACGCGGGAAGAGAACTCACAGGTGCGTCGCTCAATAGGCCTCGCGCACGCCCTGCGGGGCCTGGCCCGCGACCGGGCGGAGGTCTCGGTAACGATCTGTGGCGCTGCCGGAGCCGTGCGGCTGGCCGGCGTCATTGACCGGGTAGGCAGGGACTACATCGACTTGGCCGCGGTGGTTCCCGGCGAGCCGCGGCGGAATCGCAGCGTGGCCCAGGTTTCAGCCATACCCTTCACGGCGCTGGCAATGATCAGGTCCCAGAAAACCGATGCGGGCCAAATGGGTTAGACGCTTTTGGAGCGCGACTCCTGGATCATGCGGCTGGCCTCGGCGTAGCGCTCCTCGATGTACTGCTCCAACATCTTCTCTTCGACCCGCCATTGCCCGCGCCCGCCCACCTGGATGGCCTTCAGTTCACCACTGCGAACCAGGGCATAGGCGGCAGGGGAGTTGATCTGGAGCTGTTCCGCGACGTCCGCGAGTGTGAGGAACCTGGGCATGCATTCATTTTGCCATCAAGTGGTTCAGTTTGTTGCTCTTATCCACAGATTGGCGGCATTTAAACAAATGACTTTTGTTCCCCGGGGCTTGCAGTAACAATGAGGAAGTCCGGCCGGCGTGGGCAGGTCCGGTGTACCCAGGGGGAGAACGGTATGGTTCCTGATTCAAGTGCCACTGCAGCACGGCTAAAGCGTCCATCATGGAAGGACCCCCGGCTGCTGGTGGGAGTGCTCCTGGTCCTGGTATCAGTTGCCGGAGTCATCTTCCTTGTGGGCAGTGCAGACCGGACCACAGAGGTCTTCGCCGCGCGGGACGGTATCGCAGTGGGCGAGCGCCTGACGCCGGAGAATGTTGTCCGTGCCAAGGTCCGGCTGGGCGACACTGAACAGCAGTACATCACCGCCGAGGCCGGCTTGCCCCAGGACGTTGTCGCCGTGCAAAGGATTGGGAAGGACCAACTGGTCCCCAGGGCAAGCCTTGGGCAGGTGGATCGACTGGACCGGAAGCCTGTAGCCCTCAACCTCGAGCAGACTTTGCCCTCACAGGCAGTTGCCGGTGCCCGGGTTGATGTCTGGGTGGCACAGCCGGATGCGAAGAATGGATTCAGCGAGCCCAGGTTGATCCTTCCCGGAGCGGAAATCGCAGAGGTCACCACCGGATCCACAGCCCTTGGATCGTCAAAGACCACCGTGTTGATGGTGCTGGTGGAGGACAAGCAAATGCCTGCTTTGCTTGGCGCGCAGGCAAACGAGGCGAAAATATCCGTGGTGTGGAACCCGGGTGGCGCCCGATGAGCATCCCCGTTGTCACCGTAGGCCAGAGCCGTGAGGACCTGGTAGGTGGCCTTGAAAGACTCCACGGCCCGGTCACCGTGGTTCGACGGTGTGCGGAACTTCCCGAGCTGCTTGCCGCCTGCCAGAGTGGGCTGGCAAGGGCAGCTGTCGTGGCCGAGGGGTCCGAGGGGCTGAGCGCTTCCCTGGTCGACCGTTTGGGAGCTGTTGGCGTGGCAATCGTCGCCCTGACTGATAATGCGGAGGAGGCAGCCCGGCTCCACAGGATCGGTGTCGTCCCGGCGCTGACAGGGGTTGAGTCGGCTGAGCTTTCGGACAGGATCGCCGACGCCGTCGCCCAGTTGACGGGCAGGCTTCGTCCGGCCAGCCTCAGCTCGCCGGCCGATACCGGGGCTGCGCTGGCAACAGATCCCGTTGTGCCTGAACTGGACACGGAGGGGTCCGGAGCCGGGGAGCTGATCGTTGTCTGGGGTCCCGCCGGATCCCCGGGGCGGACAACCGTTGCGGTGAACATTGCCGGTGAGATGGCAGCTGATGGCCGGGCGGTCCTGTTGGTCGACGCCGACACGTACGGCGCCAGTGTGGCGGCAGTGTTGGGTCTCCTGGACGAGTCAGCAGGGCTTGCCCAGGCGTGCAGGCTTGCTGACCAGGGGCTGCTGGACGCGGACGCGCTGCGTAAGGTGGCCGCCACGGTCGCCACCACAGCCGGGACATTCCGGGTGCTGACTGGCATAACCCGCGCCGATCGGTGGACTGAGCTCCGTGCGCCTGCCTTGGCGCTGGTGCTTGAGCGGGCGCGGCAGATCGTGGACGTTGTGGTGGTGGATGCGGGCTTTTGTCTTGAGGCGGATGAGGAACTGAGCTTTGACACCATGGCGCCGCGGCGGAATGCGGCCACATTGCGCCCGCTGGAACTGGCTGACACCGTCTATGCCGTGGGAGCTGCTGATCCTGTGGGCGTACCGCGGATGGTCCGTGCACTTGCCGAACTGGAAGGAGCGGTCCCGCAGGTGTCGCCCACCGTCATCATGAACAAGGTGCGTTCCTCCTCCGTTGGAAGGGAGCCGGAGCGCCAACTGCGGGATGCCTGGGAAAGGTATGGCCCCGCCTCCGGACTTAAGGCGTTCCTGCCGTACGACCCCGCAGCCGCAGACGCAGCCCTCCTGGCAGGATCATTGCTGCTCGAAGCGTCCCCCGGCTCGACCCTTCGGCATGCCATCCGCGAGCTCGTTTGTGCACCCGACCAGCGAAAAGCGAAATCATCTGTATTTTCTTCCACACCGAGGCGAAGAGCAAAGGACTAGGCTCGCCATAAGAGCTGCAAAGGTGCGGCGAATATCTCTGATGGAGGCGTTGTTGATGTCGTCTGGATCCAGTGTGGAGGACCAGCCCCTTTCCATTGAAGGCCTTGAAGGTTTCATGGGGGACTACTACCAGCACCTGGCTGAGGAGGATGCCCGAAGCTACTCCCGGGACGTATTGGAGTCCCGGGCCGGTGAGCACAGGCGGACAGCGTCCGTACGGCAGCCCGGGCAGGCAAAGATCTCGATCGTGGACGAAGAGGACAGCAGCGTCATTTTCGTCGTCACCGACGACATGCCGTTCCTTGTCGACTCCGTGAATGCAGAACTTGTCCGGCAGCACGCCGCCATCAAGCTTGTGGTGCACCCTCTTTTCGTAGCAACCCGGAACCGGGAAACAGGCGAACTGGTCAAGGTCAACAGGGTCCCCGCGCACTTGGGCATTTCAAGCGGCGACACGGCGGCAATGCCAAACCTTTCCCATCTCATTGCCCAGGGCGAAAACGCCTCGCACATGGAGTCGTGGATCGCCGTCGAAATCCAACGCGTCCCGGACGACGTCAAAGTGTCGCTGCTTGAGGGACTTACCCGCGTCCTGAAAGACGTGCGGGCAGCCGTCGAGGACTGGCCCAAGATGCGCCAAAAGGCCCGAGAAATTGCGGAAAGCCTGGACCAGGTGGCCCATCCGGCGCAGATTGCCGAACTGCGGCAGGCCAAGGACCTGCTGCGGTGGCTCGACGACGGGAACTTCACGTTCCTGGGCTACCGCGAATACGACCTGCTCAACGTTGACGGCGAAGACGTCCTCGAACTGCGCGAAGACAGCGGTCTCGGGCTTTTGCGCGCCGCCGCCGACTCCCCCCACATCCAGCACCTCACCGACACCGGCCGGAAAAAGGCGCGGGAAAAGCGCGCTCTTGTCATCACCAAGGCCAACTCACGGTCCACGGTGCACCGCTCGGCCTACCTGGACTACATCGGCGTCAAAAGCTTCGACGCCGCGGGTAATGTCAACGGTGAGCGCCGCTTCATTGGACTCTTTGCCACCAGTGCCTACGCCGGCTCCGTCCTGGATATTCCCATCGTCCGCGAGAAGGTGGACGCCGTGCTGCAGAGCGCAGGGTTTCCGCCGGACTCGCACTCGGGCAAGGATCTCCTGGGAATCCTGGAGACCTACCCCCGTGACGAGCTCTTCCAGATCGAAATTCCCGACCTCGCCGCCACCGCGCTGGGAATCCAGAAGCTGCAGGAACGGCGGCGCACGCGCCTGTTCCTGAGGCCGGACATCTACGGCCGGTTCATGTCCGCCGTCGTCTACCTGCCCCGCGACCGCTACACCACCAACGTCAGGCTGCGGATCGAACAGGAACTGAGGGAAACGTTCCAGGCGGTCTCAATCGACTACGAAGCCCGCATGACGGAGTCGGCGCTCGCCCGGCTGTTCTTCCGCATCCGGCTGCCCAAGGACGCCGACGTCAGCCATGTCAACACCGACGAGCTGGAAAAGCGGCTGGTCCGGGCCGCACGGTCATGGAGTGAAGGTATTGCCCAAGTCCTGCGGGAAGGGCGGGATCCCGCCGAAGCAAAGGAACTGGCCGCTACCTGGGCCGAGGCGTTCCCTGCCAGCTACCGGGTGGACTACGAAGTAGAGGACGCGCTTGAGGATATAGCGCGTTTTGAAAAGTACGGGGCCGCCGCCGAGCGGAAGACCGGGGAGCGGCAGGACCGTCCCGGTGTGCACGTGTACCTTCCGGAAGGCGCCGGCGCTACCCTCGAAGAGGATGCCCGGGTCAAGCTCTACATGCTGGAGCCCAAGAGCCTGAGCCAGATTTTGCCGTATTTCCATAACCTCGGACTCGAGGTCCTGGATGAACGGCCCTTTGAAATCGAAACAGCAGACCGCCGCGACTTCTTCCTTTACGATCTTGGACTGAAGTACCCGGCCGGGGTGGACCCCGTCTCCACGGGAGAGCTCCTTGCCGAATCCTTCGGCGCGGCTGTCACGGGCGCTGCAGAATCGGACAGCTTTGACCGGCTGGTGCTGAGGGAGGGCCTGCAGTGGCGGCAGATCACTGTCCTGCGAGCCTACGCGCGCTACATGCGCCAGATGGGCAACAGCAGCTCGTTCGGCTTCATGGCGGACACGCTCCTCGCAAACGCCGACGTGACACGAGGTCTCACGGCACTCTTTGCCGCCCGCTTTGATCCGGCCCTGAGCGATGAAGACCGGTCCGAGGCCCAGGAGTCCGTGCGCCAGGAGCTGGCAGCGTCCATCGAGAAGGTGGCAACGCTGGATGCCGACCGCGTGCTGCGCACCTTCGTCAACCTCATTGAGGCCACCCTTCGCACCAACTTCTACCAGGACAAGCCGCACCTGAGCTTCAAGCTGAACCCCGCGCAGATCGAAGGCCTCCCCTTCCCGCGGCCCATGTTCGAAATCTGGGTCTACTCCCCGCGCGTTGAGGGTGTGCACCTCCGGTTTGGCAAGGTGGCCCGTGGCGGGCTGCGCTGGTCCGACCGGCGGGAGGATTTCCGGACAGAGGTCCTGGGCCTGGTAAAGGCGCAGACGGTCAAGAACGCCGTCATCGTGCCCACCGGCGCCAAGGGCGGGTTCTTCGCCAAGCAGCTTCCCGATCCCTCCATGGACCGCGCGGCCTGGATGGCTGAAGGCGTGGAAAGTTACAAGACATTCATTCGCGGACTGCTGGACCTTACTGACAACCTCCTCACTGAAGGCGACGGCGAGCGGCTTGTGCCGCCGTCGAACGTTGTCAGGCATGACGACGACGACTCCTACCTTGTGGTCGCGGCGGACAAGGGAACGGCTACTTTTTCCGACATTGCCAACGGCCTCTCCGCGGAGTACGGCTTCTGGCTTGGTGACGCCTTCGCCTCCGGCGGCTCCGTGGGTTACGACCACAAGGCCATGGGCATCACGGCACGCGGAGCCTGGGAATCCGTCAAGCGCCACTTCAGTGAACTGGACCTGGATACCCAGACCGAGCCGTTCACCGTGGTGGGCGTGGGGGACATGTCCGGCGACGTATTCGGCAACGGGATGCTCCTGTCCCGGCACATCCGGCTGCTCGCAGCATTCGACCACCGGCACATCTTCCTGGACCCCAACCCCGACGAGGAATCCTCGTTTGCGGAGCGGCAGAGACTGTTCGAGCTGCCCAGGTCTTCCTGGGACGATTACGACAAGTCCCTGATCAGCGAAGGCGGCGGAGTCTTCGTCCGGCAGGCAAAATCCATCCCGGTGTCCACCCAGGTGCAGGCCGCACTGGGGCTCCCGGCGGAGACTACTGAACTCAGCCCTCCGGATCTGCTGCGTGCCATCCTGCTGGCACCTGCAGACCTGCTCTACAACGGCGGGATCGGGACCTACGTCAAGGCGAGCTCCGAGTCCAACGCGTCCGTGGGCGACAAGGCCAACGACGCGATCCGCGTCAACGGCCGGGACCTGCGCGTCAAGGTGGTGGGCGAGGGCGGAAACCTGGGCATGACCCAGCGCGGCCGCATCGAGGCAGCTTTGCAGGGCGTCATTCTCAATACCGACGCCATCGACAACTCCGCCGGCGTCGACTGCTCCGACCACGAAGTGAACATCAAGATCTTCGTTGACCGGATGGTCGCTGCGGGCAAGCTGCCCGCTGAGGATCGGGCTGACTTCCTCGCCTCCATGACCGATGAGGTGGGGCGGCTGGTCCTCGAAGACAACATCGACCAGAACATCCTGCTGCTCAACGACCGGACCCGGGTGGCGGAGTGGAGCCCGAGCTACGAGCGGCTCATGGACTGGCTGGAGAAGAGCGCCGATTTGAACCGGGACCTGGAGGCGTTGCCCACCACGGCGATGCTGCGGGACCGGCTGCAGCAGGGGCAGGGTCTGACGTCACCGGAGCTTTCGGTGCTGGCCGCCTATGCCAAGATCGAGCTGGCAACGGCGCTGCGCGACAGCGACCTTGCCGATGACCCATGGTTCCGGCAGACGCTCCGTTCATACTTCCCGCACCAGCTGCGCGAACGCTTTGACGCGGAGCTGGACACCCACCCGCTGCGCCGCGAGATCATCGCCACGGTGGTGGCGAACGACATGATCAACCTTGGGGGGATCACCTTCGCCTTCCGGGTCATGGAGGAGACGTCGGCCAGCGAGGTGGCCGTCGCCAAGGCGTTCGTGGCCCTGCGCGAGGTATATGAACTGGACGCGATGGTGGGCGAGTTGAACAGCCTGCCTGCCTCGTTCCCCACGGAGCACTGGAGCACGGTCCACCTGGACATCCGCCGGCTTTTGGACCGGGCCGTCCGCTGGTTGCTGAGCCAGGAGAGCGTTTCACGTCCCATCGCCGATGTGGTGGCCGAGTTCAAGCCGCTCATGGATCCGATGCGGGCCCGGCTGCTGGACTACCTGCGCGGCGACGACCGGGAACGGGTGGCGGAGTGGCTGGCGAAGGGCCGCGAGTGGCAACTCCCCGAAGGCCTTGCCCTGCGCTGGGCCGAGTTGTTCGAAAGCTTTGTCCTGCTGGACATTGCCAAGATTGCCCGGACCCGGAAAGACCCGGTGGAGCAGATAGCCGCGGTCTACTACACGGTGTTCAACCGTTTCCACGCCGACTCGCTGTTGGAGCGGATCAGCAGCCTGCCGCGCCAGGACCGGTGGCAGGCACTGGCCCGGGCTGCCTTGCGCGACGATCTGTACTCGACCGTGTCGGACATGACGACGGCGGTGCTGGACGCTACGGCCGCCGCCGACTCGCCGGATGCACGGCTCAAGGACTGGGAAGCACAAAATGCCGAGCAGTTGGGCAGGGCAAAGAGCATGTTCGACGAGGTGAACGCACTGGAGGCCGACGACATGGCCTCACTGTCGGTAGCATTGAGGCTCTTGAGGTCAATCGTCCGACGCTAGCAATCCGGCGTCGCAAATGGAGGTGCAGTGGCAATCTTTACGGACCCCATCAGGGAACATGCTGATTTCGGGCCGGGCGATGCCGAATGGCTGCACCTCCTGGTGGGGGACTGGCAGATGGTCGCGGACCTGGCGTTCGCCGACCTGGCGCTCTGGTTCCCCCACCCGGAGCTTGGCTATATCGCACTGGCCCACGTCCGGCCTTCCACCACGCACACCGCGTTCCACAGCGACTTTGTGGGAGAGGGAATCCGCTCCGACCTGCAGCCGCTCGTGGAAAAGGCATGGAACTCGCGGTCCATCGAGCGGTCCAGTGAGACGAACTGGAACAGCGAGATGGCGTTGCGGGTGGAGGCGGTTCCCATGGTCCGCAATGGCCGGACCCTTGCGGTGGTCACCACCCACATGGACCTCTCCAGCTCCCGGATGCCGTCGCGGCTGGAGTTGACCTACCGCCAGTGCGCCTATGACCTCCTGCGGATGGGCACGTTGGGGTTGTGGCCGGACTTCGCCTCACCCACCGGGTCCCGCCGCGGTGCCCCCCGTGTGGGCGACGGCCTGATCAGGCTGGATGCCGATGGCGTGGTGCAGTATGCCAGTCCCAATGGGGTTTCGGCCTTCCGGCGACTGGGTGACGGCGAATCCCTGGAAGGCCGCTCCCTGGCCGAGGTGACCGCCGGCCTGCTCAAGGACCGGCGCATGGTCGATGAGACCCTGCCGCTCGTGGTCACCGGACGCATGCCATGGCGCAGCGAGATCGAGTCCCGCGGGGTCAGCCTGTCCCTGCGGGCCATACCGCTGCGGGACGAGCAGCAGCGGTTCGGGGCCCTGGTTCTTTGCCGCGACGTCTCCGAGCTTCGCCGGCGCGAGATGGAACTGGTGACCAAGGACGCCACCATCCGGGAGATCCACCACCGGGTCAAGAACAATCTCCAGACCGTAGCTGCCCTCCTGCGGATGCAGTCCAGGCGCATGGTCAGCGACGAAGCGAAGCAGGGCCTGGAGCAGGCGATGCGGCGTGTGGCCACGATCGCGCTGGTCCACGAAACCTTGTCTCAGGGCCTAACGCAGAGCGTTGATTTCGACGAACTGATCGGGCGCCAGTTCCGGCTTTCTGCCGAAGTGGCTTCCCCCTCCCAGCAAGTCAGGACGGAACGCTCCGGTACATTCGGCGAGCTGCCCAGTGATCTCGCCACCCCGCTGGCCCTCGTCATTAATGAACTGGTCACCAACGCGGTGGAGCATGGACTTGAGGGGCGGGCGGGAACAGTCTGGCTTGTTGCCGACCGGTCTGAGGGGGATGACGGCGAAGAGCTGACAGTGACCATCGCCGACGACGGAGTGGGGCTTCCACATACTCCGCACGTTGAGGGCCTCGGGCTTCAGATTGTGCGGACACTCGTCACCAGCGAGTTGGGCGGGACCATCACTTGGGAGCGCCGCGATGGCGGCGGGACCGACGTTAAGATCCGGCTCAGCCTGGCGGGGAAGTAGGCGGTACCGGTTGGGCCTGAGGGCCGGCCGGCCTGGGGAGTACAACAAGCAGAGGCCCCTGGACGATCCAACGTGGATCGTCCAGGGGCCTCTGTCATGGGGTTGCTTGGACCCGGGCGTGCGGCCGGGCGGTGCGGGGCCTATCTAGGAGGCGCGGCGTGCCCGGGCGGCGCGCCGCTTGAGTGCGCGGCGCTCGTCTTCGCTCATGCCGCCCCAGACGCCGGCATCCTGGCCGGACTCAAGGGCCCACTGCAGGCAGGTGTCCACTACGGGGCACCGGCGGCAGACACTCTTGGCTTCCTCGATCTGCAGGAGGGCCGGTCCCGTATTCCCGACGGGGAAGAACAGTTCCGGGTCCTTCTCGAGGCACGCTGCGCGGTTACGCCAATCCATGCTGATCAGTTGCTCCATTTCTGGGAAAAGCCCTTTGTGAAATTATTCACTAGTGGCTACAAAGGAAAAGGGCCCTCTGGGCCCCCTTGGTCATCTTCATCAAGCCTGTCATGTTAACGCGGTGTAAACAAGGGGTAATAACGCTTGATATCCGTCGAAACCTGAGCGATGCATCACAGTGGCAGCTCCCGCCCTCACCAGTGTCCGACTATGTCGGGTAGGGTGCCAGTGTGTCAAGACCCCCGGTAAACCCAGCAGGTGCCCCAGCTTCTCCTGACGAGCCCCGGAACGGTCCTGGAGAACGTTCCCCTGACGGAGGCTCGGAGACCGTTCCGGCGGCGGCCAAGGTGGTGGCGCTTATCGCTGCTGCGGAGGCGGCTGCCCTCCTGGTTGCGGCCGGCTGGTACGCCTATGAGCTGCTCAGCGGGAGCCCCGTGCTGTCGTTCTGGGGTGCCGTCTTCACCTTGGGCCTCCTGCTGGCGTTTTCCGCCTGGCTGTTTGCAGTGTCAGTCTTTCTCTACCGGGGCTATCGATGGACCCGGGCGGCTGCGCTGGTGGCCCAGTTATTCGTTGTGACCGTGGGAGTACCTCCCATCACCAGCGGACTGATGCTTGCCGGGCTTGCCATGGTGGTCCCCGCCGTCATTGCCATTGTTCTCCTGTTCTCCAACAGGGTGATCAACCATGCCTCGCGGACAGGAAGTGCACCCCCTGCTCTTTGACCTGCCCGATGCCTTGCCGGCCAGCCCGTGTACGTTCGACGCGGTCGAGGCGTGCTTACACTGAGGCCCCCGACCACGCCACCTGAAGGGGACAGGAGCGCCCGCCTGAGATGAGGACGCCACGTCCCGGCGGGGGTTGGGCCTCAACGTCAAACCTGACCCCAAACAGGTCGCCGTCAGCCATTGAACGTGGACCCAGCAGAAGCCCGGCTCCGGCAGCCCGTGCGTTCATGACCAGCGGAACGCGCTGGAAGAGCAACGGGCTGTAAGCAGCGGTGACCACCAGGGAATGGCCCAAGGCGTTCAACTGCTCCAGAGCGTTCAGCGCAGGCGGGGCAAGCTGGTCGACGTCGTCCACCAGCAGCACGGTCTTCGGCGGCAGTCTGCCGCCCTCCGCCTGCACCAGCAGGTCCTTCCAAAAATCTCCCGTGGCCTCTGCCGGCATGGGAGAGGTGCACCACTGTTGCGCCGGGTTGAGTGCCGCCAGTGCGAGCAGGGTATTGCTTTTGCCGCTTCCCGGGTTGCCAAGAATTACGGCGACGCCGCGGCCGGGCAACCGCAGGGACGCTGGAGCGGGCTCATCGCCGGCAACTCCCAGGAAGTCGTCGCTCTGCCAGCGGTGCGGTTCCGGGATTTCGGAACGCCCTGCCCCATCCGCTCCATCCTTCCCGGGAAAGCGTTGCACCGCCGGGTGCCGCAGCCCTGCCTCCTCCATGAACGCTGCCACCTGCCCCACGGTGATTTTCGCGGGGAGCGGTTCAACACGGAAGGGCGGCGATGCGGCCGGTGGATATTGGGACCCGCT
Organism: Arthrobacter sp. SAFR-179; assembly: GCF_059414945.1. Lineage (NCBI taxonomy): Bacteria > Bacillati > Actinomycetota > Actinomycetes > Micrococcales > Micrococcaceae > Arthrobacter > Arthrobacter sp. SAFR-179. The sequence goes on from NZ_JBPFDM010000001.1 coordinate 655,557, forward strand.
TCCAGCTGCGGCAGGGCGCCGGATCGGGTTGCGGTAGAACTGGCAAGCAATCGGGCCGCCACCCGCCACAGGACCGAAGGCTGCCGCCCTGCCGCGTACGGCGGGCATGGCAGGCACCCGGGGCCACATCGCCCGGCTTTCCTCACTGGAACCGGCGGGAAAGAAGAATCGGTTGGGAATGGCGCCAAAGAACCTGGCCGTTACAAGCTCGCGCTCCCCATGGACCACAACCGTAATACCTGCCCTGGCGCCGTCCCTGACGAGGTCCTGAACCAGATCCTCCGCCCAGGCCAGCGGTCCGGACCGGAAAGCCGACACCCAGGAGCCCCAGCCGACGATCACGAGAATGAGTGGTACCTGCCCGGAGGCGGGCTGGCCCAGCCGCTGCCCCAGATCACGGACAAGCCGCTCCAGAATACGGACTCCGCGACGGAGGTCGTGGAGTCCGGCATGCGCGCCCACCCGGGCCTCACCTGCAACCGGGCAAAAACTCCCGGCGGAGTCCAGGAAATAGAAGTGGGCCTGGTCGGGGCCGGCCATCAGTTTAAGGACGGCCACTTCCAGGGCCGATCCGGCTCCGGATGCGGGGCTGCCAATGAATGCTGCGTGGCCGTGGCTGGCAGGGCTCCAAACAAGGGGCTCAAGCTTTTGTTTCTCGGGCACGTCCATCAGGCCAAGACGCACCTGCCCCGCCGGCGTTTCGGGTTCCAGGGACAGGGGCGGCGGGCCTCCTGAATTCATGGTTTGCCCGTCCCGTGAGGGCTCTTCCAGTGCATCCGGCAGGGGAGGAGCCACGGGCCTTCTCGGCACGGCCTGTTGCTGCGCAGTGCACAGGCTTTTCACCAGTGCAGCCAGCGGTTCCACTGCCTGCGCAGGGGTGGGTATGGAGGCCCGGCCACCGCCGGGGCCGCCTCCCTGGCGGGCAAGGTAATCCGTTGTCCGGTGGACGGTAACGGCGATTGGCTGTATGCCTCCGGCAGCGGACGACAGGGACGCCGTCTGGAACTCGCCGGCCGCTTCCGTTCCGCGTGCCAGGAAGGCGCGGCCGGGAGTAGCAACACTGATGGCCGCGGCGTCTTTGGAGTTGACGATGTCCACGGATTCCATGTCGGACTGCACTCGGAGGGCGATGCTTGAAGTGACGTTTGCGCGGATGTCAGCTGTTAAAGCTCCCTGCGGTCTCTGCGTGGCCATGATCAAGTGGATGCCCAGCGACCTGCCGATTGACGCTATCCGCAGCAGCTCGCGGAGAACTTCCGGCGCATCGTCAACCAGCATCCTGAACTCATCAATGACGATGACCAAGTGGGGGAGTACGAAATCTCTGGCCGCCGCAGTGGAGCGGTATGTGGAGAGATCAGGGACACGGGCCGCGGCGAGGCACCGCTCCCGGAGCCGTACTTCTGCCCGAAGCGACCTCAGTGTTCGATCCAGTTCGTCGGCGGCAAGGTCTGTTTGCAGTCCCACGCAATGAACCAGGCTGCTCAGCGGATCAAGACCTGAACCGCCCTTGAAGTCGATGAAGTAGAAGTTGACCCGGTCCGGCGGGTAGGTCAGGGCGAGCGCGAGGGCCAGGCTCCGGAGCAGTTCCGACTTCCCTGAGCCTGTTGTGCCCGCCACCAGCAGATGGGGGCCGTCGGCGAGTAGGTCCAGGACCTTCGTTCCGGAGGTGCTCACCCCCACGGGTACGGGCAGCCCCTCAATCCTGGCGCTGGAGTTCCAGCGCTCAGCGGTGGCGGCGGGCGTCAGGGGCAGGACTTCGTCCAGGCTGCATGCAGCGGGAAGGCCGCTTCGCTGTTCTTTGTCCTGGTGCCGGCAGCCTGCCAGGCGTCGGCAGAAAGCGGTGAACACCTCGGCCGGCACCAGGTCCGGGACAAACACAATCTCCCGGTGGTTCTGCACCAGCGTTGACCTGCGCTCGGACAGGAAGATATCCGGTGCGGGTGATTCCCTGTCCTCAGGCAGGAAATGAAGAACCTGCCACCCCCTCTGCAGCGCTGCTTCACGCACCGCCTGTTCAGCCGCAGCTGCGGCGCTGTCCCCCCGAATCAACAGGACGCCGCGCTCGCAGCCCTGTTGATGGCAGCTGTTCAGGACATGAAGGACGGCATTCAGCGTGGCAGCCAGCGTCACTTTGGGTAAATACCGGGCTGCGAGGGGAAGGGCTCCCGGCGGGCCATAGACGAGGACCTGCACATTGCCCGAGCGCGGGTAGCCCGCCAGTTGCATGAGACAGCAACGGAGGCTGCCATCGATGGCAAAGCTGGGGCCGCCGATTATGGTGAGCGCGCGGGCAGGGTCGAGCACGACAGGGACGGTTCCCGCCGTTGGGACTGTCCCGGCCGGGCCAGCCGGTTCCACTTTGATATTGGCTGGCTGTTCTCCCTGGCCCAGCCGCAACCATACTTCCTGGCCCGGGGAGCCCGCACTCGGCATCCCTTTGGCCTTCTGGGCTGCCAAGGCGACGATGGACAGCGGAGGGGCGCACCGCCGTCGGCGTTCCCTGTCGTCCGCAACAGCTGAGGCCACAGCGGCTGACAGTGCCCGCCTCTGCCGCCGCCCGCTGGCAGCGGGCACCAGGGCCGCAAATACCGAAGCCGCGGAAAAGGCAAGGAACATCCACGTTCCTGTGAGAACGGCCAGCAGCACTCCCAGGGCCAGTGGGAGGACTGCGGTCAGAAGGATCAGCGTTCGACTTCCTGCGTCAGGACGACCGGGAACCACGATCGGTTCAGCCACCGGCTTTCCGGCATCCGCCAGGACTTTCCCCGGCACATCTGCAAATACCAGAGACAGGTTTGACTGACCGCATCTTATGGTCGAGTCCGTCGAAACGATGGCGCTCCGTATCTTTTCACCGTCCACGTACGTGCCGTTGGCACTGTCCAGGTCAACCAACATGATTTTCGTGTCAGTAACAACAAGACGCGCATGTTCGCGGGACAGCTCCGGGTCGGAGATGACAATCCGCGTGCCGCTTCGGCCGATGGTGTAAGTGCCACGCCGTAACGGCACGACAGTTCCCGCTGCTGCCCCGCTGTCGATGGCGAGGACCAGGGGAGGGGACGCATCAGCACTGGGCTGGCGCCGCAGCCGTCGGCCCGAAGGGGCGGTGCCGCCGTCGACGAGGATCGCCGCCTCCACGAGCGGCGGCACGCCGAGGACCAGAGACCGCAGATCCTTCCCATCCACCGTGACCGCGCCCACGTCGAACTTCTGGACCAACTGCTCATGAATGACGTGGCCCGCCGCGCCGGCGGGTGCATCAATGGACAGCTCCACGGGCGGCTGGGGACGTGACCCGGGGCCGCCAACCAGCGTGCAATTAAGCGTCATGACTTGTCGATTCCTTCGTGCATGTAGCTACACGCTAGACACCGGACGCAACGCTTGGCGTTGGCTTCTACGCCTATGTGGATAACGGCTGACGCCAGCCTGTGGGCCGGGTCACAGGGGGCATGCGGATTCGACGGGTCGTACGCTCCCTCGGGTAGGGTAGAGCAGCAGACAAATGCGTAACATTGCGCTGCCCGCATTCGAACCAGGAGATTTTGTGACCGCTGACCTCGTCATCGTAGGGTCTGGCTTTTTCGGCCTGACAATCGCAGAACAGGCCGCCACTGAGCTCGGCTTGAAGGTCGTCGTCATCGACCGGCGCCACCACATCGGGGGCAACGCCTACAGCGAAAGGGAAGAGCAGACCGGGATCGAGATCCACCGGTACGGTGCCCACCTTTTCCATACCTCGAATGAGAGGGTGTGGGAGTACGTCAACAGGTTCACCACTTTCACGAACTATGTGCATAAGGTTTATGGCGTCCATAAGGGCGAGGTCTATTCGCTGCCGATTAACCTTGCCACCATCAACCAGTTCTTCCGGGCGAACCTCACACCTGGCCAGGCCAGGGAGCTCATCCAGGAGCAGGCGGGGGAACTGGCGGGAACGGACCCCCAGAACCTGAACGACAAGGGCATCCAGCTGATTGGCCGGCCACTGTACGAGGCTTTTATCAAGCACTACACCGGCAAGCAGTGGCAGACGGATCCCAAGGACCTGCCGGCCGGCATCATCTCCAGGCTTCCCGTGCGTTACAACTATGACAACCGGTACTTTAATGACAAGTACGAGGGCCTGCCCACCGACGGCTATACCGCGTGGATCGAAAAGATGGCGGAGCACCCGAATATCGAGGTCCGCCTGAATACAGACTTCTTTGACGAATCGCACGAGTACAGCAAGAACAAAGTTGTGGGCAACATTCCCGTGGTCTACACGGGGCCCGTGGACCGGTACTTCGATTACACGGAGGGCGACCTTTCCTGGCGCACCATCGACTTTGAGGAAGAAGTCCTGGACATGGAGGACTTCCAGGGCACCTCTGTCGTCAACTACAACGACGACGACGTCCCCTACACCCGTGTCATCGAACCGCGCCACTTCCACCCTGAGCGCGACTACCAGACCGAAAAGACGGTCATTATGCGCGAATTCTCACGCTTCGCGGAAAAGGGCGATGAACCTTACTACCCGGTTAACACCTCGACGGACCGGGAGCGGCTGCTCAAATACCGCGACCTCGCCGCGGCCGAAAAAGACGTTCTGTTCGGCGGCCGGTTGGGCACCTACAAGTACCTGGACATGCACATGGCGATCGGATCCGCGCTGAGCATGTTCGATAACAAGATCAAGCCGCATTTTGAAAGCGGAGTAAAGCTGGAAAGTGGAGGCGTGGACGCATGACTGCACCTGAAGAGTCATCCTCATGGAGCGCTCTTCAGAGAGTGATCCTCCCGTCCCCCGACCAGACGGACACCATCCCGCTGTACGTGGATGCAGGTCCCGCAAGCGGCATCCGTCTGCGTGAGAATGACGAGCTCGCCCGTACGCCGAAGCTGCCTGAAGAAAAGCTCCAGATGTTCAGTTCCGGAAGCCGCCAAGCACGGTTTGAGGATCTGCTTTCAAGGCAGTCCATGCGTGTTCGGTCCGGTGAACAGATTTCCTTCGGAACATACTTCAATGCGTTTCCGGCCAGCTATTGGCGGCGCTGGACCTCAGTGCGTGACATCCGGCTTGTGGTCAAGACGTCAGGGACCGGCGCCGTCACCGTCTACAAGTCGAATGCCCGCGGCTCAGTGCAGCGGGTCGATGGTCAGCACGTCGATGGAGAAGCAACCTCCGTCTTCGAACTCTCACTCAAGCCCTTCGGTGACGGTGGGTGGTACTGGTTCGATCTTGCGGCCAGTTCCACGGACCTGGTCCTGCAAAGCGGTCAGTGGGAGACCTTTGAGGCGCCCCGTGGCAGTGGCCAGGTGACATTGGAAATCACCACAATGAACAAGCCTGACTTTTGCCTGAATAATGCTCGAATCCTCGCGGAAAATCCGGAGGCCCTTGCAAACGTCAAGGAAATCCTGATCGTGGACCAGGGCACCAGCAAGGTGGAGGACCAGGAAGGATTTACCGAGGTTGAAACTTCCCTGGGAGGCAGGCTGCGCATCATTAACCAGCCGAATCTCGGCGGTTCGGGCGGTTTCGCGCGTGGCATGTACGAGTCTGTGGAGAACGGCAGCGACTACGTCCTGCTCCTTGACGACGACATTCTCATGGAGCCCGAAAGCATCGGCCGAATGCTGACCTTCGCCGACCGGTGCCGCACTCCCGCGATCATCGGCGGGCATATGTTCGACCTCTACAACCGCAGCGTGCTGCATACCTTCGGAGAGGTCGTGGACCCGTTCCGCATCGTGCCCGCACAGCCGCATGCGGACATGGAGCTCCGCCACGACTTCGGCGTCGCCAACCTTCGGCAGACAGCGTGGCTGCACCGGCGAGTGGATGTCGATTACAACGGCTGGTGGATGTGCTTGATCCCTACAAAAGTGATCAAGGAAATCGGTCTGTCTCTGCCGCTCTTCATTAAGTGGGATGACGCCGAATATGGCCTTCGCGCCAAGGAAGCCGGCTACCCTACGGTTTCCCTTCCCGGTGCGGCTGTTTGGCACGTCTCGTGGGCAGACAAGGATGACATGGTCGGCTGGCAAGCCTACTTCCACGAACGCAACCGACTGGTCACAACCCTGATCCATAGTCCTTACCCAAAGGGCGGCCGCGTTCTTCGTGAATCAGTGCAGGCGGACGTAAAGCACCTCGTGTCAATGCAGTACTTCACGCAGCATGGCAGGATTGAAGCGCTCCGGGACATTTTCAAGGGACCCGCGGAACTGCACGGGGCGCTTGCTTCGAAGCTGCCGGAAATCAATGCGCTGAAAGCCCGCTACTCCGACGCCCAGCTCAAGGAAAATGTCGATGACTTTCCGGCTCCCAAGTTGGGCCGGGGCCCCATGAGCGGGGCTCCTATCGGCATGCCCGCCAAGAAGGAGCTGGTGTCGTGGGGGATCAAGACAGTGTCCCGGCAATTGGTTAAGAGCCCGGCACCGGAGAACGCAGAGCGGCCCCAAGGCTTCCTGGCACACCGCGACAACCGCTGGTTCAGGCTTGCCCACTACGACAGTGTCATCGTCTCGAATGCTGAGGGGACCGGTGCGTCCTGGTACAAACGGGACCCCAAGAAACTCAAGTCCATGTTGGCGGAGGCCAGTCGACTGCATTTGCGGCTGTTCCGCGATTGGGACAAGCTGGCTGAGCAGTACCGGACCGCCGTCCCGGAAATCACCTCAATCGAGGCCTGGAAGAAGACCTTTGGCCTGGATGTCAGGAACGGAAACTAGATGGCCGGGATGGGTGACGGGTTCGTCAGGCCCGGAAGTGGCCGCGGCCTGCTGGATGTATACGGTGACCGCTTCCTGTTGAAGCTGCTGGTGCGCAAGGAGATCAAGATCCGCTACCGCGGGTCGGTACTTGGGCTGCTGTGGTCGTATGTAAAGCCGCTCATGCAGTTCTTGATCTACTTCATCGCGCTTGGCATCTTCCTCAATCTCGAGCACGGAACGCCCAATTATGCGATTTACCTGTTCGCCGGCATAGTTCTCGTCAACTTCTTTACCGAGGCTTTGTCCAACTCGACGCGGTCCATCGTCGACAACCGGGACCTCATCAGGAAGATCTATCTGCCGAGGGAGCTTTTCCCCGTCGCAACCGTTTGGGTCTCTGCGGCCCATTTCCTGCCGCAATTGATCGTGCTGATTGCTGCGTGTCTCATCGTGGGCTGGGCTCCGTCAGTGCTGCAGCTGGCCGCAGTTGTTCTGATCTTCATCATGGTTTCCGTGCTCGCCACTGGGCTGGGGCTGATGTTTGGTGCCGTCAACGTTTACTTCCGCGACTCGGAGAACATCGTTGACATGATCGTCATGGTGGTCACTTGGGCATCACCGGTGTTGTATGTCTGGTCGATGGTGGAGCGTGTGATGGGGCCCTGGTACTGGGTATACCAGCTGAACCCCATGACAACTGCCGTTGAGGTATTCCACTGGGCTTTTTGGGAGCCCACGCTCAAGGCCGACCAGGTTGTCAGCGGCACGCTTCCCCCTGATCTGTTTACCCTCTGGCTGCCGGTGTCGATGCTCGTGACCCTAGGGGTGCTTTTCCTGGGGCAGTTGACGTTCCGCCGGCTTTCCGTCCACTTTGCCCAGGAGCTCTGAGATGACTTCGCTCAGCCCCGTCGCCATCAGTTGTGTTGGCGTCCGTAAGCAATTCGTCCTGCGGCATACCCGCTCCCTCAAAGAGGCTTTGGTGTGGCTCGTGAAGGGCCGGAAAGGCGACCTGTCCAAAAAATTCCTGGCACTGAATGACGTGTCCCTTGAAGTGCGAAAAGGTGAAACCGTCGCACTCCTTGGGCTCAACGGCTCAGGCAAGTCCACACTGCTTAAACTGATCTCCGGGGTACTGCAGCCAGACGGCGGCAGCGTTCGAACCCGTGGAAGGGTAGCCGGGCTCATCGAAGTAGGAGCCGGCTTCCACCACGACCTCAGCGGCCGGGACAACGTCTACCTCAATGGTGCCATTCTGGGCATGTCCGAGAAGCAGATAGACGACATGTTTGACTCGATCGTGGAATTCTCCGAAATTGGAGAATTCATCGACACCGAGGTCAAATTCTACTCATCGGGTATGTACTTGCGGCTGGCCTTTTCCATCGCAGTCCATACCGATCCCGAAGTCTTCCTGATCGATGAAATTCTCGCCGTTGGTGATGAGCCGTTCCAGCGGAAGTGCATCGCCAAGATCAAAGAACTGGCTGAGAAGGGCAAGACCCTCTTCGTTGTGAGCCATGATCTCGACCTGGTGGCCACGATTTGTGAGCGCGGAGTCCTGCTCGAGCACGGCAAGGTGGTCATGGACGGCGAAGTGCACGAGGTCGTTGGGGAACTCCGCGGCCGGAGCCTGGAAGCATGACCCCATTCATGTGTGAGGAAGCCATATGTTGACGTGGCTTCCCGCAGTCCCGTCGCTCCTTGTTGCCTTCGCCATTGTTTTTGTCCCGGGTGCTCTCCTCGGATGGGGACTTCGGCTTCGGGGGATTACGCTCTATGCGTTGGCACCGCTGTTCACGACTACGATAGTGGCCGTCGGTCCTATCCTTTTCCAGTTGCTTGGCCTTCGTTGGGACAAGAACGGCTTCATGATCACCGCACTGGTCTCCGCCGCTGCGGCGGCAGTGGTGGGCCGACTGGTCGGGAGCACGCCGTCAGACTTTCGCGGCGGCTACCAGAGGCGCATACGAACAGACATTATCGGTCTGGGTTTGGGAGCAGTCGTGGCTGCCATCCAATTCATGCGCATGTTTGGACAACCACAACATATCTCGCAGACTGCGGACAACATCTTCCACTTGAACGCCATCCGCTACATCGTGGAGACAGGCTCCGGCTCGTCCTTGCAGTTGGGTGGAATGACGGGAATTCCTTTCTACCCCGCAGCCTGGCACACACTGGGTGCCTTGATTGTTGAATTTGCTGGCGTATCCGTCCCGGTTGCAGTCTCCTCCCTATGCATTGTCACGGCGGCAGCAGTCTGGCCCGCAGCCGTACTCCTCCTTGCCAGACAGGTGTGCCCCAGATCGCCGAGGGTCGGTGTCCTGGCCGGCCTGGTCGCTGCCTCCTTCCCCGCCCAGCCGATTCTTCTGGCCATGTGGGGTGTTTTGTACCCCAATCTCTACTCAACAGCCTTGTTGCCGCTCGTCCTTGCCCTGCTCGTGCGGATGCTCGGTTTCTCGTCGGACCGCAAGGGCCAATTTGAGGGAATTGCTCTCCTCTGCCTCATCGTCGGTGCACCCGGCATCGCGCTGGCTCATCCCGGTGCCGTTATGGCACTGATCGCCATGGGTTGGCCGCTGGTGATCATGGCACATCGACGTGCGGCCCAACGCTTTCTGGCCCGGATGCCCGAGCGGCGTGCGAGGGCCATCGTCGTGGTGGTCCTGGTTTTGGCCGGCGCGGCTACCGTTGCCTTATGGGGCGCGCTTCGGCCAGAGGCCGTGGACTCCATCGGCCCCCCCGTTCAATCCCTGGCACAGGCTCTGGGGCAAATATTTCTCGGGGCACCGATGGGAGGTGCTGTCGGATTATTCATCGCGGCGGGCCTTCTTGGTGGGCTTGTTATCGTGACAAGGGTGGCCAGGCTGCGTTGGCTCCTGGCCTTGTTTGGGATAACAGCGTTCCTGTTTATCGCTGTTTCCTCTTTTGATCGCGTGCCGTTCCGCGAGTACATCACAGGCGTTTGGTACAACGATGCGTTCCGCGTTGCAGCTCTCTTGCCTGTCGTCATGGCGCCGATTGTTCTCGTTGGATTCGACTGGTTCCTGGTGCGCGCAATGCGGTTGGTGGGTAAGGCCATGCACGGGGGACCAGCCGAACGCCGACTCCTGCGCGTTGCAGCACTGGCTGGCCGTCTTCAGTCCCCGCGGATGTCCCTCCAGTCCGTAGTTTTGATCGTTTTCGTATTCCTCTTCGCTGCCGAGAGCCAGCTGGGAAATATGAGGATGGCCGTATGGGATGCACAGAACGGATATAACCAGACCAACCAGTCCGAGCTCCTAAGTACCGACGAAGAACGCCTGCTCATGCGCGTTGCTGCGCACGTTCCGAAAGACGCCGTGATTGCGGCTAATCCATGGACAGGAGCTTCACTCGTCTACGCCTACACGGGTCGACGCACGCCAGAACTGCACACGTTGTCCACGGTGAACGACGACATGAGGACGGTAGACGCAAAGCTGCGTGAAGCCCGACGGGATCCACAGGTCTGCGGAGCAGTTGACCGCCTCAACGTGGGATACGTGCTCGATTTTGGAACCAGGGAGTTCCGTAATTTCAGGCACGAGAACTATGACGGTCTTCTGGGACTGGACAGAGCGGGCGTTGCGCACGTCATTGATCAGGAAGGCGGCGCGCGTCTACTGAAGCTTGACGTCTGCGGCGGCGCCGATTCGGCAATGGCGAAAAAAGAACAGGGGCAGTGAGAAAGTGGAGTGGTTGTCCGCTTCGGCGGCTGCATTAGCGGCTCTTGCCGTGCTATTTCTTCCGGGGCTCGTGATGGGCTGGACATGGAAGGTTCGCGGGCTAGGGCTGCTGGTGGCTGCTCCTTTGCTGAGCGTGTCCGTCGTCGCAGTTTCAGCGGTGGCGCTCGGTCTTTGTGGAATTCCGTGGGGTGGCCCCCAATTTTTCGGCTCCGCGCTGATTGCCTGCGTCATCGTGAGTGTTGCCCGTGTCCTGGTGCCGTCCGGTGCACTCAAGGTCCAGGGAAACTGGCCGCGACATTCAACAGCCGGTATCGGACTAGGCGCCCTCCTGGTTGCTGCCACGCTGGTGGCAGCCTGGGGACATCCCGGAGCGTTTTCCCAGACAATTGACGATGTATTTCACCTGAATGCCCTGACATGGATAAAGGAAACAGGGTCAGCTTCCAGTCTCACGCTGGGGCAGTTGAACGGATCCGCCTTCTATCCAGCGGCTTGGCACGGCGTCGTCAGTCTCACCATGGCACTCAGCGGCCAGGCTGCGCCGATTGCCATCTTTGCCGTGTCCGCCGTTATCGCCACGGCAATTTGGGTGCCAGGCTGCATATATCTCTGCCGCCATCTGCTCGGGGCATCCGGTCTTCTTCCTGTGGTCTCTGGTGTGGCTTCCGGTGCCTTCGCTGCCTTTCCGCTGCTCCTTTTGGATTTTGGCGTGTTGTACCCGAACCATCTGGCAGTAGCCATGCTGCCAGGGGCGCTGGGCCTCATGGTTCAACTGCTCCGGGTCTCCGCAGTTCCTGACTTGGTTCCCTCCTCGGCAGCCCTGTTGCTCTGCCTTGGCCTACCGGGACTGGCTCTCGCCCATCCGAGCGCGCTGCATTCCCTCGTTGCTTTCACATGGCCGGTGTTCCTGGTATTCCTGTGGAGGAAATGGATTGACGCGGCAGGAATGCGCGGCCGCGGTTATCTGGTCGTTGGTGCCGGGGCTGCCATGGCGTTCACGCTGGTGCTCTGGAGGTTCGTTCGTCCGGATCCGTCGTCATACTGGAACCCCGTTGAGATGCGCGCGCAGGCCATTGGGGAAGCCATCATGGTGGCACCACTTGGACAGGCGTCCACACCAATCATCGCGGTGTTCATGCTGATGGGGCTTTTCTACCTCATTAGGACACCGGAAAGGCGCTGGGTAGCAGGTTTGTTTGCCGTTGGGGCATACCTGTTTGTCAATGTGGCATCGATCGATGCGCTTCCATTCCGGAGAACGGTTGCAGGCCCTTGGTACGCGGACCCGTACAGGCTGGCCGCCCTGCTCCCGCTTGCAGCAGTGCCGGTAGTTTCCTGGGCGATCATCGCGCTCACCAGCAGGCTGCAGCCGGCACTCGCGTGGAAGGGCAGACGCTTCCGCAGTGCTTCGGTTGCCGGGCTTCTTGTACTCGTCTTCCTGATAGGGCAGGCATCAAACATCCTGCATCAGGTTTACTCGGCCCAGGACAAGTACTCCCTCACGGAAGCGTCACCCCTCCTGAGCCGCGATGAAAAAGAGCTTTTGGACGAGCTGCCGTCTCTGGTTCCCGACGGCGAGGTCCTTGCGGGGAATCCTTGGACTGGGACCGCCCTCGCTTACACGTTCGGCGCACGGAAGACTCTGCAACTTCATATGTTGTCGGCTACCCCCGCCGACGTGGATATCGTCAACAGGAAGCTTGACGATGCGCGGTGGGACCCGAGAGTGTGCGGCGCCGTCAACAGGCTCGGCCTCCGGTATGTCCTGGACTTTGGCAAAGACGAAATCGGCGGCGGAAGCCACCCATATGACGGCCTTTTGGGGCTCGATACGAAGGGTGTTGCAGAAGTAGTGCGGCAGTCCGGAGGGGCACGGCTGCTGCGTGTTACGGCTTGTGCTGATTCGTAGGCTTCCTGCCCAGGGCGTTACCGGCCTGCCGACCGAGACAGGACCTGGGAAGCCCACGCTTCGGGTGCAGGGTGGAGAAAGCACGCGGATGCCAGCTTGTAAGGACAACCCCTGCAAGCCCGCGGCCGTCGCGCGGCCTCTTCGGTGCAGGACCAGAGTTCCCGATTAGCAGTGTGGACCGGCAGCGACGGCGCCCGTCAGGTCAGATGGTCGCAAGCGTCCACTGCGTGCAGTTGAGCACCGAAGGGAACGATTCGTGCATCCATCACGCCGCACTGGGTGTCGTGATCTTCTGCCGGCCCAGCTGCCGGCGCAGGGCATCAGCCTGGTAAGCCAGGACGACCAACTCGGAAACAACAACTGCCCATGCCACGGTCCAGGCGTCAAGGAAGTATGCGGCTGCGAGAATGAGAGGAACTCCCGCCAGAGCGCCGAGAACAGTGGAACTGGCCAGGGCCTTTGACTGATTCATGGCGACCAAGCAGGCCAGGCCGATGATCTGCGTGCAGGCCACGACCGTGAACATGAGGCCGAATGGCAGCGCTTGGGTCATAGTCAGCTTGAGTTCGCCGTGTGAGAGCATGGCGGCTATGGTCGGCGTGGCAACCGTAATCACTGCACCGCCCAAGAGCCCAATCAAAGGCCCAATAAATGCTGCCCGCCGGGCACGATGAGCGACGGTGTCCGGTCCTCCTTCAGGGACCCAGCCTTGAATAACCTGCAGCACAGGAGAGAAGGCTACGAGGCCGAACCTGAACAGCTTGTCTCCCATGGCGTACAGAGGGGTGGCGGAGGGCGCCAGCGCAGAGACAGCGAGGAGAGGCAAGGTGACGTAGAGGCTGGTTGTCCCAGCGGTAATCACGCCATGACGCTGCGGAGCCAGGCGCGCCAACGCTGCCCTTAGCCCCAAAGGGACTTTAGTGTTGGCGGGAAGTCCCCGGAGGATTACTGCGCTGGAGAGGAGCACCCCCACGGCAGTGAGGACAGCCAATGCAATGAGGAAATGGGCGAGCTCCCCGGTGATGTTGAGCACCAGGAAACCAACCAGGACCCCGGTCATCTGGGGGAGGGCATCCAGCAGAAAGAGCCGGGCGGGACGAGCTTCGCCGATGAAGTACCAGGTTGCCCCGAGGAAGGGTAGCAGATAGGCAACAGATCCCGCGACCACCACGCCGACGCCGGCGGGTGAAATCAAGAGCATCACTACGATCATTATTGGAAGCGTGAAGATGAACAGGTAGGCCCTGGATACCAGCGATTCCAGGTACATGGCCGGCCTTGCATCCCGCGGCATGCTGGCAACTGTCGCCGCGCCAGTGGTTCCCCAACCGAAGGCAACGAGAACGCCAAAAAGGATGGCACCTGTCTGGATAACGGCTAGGCTGCCCCATGCTTGGGCGCTGGTCCGGCCGATAATCAGGGGTACAGTAACCAGGCTCACAACAGTTGACGCCCCAACCGTTGCGGCGAAGCTGATCAGGCGTCGAATGTGGGTAGATCCTGCTCTGATGGACACGGGGCTCCTGTTCGAGGGGGACCTTACGATTCTAGGCGACGGGCTGAAGGGCTCAGTCCGATAGACTGCTGGGACTGGCCCCGCACTTAGGAGATGCATTGACGTTTGCGGCCGTTGTCGTTTCTTACAACCGAATCAACCTTTTAGAAAAGTGCCTTGTCGCGCTTGAGTCCCAGACCGAACCGCTGGATGAGATCATCGTGATCGAGAACGGTTCAACTGATGGGAGTGCGGACTACGTCCGAAAAAACCATCCGAACGTGACCCTCTTCGAGACCGGCAAGAATCTGGGCGGCGCAGGCGGTTTCGCTTGGGGCCTCGACATTGCCATGGCCAAAGGCCACGAGGCGGCCTGGCTGATGGATGACGACGCCGAACCGGAGCTGGATGCCTTCGCTCCCTTGAAGGCGGCGTTCCGGGGAATTGAACCCAGCCCCTCAGTTCTCGCTTCCTTGGTGACGCACGGACGCGATGTCTTTAACACCCGCAACCCCCCGGTCATCACAGCTGATGCCAAGCGGCATATGGATGCGAACGCCGCCGGCGGCGTGGCCATCGACACCGCCACCTTTGTTGGAGTGCTGGTTAACCTGGACCTCGCGAGGGAGACGCATCTTCCCTTCGTCGACTTCTTCATCTGGATCGACGATTCCGAGTACACGCACCGACTGTCCCGTATGGGGCTTGCCATGACCGTGCCTGCGAGCATGGTCAACCATCCCGTTGCCAAGGGAACGACGGCCGATATGGGGCCCCGTCTCTACTACCACATCCGCAACAGCCTGTGGTACCTGCGCGAGAAGGACACCGACCGGAACTCGAAGATCGTCAACCTGGGAGGGTTGGCTATCCAAACTCTGGAACAGGCCGGCAAGGCCGAGCACAAGCTCGGATGGGCATCAGCGGCGGCCCGCGGCTGGTTCCACGGAGCTGCCCGGAGGCCCAGGCGAATTGCGCCGGGTGGCTTGGTGAAGACCCTCTCGCGCGACAGCCGGGAAGCCCTTGGAATCCACGCGCTCGACTAAGCGCGGTCCTTAGCGCTGCCGCGAATGGTGCCCGTGGGCAGGTGGGCCCGGATTGTACGGATGAATAGCTATAGCTCCGCACAACCGGGCCTGTCTGCGCGGGACGAAGTCCGCCGGACTGCTCAGCGTTTTCAGGAGGGTGACAGATGATCCTGTATGTCGGCCGGGATCCGTCCCTGCCGGCCCAACAGGCCATCCCGGATCCCTAGAACAATGGCCTTGAGCAGGAGCATCCGGTTCGGCCCGTAAGTGATGCGTATCAGATGGAAGATGCTTTCAAGCGCCACACGCTTCAGGATCCACGCCGGCTGGCTTAACAGGTATGTTCGTGTCAATCGAACGCTGTTGCGGGCCATGTAGTAAACGCGGAACGGGGCGTGATAGTAGACATTAAGCTCACGTCCGGCGATCTTGACGCGAAGACCAAGCACTTTCATTGGGCGCGCTTGCCCAAGGGTGTGCGAGAGGTCACAGCCGTCGCCCGTGATCAGGCTATAGCCGTGCTGGCGCAGACGGGCTGTGAATTCTGAGTCGACCGCGTCGATAAAGAGCGACTCGTCGAGGAGGCCCACGTGATCCAGCGCGCTGGTGGAAATAAGCGTGCCTGACTGCATTGGGTCGAAGCCCTGCCCGAATTCATCATTGCCGGGAAGCATGTCTATGCGCGTCCCGTTATGCGTCTCTGGTGTGACTGCGCCCACTTTGATGCCAGCCCGCTTGGCGCGTTCCGCGGTCGTCTGCGCATTGGCGATGAAGCCGTCGCCGATCTCCGAATCCTGGTCGAGCGTTAACACCCAGGCGGGATCCCATAATGCCCGGGCATGCTGTATCCCAGCGTTGAGGGCGGCCGCAATTCCTTTGTTCTCCTCCAACCTTATGACCTGGGCCATGTCCTCCAGTAGTTCAAAGGTGGCCTCGTCTGGAGAGGGTGAGCCGTCGTCGACAACGACAACCTTGTCCACCTGCCGCCGGAGCCTCCGAACCCGCTCAATGACCTCAGGGGGAGGGTTGAAAAGTGACAGTACGGCGACGACGGAGTCCTGCTGCGACAATGAATTTCCTTCCGGGAGCCTGGAACTCTGGCTGTTCGCTTCAGTCTATCGAGGGATGCGGTCCCGCTCCGTCCGGTACCATGGTCAGGCGCCGTCTGGTGCAACAACGATGGTGGGAGGATCTCTCTATGGCCGTAGTCGACGTCATGCTGCCCTATTACGGGGACGTGGGACTTATGAAGAAAGCTGCCAACAGCGTCATGGCTCAGCAATTCCAGGACTGGCGGCTACGGGTCTTCGATGACGGCTATCCGAGCACGGAGCCAGAAGAGTTTTTCGCCGGCATTGATGATCCGCGGGTGTCCTACCAAAAAAACGGTGAAAATCTCGGTGCCAACGGAAACTACCGCAAGGCACTGGCGCAGGCCGACGCCCCAATTGTGGTCATTATGGGGGCAGACGACATCATGCTGCCGAACTACCTCGATGTCGTCGTTCGCTCTTTCGAGGCCCACCCTGAAGCTGCAATCGTCCAGCCGGGTGTTCAGGTCATCGATGAGAACGGTGCGGCCGTCAACCCGCTGGTTGACCGCGTGAAGAAGGCGTGCGCACCGCAGGCGACATCGCCACTGGTCCTCGCCAATGAGGACTTGGCTGCAAGCCTGCTGCGTGCCAACTGGACCTATTTTCCGTCTCTGGCATGGCGGTCTGAGGTTGTGCAGGAGATTGGGTTCACTGAGGGCCTGGATGTCGTCCAGGACCTGGCCATGCTCCTCGACGTCGCAGCCCGCGGAGGTGCGCTTGTCGTCGATCCGGAGCTCGCGTTCCTGTACCGTCGTCATTCCGCGTCCGACTCCTCGGTAAGGGCTCTTGACGGACGTCGGTTTGAAGAAGAGCGTCGCTTCTTTCAGGATCAGGCGGAACGATTCAGGGCCCGCGGCTGGTCCAAGGCTGCCCGCGCCGCCACTACCCACCTAATGAGCAGGCTCAACGCTGCATCCCTTGTGGGTAAGGGCATTGCGTCCGGCAATAGCACTGCGGTACAAAAGCTTCTCAAGCACGTTGTAGCTTGATCTTGTAGCAGCCAAGGATGTGGAGGGGTGGTGCCGGGAGGTACCGCCCCTCCACTTTTTCTTCGCGTGGCGGCTGGATTATGAAGCTCTGCGTACCGGCCAACCTGCGGAGGGTTGACAGGACCGCGGCTGAAACCCTCTTGAAGCAGATGGCGCACGCCGCCCGACACCAGTGCCGCCCTTAGGAGCCGCCACGGGCAGTGGGAACAGGGGCGTCAGTGGGGGGTATCTAAACGGACTGCAGCGCTTTGCTCCGGCGGACTGCCTCAACAAATGCTTTGCTCAGCATCCAGCGGGACTTGAGAATGGTCGGGATGCCCCGGAAAGTCTTAGGCGTGGTGTTGTTTGCGTGGAGGCGGCGGCTGAGGGTTTCGCGTTCGAGGTGCGCCATTGTTCCTCTGACGTTGGCGAGCATAGCAAGCCATTGGTCGTGGGTTTCGTAGAGGAACGGGGGGAAGGGCAGGCTGCTTTGAATGAAGGTGCGGCGGAAGGCCATGGCGCAGCCGTAGTAGGGGATAACACCGATCCAGAGTCGGATGAGGTTCCGGATCCTGTGGCCGCCCGTGCCCTCTTTGAGTCGGAGTTGCTCAAGTTTGCGGGGCGAACCTTCGAAATAGCTGAAATTTGAGGCCACTGCTTCGGCGTTCTCAAGTGCCCGGATGAGGGCTTCTACGCGTCCGGGGAGCCAGAGGTCGTCCTGGTCAGAGAGCATGACGACCTCTCCGGTGCTGAGTTGGAGGGCTTTTTCGAAGTTGCGGACGTATCCGAGGTTTTCTTCATTGAAGTGCGCTTTGACGCGGGGGTCATGAAGGTTGGTAAGCCACTCCCGGGTGCCGTCGGTGGATCCGTCGTCGACGATGATCACTTCGTCATGGTCGGTTAGTTGCGCGAGGATGGAATCCAGTTGTTCGTGAATGTGCTGGGCGCCATTGTAGGCGGCCATGCAAACGGATACGACCGGTCGTGTGGGCATGCATATTCTCCGAACGGCTTGGATGCGGGGCGTCACCCATCATAGCAACGGCCCAGTCGGCGGTCGTGCCGGATTGAACGTGTGCGGCTTTGTGCCGATAGCCTGAAGGTATGAAGATTATGGTTACCGGCGGGGCGGGCTTCATCGGCTCGCATACTGTTTTGCAGTTACTTGAGCACGGGCACGAGGTCATGGTTTATGACAACTTGAGTAACGCCAGCCCGGTGTCCCTCGAAAGGGTGCAGGAGCTTGGCGGCGCACCAGTACAAATGCGCACAGCAGATCTTCTGGACGCGCGTGCGCTCGAAGCGGCTGTGGGGGAGTTCCGGCCTGACGCGGTAATCCATTTCGCTGGGTTGAAGGCCGTGGGGGAGTCCGCCCAGATGCCGTACGAGTACTACATGAACAATGTGGTGGGCACCCTTAATCTGGTGGCTGCCCTGAAGAAGCATGGTGTCGAACGGCTGGTGTTCAGTTCGTCGGCGACTGTCTACGACCCTCAGAACCCATTGCCGTTGCTGGAAGACATGCGCCGTTGCGCAACGAACCCCTACGGGCGCACGAAGCAGCAGATCGAAGAAATCCTGGAGGACATATCAGCTGCGGACCCATCGCTGCGCATCGCGGTCCTACGGTACTTTAATCCGGCTGGCGCACACGCTTCAGGACGGATTGGCGAGGATCCCGTGGGGACACCGAACAATCTCCTGCCATTCGTAGCGCAGGTCGCTGTGGGGATGCGGCCGGTGGTGCGAGTGTTCGGCGATGACTACGACACGCCGGATGGGACAGGGGTACGGGACTACATCCACGTGGTTGACCTTGCCGGTGGGCACCTGGCCGCGCTGCGGTATCTGGACAGCAACGCAGGGTTGTTCACCTGGAACCTGGGTACAGGCCAGGGGACATCCGTACTGGAGGTCATTGATGCCTTCTCCCAGGTCACAGGCCGTCCAGTGCCGTATGAGATCGTCGGCCGTCGGCCGGGCGATGTTGCGGTAAGCCTGGCCGACCCCTCCAAAGCCCTCCGGGATCTTGGGTGGAAGGCTGAACGCTCCTTTGAATCCATGTGTGCAGACCATTGGCGGTGGCAGGAATCCAATCCCTCCGGCTACACCGCCCGGTCCTTGTAGCCGGTCATGGGGTCCTTCCCCCAGTTGGGACGCCGTTTAGGGTTGGAGTCTGTGTGACTGCTTCCAAGGGCAACAACACCAGATAACCCAACTAAAGCCCGAGGGCCTGAGCCCGGTGCGATACCGTGCTCAGGCCCTCGGGGTGGGAAGGTCCTTGTTGGCCTTCAGCGCTCAGTGCTGGTGGCTCCGGTCGGCTGCTGATGAGTGACTGGCGCCTGCAGGCGCGGACGGTCGTCCTCCAGCCAAGGGCGCGCGGCTTCGTCAAGCGCCATGCGCCTCGCCAGCAGCGTCAGCGCGAACTCTGACTGCCGGAACCGCTGGTACGTCGTTGACATGAACACGAAGAAACAGAAAATCAAGGCATAGAGCACCAAGTCCGTGCCGCGACCAATCCCAAGGAACTGTGCCACGCGAGTGAGCAGGTCGGGGAGGAAGATCGAGATCGCGGCCGCGAACGCGAACACCACAAGCAATAGCCGCCGGATTGCCAGGTGCCGTGAGTTCGAGCCTCCCCGCATCAGGGCGAGCGACACAAAAATCACTGCGATAACCAGAACAAGCTGGACTATGAAGATCAAGGGTTTGCCCTCCTATTTAAAGAACAGGTCGGCGACAATATTCACCGAATTAAGCAGGGACTGGCCTTTCGCCTTGGAGTAGTCCGTGTAGATGATGTGTACGGGATGCTCTACGTATCGGACCTTGAACGCCGCCAACTGGTGGACCAGCTCTGACGCGTGGGCCATGCGGTTCTGTTTGAGACTGATGCGGCTGGCCACATCCCGGCCCAGCACCCGCAGGCCGTTGTGGGCGTCGGTCAGGTCCAGCCCGGTTGAAAGCTTCATCTGCAACGCAGCCACCTTCAACACGATCCGCTTCATGGCAGTCAGCTTCGTCCTGGAGTCCAAGAACCTCGAACCAAGCACAACATCCAGCGATTCCGTGCGCAAACGCTCTACCATCGCAGCCGCATCTTCAACGCGGTGTTGCCCATCGGCGTCGAACGTGACGATGGAGTCGGTTTGAGGGTCCTGCAGGGCGTACTCGATACCTGTTTGAAGTGACGCACCCTGGCCAAGGTTCACAGGATGCTCCACCACTACAGCGCCCGCGTTCCGGGCCACAACCACAGAACCATCACGGCTGCCGTCGTCAACACACACTACGTTCGGGAATGTTCCCAAAAGACCTTCGATGACCTTGCCAACAACGGTTGCCTCGTTGTACATCGGAATGACAACCCACGTCTTACTCACCGCACTATCCTCTCACAATCAGACACACACGGACGCGCCACAGTCACCGGACACTTGATGAAGACAGCGGCAGCGAACGCAGCCGCTGTAGCTGGTCAGCCGGAGAGAAACCTGCTGATTTGATTCGTGAGAGGTCGAGGACACTGTTGAGGGGACGCGGCGCTGCAGCCTTACCTGAGAAGTATTCCTCTGTGCTCACGCCGGTTATGGCGTCCCGCGGAGCACCGCAGGCTTCGTACACAGCGGCCGCAATGGCTGCCCAGGACATGGGTTCGCCATCGTTGGACAGGTTGTAGGTGCCGTACGGCGCGCCAGTGGCCAGGAGGTGCTTGATTCCTGCGGCGATGTCCTCAGTAAAGCTGAGCCGGCCGATCTGGTCGTTCACCACCGAAGGTTCTACGCCGCGCCCTGCGAGTGTTGCCATTGTGCGCACAAAGTTATTGCCCTCTCCGATCACCCAGCTGGTACGGACGATGTAGTGCCTCGGCACGACGCTCACGGCCGCGTCGCCTGCTGCCTTCGTCTGGCCATAGACACCGAGCGGGCAGACGGGATCTTCCTCGGTGTAGGCGGATGATTTTGTGCCGTCGAAAACGTAGTCCGAGGAGACGTGGACGAGAGTCAGATTATTTTCGACGGCGATACGCGCCAGGCGCCCCACTCCTGTGACGTTCGCGTCCCATGCCGCCTTGCGGCCCTCAGGTGTTTCCGCGCTGTCAACGGCGGTATACGCCGCAGCATTGATGATGGTGGAGTAGTTCTTCCAGTTGACTTGCGCGCCGGCGTCCTCGGAAGCGAGGTCAAACATGTCCCGGGTAGCGAACTCCACTGACGCGTCGCCATCGTAGGCTTCCTGCAGCGCCTTGCCGAGTTGGCCATTTGCACCGAGGACGAGGGTCTTCCTTTGCGGCATCGGCCTCACATCTGCCAGGCGGGGGTGTGCCTTGTCCTTGTCGGACAGCTCCGCCTGATCCAGCGGGACAGGCCACGGAATGGAAACAGTCTCGTCGGCAAGGTTCAGGAAGGTGTACTGCCCCTGCGCGTCAGCTGACCAGTGATCGTTGACGAGGTACGTATAGGCGGTGTTGTCCTCGAGGGTCTGAAAGGCGTTGCCGACGCCGCGGGGGATAAATATGGCTTGGCTGGCATCGAGTTCCGCCGTGAAGACCGCACCGAACGAGGGTCCTTCCCGAAGGTCAACCCAGGCGCCGAAGATCCGGCCTGTCGCCACCGAGATGAACTTGTCCCACGGCTCAGCGTGGATGCCGCGCGTAGTGCCTGCCTTCTCGTTGAACGAGATGTTGTTCTGGACGGGTCTAAAGTCGGGCAGGCCGAGGGCTGCCATCTTTTCGCGCTGCCAGTTTTCCTTGAACCACCCCCGGTTGTCGCCGTGGACCGGGAGGTCGTAAAGCACCACGCCCGGGATCGGGGTTTGCCGGGAGGACAGCGGCTTTGAGAACTGTATGGACATGTTCTACTGGCCCTGTTCCCTGTACTTTGCTTCCGTCAGTGCCTTTTGGGGCCTCCACCAGTCTTCGTTGTCCCGATACCAGGCAATGGTGTCCTCTATCCCGGCATCGAAGTTGGAGAACTGTGGTTCCCAGCCGAGTTCCTGGCGGAGCTTGGTGGAGTCGATGGCATACCGCAGGTCGTGGCCAGCCCGGTCCACTACGTGGTCGTACGCATCGGGCGACTGGCCCATGTGCTTGAGGATCAGTTCGACGACGTCCTTGTTGTTCTTCTCCCCGTCAGCACCGATCAGGTACGTCTCCCCAATCCTGCCCTTGGCAATAATGGCCAGGACGGCGGAGGAGTGGTCGTTTGCGTGGATCCAGTCGCGGACGTTCTCACCTTTGCCATAAAGCTTGGGGCGGATCCCGTCGATCACGTTGGTGATCTGGCGCGGGATGAATTTCTCGACGTGTTGGTACGGACCGTAATTGTTGGAGCAGTTGCTGATAGTGGCCCGCAGACCGAAGGACCGCACCCAGGCGCGGACCAACAGGTCAGAGCCGGCTTTAGTCGACGAGTAGGGGCTGGAGGGGTTGTACGGCGTCTGCTCGGTGAACCGTTCGGGGTCATCCAGCTCCAGATCGCCGTAGACCTCGTCGGTGGAGATGTGGTGGAAGCGCTTGTTGTGTTTCCGGGCTGCCTCAATCAGCGTATACGTGCCGATGATGTTGGTATCGAGGAACGGGCGCGGGTCATGCAGGGAGTTGTCGTTGTGGGATTCAGCTGCGTAGTGCACCACAACATCAGTGTCAGCTACCAGTCGGTCCACCAGGTCAGCGTCGGCGATATCGCCTTGGACAAAGTTGAAGCGCTCCTCCGGCAGCCCCTTGAGGGATTCAAGGTTTCCGGCGTAGGTCAGCTTGTCCAGAACGGTGACATTGTCATCAGTGTTTTCAAGAACGTAGTGGACAAAATTGGAACCAATGAAGCCGGCGCCGCCGGTAACGAGGAGTCGTTGCATGATTCAAGATCGTAGCCGATAGGGTTTGAACATTGTTTGAATGAAGGGATCTCCGACGTGAACTTGCCGGCTGGCCAACTGCGTCCACCGCGGATTGTCGATGACTCGGAGCCCCCCAGCGTGCCACGGACGCTCCTTCAATTACTCGCTTCATCCCGGAAAAGACTTTTCGCGTGCGCTGCAGCTGTTTTCGGAGCTGCAGCTCTGGCCTTGGCCGCCTGGATCAGGCTTCCCGGGCTCACCAACGGGACCCTCTGGGCCGAGGACGGCGGGATTTTCCTGCGTCAGGCGATGGACAGCCGCTTCCTGAATGGCGTCATGGACCCGTATGACGGATATCTCCACCTTCTTCCCAGGCTTCTGGCACATCTGGCACTGCGAACCGGACCCCTTGAAGCGTACGCCGAGCGGATCTCCTGGTTGTCCTGCGCTTGCGTCGGGCTTGTGGGTGTCGCGGTGTTTTTCCTCAGCCGGCCTTATGTGTCACGTGTTGGCGGACGCCTGCTGCTGGCCGTGATTCCGGCACTCTTGCCCATCGGACCGCTCGAGGTACTTGGTAACACAGCCAACCTGCATTGGTACATGCTGTGGCTGGTGCCGTGGCTTTTGATCCATCCTGCCCGCACCCTTGCCTTCAACGCAGGCCTTGCCGCTTTGGCCTTCGTGGCCGCGTCGACGGAGATCCAAACAGTTCTTTTCGTTCCGCTGGTCGTTCTGGCGGTTCGCACGCATCGTCAATGGGGCGGCTCCGTCGGACTGCTTCTCGGTTTGGCCATGCAGTTCATTACCTACGCAAGCTTCCCGAGGTCTGTCTCGAAAGATGCGGTGCCATGGGACCTTGGCATGGTCCTCATCGGCTGGCTTACGCAGGGAGGCATGTCGAATATTGAAAGTTCAGCATCCAGCGTAGGGGTGGCCTGGACCTACTTTGGCGGGGCCCTGCTGATAATTCCCGTCGCACTCTTGCTCACACCTGTGGTCGCTGGCGCCGCGAAAGGCCGCGAGACCCTGCTGGCCGTCGTGGCGTTCGTCGGGGTTTCCGCGGCGCTTTGGTTTGCCGCTCAAGTTTTTAACAACCGTCCGTTCATGGCATATTCGTCCTTTACGGATGAAGAGTGGCTGAAGTTTGATTTCCTGCGCTACGCCGCTGCGCCGGCCATGTTTGCTCTTGGAGCACTGGCCATCGCTACGGGCGGTTTTCGATGGAGCCAGGAGACGCAAGGTATCCCCGGCACGATTGGGTCCACGCGACGCGTCCTCCGCTGGGAGACGATCTGCTCAACTGTCATTATCACAATTCTTGCTTTCGGCTACTTCCCACCCACCAGTGCCCGCGCTGACGGTCCGTCCTGGCGAGAACAGATCACAGGTGGGCGGGCGGCGTGCGCGGCCGACCCGCGGCTCGCTGAAGTACCGGCGTTCGTGGCACCTCGTGGCTGGGGATTGGAGCGAGTAGCGATATCGTGTAACCGGTTGCGAACCAACGACAACGAAAGAAGGTGAGCGTGCGAGGAATTATTCTCGCCGGCGGTACGGGATCGAGGCTCCACCCGATCACGCTTGGTGTCAGCAAACAACTTGTTCCGGTTTACGACAAGCCGATGATCTACTACCCGCTTTCGACCCTGATTCTTGCGGGTATACGGGATATCCTGATAATTACCACTCCGCACGACGCCGAACAGTTCCAGCGCCTCTTGGGAGATGGTTCGCAGTTCGGTGTAAACCTGAGTTACATCCAGCAGCCCTCTCCTGATGGCTTGGCGCAGGCATTCATTCTGGGTGCGGAGCACATAGGAAGTGAGCCCGTTGCGCTGGTTCTCGGCGACAACATCTTTTATGGTCCGGGCATGGGTACCCAGCTGCGCCGCTTCGAAAACATCGACGGAGGGGCCGTCTTCGGCTACTGGGTCGCCGACCCCACGGCCTACGGCGTTGTCGAGTTCGACGCCGAGGGCAAGGCAATTTCCCTCGAGGAGAAGCCTGAAAGCCCGAAGAGCCACTACGCCGTTCCCGGTCTGTACTTCTACGACAACGATGTTGTCGACATCGCCAAGAATCTCAAGCCCTCACCGCGCGGGGAGCTCGAGATCACCGACGTTAACCGGACCTACCTGGAGCGAGGCAAGCTGCAGGTGGAAATCCTGCCCCGCGGCACTGCTTGGCTTGACACTGGAACGTTCAACGATCTTAACGACGCTTCGAATTTCGTTCGCACCACGGAAAACCGCCAGGGCCTGAAGATCGGCGCCCCGGAAGAAATTGCATGGAGATTGGGCTTTCTCACCGATGATGAGTTGCGCGAGCGCGCCACTCCTCTGATCAAGAGCGGCTATGGCCAGTATTTGATCGACTTGCTCGAGCACGGCGCATAGGCACCTGTGCGCACAAGCCGACGGCGGGTCCGCTTCACTTGCGGGACCCGCCGTCGGCGTTTTCTTTCCACTTGCCTTACTGACGAATGATCCTGGCGCCAGCAGCTGCGGTCCAGTCAATCCGACCTCCCTGGAAGGGCTGGGAGCAGCTCTGACGGTCCGCAGCGCAGGTAACGGGTCCGGTCGGGTAGCCGAGGATACCGCCTTCGAAGCCGGTGGTTTTCCAGGCGTCGCGGATGGGTCCGTTGGGTGAGATCTGGGCGCCTGTGGCGGTGGACCAGAGGATGGCTCCGTTTTGGAAGTTCTGGTAGCAGCCGCCGTTTTTCAGGCCGCAGGTGAGCGGTCCGGTCGGGTATGCGAGGGTGCCGCCTTCGAAGCCGGTGGTTTTCCAGGCGTCGCGGATGGGTCCGTTGGGTGAGATCTGGGCGCCTGTGGCGGTGGA
>NZ_JBPFDM010000001.1:681241-914594 GCF_059414945.1 Arthrobacter sp. SAFR-179
CCTGTTGCGGTGGACCAGAGGATGGCTCCGTTTTGGAAGTTCTGGTAGCAGCCGCCGTCTTTGAGGCCGCATGTTTGGTCGGAGGTGGGGTAGCCGAGGGTGCCGCGCTCGAAGCCGGTGGTTTTCCAGGCTTCGCGGATGGGCCCGGTGGGTGAGACGTGGGCGCCTGTTGCGGTGGACCAGAGGATGGCTCCGTTTTGGAAGTTCTGGTAGCAGCCGCCGTCTTTGAGGCCGCATGTTTGATCGGAGGTGGGGTAGCCCAGGGTGCCCCCCTCGAAGCCGGTGGCTTTCCAGGCCTCACGGATGAGCCCATTTGGAGAAGCTTGGGCTCCCGTCGCAGTGGACCAGATTATGGCGCCATTCTCAAAGTCTTGGTAGCAACCCCCGTCCCGCAAGCCACAAACAATTGAGCTTATTTGCGCGCCAAGTTCCGGCGTACGGGCACGGGCGTCAGCAATAGCTTGACTTGCAGCCGACGGAACTACGACCGAAGCGAAAGCCTTGAGGCCGGCGTAATCCCCGTTCCAGACGTTCGAGTCACCGGCGAAGGGGCCGGTGCTGCTGTACTGCCAAATGCTGTACGTGCCCCAGCTTCCCGTGGGAATGGCGCCGGCGTCATTGGTGGCCGAGTAGGGGTATGCAGCGACCCAAAGCGGATAGTCCCCGAAACCAGCAGGATTGCCCAAGCACTGGTTCCACCAATTCGTATTTGTATAGATCACCGGCAACCTGCCAGTGAGTGACCTCATGGTGTTGCCAAAGTCCTGAACCCATGATGTCAGCTGCCCTGGGGACATGCCGTAGCAGGTGTTACCAAAGTAGAAGCCGTTAATGGTCCGACCCTCGTACGGGTTGAACTCAAAGTCGAGAACCGGGGGCATGGTGTACCCGTCCGCAGACCAGCCACCGCCGTTATTCACGAAGTAGCGCGCCTGGTCGGAGCCCGAGGACCAGTTGGGAATCGCGAAGTGGTATGCGCCCCGCACCATGCCAACGTTTCGTGCCCCCTGATATTGGGAGCCGAACAGGTCATTGGTGAAGTAGTTTCCTTCGGAAGCCTTCACGTAGGCGAATCTTGCACCCATGTTCCACTGCTGCTGCCAGTCGACGCTGGTCTGGTGTCCGCTGACATCGAGTCCCTGGACACCAAAGGAAGGCATCCACGTGCCTTCGGTCCCCAGCGACTCCGCGCTAAGCTTCTTCACAGTGCCAGACGGGGATGACGAGGTCACTCGCTTTGACCTCTGTCCCATTTCCGCTCCACCCGGACCAATGGCTTGGGACATCGACTCGGGAGTGGCCGAAGCAGACGGACTGGCTTCAATGGACGGCTGCGGCGCCGTTGCGGTTGTTGGCGAGGCTTCTGAAGTTGTCTGCGGCGAAGAAGGCGCCGGCGTTGTTTGTGGCGACGTGGCGGCCGTCTGGGACGGTGTGGGCGTGGGACTGGGCTCTAAAGCGGAAGCTGCTCCGGTGAGACCAGGGCCAGTCAGCAATGAGACGGCCAGCAAGCCGGCCCCAAGGGACATCATGATTGGCCGACGGGACTGAGACAGGTTCCGCTTCATATGTGCTCCGGAGACAATGTGGCGCTCCCCCGAGCGCCTCTTTGGATACTGCTCAGGTGGTTTCCCCCAGGAAGACACCTGATAGTGCTATTTCGATAAATAACGCGCTCACCTTAGCACCGCTGTTACTGGTGGAACTAGTGATTCTCATGTTACTTATGTGAATACTGCGCTCCTCCAAGCAGAATCTTGAGGCTCTCCTGAGGAGAATCTTGAGGGTGGATAGTTGTCCACAGGAGCGTCGAATGACTTGTTGTGGCTGGACCTGCTCTTTAGGCTTTACCCAGTCGCACTGCCTCTGCCGGGGGCGGCAGTTGTATGGGGGAACATATGGACGCGCTGGGAATTGTCGAGGACGAGGTCCGTGAGCTCATCCGCCGGCGCGGACTGGATCCGCTCAGGCAAGCCGGAGAGGTTCGAAGGCTGGTGGAAGCAGCCGTCACTGACTATGACGAGCGTGCTCTGATGGGGCCTCTTCCGCCTCTTGGCCCGCTGGACGCAGCCCGCAGGTTCCTGTTCGATGCCGTCGCGGGCTTTGGGGTGCTCCAGCCACTGCTCGACGATCCGTCGATCGAAGAGATTTGGTTCAATGCCCCAAATGAAATTTATGTGGCACGCAACGGCGAGTCAGAGCTGACATCGTTGAGCCTCTCCGAGCAGCAGGTTCGCGACTTGGTCGAACGCATGCTGAAAAGCTCCGGCCGGCGGTTGGATATGTCGTCTCCGTTTGTGGATGCTGCCCTGCCTGATGGGTCAAGGCTCCACGTCGTCATCCCCGATGTGACCCGCCGCCACTGGGCCGTCAATATAAGAAAGTTCGTGGTGAAAGCCAGCCGCCTGGAACACCTGGTCGAGCTGGGGACGCTGACGCCACAGTCGGCGCGATTTCTCGGCGCAGCGGTGTCCAGCGGCCTGAACATCCTTGTGTCAGGAGCGACGCAGGCAGGCAAGACGACCATGCTGAACTGCCTGGCCGCCAGCATCGGAAGCCGGGAGCGTGTCATCACTGTCGAGGAAATCTTTGAGCTGCAGTTTCCGCTCCGGGACGTGGTGGGGTTGCAGTGCAGGCAACCAAACCTCGAAGGTGAGGGCGAAATTCCACTCCGTCGCCTGGTGAAGGAAGCCTTGCGGATGCGCCCGGATCGACTGGTTGTGGGGGAAGTGCGGGAAGCTGAGAGCCTGGACATGCTGATCGCACTTAACAGTGGACTTCCTGGGATGTGCACCGTCCATGCGAACTCGGCCCATGATGCTGTCACCAAAATCTGTACATTGCCGCTGCTGGCGGGGGAGAACATCTCCAGTGCGTTCGTTGTCCCCACCGTTGCATCCTGCATAGACCTGGTGGTGCACTGCAGCAGGAACGCCGACGGGCGGCGACAAGTGACTCAGATTCTGTCGCTGGGCCGACGCGTGGAAAATGGCATCATCGAGTCGTCAATGATCTTCGCTTTGGAGAATGGAGTCCTGCAGCCTCGTGCCAATGCCATGCCGGCGGCGGAAAAGTTCTCGCGGGCAGGATACGACGTCGCTGCACTGCTGGATCCGCGATGATCCCGGCGCTGGTGGGGGCGGCGTTGGGGGTGGGTTTCTTCCTGATCTGGTGGTCCTGCTGGGAAAGGCCGGACCACGGTGTCCGCAAGCGGAAGCCCAGCCGGCTGACTGACCTGCTCGCGGCTGCCGGGGTCGATAAGGTCTCAGCGCGCGGCCTGGCGGGCACGTGCCTGGGGCTGGGAATTTTCGTGGCAATCATCTTCTATGGCCTCAGCCGTTCGTGGCCGATTGCCGCCTGCTTTGGGCTTTTCGGCGCCTGGCTGCCAATCACCATCCTCCGGTGGCGGGCCAAAAAGAGAACGGCCATGCTGCGCCAGCTTTGGCCTGACGTCGTTGATCACCTCCGATCGGCAATCCGTGCCGGCCTGCCGCTGCCTGAGGCCCTCATTCAACTTGGAGACAAGGGGCCTGAGGAACTGCGGCCCACCTTTCGTGAGTTCGGCGCTGACTACCGTGCCGGCGGCCAGTTCGATGGCTCCCTCAACAAACTGAAGCAGCGGCTGGCCGATCCCGTGGCTGACCGGATTGTCGAAGCGCTCCGGCTGACCCGCGAAGTGGGCGGCTCAGACCTGGGGAAGCTCCTGGGCACACTGGCCGAGTTCCTGCGGGAAAACGCCCGGACGCGCAGTGAACTGGAAGCCCGTCAGTCCTGGACCATTAATGCCGCCCGGCTTGCCGTCGCAGCACCCTGGATCGTGATGATCCTGCTCGCCACCAGGCCGGAGGCGATCCAGGCCTACAACACGCCGATGGGTGCAGCAGTCCTGCTCGGCGGTCTGGTTGTCTCGCTCATTTGCTACACCGTCATGCTGAAGATCGGGGCCTTGCCACAGGACGAAAGGGTACTCCGGTGATCATCGTTCCGCCTTCAGCAGTACTTTGCGGTATCGGCCTTGGCTTGGGATTGTGGCTTGTGATCTTCCGGTCACCGCCAATGCGGGCCATGACCCTCTCTGAACGCATCGAGCCGCAACTGAAGTCGCAGAACCTGGAGTCGCGGCTCCTCCGTGCAGGCGAGCAGAACCTGACACCTTTCGGCCCGCTGGAACGGATTCTCCGCCCTGTCTTCCGGGACTGGCTCTCCGCATTGGGGAAACTCAACCCCTCGCCCGGGGCCACCGGGCGCCGATTGGTCCAGGCAGGGATCAACAAGTCGTCAATCGACTTCCGTGCGGAACAGCTGCTCTGGGCCGCTGCCGGTTTTGCCCTATCGTTGGCCCTCATCTTCATCGGAGCCGCAGCCGGGAGGTTCAATCCGCTCCTGGCAGCTGCGGTAATCGCCGGCAGTGCTGCAGCAGGTTTTGTGCTGCGGGACTACTGGCTTGGAGCCCAGGTGCGCAGGCGGGAAGCACGGATGATGGCGGAGTTTCCCAGCCTCGCCGAACTGATGGCGCTGGCGGTCGGGGCAGGGGAGAGCGCAACGGGCGCTTTGGATCGCGTTTGCAGGAGTGCCAACGGTGAGCTGTCAAAGGAGTTTTCAAAGATCCTCGCGGAGACGAGGGCAGGCAAACCCCTGGTCTTGGCCTTGCAGGAGTTCTCTGCCCGCACCGACCTTGCCCCCTTGGTCCGGTTCGTTGACGGCATCATCGTTGCAGTGGAAAGAGGAACGCCCCTCGCAGACGTGCTCCGCGCGCAGGCACAGGACGTCCGCGATTCGGCCAAACGGGACCTCATGGAAGCTGCAGGAAAAAAGGAAATCGCGATGATGGTGCCTCTGGTTTTCGGAGTGCTTCCCCTCACCGTTGTGTTTGCTGTCTTCCCCGGCCTCGCTGCCATCAACCTGGGTTTCTGATGAGGAAACAACCCGAAGCCCGCATCCACCGCAACTACTAAAAGCCACTCCAGGAACCAGGAATAGGACGCAAGATGCAAAACATGGGAACCCGCTGTCTGCTGCTGCTTCTTGGCCTTACGGCCACACTGCAGCTAAAGGTGCCCCGCCCGGCCAGGGCGGGTCGACGTACAGGCTGGCATGTCAATGAAGGCCTCCAGCCGCGTCAGGCAAGCACAATCGATAATCCGGAGCGCGGTGACGTGCCGGGATGGGTGATGATAACCCTGATGTCCGCCGTCCTGGTTGCAGCCCTCCTGGCGCTCGCTGGCCCCGCTTTGGAAGCGATGTTCAACCAGGCAATGGACAAGGTTGGAAACTGAGCCGTGGTGATCTCCGCTCACGGGCCGGTGCAGCCGGAGCTGTCCCGGCCGGGGGAGCGGGGTTCAGCTGTGGTGGACTTTGTCCTGGTTGGCGGGTTGCTGACCATGTTCTTCCTTGCGATCATCCAGCTGACCCTGGTTCTGCACGTCCGGAACACACTCATCGATGCTGCGGCCTCTGGTGCACGGTACGGGACACTCGCTGACCGTAATGCCTCGGATGCGCAGGCACGGACCCGCAGCCTAATCGGCATGGCACTGAACGAGGGGTTTGCCGAACAGATCAGTGCGCAGGAAGTAACGGTCCAAGGCATGCGCACTTTGGAGGTAACCGTCCGGTCTCCAATGCCGGTTATCGGGTTCATTGGCCCACGGGACATGCTGGAGGTGAAAGGGCATGCGGCTGTTCAGCCCTGAGCCGCTCAGCGCCCGCCCATTGCCACGCTCCCATGGCCAGTCCGGTTCCAATGCCTTCCCGTTCCGCACCCGCCTGGCAGAAGCATTCTGCAGGGAGGGTCCCGGGGGCGCACGTAAGGGTGACACGATCAATTTCCCCAGGCATGACCACCGGGAGCACGCGGAGCCGGGTTTCGTGTTTGAGTGCCAAGAGTGCAGCCATGAGGATGGAAGTGCAGTCGTCGAATTCACGTTCCTTGCACTCCTGCTGATGGTTCCGCTGGTGTACTTCGTCATCACCGTCGGCCAAATTCAAGGCGGTTCTTTCGCCGTGGTGGGCGCCGCCGACCAGGCTGCCAAGGTCTTTGTGGCACAGCCCGATGCCCCCACCGCCCAGGCAGCTGCTGAGCGGGCAGTGGCCCTTGCCCTCTCCGACTTCGGGCACCCTGCAGCAAGGGCCCACATGACCACCAGCTGCAACCCGGCTGACTGCCAGGCTGCCGGGACAACGGTAACGGTGACCGTCAGGCTGAACGTTCCGCTGCCGTTCATACCATTCGTGGATGGATTGTCCGCCACGGAGGTCGAGGCGTCCTCCACGCAACTGGTGGGGAGGTACCGGTGAATCGTGGGGAACCGGATGAGAACGGCCAGGTGATGGTAATGATCCTCGGCTACATCGTCCTGGCACTCTTGGTGGCGACAGTCGTCATCGGAATATCTGCTGTCTACCTCGAGCACAAGCGCCTGTTGTCCCTGGCGGACGGCGCCTCCCTGGCGGCGGCCGACAGCTACACCCTGGGTGAAGTCATGTCACAGGGCGGAAGCCCCTCGGCTGTCCTTAGTCCCGCCCGCGTCCGCAATGTCGCTGCCGATTTCGTCGCAAGAAGTCCTGCCTCGGAGCGTTTCTCCAGTCTTGCCGTCACTGGGGCAACGGGCACGCCGGACGGGTCCACCGCCGTCGTGGTCCTCACTGCAGCCGTGCACCCGCCTGTGGTGAACTTCCTCGTTCCGGACGGTATCCGGATCGAGGCGACGTCCACGGCGCGTTCGCGCCTGACCCGCTGAGTCGAGCACCCCGCCGGGTCAAGCACATGCGTTGAGCATGGCACTGAGACAGGCACGGTGCGGGGCCATGGGGCGTGCACGCCTCCCACGCGTGGCCGTATCCGCCAATAGCGTAGGCTTAAACCACCATGGCCAATATTGATTTTTCCGCTGAAATCCGCGCGCTGCGCGCCACGTACGAGTCCATTGAACGCGTCAGCGACGTGGAGACACTCAAGGAAGACATCGCCGAACTCAGCGAGCGGGCAGGGGAGCCGGACCTCTGGGACGATCCCTCGGCCGCACAGAAAATCACCTCCCGGCTTTCCCACCGCCAGTCCGAACTCGAACGCCTCACCAACCTGGCGTCCAGGATTGACGATCTCGAAGTCCTGGTGGAGCTTGGGCAGGACGAGGACGACGCCGACTCCATTGGGGAGGCCGCGGCTGAACTCGAATCCATTAAGAAGGCCCTCAAGGACCTGGAAGTGGTCACGCTGCTGTCCGGCGAATACGACGAACGCGAAGCCGTCGTCTCCATCCGCGCCGGTGCGGGAGGTGTGGACGCTGCTGACTTTGCCGAGATGCTGATGCGCATGTACCTCCGGTGGGCGGAACGCCACGGGTACCCCACAACGGTCATGGACACCTCCTACGCGGAGGAAGCCGGACTCAAATCGGCCACCTTCGAGGTGAAGGCTCCTTATGCGTACGGCACCCTGAGCGTGGAAGCCGGAACCCACCGCCTTGTCCGGATCAGCCCGTTCGATAATCAGGGCCGCCGCCAAACGTCCTTCGCTGCCGTTGAGGTCATCCCCCTGATCGAGCAGACGGACTCCATCGACATCCCGGATAACGAAATCCGGGTGGATGTGTTCCGTTCGTCCGGCCCGGGCGGCCAGTCGGTCAACACCACGGACTCCGCCGTCCGCTTGACCCACATTCCCACCGGCACCGTGGTGTCGATGCAGAACGAGAAATCACAGCTGCAGAACCGCGCCGCCGCCATGCGCGTGCTGCAGTCGCGGCTCCTGCTGTTGAAGAAGGAGCAGGAGGATGCGGAGAAGAAGGCGCTGGCCGGCGATGTCAAAGCATCGTGGGGTGACCAGATGCGCTCCTACGTCCTGAACCCTTACCAGATGGTCAAGGACCTGCGCACGGAACACGAAGTGGGCAATACGTCGGCAGTGTTCGACGGCGAAATCGACGACTTCATCGACGCCGGCATCCGCTGGCGTACTGACAACCGCAACGCCGACAAGTAACCCGACAGGCCGGCAGGCCGCTGGCTGATCCGGCGACACGCCCCCGAAAGCAGGCCCAACCGCCGGGCATCCTGCGTATAGTCGAGGGGCCGGGGCCCTACTTTCCCCAAACGAAAACCCGTGCACCGGCTGCAGAACTGGGCTGCATCACATGAATCAGCCATGCCCTGCAGGGTACTTAGGGCCATGATCCGATTCGAAAATGTCACCAAGGTTTACGACCAGAAAGCCCGCCCGGCGCTGGACTCCATCAACCTTGAGATTGACCGCGGCGAATTCGCCTTCCTCGTGGGCGCATCCGGCTCCGGAAAATCCACCTTCCTCCGCCTTGTGCTGAAGGAAGACCGCGCCACGTCCGGCGCAGTGTACGTCGCCGGCCAGAATGTCGCCAAGATCTCCAGCTGGCGGGTTCCGCGGCTCCGTCGGGGGATAGGCGTCGTCTTCCAGGACTTCCGCCTCCTGCCTCAAAAGAACGTGTTCGCCAACGTAGCCTTCGCCATGCAGGTCATCGGCAAGAGCCGGAGCGTCATCCGCGACACGGTCCCGGAAGTCCTCAAGACCGTGGGCCTGGAAGGCAAGGAACACCGCATGCCGCACGAGCTCTCCGGCGGTGAGCAGCAGCGCGTGGCGATCGCCCGTGCCGTGGTCAACCGGCCCGGGATCCTCCTCGCCGACGAACCCACCGGAAACCTGGACCCCACCACGTCCATGGGCATCATGGGGGTGCTGGACAAGATCAACCAGAACGGAACCACCGTGGTGATGGCCACGCACGACGACGACATCGTCAACGAGATGCGCAAGCGGGTGGTTGAGCTCAGGAACGGCGTGGTGATCCGCGACGAAGCCAAGGCCTTGTACACGTCGATGATCCCCGTCGTCGGCCAGTCCAGGCGGCTGAAGGACGCCAGCGGCAGGGAAGCGCCCGACGGCGGCCTGCCGGGCAACGGCGCTGAAGGCGAGGCCCAGCGGTGAGGCTCGCATTCATCCTTTCGGAGATCGGCAGCGGCCTGCGCCGCAACCTTTCCATGGTGGTCTCGGTCATCCTGGTGACGTTCGTGTCCCTCACCTTCGTGGGCGCGGCCGGGATGCTGCAGATGCAGATCAACCAGATGAAGGGCTACTGGTACGACAAGGTCCAGGTTGCCATCTTCCTGTGCAGTGAAGGTTCGACGGCGCCCGGTTGCGCTTCCGGGCCGGTCACCCCTGAGCAGCAACAGGGCCTGAACGCCCTCCTTGAATCTCCGGCAGTGGCGCAGTACATCAACGACTTCCAGTTCGAGTCCAAGGATGAGGCCTACAAGCACTTCAAGGACCAGTTTTCGAACTCGCCCATCGTTGATTCCGTGACGCCGGACCAGTTGCCGGCATCATTCCGGATTAACATGAAGGACCCGGAGAAGTACCAGATCATCAGCGAGACGTTCTCCTCGCAGCCTGGTGTGGAGACGGTAATTGATCAGCGCCAGCTCCTCGAACGCCTCTTCTCGGTAATGAACGGGGCCTCCCTGGTGGCGGTCGGCATCGCCGGTGTCATGATCGTCTGCGCCATCCTGCTGATTGCCACCACCATCAGGCTCTCCGCGTTCAGCAGGCGCCGCGAGACCGGGATCATGCGTCTGGTCGGTGCCTCGAAGACCGTGATCCAGCTGCCGTTCATCCTGGAAGGCGTCATAGCGGCCGTCATCGGTGCTGCCCTCGCCTCGGGCACCCTGTGGGCAGTAGCGCACTTCTTCCTGGGCGACTACATGTCCCGTCAGTACCCCGATACAGCCTTCATCTCGTCCGGCCAGACCTTGATCCTCGTGCCGGCGCTGCTGATCCTTGGCGGATCCTTGGCAGGAATTTCGTCTCTCTTGACCTTACGCAGATATTTGCGCGTTTAGGCTGTGCACACCGACCAAGGAATGCCCATGAACCTGACTGATCACAACTTGCCCCGCCCCCGGCGCAGCCGAGGGCGGTCTGCTGCCCGCCGTTTGGGCATCGTCAGCGGCGTGCTCACCGTCATCCTTTCGGCCGGGATGGCCCTTGCCACTCCAGTCGCGTTCGCAGACGACCTCGAAGACCGCCAGGCCGCGCTCGAGGCTGAAGCTGCCCGCGTCCAGGCGTCCCTTGAGTTCGTCGATTCCCGGATCGCAAAGGCCGCCGGCGACCTGGTGATCTATCAGGGCCAACTGCCCGGCGCCCAGCAGGCACTCCTGGAGGCACAGGGGCGCGTAGCCGGCGCCGTCAAGGAAGTCGAAGCACTGTCGGCCCGCGTGGACATGGCCCAGCAGAACAAGGCCAAGATCACCCAGCAGCTGGAAACCGACAAGCAGAAGATCGCCGACACCAAGAAGCTGATCGGCCAGATTGCCACCCAGGCCTACAAATCCGGCGGTGTGCCCTCCAACCTGTCGCTCTTCTTCGGATCCAACAGCGGCAGCAGCCTGACCGAAACCATGGACCTCGCCGACCAGGCCATGCGCAGCCAGAATGCTGCGATGGACAAGCTCAGCCAGCAGAATGCCACCAACGTCAACTCGCAGGCACGGCTTCAGGCCGTGGAAGCAGAGATCAAGGACCTCAAGGCCAAGGCCGACGCCGCGCTGGAGCGGGAGAAGGCCGCACGCGACGAGGCCGCCGCCAAAAAGGCCCAGGTCGACCAGCTGATCGCGGATACCACGCGCCTCGACGCTGAGCTCCAGGCGGCCAAGCCCGGCATCCAGGCGCAACTGGCCGGTGTCCAGGCGAACCAGAACCAGGTGGCGAACGAAATCGCCGAACGTGACCGCAGGGCCCGCGAGGCGTGGGAAGCCGAACAGCGCAGACAGGCCGCGGCCGCGGCTGCTGCGGCGGCCGCTGCTGCAGCCGCCGCGAACCGCCCGGCACCGCCCGCCCCGCCGTACGTCCCGCCCGCTGCAGGATCGCCGTCGGCCTTTGGCCTCCGCCACCCCTTCGACGGCAGCATCTCCATCACCTCCGGTTTTGGGTACCGCACCACTCCGCCGGGAACCGTCGATTTCTACGGCACCGGCGGATACATGCACACCGGAATCGACTTTGGTGCCGCCTGCGGAACGCCCGTGTACGCTGCAGCTGCCGGTGAAGTCTTCAGCTCAGGCTGGAACTCCGCCGACGGCGGCGGCTGGCGCGTCAAGATTGACCACGGGGTGTCGCAGGGCAACACGCTCACCACCATCTACTACCACAACTCCAGCATCGTGGTCTCGAATGGGCAAAGAGTTTCCCAGGGCCAGCTCATTGCCTACTCCGGCAGCACCGGCAACTCAACGGGTTGCCACGCCCACTTCGAAACCTGGCTCAACGGGGCCGCGGTCGACCCCATGGGCCTGCTGTAGGGGCCGGGCACAGCTGCCGTAGACTGGTATAGCTCCGCGCCGCAGGCCCGGAGGCACCCGAACTGAAACCCGAGGAGTTTTCCCGTGCCTAAAGAAAGTGGCCGTAAGGTGGTGGCCACCAACCGCAAGGCCCGGCACGATTATCACGTGCTGGACACTTACGAGGCCGGCATCGCTCTGATGGGCACGGAAGTGAAGTCCCTGCGCGAGGGCCACGCCTCCATGGTGGACGGATTCTGTACGTTCTACAACGACGAGTTGTGGATGGAAGCCATCCACATTCCCGAGTACAACCAGGGCAGCTGGACCAACCACGCCGCCCGCCGCCGCCGGAAGCTGCTCCTGCACCGGGAAGAGCTGATCAAGATCTCCCGCAAGGTTCAGGAAGCCGGGTACACCATAGTGCCGCTCCAGCTTTATTTTGTGGACGGTCGCGCCAAGGTGGAAATCGCCGTTGCCCGCGGTAAGCGCGAGTACGACAAGCGCCAGACGCTGCGGGAGCAGCAGGACAACCGCGAAGCCCAGCGGGAGATGCGCGAGCGCAACCGGCGACGCTAGGAATTATTTCCGCAGGGCATGCGTTAGTATTGGTAGTCCGGCAGGCTTGCCAGCCGGTTTGGTAACAAAATACGGGGATGATCGGTTTCGACGGTGTTAGTCGCGACAGGTGAAGCGGGCCGAGGATGCAGAATTATCTCGTAAACGCTTTCTGCAAACCAATAAGTGCCGAATCTAAGCGCACTGACTTCGCTCTTGCTGCCTAAGCAGTAAGACAGTCCGTCAGCCCGGGGTTGCTATCGCCCCGGATCCTGGCGTCATTTAGATAGCCACTGCTGTTTGCTCCCGTCATCGGAGTAAACGGGACTTTTAGATGACTGGGCCCGGATCAGCCAGCTGTTTGCAGCATGGCTGGGGCCGAGAAAATCCGACGCAAACTGCGCCCGGAGAAGCCCTGACAACACGACATCGGACGGGGGTTCAATTCCCCCCATCTCCACCCTGGCGGTGAGTCGAGACATCCTTCACGGATGAGTCGAGTCATCGGTAGCACCCCGGTCTTCGGACCGGGGTGTTTTTTTGCCCTGAAACCAGGTGCCCTGCCGCACGAGCCCTGCCGCACGAGCGGTCCTGCCCCAGGGCAGCCCGTCCCACATACATGGCGGGCCTAAATCCTCTAGCGGGGGAGCGCGCATGTCATTACCTTCGACAGCATGCACAATGACCCGCCCCAAACGCCCACAGAAGTCCTAGATCCCGGAACGTGCTGGGACCTCCTGCGCAGCGTGTCGGTCGGCCACCTGGCAGTACTGGTGAACGGGTACCCGGAAGTCTTCCCGGTCAACTACAAGGTTGACCAGCAGTCCCTGGTCTTCCGCACAGGCGAAGGAACAAAACTGCGGGCAGCCGGGGGCCCACTCGCCGTCGCCCTGGAAGCCGACGGCCATGACGACGCCAGGGCTTGGAGCGTCCTGGTCAAAGGCAAGGCCGTCGTCCTGGAGCCCTCGGAGGAACTGCTGACCGGGGCCGCGCTGACGCTCTTTCCATGGCAAGCCGGTGAAAAGGACCATTACGTCCGGATCGAACCCACGTCAATAACCGGCAGGCGCTTCACCATCACCTCGCCCTTGACATGGTGGAACCACGTGGGGCGGGCATCCCATTCGGACACAGCCTAGCCGGCGCCGGGCCCTACGGCCCTGTCCGGAACGAGCGCTTGCTGGTACCACTGACCTATGATTGGGTCTCCCACCGCCGCTGCTGCCAGGCCACCCTTTGATGCCGTCATTTTCGACCTGGACGGGGTAGTCACCAATACGGCGCTGGTTCACCAGGCTGCCTGGAAAGACGCGTTCGACCGGATCCTCCATGATCCAAGGGTGCCCCCGGACGCCAACCGTGCCCCGCTCAGCAGGGCGGACTACCTCACCTTCATTGACGGCATGCCGCGCGAGGAGGGGGTGGTGCGGTTCCTGGCTGCTCGGGGAGTGCAGGTTGAAAAGGGACAGGAGACGGATGAAGCGGGCGCCTGGACCGGGTTCGGCCTGGGCGCATGGAAGAACGAGCTGTTCCTGCAACACCTGCGGGCCGACGGTGTCCAGAGCTACCCCGGGACACTGGAACTGCTGCAGAGGCTTCAAGGCGCTGCAGTGCCAACGGCTGTGGTCACCTCGAGCCGCAATGCGGGCGTGGTCCTGGAAGCGGCGGGCATCCAGGATCTGTTCCGGGCAGTGATGGACGGAACGACGGCGGCACGGCTGGGCCTGCGCGGAAAGCCGGCGCCGGACATCTTTCTTGAGGCCGCATCACGGCTGGGCGTGGCCCCATCGCATGCCGTGGTGATCGAGGATTCCACGGCAGGGGTTGAGGCAGCCCGGCACGGAGGCTTCGGCCTCGTGGTCGGGATCGACCGCACCGGAAACCGCCGGCAGCTGGAGGCTGCCGGCGCCGACACCGTCCTGAATGACGTGGGGGAGCTGGACCTGGGACAGGTCATCGGCAACGCATGGCACCTCGTCTATCAAGGCTTCGACGCCGCACACGAGGGCCATCGGGAGGCCCTTACCACCTTGGGCAACGGCTACATGGGCGTCCGGGGAGCCGCGCCCGAAGGCGGCAACTTCAGCTACGCGGGAATGTACCTCGCCGGCGTCTACAACCGTGTCCAGGTAAGGGCGGCCGGCGAGACGCTGCTGGAAGAGCACATGGTCAACGCACCCGACTGCCTCCCACTCGATCTGCGCCTGGCCGGCCAGCAGTGGTGGTCCGAAGGCGGTATGGGGCCGATCCGCGAACACCGGGTCCTTGACCTCAAACGGGCAGTGCTTGAGCGGCGCCTGCTGTTGGAGAGTGCCGATCACCGCCGGCTGGAAGTGGTGCAGACCCGCTTCGTTTCCATGGCCGAACCCCATCTGCTGGTCCTGGAGACGGTGATCACCGCCCTGGGCTGGAGCGGGGAGGTGGAGGTCCGCAGCGGGATCAACGCCGGCGTCCGCAACGCCAACCTGCCCGAACCTGCCCAAGGCTCCGACCTCCACCTGGCTGACAGGACATCCTCCCCACGATCCCTCCCGGAGCGAGTCCAGGACGATGCTTCCGTCGTCGAAGTGGAAACCACCCAAAGCCTCATCCGGATCGCCGCAGCGTATCGAACTTACGTTTCTGCGAATACAGCGGCAATTGAGGATGGCAGGAAAGGGGACTTCCATTTCCAAACCCTTCTGCTGCCGCTTGACGCCGGCACTGCGGTACGGATCACCAAGACGGTGGCAGTAGTGACGTCCCGTGACCGTGCCATCTCCTCGCCGGAGACGGGTGCCCGTGCTGTCCTGGAACGTACGGGTGGCGACTTCGACTTGCTGCTGGCGGCGCATGAGGAGGCCTGGCGGCGCGAGCTGCGTCCGTTCCTGGTGGAAATAGATGCCCCGGTCCAGGTTCGCCTGGTCCTGAACCTGCACATCTTCCATCTGCTTCAGACCTTGACACACCACACGGCCGAGCTGGACGCCGGCGTGACCGCGCGCGGACTCCACGGCGAGGGGTACCGTGGCCACGTCTTCTGGGATGAGCTGTTTGTCCTGCCGGTACTGACCTCAAGGACGCCCGAGGTTGCCAGGTCCGTGATCGAGTACAGGTGGCGGCGGCTTCCCGCCGCCCGGCATGCCGCGGCACTGGAAGGCTTGGCAGGGGCCAAGTTTCCTTGGCAAAGCGCCAGCGACGGAACCGAGGAAACGCCAAAATGGTTATACAACGACCGGTCCGGCAGATGGGTCAAGGACCACTCGCACCTTCAGGTCCACTCGGGACTGGCCGTCGCCTTCAATGCCTGGCAGTATTTCCAAGCCACCGGGAACAAGATCTGGCTCCTCCAAAGAGGGGCTGAACTCGTGATCGAGGTTGCCCGTTTCTTCCGTTCACTGGCGGACTACGACCAGCAAGGCGGCCGGTACCACCTGCGCGGCGTCGTGGGACCGGACGAGTACCATACCGGCTACCCCGGCAGCGACACGCCGGGGTTGGACGACAACGCCTACACCAATGTCATGGCGGCATGGGTCTGCTCCCAGGCGGGGGGAATCATGGGCTTCCTCCATGGCAGCGAGCGGGCCGGACTCATGGAACGCCTGGGAGTCACGGAAGAGGAAACCGCGGGATGGTCGCACATGGGAACGGCGATGTACGTCCCGTTTCATGATGACGGCGTCATCAGCCAGTTCGAGGGATACGGGGGGTTGAAGGAACTTGACTGGGAGCATTACCGGGACAGGTACGGCGACATCGAGCGGCTGGACCTCATCCTGGAAGCAGAGGATGACACCACCAACTGCTACAAGCTGGCAAAGCAGGCAGATGTCCTGATGCTCCCTTACCTGTTGGGCCACGAAGTGCTCGCCGCCACCCTTCAACGGCTGCAGTACGGCTTTACGCCTGAACAACTCAATAAAACCATCGAGTATTACCTGGCCAGGACCGCGCACGGGTCCACGCTGAGCAGGGTTGCCCACGCGTCCGTCCTTGCAGGCGTGGACGCGGACCGGGCGTGGGACAGCTTCCGCGAAGCGCTCGACGCCGATCTTGACGATACCCAGCACGGCACCACGCGCGCGGGTATCCATTTGGGCGCGATGGCAGGAACCATCGACGTGGTGCAGCGCAGCTTTGCTGGGCTGCGGTTCAGCGGCGACACCATCCTGTTCGCCCCCAACCTCCCCACCGGGCTGCGCGCCGTCGCTTTTGAGGTCCTCTACCGGGGGCACCGCCTCCGCGTGCACCTCAAGGGCGGGGACATGAGCATCGCCTCGGCCCCCGGCGACGCCGGGCCGATCAAGGTGCAGGTGCGTGGCCTCGATGAGGTCCTTCCTCCCGGCCAGACCCGGCATTTCCCGCTGCCTGCCTCGGAGGTGGTGGCGCCATGAAGCGGCTGGGGATACTTACCAGTGGTGGTGACTGCCCGGGGGTGAACGCCGTGATCCGGGGAGCGGTAGTGGGCGGGGACATTGCACATGGCTACGAATTCCTGGGGTTCAAGGACGGCTGGCGGGGCGTCCTGGAGCAGGATGTTTTTCCGCTGCCCCGGACGAGCGTCCGTGGGATCTCGCGCCTGGGCGGAACCATTCTGGGCACGTCCCGGACCAATCCGCTGGTGGATGGCGGCATCGAGGGCGTCCGTGCCTGTTTGCGGAACAACGAACTCGACGGCCTGATTGCCATTGGGGGAGAGGGCACACTGGCGGCGGCCCGGGAACTGTGCGCCCAGGGCATCAATGTGGTGGGAGTGCCCAAGACCATCGATAACGACCTCGGCGCCACGGACTACACTTTCGGCTTCGATTCAGCGGTCCAGACCGCCACCGAGGCCATTGACCGGCTGCGGACCACCGGTGAATCACATCACCGCTGCATGGTGGCCGAAGTGATGGGCCGCAACGCGGGCTGGATTGCACTGCATTCCGGGATGGCGTCGGGCGCGCACGCCATCCTGATACCTGAACATCCTGTGTCCTTGGACCAAATCTGTTCCTGGGTGCTGTCAGCCCGTGACCGTGGCAGGGCACCCATGGTGGTGGTGGCCGAGGCCTTTGCTCCCGAGGGGCACGCGGCACCTTACGCGCCCCGCGGCCTGGACACTTTCGGGCGGCCGCGCTTGGGAGGCATCGGACTGCTCCTGGAAGGAGAGCTGCAGATACGGACCGGCATCGAAACGCGGGCCACCGTCCTGGGCCACATCCAGCGCGGCGGCGAACCTACAGCCTTCGACCGTGTCCTTGCCACCCGGCTTGGCCTCGCCGCCGTCGAATCCGCCGCGGCGGGCAGATGGGGCACCATGGTGTCGCTGCGGGGCACGGACATCATCAACGTCGGCCTGGGGGAAGCGTTGGGCGAACTGAAGGTGGTCCCGGAAGCCCGTTACCAGGAGGCCGCCGTCCTGTTCGGGTGAGGCAGGAACTAGTGTTCCGGCCGGACCCGCAGGACCGCCGAACCGGTAATCCTGTCGGCAGCCAGGTCTTCCAGGGCCCGGTCCGCAGCCTCGAACGGGTACACCGTAGTTGTGAGCGCCAGGGAAAGCCTGGCCGCGAGGGCCAGGAATTCACGCCCGTCGGCCCGGGTATTGGCGGTGACGCTCAGCAGCTGCCGTTCGAAAAAGAGCTCCCTGCCGTAATTGAGGGCTGGGATGTCGGTCAGGTGGATTCCGGCGATGGCCAGGGTTCCACCACGGTCCAGGGCACGCAGCGCGGCCGGGACAAGGTCCCCCACCGGTGCAAAAAGAATGGCGGAGTCAAGCGGTACCGGCGGTTGGTCATACGCTTTCCCCACATAGTCCGCCCCCAACTCCACCGCGAGCCGCCGCGCACGTTCGGACCGGGTCATCACAAACACCGAGGCACCCTGTTTGAGCGCCAGCTGGGCAGTGATATGGGCCGAGCTGCCAAAGCCGTAGATACCCAGGCGGCCCCCTGCCGGGAGGGCGGCGCGCTTCAGTGCGCGGTAGCCGATGATGCCCGAACACAGCAGCGGCGCAGCCTGTTCGTCCGGGAATCCAGGAGGCAGCCGGTAGGCAAAGTCTTCCAAAACCGTCAAATATTCGGCATAGCCGCCATCCCGGTCCCAGCCCGTGAAGAGGGGCGTAAGGCATAGATTTTCGTCTCCGCGGCGGCAGTAGTCGCACCTGCCGCAGACGCCGCCAAGCCACGCGACGCCCACCCTGTCGCCGGTCCTGAAACGGGAGCAGTCAGCCCCTGTTTCAACAACGACGCCGACTGCCTCGTGCCCGGGTACGGTGTGCGGACGGTGCGGGCCCAGGTCTCCTTCTGCGAGATGGAGGTCCGTGCGGCAAACACCGCAAACAGTGACCTCCACCAGCAGTTCGCGGGCCGCAGGCGTGGGAGCGTCACGAAGCCCCTGAACCAGCGGGCGGGTGGAAATGGGGCCAGGCCCGTTTACCCACCAGGCACGCACAGTGCCTCCCGTCCGGGATGGTTTACTCGAAACCGGCGCGGGTTGCGTCATCCAGCGGGGTCTGCCACAGCAGCGGCGCGTCCACGCTGAAGCGCCTGCCCGTTATCGATTCGGGGGTGATGCGGATGAAGTGCTCCTGCCCCACGCCCTGCCACGGAAACAGCGCCCGCCGGACGTCATCCAGGTCAGCGCCGGTGGGCGTTGCCTCAGCTGCCGTCCCCTTAACCACGACGCTCCAGGCAAGGCCAAACTGGGAGCTGACCGCATCTGCTTCCAGGGCCACCGTGGCCTCCGACAGGAGGGCCTGGTGCTTGGTGCCCCCGCCGGTGCGGAACACCAGCGTCCGGCCGTCCACCTTGTAATTGACGGGAAAGACATCCGGATGGCCATCGGCGATGACGGCAAGGCGCCCCACCCCGCCTTGGGAAAGGAGGTTCCAGCACTCGTCCGCGTCAAGGATTTCCGGTACAGGCACGTTCGTTTTCTCAGTCATAGGGCACAGCGTAGGCAACTCTCCTGCCTCCGGTAAGGGCATAAAGGCCCGGCCTCAAAGGCCTGGCCGCAAAGGAAGGACCTATGGCCCTTGGGACCCGGCCCGGCTCAATGGGAGTCTGTGGGGAGGCAAGGAAACCCGGATCTTCCTGCGAAAGGTGGCCATGCTCACGCACTTGTTCGCCAGCCGCATGCTGTGGGCTGTTGCCGGTCTGCTGGCGCTGGCCGCAGCGGGGACCGGAATATGGCGGCCCGAAATCTACGATGGGGTGGTCGCCAGTGAATTGATCCCCGGTGCTTACTCCCAGGACCTGCTGTCCATGGCGGCCGGGATCGGATTGGTGTACCTGGCATGGGCCGCCAGGCCGGACAGGGCCAAACACCAGATCGTGGCCCTGGGACTGCTTGGCTATCTGTTCTACGCCTACGGAATCTATGTCATTGAGCGAACCTACAACGGCCTGTACC
The DNA here is from genome assembly GCF_059414945.1 of Arthrobacter sp. SAFR-179. Taxonomy (NCBI): domain Bacteria; kingdom Bacillati; phylum Actinomycetota; class Actinomycetes; order Micrococcales; family Micrococcaceae; genus Arthrobacter; species Arthrobacter sp. SAFR-179. The sequence goes on from NZ_JBPFDM010000001.1 coordinate 700,481, forward strand.
TGCTCTATATGGCCGTCTTCACCCTGTCGTTCTGGGCCATGGTCACTGCCGGGGCCACCATGGGCCGCGACGCGCCATCCGTCTCCCTTCCGCATGGGCTGGGGATCGTGTCGGCCGCCGGTGCCGTCCTTCAGCCGCTCATCTTCTACCCCCTCTGGATCGGGATGCTCCTGCCCTTGATGCGGAGCGGCGAGCAAATCGATTCCCTGTACTCGATCTTCATCCTGGACCTTTGCTTCATCATGCCCGCATTCCTGGTCCTGTCCCTCCTGACCTACCGGAAGCACCGTGCTGGGCTGCTGCTCCTGCCGGCCCTGTACGTCCTCGGCTTCACCCTCATCTTTTCGCTGGCGGTGGGTGAAATGGTCAAACCCCTGTTCGGCGCTGAGGGCAGCATGGCCGCCCTGCTGCCCGCACTTGGGCTCTCTGGGCTGTTCCTGGTGCTCGGAATCCTGCATCTGGCAAAACTGCAGGTGACACAGACACCCACAGCGGGTCCCGGTGTTCCACCGTCGGGCGGTACCCAGCCCGTCCGTCAGCAATCCGCCCGTCAACAAATCCCGCAGGCCGGCCGGCAATCAACGCCGAAGCCCTTTCCACAGTAAGGAAAAAACACCATGAAAGCTCTCGTCTACGGCGGACCCGGTGACAAGTCATGGACGGATGTTCCTGACCCCCGGATCCAGCAACCCGGCGACGTCATCGTCAAAGTCGACACCACCACGATCTGCGGCACAGACCTGCATATCCTCAAGGGCGACGTTCCCGCCGTCGAAAAGGGCCGGATCCTGGGCCACGAAGGAGTGGGAACGGTGGTGGAAACGGGTCCTTCCGTGACCGGGCTGAAGGTAAACGACCGCGTCATCATCTCGTGCATCAAGTCCTGCGGCCACTGTGCCAACTGCAAGGCCGGCCTCTACTCGCACTGCCTGGGAAGTGAGGGGCAGGAAGGCACCGGGTGGATCTTTGGACACCTGATCGACGGGACCCAGGCCGAATACGTCCGGGTTCCCTATGCCGAAAACTCTTTGCACCTGCTGCCTGCGGGGGTCAGCGACGAACAGGCCGTCATGCTTTCCGATATCCTTCCCACCGGATTCGAGATCGGCGTCCAGTACGGCCGGGTGAAGCCCGGCGATGCCGTTGCCGTGGTGGGCGCCGGTCCGGTTGGCCTGGCAGCGATCACCACCGCGGGACTGTACGGCGCGGCCACGATTGTGGCCGTCGACCTCGACGCCAACCGGCTGGAAAAGGCAAGGGAGTTCGGCGCCACGGACACGGTCCTTTCCGGCAGCAGCGACTGGAGGGAACAGGTCCTGGCCCTGACGGGCGGACGGGGTGTGGATGTGGCCATCGAGGCTGTCGGCGTCCCGGGAACATTTGCCATGTGCACCGACATCGTGCGGCCGGGCGGATCCGTAGCCAACGTTGGAGTGCGCGGAAAGCCGGTGGAGCTGCACCTGGAAAACCTCTGGATCCAGAACATCAATATCAGCATGGGGCTGGTGAATACCAACACCACCCCCATGCTGCTTAAGCTGGTGGCCCAGGGGAAGATCCGGGCGGAAAAATTCGCCACCCATCATTTTGGGTTCGACCAGTTCCTTGATGCCTACGACACGTTCTCCCGGGCCGCCGAAACCAAGGCGCTCAAGGTGATCCTCAAGGCCTGACGAGGCAGGCCCTGAGCAAATTCCCCGCCACTACAGCCAGTCGGCGGAGAAATCGACGGGCGGCCACCAGCGGGAGCGCGGCCTGACCGGGAACCGGCGGCCGGTGACATCGGTGGGCGTAATGGCCACCAGGTGGTCCTTGATCCCCGGCTCCCAAGGTTCCCGGTCGGCGTCGCCGGCCGGAAGCCGCATGGTGGTCTCATCAAAGGGCCGCGGCCTGCCCTTGGCAACAACGCTCCAGACCTCCGTGGAATACGGATTGAGGCCGTCAACCTCCAGGGCGGCAATTCCGCCACCAAGCAGGGCGCGAAGCTTGGTCCCGGGTGCGGTGCGGAACACCAGAGTTTCTCCGGCAACGGAAAAGTTCACGGGGAAAATCTCGGGAATGTCACCGTTGATGACCGCCAACCGGCCGATATAGGAGGACCGAAGGTACCGCCAGCATTCCTCGGCGTTCAGTATTTCTGTTTGAGACCCTGCGGGGGAGTCAGTCATGCTCCGATCCTAAAGCCTGCGACAGGTGCTGCCCACCGCAATGCCGGCGTTCACCCAAGGCGTAGCTGTTCCGGGAGTGGACCTGGCCCATCCATTGTTGTGTCCCATAAGGCCCGTAAAGGGCATGCCATTGCCGGAAGCGGCACCAAGGGCGGAGGTGCGTCATGGACCAGGCGCAGGAACCCATACCCACCGGGGACGACGACGTCCTGGACTCGTACTCGCAAACCGTCATGCGGGTGGCAGCAGCCGTTACGCCGCACGTGGCAGCGATCGAAATGACCGCAAAAAGGGGCAACGGCAGGGTCAGGGTGGGCGCGGGCTCGGCGGTGCTCTTCACGCAGGACGGCTACCTGCTCACCAATTCACACGTCGTGGCCGGCACCCGGCACGGTTTTGCCGCGTTCGGAGACGGCAGCCGGATGGACCTGGAGCTGGTGGGAGCCGACCCCCTGTCAGATCTCGCCGTGGTCCACGGTTCGCGGTCCAAGGTGCCGCCCGCCGAATTCGGCGCGGCAGAGACGCTGCGCGTGGGCCAGTTGGTGGTCGCCGTCGGAAATCCGCTTGGCCTGGCAGGTTCAGTCACCGCCGGCGTGGTCAGTGGCCTGGGCCGGGCCATCCCGGTCTGGTCGGGCGGCAACCGGCGGGTCATCGAGGACGTCATCCAGACAGATGCTGCCCTGAATCCCGGAAATTCCGGTGGAGCGCTGGCGGATACCCACGCCAGGATTGTCGGCATCAACACCGCAGTGGCCGGCGCCGGCCTGGGCCTTGCCATCCCGATCAACGCCACCACCCGCAGGATCATCTCCGCACTGTTGTCGGACGGGAGGGTGCGCCGCGCCTACCTGGGGCTTGTGAGCACCCCGATCCAGCTCAACCCGAGCGCCGTGATCCGCAGCGGACGGCGGGAAGGGCTCCGCATCGTGGAAGTGCTGCCCGGTTCGCCGGCCGACAAGGCAGGTCTTTCCGCAGGCGACATCATCGTCACCGCCGGAGGGCGGCCCGTGAGCAATGCCGAAAGCCTGCAGCGGCTCCTGTTTTCCGATGCCATCGGCGAGCCGCTCGATGTGGCCGTGCTGCGTGACGGTACCGAGCTGCACCTCACCGCTGTCCCGGAGGAAATGACGGGCAACGGCCCGGCATGATGCACGACGGCGGCCCGGCCGCTGGCAGGCATGTCACCGGGGCACATTGCCGGGGCAGTCATCGATCGCGTCCTCGGGCACGGCCACCGGGGCGGGCTTAAGGGCTGGCCGGAGGCGCTTCCACGTCCGCGATGCCCACGAAACGCGTCCCCACGCCGTCGTACTCGCTGCGGACGCAGCCGGGGCGGACGGCGGGAACATCGGACGGCGCATGGTGGCCGCACACCACGTAGGTGAAGTCCGGCCACCACTTCTTGGGCCGGGCCGCCTCCTCGTAACCGCAGACCGCGCATTCCAGGTGCACCCACACCGGCCGCTTGCCCGTCCGGTTGGCGCGCGACTGCACCAGCCAAGGCGGAGGATTGTCCAGGATGCCACGGAGTTCGGCCTCCGTCATCCACTTCGGCAGGCCGTGGCGCTGCGCCATTTCAAGGGGAACATCAAGGGTTATTGCGGCGTCGCGTCTGCTGATCATCACCTTCCACCATACGGGAGGCCGCCAAATCGCCGGCCGGAACGCCGCCGGAAACAGTGTCCCTAGGCGGCCAGCGCAATCCCCGCGGCCGCGGCAGCAAAGCCGAAGCCCAGGTTGACCGCCACGTTCAGGGCAGCGGAGCCGAACCGGGCTTCGCTGAGCAGGCGGATGGTGGCGGTGGTCCACGAGCTGAAGGTGGTGAGCCCGCCGGCCAGTCCCGTAGCCAGGCCAACCTGCCATTCCGCGCCCAGTCCCAGCTTGGCAGTCAGCCCATGTGCCAGGCCGATGATGAAGCACCCCGCAACGTTGACCACCAGCGTGGCCCAGGGCCAGTGCAGTGCCGCATGGCCAGCGGTGCGGACGCTGCGGATGCTGCTGTGGTGCGCGAACCAGCTGTCGATTGCGAACCGCAGGAGTGCCCCGGCCACGCCAAAGACTCCCACCAGGGCTGCCGTGATCATTGCAGTCCGAGGTTCCGGGCAATAAGCCTTCCGGAACGCCAGCCCAGGCCGGCAGCCGCCAGGCCGAGCCCCAGTGACAATCCCAGATACAGAATCCATTCGGGGTGCGCACCTGCTCGGGCCAACTGGTCCGAGGCGAAAATCACCGCTGAAAACGTGGTGAAGGAGCCCAGCAGGCCCGGCCCTATCCCGGCCCGCAGCCAGAACGTCGTATGCGGGCGTGACATCCAGACGGTGGTCAGCGCCGCGAGGGCGAAACTGCCGCTGATGTTGATGGCCAGCGTGGCCCATGGGACCGAGCCGGGCACGTCCGGAAACGCCAGCCCCAGCCCGTAGCGCAGCTCACTGCCGGCCAGCCCGCCGACGGCGACAGCCAGCCAGGCGCGGCCGGTGGGCATCGCCACGTCAGAGTCCGTCCAGGGTGCAGCCGGCGTGCGGGGCGTCGCTGGAGACCCACAGCGCGGAGGCGATTTCGTCGGCGAGGTCGAACTCGCGGGCGCCGGCCGGACCGCTGATCCGCACCACCAGGGCGCCGCCGAAGGGCCGGCGTCCCACCACCTCCACATCGGCGTCGAGGTCGATGTCCTGGGCGGCAAGGTAGCGCAGCAGCTCCGGGTTGTCGTCGCTGATCCTGGTAATCCTGCCGGCATGCCCCTGGTCCAGTTCGGCGAGAAGGTGCGCGCGCGGCATCAGCACCTTCCCGTCGGCAGTGGGAATGGGGTCGCCGTGCGGGTCACGCTTTGGATTGCCGAGCTTGGCGGCCACCCGTTCGATGAACGTGTCAGACACGGCGTGTTCGAGTTGTTCAGCCTCATCATGGACTTCGTCCCAGCTATAGCCGAGCCGCTGGACAAGGTACGTCTCGATCAGCCGGTGGCGCCGGACCATGGACAGGGCCAGCCGTAGGCCGGCCTCGGTCAGCGTGACGGCGCTGTAGGGCTTGTGGTCCACCAGGCCCTGGTCCTTCAGCTTGCGGACCATCTCGGACACCGAGGAATTGGCCACCCCCAGCCGCTGTGCAAGCTGGGTGGACGTGATTGGCTTGTCCTGCCATTCGGTGAACGAATAGATGACCTTGACGTAATCCTCGATCGAGGAGGAGGGCGCGCTGGTCTTCACACGGTCAAGCCTACCGGCTCCGGGGGCGCCGCATGGGATGCGCCGTCATGCTTTGGCGGCCCGCCAGGCCAGGGTGAGGTAGGGGAGGGCAATTTCCTGGTCAGGGGTATAGGCCAGGTGTTCGTGCAGGTACCAGTCCAGGTTGGCCAGGACCTTGGCGCGGGTTGCCTCGCCGGCCCGGAGGTAGTAGCTGCGGGACTTGGTGAGTTCCATCAGGTCCGTGGTGGTCACCGTGTCCTGCCAGTGGGTGACGTGCCCTTCGAGGCCTCGGAATTCGGGTCCGACGACGGGTTTGTGGCCGGGCCGGTACACGTCGCCCGCGTGCATGATCCGGGAGAGCCGGTGCACCCAGGGGACAGAGGTGTCCAGCTGGTTCCAGACCAGGGCCAGGGTTCCGTGCAGGCGCAGGACGCGGGCCAGCTCAGTGCTTGCCGCGAGGGCGTCGCACCAGTGCCACGCCTGGGCAACGGTGACGACGTCGAAGCGGGCGTCGGGCAGGCCTGTCGCCTCGGCAGTCCCCGGCACGGCCGTGGCGGCCGGGTAGTGTTCCATGAGCTGGGCGAGCATGTCCGCGGAGGGGTCCACGGCGGTGACATGCAGTCCCATGTCCAGCAGCAAGGCGGTGAACTTTCCGGTGCCGGCGCCCACGTCGAGTGCATCATGGGCATCCGTGGGCACCAGCCACCGGGCTGCCTCTTCCGGGTAGCCGGGGCGGACGCGCTGGTAGTGCCTGCCGCCGTCCTGGAAGCTCTGCCCGAGTTCCCTGCGCCGCCCGTGATCAAGCTTGGGGCCACCCCGAACCACGCGTGGCCTCCTTCACCTGACGTCCTGCGGTACCTTTCGAATTTACCGCATCCTCCTGGCCGCCGGATCGATGGCCTGGACGGCAGGGGTTGGGCAGGGTGTCAGTCGTCGATGCAGGGCGCGGCGCCGGCGGTGCCCGGGGTGTTGGGTGCCCAGTGCGGGTAGGTGCGGGTGTCATTGGCGGGCACCCAGCGGCCCGCGTCCACCACGTAGTCCCAGCCCAGCCCGTTGCTCCGCAGGGCACGGATGCCGGCCAGCAGGCGTTCGGCGTCCTCCAGGCGTGAACCGACACCGAAGCTGGCGCGGAGGGAACCGGACGGCAGGCCCAGTCGCTTCAGCAGCGGGTGCGCGCAGAAGCGGCCGTCCCGCAGTCCCACGCCGTGCTCTGCCGAGAGGTACGCCGCCACCAGTCCTGCGTCGTAGCCCTCAACGGAGAAGTTGACCACGCCGATGGTGTCCGTTTCCGGGTTGGTGTCCTTGAAGATCTGGTGGACGGTGACGCCGTCGATCTCCTGCAGGCCCTCCACCAGGAAGGAACGGATGGCGGACTCGTGGGCATGCCAGCGTTCCTGGTCCAGCCCGGCAATGACCTGGGTGGCGCGGGCCAGTGTGGCGGCTCCCAGGACGTTCGGTGAGCCCCCCTCATGGCGCGCCGGTCCAGTGGCCCAGCTGACGCCGTCGAGCCTGGCTTCCTTGACCGCGCCGCCGCCCGCGAGGTGCGGGACGCCGGTGTCCAGCCAGTCCGGGCGTCCCACCAGGACGCCGGCGCCGAAGGGCGCATACAGCTTGTGGCCGGAGAAGGCGAGGTAGTCGACGTCGTCCGCGCTGATATCCACGCGGCGGTGGGGGGCGAGCTGGGCGGCATCTACCACGATCCGTGCACCATGCTCATGGGCCAGCGCGGCCAGGGCGCGGATGGGCAGGATTTCGCCGGTGACGTTGGAGGCTCCGGTAACCGCGAGCAGGCTGACGCCGCCCTGGCTCAGCTCCGCGCGGACGGCGTCGATGGTTTCGGTGATGGTGTCGGCGGCAACGATGCTGCGGTGCGGGACGCCCTGCCACGGCAGGAGGTTGGCGTGGTGTTCGATGTCCAGGTAGAGCACCTCGCCGTCGTGCCGGCCATTGGTCACCGGCAGGCAACCGGCCAGCAGGTTCAGCGAATCGGTGGTGTTGCGGGTGAAGATGACCGAATCATCCGAGCGGCCGCCGACGAAATCCCTGACGATGCTGCGGGCGTTCTCATACACCGAGGTGCTGATCTGGGACGCGTATCCTGCCCCGCGGTGGACGCTCGCGTAGTAGGGGAGGATCTCGTTCAGGTAGGCCGACACCACGGACAGCGCCGGGGCGGAGGCGCCGTAATCGAGGTTGGCGTACCGCACGTGTCCGCCTGAAATCAGGGGTGCCTGGATTTCGGCGCCGGTGACGGCAGCGAGGGGCCGGCCGGCAGCGGCGTGGCGTCCGTCGGGGACGCTGGCTTCGGCAATGACGGGCTGGGGGGAGACGGTGGCAGTTGTCACAGAGACCTCACTTGATGACAGGACTCCGCCATGGGGGAATCCGCGCTTGCCGCATCCGCTCCGGACCGGCCTGGTCGTCACCCGGGGCACCCCACCGCGAATGGAGGGTTGCCGGCCAGCAAACCGGGGTTTTGCGCTGGCACTCGTGACCTGAATAAAAGCGTAGGACATGGGGCGGCCAGGATTGAAGCCGCGGCAATTGTTAAGGTGTTTATTACGTGCCGCCGAATAAACGACGCCGGACACTTCCCCAGGAAGGTGTCCGGCGTCGCATTATTCGCTTTTATGCGGAAAAGCGCATCAGTTACAGCAGATCATCCAGGTACGGGTTCAGGCGGTGCAGGACCTCCGAGTGCAGGATTGAGTTCGTGGCCAGGGCGTTTCCGCCGAACGGGCCGTCCTCGCCTTCCAGGGATGTGAACCGGCCGCCGGCCTCCACCACGATCGGCACCAGTGCGGCCATGTCATAGAGGTTCAGTTCCGGTTCGCAGGCGATGTCCACCGAGCCTTCGGCCACCATGCAGTACGACCAGAAATCGCCGTAGGCCCGGGTGCGCCAGACATCCTCGGTCAGGCCAAGGAACTCGTCCAGGTTTCCGCGTTCCTTCCACCCGCCCAGGCTGGAGTACGAGAGGGAGGCATCGGAAAGCTTCGACACGTCCGAGACGCGGAGCCGGGTGGCAGCGGCAAGGGACCTGCCCATGTACGCGCCCATGCCTTTCGCCGCCCACCAGCGCTTGCCAAGGGCCGGGGCGCTGACCACGCCCACCACCGGCTCACCCTCGTCCACGAGGGCGATCAGCGTGGCCCACACCGGAACGCCGCGGACAAAGTTCTTGGTCCCGTCAATGGGATCGATGATCCAGCGCCGCGAACCGTGGCCGGTGCTCCCGAATTCCTCGCCCAGGACGGCGTCGCGGGGGCGGGAACGGGAAAGCTGGCCGCGGATGGCTTCCTCGGCGGCCTTGTCCGCGTCGGTGACCGGCGTCAGGTCCGGCTTGGTCTCAACGTGGAGGTCCAGGGCCTTGAAGCGGCTCATGGTCTGGTCATCCACGGAGTCGGCCAGGACATGGGCCAGGCGCAGGTCATCGTTGTAGCTCGAAGCGGGTTGGATCATGGTTCCAAACTACCGTCTGCAAACGGTTCTGCCGGGAGAACGCGTCAGTTGACGCTGCCGAGCTCCTTGGTTTCCTGTGCTTCCATCCGTGGATCCGCACCCAGCAGCCGCCGCAGGGACGCCAGCCGGGCAGCCCCGGTGGGGCCTGCATGTCCGCCCGCCACCCAGTCGTCAAGGCCGCAGTCCACCGCGGCTGCCGTGTGCTTGCAGCCGCGTTCGCAGTTTTCGATGCCGGGGGAGAGGTCCGGGAAGGAGCGCAGGATCCGGTCCGGGTTCACGTGCGCCAGGCCGAAGGAGCGGATGCCGGGGGTGTCGATGATCCAGCTGCCGGGCGGCGCATCCGCCAGCCGCAAGGCAAGGGCGGAGGAGGATGTGTGGCGGCCGCGGCCGGTCACGGCGTTCACTCCGCCGGTGGCCCGCTCCGCGCCGGTCAGTGCGTTCACCATGGTGGACTTTCCGACACCTGAGTGCCCGAGCATCACGGTGACCTTGCCGTCCAGGTGGTCACGGAGGGCAGCCACCGCCGCGCTCTCCAGCCGCGCCGAGAGGCCGTCATCGGACCGGGCGTCGATGCCTGATGCCAGCGCATCGGCTGTCCGGCTGATGATGACCGGGAAGTCCAGGTGGGTGTAGTTGGAAAGGAGTTCCGCAGGGTCCTTGACGTCGGCCTTGGTGACCAGCAGGATGGGCTCGATCCCTGCGTCGTAGGCGGCCACCAGTGCGCGGTCGATGAATCCCGTGCGGGGCTCCGGGTTGGCCGCGGCCACCACGATCACCAGTTGGTCCGCGTTGGCCACCACCGCGCGCTCAATGGGGTCGGTGTCGTCGGCGCTGCGTCGCAGGAGGGTATGGCGGTCCTGGATCTTCACCAGCCGGGCCAGCGTGTCCGGTGCGCCGGACACGTCCCCCACCAGTGACACGAAATCGCCGGCAACCACTGGCGAGCGGCGCAGTTCCCGGGCGCGCGCCGCGATGACAACGCGCTCGTTCTCCGAGTCCTCGTCCACCACTGCGGTGTACCGGCCCCGGTCCACCGTGATGATCCGTCCGGTCACGGCGTCGTCATGGCTGGGGCGGTCCTTGGTGCGCGGCCGGGAACCCTTCTTGCTGGGACGGATGCGGACGTCCGATTCGTCCCAGGAACCAGTGCTACGCGCCACTGACGCGCCCTTCCGGTCCGGCTGCGGACCCCGCGTTCTGGGCCAGCATGCCGGCCCACAGCTGTGGGAAGTCCGGCATGGTCTTGGCAGTGGTGGCGATGTCCTCCACCTGGACGCCCTCCACCGCGAGTCCCAGGATGGCACCGGCCGTGGCCATGCGGTGGTCCGCGTAGCTATGCACGACGCCGCCGTGCAGCGGGGCGGGCCGGATCACCAGGCCGTCGCTGGTTTCCTCGGCGTCGCCGCCGAGCCGGTTGATCTCCGCCACCAGGGCCGCAAGCCGGTCCGTCTCGTGCCCCCTCAGGTGGGCGATCCCGCTGAGCCGGGAAGGTCCCGAGGCCAGGGCACACAAGGCTGCCACCGTCGGAGCCAGTTCACTGGTGTCCGCGAAGTCACCGCCCTTGATCTCCGGGCCGCCGGTGACGGTCAGGACGCCGTCAGCCAGGGTCACCGTGGCGCCCATGCTGGCCAGGATTCCGCGCCAAAGGTCTCCCACCTGCTGGGTTTCCGCCGGCCAGTTGGGAATCCGGACCGTCCCCCGCGAGGCAAGGGCCGCCGCAAGGAAGGGCCCGGCGTTGGACAGGTCCTGTTCGATCCGCTGGTCGAAGGCGCGGATGGGACCCGGCGCCACCACCCAGTGGTTGGGGACGGAATCGTCCACTGACACGCCGGCGCCGCGCAGGACGGCCACCGTCATGTTGATGTGGTCCAGGCTGGGCACCGGCTTGCCCACGTGTTCCAGGTGCAGGCCCTCGTCGAACCGCGCCCCCACCAGGAGGAGGGCGGAGACGAACTGCGAGGAGGCACTGGCGTCGATCACCAGATGCCCGCCGCGCACCGCGCCGGTGCCCTCCACCACGAAGGGGAGCGACGACGGCGCGCTGCCGTCCTCGGCGGATACGGCCACGCCCAGGGCCTTGAGGGCCTCGATGATGGTTCCCATGGGCCGCTTCCGGGCGTGGGGGTCGCCGTCGAACAGGCTGGTTCCATTGCGGAGTGCCGCCAGCGGCGGGACGAACCGCATGACGGTGCCGGCGAGTCCGCAGTCGATCCTGGTCACCGCTGCCGGCGCTGTCGCCGGCAGCGGTACCACCTCCAGGTCGGGACCGAAGGCGCCGTCCCCGGGCACTTCGGTGATGACGGCACCGAGCTGCCGGAGTGCGTCGACCATGAGCGCCGAGTCCCTCGAATGCAGGGGCGCGCGCAGCCGGGACGGGCCGTCCGCGAGGGCCGCCAGGACCAGGTACCTGTTGGTCAGGGATTTGGATCCGGGCACCGTCACGGTGGCGTCAATGGGCCGGGACGCAAAAGGCGCGGCCCAATTGTGGACAGGTGTTCCGGAGTCGTCCCGGGTGGCAGCTGCTGCGGTCATTCGTGCTTATGCTCCCGTGGCGTGTTCGACAGCGCGGCGCACGGCCTTGTCCGCCTTGTTCAGCTTCTTGGTGGTGGTTTTGCGGGCGTCGGCGGCCAGGTGCGATGCATTCCTGCGGGCATCGGCCGCCAGGTGCTCGGCGCGCCAGGCCAGGCCGGGCTTGCCCGCGGTGTCCACGGAAGCGAGCAGGGCGCCGCCGCTCAGCGAGAGGTTCTTGAGCAGCTGGTTCCGGCGGCCTTCGCGCCCTTCCTTGCTGCTGATGTCCGCACTGCGCCACTCAACAAAGGTGTTCAGGAGCGAAATCACCGTCAACAGGCCGGCCGAGAGACGGGAGAACTTGCCAAGGCCGAACAGGACACCGGCACCCACCTGCGTCCCGCCGATAACCCGGGCAAGGGTCTTTTCATTCGCCTGGAACGGGAGCGCTGATGCGGCCTTGCGCAGCAGCGGTGAGAGCTGCTGTGCCGTGTCGTCGGCGTTCCTGAGCTTATCCAGTCCGGCAAGAACGAAACTGGAGGCAAGCATGGGCCGTGCGAGGGTGCGGACAAAGGGCATGGATTTCCTCCTGGATGGACGAGCCGCGGCGAGCGGCGGAGTCGGTCCTAGTCTTGCACTTTTGGGGAATATTTACCCGTGGGAGCCGGTTATGGCAAACGGGTCCGCGACATGGGGCCCGACGATCATTCACCCGATACAGAGCGGAGTTGGCCCTTGGGGAAGGTGTTGGACGGAACCAGGCAGGCGGGCCCGGTGGCAGTGGACAAGCTGGCCTCGGAGCCCCCGGAGTACGGCATGCCCCGGGCAGGGAGCCTGACAGTAGACTTGAAGGCAATGAACACCCTGGATCCGGCCGTTGCGGCCATGTATGAGGCTACCCCCGGCGAAGTGAACGGGAAGGCCGGCTCCGCGCCTGTGCCTGCGGGAAAAGCAGGCGCTGATTCGGTGACCGCTGCTGCGGACACCGAGGACAGTACCCTGGACGTCTCCAAAGAGAGCGACGAACAACGCCGCCTTCGTTTTGAGCGGGACGCCATGCAGTACGTTGACCAGCTGTATTCCGCTGCCATGCGCATGGCGCGGAACCCGTCCGACGCCGAAGACCTGGTGCAGGAGGCCTACACCAAGGCGTTTTCGGCCTTCCACCAGTACAAGCCGGGTACAAACCTGAAAGCCTGGTTGTACCGGATCCTGACCAACACGTACATCAACCTCTACCGGAAGAGGCAGCGCGAGCCCCTGCAGTCCAACTCGGACAGCATTGAGGACTGGCAGCTGGCACGGGCGGAATCACACACCTCGAGCGGACTGCGTTCGGCCGAGGCAGAAGCGCTGGACCATCTTCCCGATTCGGACGTGAAGCGGGCGCTGCAGGATATTCCGGAGGAGTTCCGGCTGGCGGTCTACTTCGCCGACGTGGAGGGCTTCGCCTACAAGGAAATTTCAGACATCATGAATACGCCCATCGGCACTGTGATGTCCCGGCTCCACCGCGGCCGGCGAATGTTGCGGGACATGCTCGCGGAATACGCCGCCGAGCGGGGATTCAAAACGGCCGCGGACGCCACCGATGCGGCAGGAAGCAAAGCACAGGAGAACAGGAAATGAGCGACTGCCAGGGATTGGGCGATTGCGATGACACCCGGATGCAACGCATCTACGAATACCTTGACGGGGCACTGACCCGCGAGGACATTACGGAAATCAAGAACCACCTTGATGACTGCCCTGAGTGCACGGAGCAGTATGACCTGGAGTGCGTCATCCGCAACATGGTCAAGCGTTCCTGCACGGAGTCCGCTCCGGACAACCTGAAGAACGCCATCCTGGACAGGATCCACGCCATCCGTCCCGTGGAGGCATAGGTACAGCCATCCCTCGCACGGAGCGCGTGAGCGGATCAGGGCCGCAGACAGCAAAGGACCCCGGAAGCCGGTTGGCTTGCGGGGTCCTTTGCTTGAACCGTAGTTCCTGGCATGTGCCTAGGTGTTGGGGCGCTTCCCGTGGTTCGCGCCGCCACGCTTACGGTCACGACGCTTGCGTGCACGCTTGCTCATAGCTGGCCTCCTTACTGTTGGTACTCAAAAAGAGCTGCCCTCAAGTCTCGCACATGATGTGGCGGCCCGCGAACCGGGAAGGGGCCGATGACCTGCGGCAGCGCGGCAGGATGCGCCATGCCTAGGACTGGAGGGTGCTCCGGATGGCAGCGCGGGCCTCGTCCAGGGCTGCCCTGACGGTTTCCAGTGTGCCGGGGCTGATGGGACGGCGCATGCCCGGCTGCCGGAGGTCTGCGCACAACTCGTCGCGGAACTTCTGCACCATCAGTTCCACATCCAGTCTTTCCAGGGAGACCGCGATGTCATGCTCGACCCCCGCCACATCCTCCCGGCGCCGGTCCAGTTCGGCAAGGCCGGCGGCGGTGATGTAGTAGTTGGTGCGCCGCCCGGCCCGCTCGGTGGCCACCAGGCCGTCTTCCTCGAGCTTGCCCAAGCGGGGGTAGATGGTTCCGGCGCTGGGGGAGTAGGTCCCGCCAAACCGGTCCTTGAGCGCTTTGATGAGCTCATAGCCGTGCCTGGGCCCGCCTTCCAGCAGGGCCAGGAGGTAGAGGCGCAACGCACCGTGTGCGAAGACGGGCGGCATCAGCCCTGCGCTTCCCCGTCACCGTCAACGGGTCCGGGAGAATGGACGATCGAAGTCCTGCCCGACACCGAATTGGTCCGGACGAGCATCAGTTGCCCGTCCGGTCCGGCAATGGTCTCCACTTTGCCATTGGCCAGGAGGCACTGCCGGCCGTCAAGGATCACCGCTCCACCGGCGGATTTTGCCACGATGTCGGCGCCGACGTCGTGCGGCAGCACGATGGTGAGGTCCCCGGACACCGAGTTGGAGCCGAAGTCACGGGTAAAGCCGAGCAATTCGAAGTTGAGGTGGCCGCTCACGGTGTTGGTGCGGACATTGGTGAAGTGGCCGGAGGCGGTAACCGCTCCGGAGACGCTCTTGGCGGTGAGCACGCCGTGGTGGTTCCTGACGTCCACGCTGCCGCTGATGATGCTGACCTGAAGCTCGCCGGTGGTGCTGTCCGCCACCACCGAACCTGACGCGGTATTCAGCCGGACATGGGCGGAGATGCCCGAAATGATTCCCTCACCGCTGACGGTGCCTGCCTCGACCTCCACCCCTTGGGGAATGGCGATGGTGATGACAGCTGAATTCTCGCTGTTGTGGTTGACCGTCTCCATGAGGTTCTTGAACCAGCCCTGGGCGCCGTGCAGCTGATGCCGCACTTCCAGCCTGCCGCTGTTGAGCGATACCGCCACCGGATCGCCGTGCACCTCGGCAAGCTCCAGCCGGACCCCGGGTCCGGTGTGCGTCACCACCTGGAACCTTCCCCGGACCATGCCCAGCTTCAGGGACGTCACGCCATCGATGTCCATCGTTTGCGGCTCTGTAACAGTCCAGGCCTGCCCGGTCATGGTCCCCTCCATAGACGATATATCGCGTTGCCCTCCAACGTAATGCCGCCGGAAGGTGTGGTCAAGGTATCCCGAAAGGGGTTACTGGGGCGCATCCAGGCGGAGCCACTGGAACCAGCCGCGGTGCAGCACCAGCCATGCCATGAGGCCATACCCCGCCTGGCCCGGTGTACCGCCGTTGGCCGCGAGGTCCTGGCGCCACTGTTCATGGTTCAGCAACGGCGAGAACGTGTCGACGTAGAGGTGCTTGCGGCGGGTGGTGACGTCAGCGAAGGCGGTGTTCAGTTCGTCAAGCCGCCGGTTCTGCGCCGGGTCAAGTGTGGGCGGCGGCCCCACAACGAAAACCTCGATCCGGTTCTGGGAGGCCGAGTCCAGGATGTTGGCCAGGTTCAGCCTGCTCCGTGCTGTGGAGAGGCCGAACTCGATGTCCCGCCCGGACAGGCCGATGACCAGCCTGTTCTCCGCCTGGGCGCTGAAGCGCCGGCCGGCTTCATCCAGCCACCGCGCGGCCAGCCCCTCCGTACCTTCCTGCGGACAGGGGAGGGAGTAGCTTTCCAGGAGCATGCCGTCCTGGGGAGTGCGGGCCAGGACGCGGCCCAGCCAGCCAAGCGCCCTGGGATCGCCCAGTCCGGCCAGCAGTTCGTCTCCTACAGCTGCGATCCGCAGCTTCCTGTCTTCCACGCGTTCCTCTTTACTTCGGTACGGGTTTGCTTCGGTGCGGCCGCTGCATCGTCGCCGCCGCGGCTGCGGAGGTACGGGGCGGCGCTGTTCATCCATTAAACAGAACTGCCCGGCCGGAGTCTGGTATTTAGACTCCGGCCGGGCAGCCTTACTGCTTACTTCCGTGCAAATGCCTGCTTCAGCAGGACATCCTGTTCCGCGGCGTGCCGCTTCATGGAACCGGCAGCCGTGGAGGCGGATGCCGGCCGGGACACCAGGCGCACGCGGCGGTCGAGGATTTCCGGCAGGTTCAGGCCGATGAACGGCCAGGGGCCCTGGTTGGCAGGCTCATCCTGGGCCCAGACAACCTCGGCGTTGGGGTACTTGGCGAGTTCAGCCGCGATCTCCTCATGCGGCAGCGGGTAGAGCTGCTCCACGCGGATGATGGCGGTGGTCTTGTCGCCGGTCTTCTGCCGGGTGGACAGGAGATCGTAGTACAGGCGGCCGGACACCAGGAGGACGCGTTCGACGGCGGTCGCCGGCAGCTGCTCATGCTCACCGATGACGGGGCGGAAGGTGCCGTTGGTGAAATCCTCCACGGACGACGCGGCAGCCTTCAGGCGCAGCAGCTGCTTGGGCGTGAAGATGATCAGCGGCTTCCGCGGGCGGTTGTACGCCTGGCGGCGCAGCAGGTGGAAGTGCGAGGCCGCCGTGGTGGGGTTGGCCACGATCATGTTGTCTTCTGCACACAGCTGCAGGAAACGCTCGATCCTCGCCGAGGAGTGGTCAGGTCCCTGGCCTTCGTAGCCGTGCGGAAGCATCAGGACCAAGGAAGAACGCTGGCCCCACTTCTGCTCGGCAGAGGAGATGAATTCGTCGATGATGGTCTGCGCACCGTTGACGAAGTCGCCGAACTGGGCTTCCCAGAGGACCAGGGCGTCCGGGCGCTCCACGGAGTAGCCGTACTCGAAGCCCATGGCAGCGTATTCGGACAGCAGCGAGTCGTAGATCCACAGCTTGGCCTGGTCGTCGGAAAGGTTGCCCAGCGGCAGCCATTCCTTGCCATTGGCGCGGTCGTGGAAGACAGCGTGGCGCTGCACGAACGTGCCGCGGCGCGAGTCCTGGCCGGCGAGGCGTACGGGCACGCCTTCCATGATCAGGGAGCCGAACGCCGCGATTTCGCCGAAGCCCCAGTCGATGCCGCCCTGGCGGGACATCTGCTCGCGCTTCTCCAGCAGCTGCTTCAGCTTCGGGTGGACCGTGAAGCCCTCGGGGATCTCGACGTGTGCCTTGCCGATCCGGGCCAGGGTCTCGGCGCTGATGGCCGTGGAGGCCGGAGCGCTGACGCTGGAATCGGACTGCTGTGCCATGGGCCGCTCGATATCGGACACGGCGGCGGAATCGGCGGTGACGATCGGGATCGGGGAAGTCTGGGCGGCGTGGGTCTCGGCAAAGACCCGCTCCAGCCGTTCCTGGTAGTCGCGGAGCAGCTGCTCGGCTTCTTCCTCGGTGATATCCCCACGGCCGATCAGCGACTCGGTGTACAGCTTGCGGACGGAGCGCTTGGCCTCGATCAGGTTGTACATCAGCGGCTGGGTCATCGAGGGGTCGTCGCCCTCGTTGTGGCCACGGCGGCGGTAGCACACCATGTCGATGACGACGTCCTTGTGGAAGCGCTGGCGGAATTCGTAGGCAAGCTGGCCAATGCGGACAACGGCCTCGGGGTCGTCGCCGTTCACGTGGAAGACCGGTGCCTGGATCATCTTGGCAACGTCGGTGGAGTACGTGGACGAGCGCGATGACGAAGGGGCGGTGGTGAAGCCGACCTGGTTGTTGACCACGATGTGGATGGTTCCGCCGGTGCGGTAGCCGCGCAGCTGGGAAAGGTTGAGCGTTTCCGCCACCACGCCCTGGCCGGCGAAGGCAGCGTCGCCGTGGACCATGATGGGCAGGACGGGGAACGATTGGCCCTGGTCCAGCCGGTCCTGCTTGGCCCTGACAATGCCTTCGAGGACGGAGTCCACGGCTTCCAGGTGGGACGGGTTGGCGGCGAGGTAGACCTTGGTCTCCTTGCCGTTGTCCGACGTGAACGTGCCCTCGGTGCCCAGGTGGTACTTGACGTCACCGGAGCCCTGGACGGAGCGCGGATCCTGCGTGCCTTCGAATTCCCGGAAGACCTGGGCGTAGGTCTTGCCGGCGATGTTGGTCAGGACGTTGAGCCGGCCGCGGTGGGCCATGCCGATGGCAACTTCGTCCAGGCCGTCGTCGGCGGCATCGGACATGATGGCGTCCAGCAGCGGGATCAGGGACTCGCCGCCTTCCAGCGAGAAGCGCTTCTGCCCAACGAACTTGGTCTGCAGGAAGGTCTCGAAGGCCTCGGCCGCGTTCAGCTTGGAGACAATGCGCAGCTGCTCTTCACGGCTTGGCTTGGAGTAGGGGTGCTCCAGCTGGTCCTGGAACCATTTGCGCTCGGCAGGCTCCTGGATGTGCATGTATTCGATGCCGGTGGTGCGGCAGTAGGCGTCGCGCAGGACTCCGAGGATGTCGCGGAACTTCAGCATCGGCTTGCCGCCGAAGCCGCCCGTGGGCCATTCGCGGTCCAGGTCCCAGAGGGTCAGCCCGTAGGTGAGGACGTCGAGGTCCGGGTGCTTGCGCTGGACGTACTCCAGCGGATCGGTATCCGCCATGAGGTGTCCGCGCACGCGGAAGGAGTGGATCAGCTGCTGGATCCGGGCCACCTTGTTGATCTCATCGGCCGGATCCACCTGCAGGTCCGGGCTCCAGCGCACGGGCTCGTAGGGGATGCGCAGGGCTTCGAAGATCTCGTCGTAGAAGTTCTGCGCACCGAGCAGCAGCTGGTGCACCAGCTTGAGGAACTCGCCGCTGCCGGCGCCCTGGATGACGCGGTGGTCGTAGGTCGAGGTCAGGGTGAGGACCTTGCTGATGGCGTTCTGCGCGATGATCTTTTCGCTGGCGCCCTGGAACTCGGCGGGGTAGTCAAGCGCGCCGACGCCGATGATGGCGGCCTGGCCCTTGGACAGGCGCGGCACCGAGTGCACGGTGCCGATGCCGCCGGGGTTGGTCAGGGACACGGTGGTGCCCTGGTGGTCCTCGGCGGTGAGCTTGCCGTTGCGGGCGCGCTTGATGAGGTCCTCGTACGTGTGCCAGAACTCGGCGAAATTGAGGGTCTCTGCCTTCTTGATGTTCGGGACCATGAGCAGGCGGGTGCCGTCGGGCTTGGGCATGTCGATGGCGATGCCGAAGTTGACGTGTGCCGGCTGGACTGCGACGGGCTTGCCGTCCACCTCGTCGTAGTAGACGTTCATCGACGGGAACTGGGACAGCGCGCGGATCACTGCATAGCCAATGAGGTGCGTGAAGGAAACCTTGCCGCCGCGGGCGCGGGCGAGGTTGGAGTTGATGACCACGCGGTTGTCGATCAGCAGCTTGGCGGGAATCGCGCGGACGCTGGTTGCGGTGGGCACCTCAAGGCTGGTGACCATGTTGGTGGCGATGGCCTTGGCCGGTCCGCGGAGGACGGAGACGACGTCCTCCTCCGGCGCGGTGGGAGCCTTGACGTTCTTGGGCAGCTGCGCAGGAATTGGCTGCGAGCCGGTTCCTGCTTCGGTCTTCTTGCCGCCGTCGCGTGCTTCCGTGGCGGGGGCCTTCTTTACAGGTGCCGGGGCCGCTGCCGGAGCGGCAGGCGCCGGGGCGGCCGGGGGAGCGGCAGGGGCTGCGGCCGGCGACGGTGCCGACGCAGCGGGTGCCGGCTTCACCACGGGAAGTTCCCGGGTGGGAGGGTTGGCAGCATGAGCGGAATTCCCGTTGTTGGAAGAACCGTTACCCGAGTCGAAGGATTCAAACAGCGGCCACCATTTGGCGTCCACAGCGTTCTTGTCCTTTTGGTACTGCTCGTACAGTTCGTCAACGAGCCACTCGTTCCCGCCAAATTCCTCTGGTAGACGGTGGCTTGGCTGCTCTGGCACTTGAAATACGCCTCTTCCATGAGTTTGATTTCTCTTTGGCCCCCCGGTGCTTCAGCACTGCGATCGAACCAGTCTCTGCGTCCTCTGAACCCAGACCCTTTGCAAGTCTAGTGAGCATCTTGTGTTAACTGCCAATAAGGGTGACCCAAATCATGAAGTGACGTTCGCGGGGCTAAATGCAGGGCTAAAAAAGCATCCCAATATGAACTCGGGGACGGTAGTTCCGGGGCGACGTCCATGCCTTACCGGCAGCCCCGGGGAGCGCTTGGGGACCGGAAAACGTCCCGGTCCCGGACACCCTGCCGCGCATCAGGGGAGGGGGCCGCTCCTGTAGACTGATAAGTCTTATGGACAGTAAATCTAGGTGCCGGCCTGGGCGCTGTCAGCGGAGCTCCAAGAGAAGCGCCGCGCAGTCCGCCCCCAGAGCCGGCAAACCCCGACAACGCGCCCATCACCAGCCAACGGCCCAGCTTGCCGCGGCCTGCACGGAACGGTCATCGCGATCCGCCGACCATCCTCCGCCGGGCCGAAACAGCTTTTCCCCTCTCCCTTTGACTGCCCTTTGGCCGCTTCCGGCACTCCAGGCGGGATGCTGAATGGAGTGGCTCCTCCTGGCAGCAGGCTTGCTGCTGATCGCCGGCACGGGATTCTTCGTTGCCGTCGAGTTCTCCCTCATCGCCCTCGATCAGTCCACTGTCCAGCGCGCCATTGACGACGGCGATACCGGCGCCGCGCCTTTGCTCGCCTGCCTTAAGTCGCTGTCGACGCAGCTCTCAAGCTGCCAGCTGGGCATCACCTTGACCACGCTGCTCACCGGGTATGTCATGGAACCCTCGGTAGGCCACCTGCTCGAGGCGCCACTGGCCGCCGTCGGACTTCCGGCTGTGGCTGTGCAGTCCATCTCGCTGGTCCTGGCGATGGTGGTGGCGACACTGCTGTCCATGCTCCTGGGCGAACTGGTGCCCAAGAACATGGCAATTGCGCTGGCGTTTCCCGTGGGCCGGGCACTTGCCGGGCCACAGCTGGTTTTCACGGCCATCTTCAAGCCCGCCATCCTGGTCCTCAACGGCTTTTCCAACAAGGTCCTGCACATCTTCGGGCTGGAAGCCAAGGAGGAAATCTCCGGAGCGCGGACTCCTGCAGAGCTTGCCTCGCTGGTCCGCCGGTCGGCGGCGATGGGAACGCTCGACGCCGGAACCGCCAACTTCATCGCCCGCACCCTTAATTTCTCGACCCGGACGGCTGCTGACGTCATGACGCCGCGCATCCGGCTTGAGACCATCGACGCCGACCAGCCGGTCTCCGATGTGGTGGATGCAGCACGGAGGA
This sequence comes from Arthrobacter sp. SAFR-179, assembly GCF_059414945.1. Lineage (NCBI taxonomy): Bacteria > Bacillati > Actinomycetota > Actinomycetes > Micrococcales > Micrococcaceae > Arthrobacter > Arthrobacter sp. SAFR-179. The sequence goes on from NZ_JBPFDM010000001.1 coordinate 721,270, forward strand.
CCGGATACTCCCGGTTCCCCGTCATAGGTGATTCCGCCGATGACATCCGTGGCCTGGTGCATGTCAAGAAGGCCGTTGCTGTGCCGTGGGAACGGCGCCGCAACCTTGAGGCCGGCGCCATCATGACCGAGGTGCTGCGGGTGCCCGAGACCATCCATCTTGATGCCCTGCTGGCCGAGCTGAGGGAGGGAAACCTCCAGCTGGCAGTCGTGCTCGATGAATACGGCGGCACGGCAGGCATCGCCACCCTCGAGGACCTCGTGGAGGAAATCGTGGGCGAGGTGGCGGACGAGCACGACAGGGTCCGTCCCGGACTCCTGCAAAGCGCCTCCGGCGACTGGTACTTCCCCGGACTCCTCCGCCCGGATGAGTTGTCAGAACAGATTCCGGGATTGAGTGTTCCGGACGAAGCAGCCTACGAGACCGTGGGCGGCTATGTCATGAGCCAGCTCGGCAGGATCGCCGTGGTAGGCGACACCGTCGACGTGGGCGGCGGAACCCTGAGCGTCACCAGGATGGACGGCCGCAGGATCGACCGCATCTGCTTCCACCCCACGGAACAACCCGCCGCGCAGGACGTCAATGACAGGAGCAAGCCATGAGCGACTGGGCCGGAATACTCTGGCTGGGCTTCCTCCTTCTGGGCAACGCCTTTTTCGTGGGCGCTGAATTCGCCATCATGTCCGCGCGGCGGAGCCAGATCGAGCCTTTGGCCGATGCCGGGTCCAAGCGCGCCCAGACCACCCTGCGCGCCATGGAGAACGTGTCGTTGATGCTGGCCTGCGCGCAGCTGGGCATCACCGTGTGTTCGCTGCTGATCCTGCTGGTGGCCGAGCCGGCGATCCACCACCTGCTTGCCGCCCCCATGGAGGCGGTGGGCCTGCCGGCGGAAGCCGCGGACGTTGCGGCCTTCGCCGTGGCCCTGATGCTGGTGACCTTCCTGCACGTCACCTTCGGCGAGATGGTGCCCAAGAACATTTCGGTGTCCGTGGCTGACAAGGCGGCACTGCTCCTGGCCCCGCCCCTGCTGTTCATCTCGCGGCTGGTCCACCCGGTGATTTCCGTCCTCAACTGGTCGGCCAACCACATCCTCAAACTGATGCGGATCGAGCCAAAGGACGAGGTGACGTCCTCCTTCACCCTGGAGGAGGTTCAGTCGATCGTCCAGGAGTCCACACGCCACGGGCTGGTGGACGACGACGCCGGGCTCATCACCGGTGCGCTCGAGTTCTCGGAGCACACGGCGGAGGACATCATGGTGCCGCTCGAAAACCTGGTCATGCTGGGGGCCTCCACCACTCCGGTGGAGTTTGAAAAAACCGTCAGCCGCACGGGGTTCTCGCGGTTTCCCATGCTGGATGACGAGGACATGCTCTACGGCTACCTCCACGTCAAGGATGTGCTGTCCATTCCGGAGTCTGCCTACGAACTGCCGATTGCCGAGAGCCGCATCCGGTCGCTGGCCAACCTGGCGCTGGGGGACGAGATCGAAAAGGCGATGTCCGTCATGCAGCGAACGGGATCCCACCTGGCCCGCGTGATAGGCCCGGACGGCAGGACCCGGGGTGTGCTCTTCCTGGAGGACGTCATTGAACAGCTCGTCGGCGAAATCCGCGATGCGACGCAGGCTACCGGGATCCGGCGCCTGGGCCAGCCGAACGGCAGCGGACCTAAATAGGAATCATTCGCATTTAGGTATAGGCTTGCACTGTCGTCCTCCCCATCTGTGTGAACTGAGGTTATCCGTGCGCCGTACAGCCGCTGCCAGCTCTTTCCTTGCCGCCTTGACGGGACTCGGGCTGTTGCTGACTGCCTGCAGTCCGCAACAGTCCGGGACGCCGGCTTCCGCGCAGGGGATCAACGTCGTGGCCTCAACCAGTGTCTACGGCGACATCGCCAGGTCCGTGGGCGGGGAAAAGGTGAATGTCACCGCGATCATCAACAGCGCCGGCCAGGATCCGCACTCCTACGAGGCAACCGCGCAGGACCGCCTGACCGTCTCCAAAGCGCAGCTGGTCATCGAAAACGGCGGCGGCTACGACGATTTCCTCCATACCCTGGTGGAGAGCAGCAAGCTGGACAGCGGCTCGGTGCTGACCGCCGTCGAAATCTCCGGCCTTGCCCACCCGGAAGAGGAGCCGCAGACGGCAACCCCGCCTGCGGTGGTGGGGCCCGACGGGCATGACCACGGCGACTTCAACGAGCACGTGTGGTACAGCCTGCCGGCCATGGAGCGGATGGCCGACAGCGTTGCGGAGAAACTCGGCACGCTGGATCCCGGTTCCGCTGCCACATTCACTGCCAATGCCGACGCCTTCAAGTCCTCCCTCTCAGGCCTGCACAGCAAGCTGGATGCAGGGAAAGCCGCGGCTGCGGGAGGCCAGGTCGCGGTCACCGAACCCGTCCCGCTGTACCTGCTCGAAGATGCGGGCCTGAAGAACGCCACGCCTGAGCAATACACTGCGGCAATCGAAGAGGGCACTGACGTGCCGCCGGCCGCCATGAAGGAAGCCACCGACCTGGTGGCGTCCGAGACGGTGCGGCTGCTGGCCTACAACGCGCAGACTGAAGGCCCGCAGACGGAAACACTGAAGAAGGCGGCCGAAGCTGCAGGCGTTCCGGTGGTGGACTTCACCGAAACCCTGCCGGAGGGCAAGACCTACCTGCAGTGGATGACGGACAATGTGAACAACGTCAGCAAAATTCTGGAGTCAAACAGGTGAAATCCGTCGTCAGCCTCGAAGGGGCGTGCCTCAAGTTCGGTCAGCGCACGCTCTGGGAGGACCTGGACCTGGAGATCAGGCCCGGTGAGTTCTTCGCCGTGCTGGGCCCCAACGGCAGCGGCAAGACCAGCTTCCTGAAAGTCCTCCTGGGCCTGCAGAAGCTGCACTCCGGAAAGGCGTCCCTGGGCGGACGGCCCGTGGAACGCGGCAGCAGCCTGATCGGCTATATTCCCCAGCAAAAGTCCTTTCCGCAGGACACGCCCATGCGTGCCCGCGACCTGGTGGCGCTGGGCGTCGATGGGCACCGCTGGGGCGTCCGGCTGTCGGCGGGCAGGACAAACCGCAGGGTGGACCAGCTCCTGGAGCTGGTGGGCGCCTCCGACTACGCCAAGGTTCCGGTTGGCCAGCTCTCCGGCGGCGAACAGCAGCGGCTGCGGGTGGCGCAGGCGCTGGCCACTGATCCCCAGGTCCTGCTTTGCGACGAACCGCTGCTGTCCCTTGACCTGCACCACCAGCAGGCGGTCAGTGCCCTGATCAACAAACAAAGCCGTGAGCACAACAGCGCTGTTGTCTTTGTTACCCACGAAATCAACCCCATCATCGACTACGTCGACCGGGTCCTGTACCTGGCAGGGGGACGGTTCCGGGTGGGGACGCCCGAAGAGGTCATGACCACTGAAGTGCTCTCCGACCTGTACGGCACCCAGGTAGAGGTGATCCACGCCAACGGGCGGATCGTCGTCGTTGGCCTGCCCGATGCCACCACCCACCACCACGCCGAGGCCGACGCCCTGGCAGGGGAGGCCGCGTAGTGGACGCCGACAGCATCCTCGGGGCCATATTAAACTTCGACAACTACGGCGAACTGCTGGTGCTGGTCCAGAACTCCATCTGGGCGGGTGCCATCCTGGGGCTCCTTGGCGGCCTGGTGGGCACGTTCGTGATGAAGCGGGACCTTGCCTTCGCGGTCCACGGCATTTCCGAACTTTCCTTCGCGGGGGCCGCCTTCGCCCTGTTGGTCGGCGCGGACGTGGTGTTCGGCTCGCTCATCGGATCAGTGGCCGCAGCACTGCTGCTGGGTCTGATGGGAGTCAGGGCCAGGGACAAGAACTCCACCATCGGCGTGATCATGCCGTTCGGCCTGGGCCTCGGAATCCTGTTCCTGTCCCTGTACCAGGGCCGCGCTGCGAACAAGTTCGGGCTCCTCACGGGACAGATCGTCTCCGTGGATACCGTTCAGCTCCAGGCCCTCGCCGGGACCGCCGTCGTGGTGATGCTCGTGCTGCTGGCCATCTGGCGGCCGCTGAACTTCGCCAGCGTGGATCCCGAGCTCGCTGAGGCCCGGGGAGTCCCGGTCCGCACGCTGGGAATCGTGTTCATGGTGGTCCTGGGCGTCAGTGTGGCCTTGTCCATCCAGGTGGTTGGCGCCCTGCTGGTGCTTGCCCTGCTGATTACGCCTGCCGCCGCGGCGCTGCGGGTCACGTCCACGCCGGTAGCGGCAGTGGTCCTCAGCGTCGTCTTCGCGGTGAGTGCAACCGTGGGCGGAATCCTGCTGGCATTGGGCGGACGGATTCCCATCAGCCCCTACGTCACCACGCTGTCATTCCTGATCTACGTCGTGTGCCGCGCCATCAGCTCGGTGCGCGACGCCCGCGGCATCAACGGGCGGGTCCTTACAGCTTCCCGGCGGCCTTAAGGGCGGTGCAGTCCGGGCACAGGCCAAAAATCTCCACCGTGTGGTCCACCTCGGTGAACCCATGCTCGGCGGCCGTGCGAACTGCCCACGTTTCGACGGCGGGTGCTTCCACTTCCACTGCCTTCCCGCAGTTCCTGCACAGCAGGTGGTGATGGTGGGCAGTGACGGCGCAGCGACGGTACACCGCTTCGCCGTCGCCGTTGCGGAGCACATCCACCAGTCCCTCGTCGGCGAGCGACTGCAGGATCCGGTAGGCAGTGGCCAGTGACACGGACACGCCCTGGTTCTGCAGGATCCGGTAGAGCTCCTGCGTGCTGACGAAGTCGTCCAGGTGGTCCAGCGCCGCACTGACGGCCTTGCGCTGCTTGGTTACGCGCTGTTCCCTGCCGCCTCCTGCCGGGGATGGGGCGGCGGAATCAGCCTTGACGCCGATCGGCATGGACGAACTCGCTTCCGTGGGGGGCAAACACCAAGATTACCAGCCGGAGCTTCAAGGGCAGGGCTCAGGGACAGGGGCCGTGGACACGATTCCTGGGCGGACCCTAGGCTGGCGCTATGAAGCTGACCAAATACACCCACGCCTGCATCCGGCTCGAGAAGGAAGGCAGCGTCCTGGTCCTGGATCCCGGCACCTTCTCCGAATCAGCGGAGGCGCTGTCCGGGGCGCAGGCGGTCCTGGTGACCCACGAACACCCGGACCACATCGACACAAAGGCCGTGGTGGCCGCCCTCATCGAAGACGAAGGCCTGGCACTGTACGCCCCCGACGGTGTCGCCAAACAACTGCGTGGGGAAGCTCCGGCTGCGGCAGACCGCATCCACACGGTGGAACCCGGCCAGTCCTTCCAGGCAGCGGGCTTCGATATCCGCAGCTTCGGCGGCCAGCATGCCCTGATCCACCCGCAGATCCCCGTGGTGGCGAACATCGGTTTCCTGGTGGACGGCAACGTCTACCACCCGGGAGACTCGTTCGTCATCCCGGACGGAATCCCGGTCCGGACGCTCCTGGTCCCGCTGCACGCGCCGTGGAGCAAGTCCGCCGAGGTGGTGGATTTCGTGATTGGGGTGCGGGCGCCGCGCGCGTTCCAGATTCATGACGGGCTGCTTAATGAGAACGGCCTGGGCATCGTTGAAGGCCACGTCAAGCGGATCGGCGCCAGGTACGGTACCGAATACAGGCACCTGGCCGCCCGCGAATCCGTGGAGGTTTAGGCAGGAGCGCCGGTCCACTCCCCGGTGTCCAGGAAGCGCGAAATCACTGCCTCGTACGGCGCGGGATCCAACCCCTTGGAAGCCAGCCAGTCCTGGTTCCAGTAGGTCCCCGCGTACCGTTCGCCGCCGTCGCACATCAATGAGATGACGCTGCCCCGGCGGCCCGCTGACAGCATCTGCGCAATGGTCTGCCAGACTCCCCACAGGTTGGTGCCAGTGGATGGGCCTGCGTGCAGGCCGGCGAAGGAGTCCAGGTGCCGCATCGCGGCGATCGAGGCGGCATCGGGGACCTGGACCATGCGGTCGATCACCGAAGGGATGAAGCTCGGCTCCATCCGGGCCCGGCCAATCCCTTCGATCCGCGAGGGGCCGGTGGGCCGTCCGGCTGTTTCCCCCAGCCAGCCTGGATAGAACGCGGAGTTCTCGGGGTCCACCACCAGCAACCGGGTTGCATGGCTGTGGTAGCGCAGGTACCGGCCGATCGTGGCACTTGTTCCACCCGTGCCGGCGCCCACCACGATCCATTCCGGCACCGGGTGCTGCTCCAGGCTGAGCTGGCCAAAGATGGATTCGGCGATGTTGTTGTTCCCGCGCCAGTCCGTGGCCCGCTCCGCGAAGGTGAACTGGTCCATGTAATGCCCGTTGCAGGTGGCAGCCACTTCCTCCGCGGTGGCATAGACATCCGAGGCGTTCTCCACCAGCAGGCAGGAGCCGCCGAACTTTTCGATCAAGGCGATTTTTTCCGGGCTGGTGGTGCGCGCCATCACGGCAACAAAGGGGAGCCCCAGCAGCTGGGCGAAGTAGGCCTCCGAGACCGCCGTGCTGCCGCTCGAGGCCTCCACGATGGTGGTGTCCGCGCTGATCCAGCCGTTGACCAGGCCGAACAGGAACAGGGACCTGGCCAGCCGGTGCTTCAGGCTGCCGGAGCGGTGGGTGGACTCGTCCTTCAGGTACAGCTGGATGCCCCACTGTCCCGGCAGCGGCACCGAGTACAAGTGGGTGTCCGCCGAGCGGTTGTTTTCGGCCCTGATGGTACGGATGGCATGGTCGGCCCAGTCCCGGTCCGAGCCGTCATGGTTCCTGCCGGTGCTGCCCTCGATCGTCACTGGTCCAGCCTACCCGCGGCACCGGGAGCAGCCCGTCTAGAGTGGGACCGTTGGCCGTCACGGCATGGCGTTTCCGCCTCCGCCGCCCCATGCAATGGAAGGAGCACCGATGAAGCCCTTGATGGACGTTCCCGCCCTGGAGGCCAGGCTTGCCGCCGGGCAGCGGACGGTACTGCTGGACGTGCGCTGGGTGCTGGGTGATCCCCACGGCCGCGACCACTATCTCGCCGGGCACCTGCCGGGCGCGGTGTTCGTGGACCTGGCTTCCGAGCTTTCGGACCCGGCGGTCCCGGACCGGGGACGGCATCCCCTGCCGTCCGCCGGGCAGTTCCAGGAGTCGGCCCGGCGCTGGGGCATCAGGAAGGGCGATGTGGTGGTCGCCTACGATGACAGCGCAAACATGGCAGCCGCCAGGGTGTGGTGGATGCTCCGCGATGCCGGCCTTGACGAGGTTTACCTGCTCGACGGCGGCCTGGGCGCGTGGCGTGCCGCAGGCCTGCCCGTGGAAGGGGGCCCCGTCCGTCCCGCCCCGGGTGACGTGGAGTTGGGCACCGGGCACATGCCGGTGGCCGACGCCGGGGCTGCCGCCGCCTGGCCGCGCCATGGCCTGCTGCTCGATGCCAGGGCAGGGGAAAGGTACCGGGGCGACGTGGAGCCGGTTGATCCCCGGGCCGGCCATATTCCCGGCGCGTTGAGTGCCCCCACGACGGGGAACGTTGACGACGGCGGGCGGTTCCTTTCGCGCGCGAAGCTGCGGCGGCGGTTCGAATCCCTGGGCGTCTCGGCCGGCCGGCCCGTGGCCGTCTACTGCGGTTCCGGCGTGACGGCAGCCCATGAGGTGGCTGCGCTGGAACTCGCGGGGATCCCGGCCGCGCTGTACCCCGGCTCCTTTTCGGAGTGGTCCAACCGGCCCGAACTGCCCGTGGCCACCGGACCGGAACCAGGTGCCATGGCGGCCGGGACCCGGGACCGCGGAGGGCCGGTTGGAAACTCCGCGGGCGGCGGGGGTACGGTCGCACTATGACACCAGGACGCCCCGTACCTCCGCCCCTCGCCAAACCCATAAGCCCTGCCAAACCCACGGCAGACACCGGGGTGCGTGCCGCCGCCTACGGTGCAGTCTCCCGGGACAGTGGCCTGGTGCCGCTGACCGTGGCCCGGCGGGCACCCAAGCCGGACGATGTGGAAATCGCGATCGAGTTCTGCGGGCTCTGCCACTCGGATGTGCACGCCACCCGCGGAGAATGGGGCGGCCAGGCGTACCCGCTGGTTCCCGGCCACGAAATCGTGGGAACCGTCAGCAGGGTGGGTTCTGACGTTACCGGCTTTGCCGTGGGCGACCGGGTGGGTGTGGGCTGCATGGTGGACTCCTGCCGTGAATGCGACAGCTGCCTTGACGGCCTGGAGCAGTATTGCGAAAACGGGATGACCGGCACCTACGGCGCGAAGGACCGGCGGAACGGCGATGTCATCACCCAGGGTGGATATTCCTCTTTCATCGTGGTGGACCGCCGCTACGTCCTCCGCGTCCCGGCGTCACTGGACCCGGCCGCCGTCGCGCCCCTGCTGTGCGCCGGCGTCACCACCTTCTCGCCGCTGCGGCATTTCGACGCCGGGGAAGGGGACGTGGTGGGCGTCGTCGGACTTGGCGGGCTTGGCCACATGGCCGTCAAGCTTGCAAAGGCGATGGGAGCGAAGGTGGTGGTGTTCACCACGTCGGAGTCCAAGGTGGCAGCTGCGCTGGAGTTGGGCGCGGACCAGGTTGTCCTGTCCCGCGATGAAGCTGCCATGGCGGCCGCGGACCGCACGGTGGACCTCATCATCGATACGGTTGCCGCCCCGCACGACCTGAACCCCTTCTTCCGCACCCTGCGGGTGGACGGAGCCTTGTTCCAGCTGGGGCTGCCCTCCGAAGCCATGCCCCCGGTCAACCCGGGTGCCCTGATCCGCCGCAGGATCGCCTACGCGGGATCCCTGATCGGCGGTATCGCTGAAACCCAGGAGATGCTGGATTTCTGTGCTGAGCACGGCGTGGTGGCCGACATCGAGGTGGTGTCCGCCGGCAGGCTGAATGAAGCTTACGACCGGATGGTCGCAGGAGACGTAAAGTACCGGTTCGTGCTGGATACCGGCACACTGCACACAGCCGCCGAGGAGGCAGACGCATGAGCACCTTGTTCACGAAGATCATTAACGGCGAGATTCCGGGCCGGTTTGTGTGGCGCGAGGACGACGTTTCGGCGTTCCTCACCACCGGCCCGCTCGCCGACGGCCACACGCTGGTGGTCCCCACGGAGGAAGTGGACCGCTGGACGGACGCGTCGCCGGAAACCCTTGCGAAAGTCATGGAAGTGGCGCGGCGCATCGGTGCGGTCCAGGTGGATATCTTCGGGGCACGGCGGGCGGGCCTGATCGTGGCGGGCTACGAAGTCAACCACCTGCATGTCCATGTATGGCCGTCGCAAAGCATGGCCGATTTCGACTTTGGCTCCGCGGACCAGAACCCGGACCCCGCGGTCCTGGACGCCAACGCGGAAAAGCTGCGCGAAGGCCTCCGCGCCGCCGGGTACGGGGAGTTCGTACCCGGCAGCCAGGGATAGGTCAGGCGAGCTGGGACATCAGTCCCGGCGCGGGGTCATCGCCACCATGCCGGCGTAGGTGAAGCCGCCGCCGAAGCCGAACAGCAGTGCTGGGACGTCCGCGGGGATCCGCCCGGAGTGCCACCATTTGCTCAGTCCGAGCGGCACGCTGGCGGCGGAGGTGTTCCCCGACTCGGTGACATCGGTGATGACGATCCGGTCCGAGAGCCCCAGCGCCTCCGCGAGCGGTTCGATGATGCGGAGGTTGGCCTGGTGCGCGGCAAGGACCTGGATGTCGTCCAGTGTCAGCCCGGCCTTTGCCACCGTCTCGCGGGCACGTTCCGGCGCCTTGGTCAGGGCCCAGCGCAATACCTCGCGCCCGTTCTGCGAAAACCTTCCCGAGGGCGGAGAGATCCGGACAGCATCGGCCATGCCGCTCTCCGAACCCCACACCACCGGACCGATCCGGGGCTTCTCCGAAGGGCGCACGACGGCGGCGCCGGCGCCGTCGGCGGTGAGTACGGCGGTTGCGCGGTCCGTCCAGTCAGTCACCGCCGACAGGGTTTCTGCCCCGACCACGATCGCGTGGGAGGCGCTTCCGCTGCGGATGGCCTGGTCCGTAACGCCAAGGGCGTATTCAAAACCCGAGCAGGCCGTGTTGACGTCCATGATTCCCGGGCCGCGGCCGTCCCGTCCCAGCCCCAGCGCGTCCGCCACCCGGCCTGCGGTGTTGGGGGAGCGTTCGGCGGCCGTGGTGGTGGCCACCACGACGAGGTCGATGTCCCCGGCCGCGACGCCCGAATCTGCGAGGGCCATCCGGGCCGCGGGAATGGCCAGGTCCACCACGGTCTCGCCCTCGCGGGCGATGCGCCGTGTGACGATGCCGGTGCGCTGGCGGATCCACTCGTCGCTCGTCTCCATCATGCCTTCGAGCTCATGGTTGTCCATGATGCGCGAGGGCTGGGCGTGGCCGAGGCCGGCAATCTCGGTCCCTGCCGGGCCCTGGGCAAGCGTGAGCTTCATTCGATTCCTCTCATTGGTGGCCGCCGCTAGGCGGGGGCCAGTGCTTTGTTGAGCACGGCGCGGATCCGCTTTTCGGATACCGAATAGGCGGTGCCGAGCTCGACGGCGAACAGGCTTACCCGGAGCTCCTCGATCATCCAGCGCACCTGGGTTAACTCCCGTCCTGCACGGCGTCCCGGCAGGAGCGCCGAGACGGCATGGTCGTAATCGTCCTCAAGCCGCTGGACCACAGCCATGTTGAGGGCGTCGCGCTGAACGTTGCCAGGCAGGCGTTCCAGCCGTTTCTCGATGGCCGCCAGGTACCTGGGCAGCTGGCTGAGCTGCCCGTAGCCCGTCCGTGCCACAAAACCCGGATACACCAGCTGCTCCAGCTGGCTCTTGATGTCGTTCAGCGCGCTGATCAGGGCCAGGCTGGTGGTGCCCTTGAGCTGCTTTTCGATCCGGCGGGTGCTGGCCAGGATGCGCTCCACCACGGCGGTGACCGTGAAGACGGTGTCGATCAGTTCGGCGCGCACCACCTCATAGAGCTGGTCAAAGGCCTTCCGGTCCCACGGAAGGTCCGCGGGCGTCAGCTTGTCGATGGCCGCCAGCGCGCAGTCGGCAATCAGGGCGGACACCGAGCCGTGCGGGTTCTGGCTGAAGGTGAGCTTTTCCGTGTTGCTCAAATGCTCCAGGACATAGCGGTCCGGTGCCGGAACCCGCAGGGCCAACAGGCGGATCACACCGCCGCGCATCGCGTCGAGCTGTTCCTCCTGGGTCTGGAAGACCCGCAGCGACACTGAGGTGCCCTTGTCCACCAGCGCAGGGTAGCCGGTAACAGTGTGGCCTTTGACCATGCTGCTCACCTGGCGCTCGATGGTGCCGAAGGTCCATTCCTTCAGGCCTTCCTGCTCCACGAACCCGGCCGCGGCGGCGGCTCCCGGCACCCCGGCCGCCTGCTGCCGTACGGGTGCCCCGGCGTCGGGCGCCTTGCCGTTCCCGCGCTGCCCCTTGCCACCGGCGCCGGGCGCAGCGGAGGCCGGGGTGGCGCCGAGCGATTCGGCAATGGCACGCCGGGTGGCGGGGGCCAGCCTCTCCTGGAGTTCCGCAAGGTCCTTTCCCTCGCCAAGGACCTTGCCCTTGCTGTCCACCACCTTGAAACTCACGCGCAGGTGCGGGGGCACGGCATCCCAGTTCCAGGAACCGGGCGGGATGATGGCGCCGCGGATACGCCGCAGCGCGAGCTCGAGCGACGTTTCCAGCTCATCCTTGGCCGGATCGAAGTCCGATTCCAGCAAGGCCACGGCCTGCCGGGCAACATCGGGGGCAGGAACGAAATTCTTCCGGACCTGCTTGGGCAGCGACTTGATCAGCGCCGTCACCAGCTCCACGCGCTGGCCCGGGATCAGCCAGCGGAACGGAGCGTCATCCAGCTGGTTGAGGAACAGGACCGGAACTTCTGCCGTGACGCCGTCGGACGGATCGGGCGGGGAGCCCGGGGCCACGGGGTGGAACTCGTACGTCAGGGGAAGCTCGAAACCCTTGTGCAGCCAGGTTTTTGGGTACGCCGATTCATCCAGGTCGTCGGCATCGTCGCTGATCAGCAGCGACTTGTCGTAGTCCAGGAGGTCGGGGTTCTCCCGGCGGGCGTCCTTCCACCATTTATCGAAGTGCCGTTCGGACACCACGTCGGGGCCGATCCTGGCGTCGTAGAACTCGAACAGCGTCTCGTCGTCCACCAGCAGGTCGCGGCGGCGCATCCGTGCCTCGAGTTCCTCCACTTCGTGCAGCAGCGCCCGGTTGCGGTGGAAGAACTTGTGGTGGGTCTTCCAGTCACCCTCCACCAGTGCGTGGCGGATGAACAATTCCCGGGCCACCACCGGGTCCACCCTGCCGTAGTTGATCCGCCGCTGGGCGATGATGGGAACGCCGTAGAGGGTGACCTTTTCGTAGGCCATCACGGCGCCCTGCCGGGTGGACCAGTGCGGTTCACTGTAGCTGCGCTTTACCAGGTCCGGCGCCACCTGCTCGGCCCACAGGGGATCGAATTTCGCGGCCACCCGGGCCCACAGCCGGCTGGTTTCCACCAGCTCCGCTGCCATGACGAACGTAGGGGACTTCTTGAACAACGCGGAGCCCGGGAAGATCGCGAACCGGCTGCCGCGGGCGCCGGCATATTCGCGCTTGCGCTCGTCCAGGATTCCGATGTGGCTGAGCAGCCCGGAAAGCAGGCTGATGTGGATGCCGTCGTGGTTGCCCACGGGATCGGCCAGGCGCTTGTTGTCCAGGGAGATCCCCAGCGGCCGGGCGAGCTGGCGCAGCTGGGCGAAGAGGTCCTGCCATTCCCGCACGCGCAGGTAGTTGATGAATTCGGCGCGGCACAACCGGCGGAAGGCCGACGACGACAGCTCCTGCTGTTTCTCCTGCAGGTAGTTCCAGAGATTGAGGTAGCCCGTGAAGTCCGAGTTCTCGTCCCGGAAACGGTTGTGCTTCTCCGCGGCCAGCTGTTGCTTGTCCGTGGGCCGTTCACGCGGGTCCTGGATGGTCAGGGCTGCCGCCAGGACCATGACTTCGCGGACGCACCCCCGTTTCCCGGCCTCCACGATCATCCGGCCCAGCCGGGGATCGACGGGCAGCTGGGCGAGTTTCTGTCCGACGGCGGTGAGGCCGCCGGCTGCCTCGGGTCTGCCGCCCTTTCCCTGGGGTCGTGGGGGAGCCAGGGCGCCCAGTTCGCGAAGGAGGGTGACGCCGTCGTTGATGGCCCTGGTTTCCGGCGGCTCGACGAAGGGGAACTCCTCAACGTCCTTGGGGCTTTTCGCCACGCCCATGGCGGTCATCTGGAGGATGACGGCAGCGAGGTTGGTGCGCAGGATTTCCGGATCCGTGAAGCGGGGACGGGATTCGAAGTCCTCCTCCGAGTAGAGGCGGATGGCGATGCCGTCAGACACACGTCCGCAGCGGCCGGAACGCTGGTTGGCCGATGCCTGCGAGACACGTTCAATGGGCAGGCGCTGGACCTTGGTGCGGTGTGAATACCGGGAAATGCGGGCGGTGCCGGTGTCGATGACGTATTTGATGCCGGGGACCGTCAGCGACGTTTCCGCCACGTTGGTGGCCAGCACGATCCGGCGCTTGCCGCCCGGGTGGAACACCTTGTGCTGCTCCTGCAGGCTCAGGCGGGCGAACAGGGGGAGGATCTCGGTGTTGGCCAGCCTGCGGTTGGACTGGATACGGGCCTGCAGTGCGTCTGCGGCATCGCGGATTTCCCGCTCCCCGGAGAAAAAGACCAGGATGTCGCCGGGCGCCTCCGCCGCGAGTTCATCCACGGCATCACAGACGGCGTCCAGGGGGTCGCGGTCCTCCTCGAGTTCATCGTCCGAGGCTTCGTCGTCGTCTGCCTTCGGCTGGGACAGGGGGCGGTAGCGGATTTCCACGGGATAGGTCCGGCCCGACACCTCAACGATGGGGGCGGGGTCTTCCGGCGTGCCGAAATGGTTGGCGAACCGTTCGGGATCGATGGTGGCCGAGGTGATGATGACCTTCAGGTCCGGCCGCTGCGGCAGGATCCGTTTCAGGTAGCCGAGGATGAAGTCGATGTTGAGGCTTCGCTCGTGTGCCTCGTCAATGATGATGGTGCTGTACTTGCGCAGCAGCCTGTCCCGCTGGATCTCGGCGAGCAGGATGCCGTCCGTCATCAGCTTGACCTTGGTTGCCTTGCTGACCTCGCCCGTGAAACGGACCTGGAAGCCCACCTCCTGGCCGATGTCCACGCCAAGTTCTTCCGCAATGCGCTCGGCCACGGTTCGTGCTGCCAGCCGCCGGGGCTGGGTGTGCCCGATCAGGCCCTTCTCGCCCAGGCCAAGTTCCAGGCACATCTTGGGGATCTGGGTGGTCTTTCCGGAGCCGGTCTCGCCGGCGATGATGGTCACCTGGTTGGCGGCGATCGCGGCCATCAGGTCCTCGCGGCGCTCGGAAACCGGCAGCTCGGCGGGATAGGAGATATGAAAAGTCATGGCTGCAGACAGTCTACTGCCGGACAGAAACAGCCCTTCATTCGACTCCCTGCTGCGGCACGCACCTTCAGGCGGGACCGCCTCCACTAGCCCCGGGCCGGATCCCGCCGGGAGATTCTTCTGCGGCCGCCCGTGCGGTATCAACCAGGACGCGCCAGGGACCGGTGAGGGCATGTTCCGGCAGGGCAGCCCGGCGCTGCCCTGCCGAGATGGAGTACATGAAGCGGTCAGGCTGCGGAGCCTCGAAAGCCGCGGCGGCTGCCCGCGGGGTGCTGGGAACGGCGTCCCAGGGGCAGGCCTCCACAAGGGGCTGCCACTGGCTGAGGTCACTGTCCGACTGGGCATCAACGGTCCACACCCGCGTGACCGCAGCCAACCCGCCGCTCCGCTCCACCTTGATCTTCATGGCCTGGCCCCTGGGCTTTCCTCTGGCCCGGCGGCCTGTGACCCGGCAGCCGGTGGTGGTTAAACCTTGACCTTTACAGTTTCCCACGCCCCCCGTACGGCGTCATGCTCTTTGGAGTCCGAACCAAAAAGGTCCGTGGCGGCACGTACCGTGGCGCGGGCAAAGACGGTAAACGTTGCGGCCGGCGGCAACGACCCATTGGTAAGGGCCTCGTACCAGATGCGGCCCGGAGCCTCCCAGGCGTGGCCGCCCAGGGCATCCGCAACCAGGTAGAACGCGCGGTTGGGGATGCCGGAGTTGATGTGTACGCCGCCATTGTCTGCGCTGGTCCGGACGTAGGAGTCCATGGAATCGGGTTGCGGGTCCTTGCCCAGCACGTCGTCATCGTATGCCGTTCCGGGGGCTTTCATGGACCGAAGGGCCAGCCCCTGGACGTTGGGCGTAAAGAGGCCTTCCCCGATCAGCCAGCTGGCCTGGGCGGCGGTCTGCTTCCTCACGTATTGCTCAACGAGCGCGCCGAAGACATCCGACATCGACTCATTCAGGGCACCCGCCTGGTTCCGGTAGACAAGCCCGGCCGAATATTGGGTGACGCCGTGCGCGAGTTCGTGGCCGATGACGCTGATGGACTTGGTGAACCGTTCAAAGACATCGCCGTCGCCATCACCGAACACCATCTGGGTGCCGTTCCAGAAAGCGTTGTCGTACAGATTTCCGAAGTGCACCGTGGCATCAAGCTTCAGCCCGCGTCCGTCAATCGAATCCCGGCCGAAAGCCTCGGCATACAGCCGGTGGGTGTGTCCCAGTCCGTCGTAGGCCTCATCGGTGGCGGCATCGCCGGTGGCACGCCCGGCTTCCTTTCGGACCAGCCTGCCCGGCAGGGTCTCTTCACCGCCGGCATCGTATACGGTGCGGTTCACCGGGCCCGGCTTGGCCTGCCGCAGGCTGGGCGGGAGGACCGGGACAGCCTGTGCGCGTGCGGCCTGGAATGATTCGACGTGGCCCAGGGCCTTCCGGGCGGCGCTTGCGGCCGAAGAATATCCCGGCGCGTCCTGCTGGGCCAGCCGGCGCAACAGATAAGGCGGAACGATGGAACAGAACTGAACGTGCATGGCGTACTCCCTCAGCTAGGTGGTTTCAGCTTAAGAGGAGCCAGTGACAATCAACGGCAGGCCGCGGCCCCAGATTGGTCAGCCATCCGGGTACTGCAGCAGGCGCAGGTGGGTACGGTAAGCGCATGGCTGAAACCGAAAAGGGCTCCACGTCCAGCTCAACCCTGCTGACGGTCATTATCGCCTTCGTGGCCAACACCCTTGTGGCGGCGGCGAAGTCAGTGGCCGCTGTCCTGACGGGCTCGGCCTCCATGGCGGCGGAGGCAGCGCACTCTTGGGCAGATACCGGAAACCAGGTGTTCCTGTTCTTCGCCGAGCGCCGTTCCGGCCGGCCACGGGACAAGAGCCATCCCATGGGGTACGGCCGGGAAGCCTATGTGTGGTCCATGTTCGCCGCGTTCGGCCTGTTTACCGCCGGCGCGGTGGTGTCCATCATGCATGGCATCCAGCAGATTATTGAGCCGGAACCTGCCGCGGATTTCGCTGTGGCCTACGTGGTCCTGGCCGTGGCTTTCGTTTTCGAGGGAATCTCCTTCGTCCAGGCCTTCCGGCAGACCAGGAAGGCGGCCCACGAGCTGGACCGGCACACGCTGGAGCAGGTACTCATTAGCTCCGATCCCACCCTGCGCGCCGTCTTCGCCGAGGACGCTGCCGCGCTGATCGGCCTCGTGGTGGCATTCGTGGGCGTGTTCCTGCATCAGGTCACGGGATCGCCGCTGCCGGATGCGATCGGTTCGATCGCCGTCGGCGTACTGCTGGCCGTCGTCGCCGTCGTCCTGATCGACCGGAACAGGCGTTTCCTGGTGGGCCAGGGCGTCACCCCTGACATCGAACGGTCCATGGCCCGGCGGGTGCTGGAGCACCCGGACATCGCCCGGCTCACCTACCTGCACCTGGAATTCGTGGGACCCCGCAAGCTGTATCTCGTGGCGGCCGTTGACCTGCAGGGGGACCATCCCGAACACGAGGTGGCCGTAACCCTCCGCCGGCTCGAGCGTGAGCTGGAGGACCACGAAACGGTCGAGGAAGCCGTGCTGACCCTGGCCACGCTTGATGAGGCCGCCCTGAAATTTTGATCCTGCGGCACCCGCGGTGGGATCGGATAAGGGATGCAACGAAAGAACCCCGCCGCTTCACTGAAGCGGCGGGGTTTTCTGTGCCCTCGGTAGGATTCGAACCTACGGCCTTCTGCTCCGGAGGCAGACGCTCTATCCCCTGAGCTACGAGGGCAATCCGGATTTCCTGCCGTTCCCGGCGGGACGTCCTAGAGCTTAGCAGGAAGGTGGCCCGCAAGGGAAAACCGACACCTGGAGGGGGAAGGGGCGGGCAATCAGGTGTCCTCAGTAGCCGGAGAAAGAGTCTGTCCGGACCCGCCGGGCGCCGGCGCTCTTGGCGGCGCGGCGCAGCGCTGCAACGCTCGCCGGGGACCCCGACACATAGACCTCGCGGGCCGCTATGTCCGGCACCAGTGCCGCAAGGGTTTTCCCGTCCAGCCGGTCCCCGGGGAGCCGGTCTCCCTCCAAGCCGTTTCGGGGGCCGGCGTCACCGGCAGCGGAGGCCAGTCCGGACGGCGGCCGTGAACCATCCGCCGTGAGGACGAGCACCCGGATGCCGGAATCCCGGAGTTCTTCCGCATAGGCCACTTCATCAGCGCTCCTGGCCAGGAGGAGGAGCACTGCGTCCCGCTCCCGCAGGCCCCCTGAGGACAGATGCGAAACGAAGGGGGTGATCCCGATGCCCGCTGCGATGAGCAGCACCGGGCGGTGTGGATCGCGCGGCAGGACAAAGTCGCCGCCCACTGCCGTGGCTGCCACTTCGTCGCCCGGCCTCAGCGCCAGGAGCGCCTCCTTTGCCGCGGACAAGGGGCCGGCCGTCCGCACGGCAAACTTCACCAGGCGCCCGCCGGGGGAGCCGGTCAAACTGAACACCCGTCGTCGGCCCCTCCCGTCCGGCCTGGCCTGCGGCAGGTCCACTTCCAGGTACTGGCCAGGAAGGAAACGCACCGGCCGGGCAGGTTGGAAGGAGAACTCGGTGGTGGCCGGCGTCAGCTGCCGGGTACCCGTGAGCCGGAGCTTCACGGCCCCGCGCTGGCCTGCCAGGAAGGCCAGCAGGTTGCCGGCCAGCAGGGCTGCCTCGGGTGAGTTGGCAAAGATGCCCACGTTCCAGGGGGCGGCAAAGAGCACCGCCACCACGGCGGCCAGCGCCAACTGTTGCCGGCGGCGGGGCGGCAGCGTCAGGGGCTCGGTCAGCATGAATCCGACGAAGAACAGGACCGGCCGCTGTGCCAGGGCCTGGTAGATGCCCATGCCCGCCGTCATGCCGGAGCGAAGCAGTTCCAGCGTGATGACGGCGGTGGCCACCAGCGTGAACACGGACGCCATCAGCACTTTGCGGGTTCGGTACAGGACCAGCAGCACGCCCGGCAGCAGCAGCCACAGCATGGCAGGAGTCGCCGCCCACCACGTTGCAATGTTCAATCCGGTCAGTCCGGTGGCAAACGCACCGGCGGCAGCGGGATTGAAGATGTGCCGGCCACGCCACGCCAGTGCGTATTTCGAGGCGGATGCCAGGACGCACGCCAGTGCCACCCCTGCCAGGTCCAATGGCTGCAGGGACGGCCAGAACAGGAAGTAGAGCAGCAGCCCCGTGATGAGGGACGACTCCGTGTGGGGGTTCACCCGGAAAAGAGCCGCCAGCGCCCGGTTGGAGGCGTAGGTCAAGCCCAGGCACAGTGCAAGGTGGACCAGCATGTCCGGAATGCCGAACGTCAGCCAGCCCAGGATGTTGAGCAGGACGCTGTAGGCGGCCAGCACCGCCAGGACCACCAGGGTAATCCGGTACATGGTGAACCTGCCCACGGCAGTCCCCATCCGGCCGGCCAGGGACGCGGGCGGGCGGGCGTGCGGCGTTTCCACGGGGTTCATGAGAACAGCGTCCCTTCGAATTCGGCGGAGTAGGCGGCGCTGCCGTCGGAAAAGACGGTCAGCCAGGAAAAATCAAAGGTTTCCTGGAGCGTGGCGCCGGGAACAAAGAACAGGGCCGTTGCAAGGGCATCGGCCAGCATGGCCGTCCCAGCCAGGGTCCATGTGGCGACGGCGGTCCGCACCGGCTGCCCGGTGGTCCCGTCCAGGACGTGGTGCAGTCCGTCGCCCCAGGCGCGGCGGTTGGCGGCCGAGGCACACAGGGCGCGGCCGTCCAGGTCGATCTTCCCGATCGCCTGGGCCGGGTTGTAGGGGTGTTCAAGCGCCACGCTGACGGGCCCTGCTCCGCGGGCCAGGAGGTCGCCGCCGGCATCGATGACGAACGCGCCAACGCCCGCATCCAAAAGCTCCGCGGACAGCAGGTCCACCAACAGGCCCTTGCCGGCCGCGCCGATATCCAGCAGCACGGGGGCGCTCGCGGTCAGGACTGTTCCGGACCAGGTGAGTACCGATTCCCAGGCCGGTGCAGGCAGTGGCGGACCGGCCGGCCGCAGCGAATACGCTGCGTCATACCCCAGGCGTTCCAGGCTGCCGCCGATCAGCGGGGTCATGGCGCCGCCGGTAACCCGGTACAGCTGGCGGTACAGCCCGCCCAGCGGGGCGGCCTCCTCCGGAAAGGCATAACGTCCCGGCGTCCGTGCCAGCTCAGCCACCCGTGAGTCGGGACGGAAACGGGACCAGTCGCCGTCGAATTTTTCAACCCTTTCCAGGAGGCGTGCGCGAAGGGACGGCGGCAATGGCCGCGCAGTGGTGATTTCCCACGCGGTTCCAATCCCTTGGAACGAAAAGTCCTCCCAGTCCCTGACGGGCACTGCCTACTGCGCCTCCGATTTGATCTTGTCGACGGCCTGGTTGAAGCCTCCGCTGGTCAGCGAGGACCCCGCAACCTTGGAAACGTTAAGCTCGTCGATGTTCCGGCCCACCACCTGCGCAGCGATGCCGCCGGCGAACTGGCCTTGGAACTTCCGGGTGTTTGGATTGGACGGGTGCTGGGTGATCTGCACGTCCGTGACTTTTCCTGCCGCCAGCGTCAACTGCACGCCCACGGTTTCCGTGCCGTTTGGGGACACGTAGTTCCCGTCCGCGCTGTAGGTGCCGTCCTTGTAACTGCCGCCTGTGCCGGCAGGGGCGGCAGAACCGGCAGCAGGAGCGGCCGGGGTTCCCGTGGTGCCAGGGGTGCTGTCCGCCGCGGACGGTGCGCAGCCCGCCACCGTTCCTGCGAGGGACAGGCCTGCGAGACCGGCGAAAATGCTTTTGCGGAACGCAGTGCCGGAGGTGTCGGGGCTTTGGGGGCTGGAGGGTCTCATGAAGGCTCTCGTTTCACTTTTGGGGCTATACCGTTCACTTTCGCTACGGTTTAGTCAACGCCGGATCCACGCGAATGGTTCACCGTACTCTTCCGGATGCGTCCGGGAAGGCAGCCAGGAGCGCCAAATTCTTTGCTGTCACTGGCCCCCGGTAGTCTAGAGGGGTGACTCCCGAAGAACTTTCCCTCGCCATATCCGCCTGCCTCAAGGACGCCGTCGCCGCCGGCGAGATTGCCCTCGCGGCATCAGCAGTTCCCGAGGACGTGCGCGTGGAGCGGCCCAAGAACCGGGACCACGGCGACTGGGCCACCAACATCGCCCTGCAGCTGGCCAAGCAGGCGGGCACCAACCCGCGCGAATTCGCCAGCGTGCTCAGCGCCCGCCTCAAGTCGATCAACGGCGTCTCCGCCGTGGACATCGCCGGACCCGGCTTCCTGAACATCACAGTGGACGCCGCAGCCGCCGGTGCACTGGCAAAGGCCATCGTGGAGGCCGGCAAGGACTACGGCACCAACACGGCGCTCGCCGGGCGCACCGTGAATATGGAATTCGTGTCCGCCAACCCCACCGGGCCCCTCCATATCGGCCACACCCGTTGGGCTGCCCTGGGGGATTCGATCGCCCGCGTGCTGCGCGCTTCCGGCGCTGACGTCACGGCCGAGTACTACATTAACGACGCCGGCTCGCAGATGAACACCTTCGCGCACTCCGTCTACAACCGGCTGCACGGCCTTCCCGTGCCCGACGGCGGCTACCCGGGCCAGTACATCGCAGACCTTGGCCACGAAGTGCTCACCGCGCACCCGGACATCCGCGAACTCACCGAGGTTGCCGCGCTGCCGGTCATCCGCGCCGCCGCCTACGAAGCGCAGATGAAGGACATCAAGGCCACCCTGGCGGACTTCGGCGTGGAGTTCGACGTCTTCTTCTCCGAGCAGGAACTGCACGACGCCGGCGCTATCGAAAGTGCCGTGGCGCGCCTTCGTGAACAGGGCCACGTGTTCGACGACGGCGGTGCGGTCTGGCTGCGGACCACGGACTTTGGCGATGACAAGGACCGCGTGATGATCCGTGCGAACGGCGAGCCCACCTACTTCGCCGCGGATGCCGCCTACTACCTGTCCAAGAAGGACCGCGGTTTCACCGAGAAGATCTACCTCCTGGGCGCTGACCACCACGGCTACATCAACCGGCTGAAGGCCATCGCCGCCGCTGCCGGCGATGACCCCGAAACGAACATTGAGGTCCTGATCGGCCAGCTGGTGTCCGTTAACGGAGCCAAGCTGTCCAAGCGCGCCGGCAACATCATCGAGCTCAAGGACCTGATCGACTGGCTGGGCAAGGACGCCGTCCGCTACTCCCTGGCCCGGTTCCCGGCCGATTCGCCGTTGACCCTTGATCCGGAGCTGTTGAAGAAGCACAGCAATGAGAACCCCGTGTTCTACGTGCAGTACGCCCATGCCCGTTCGCGCGGCGCCGCACGCAATGCGGTGGATGCAGGCGTGGACCGCTCAGCATTCGAGGCCTCGCTGCTGGACCATGCCACCGAAAATGAGCTGTTGTCCTACCTGGGCAGCTACCCGTCCATCGTGGCCAAGGCGGCAGAGCTGCGCGAACCGCACCGCGTTGCCCGCCACCTGGAGGCCATCGCCGGGGCCTACCACCGCTGGTACGACGCCTGCCGCATTGCCCCCATGGGTGACGAAGCGGTGACCGACCTCAACCGCACCCGGCTGTGGCTCAACGACGCCACCAGCCAGGTGCTGGCCAACGGACTTGACCTGCTGGGCGTTTCAGCCCCGGAACGGATGTAGGACCGATGACGCAGACAGCAGCACAGGGTTCTCCGCTTGCCCCGGAATGGCTCGCCGTTCCGGCGGACCTCAATGCCCTCCACCAACCCATGTGGGCCCGTGACGTGGCGCGCAACGGGGATGGCGAACTCAGCATTGACGGTATCCCCGTCAGCGAGTTGCAGCGGCAGTACGGCACGCCGCTTTTCGTCATGAGCGAGAACGACTTCCGCGCCCGGGCCAGGGCCTTCAGCGACGCGTTCAATGACGCGTTCGCGGACATCTGCGGGGGAGTGGACGTCTACTACGCCGGGAAGTCGTTCCTGTGCACCTCGGTTGTCCGGTGGGTGGAGGAGGAAGGGCTGCGCCTGGATACGGCATCTGGCGGGGAACTCGCCGTTGCCCACCGGGCCGGGATTCCCGGGGCGGACGTCGCCCTGCACGGCAACAACAAGTCCGACGGTGAGATCCACCGGGCCCTTGACATGGGCCTGGGCCGGATCGTGGTGGACAGCCTGGCCGAACTGCAGCGCGTAGGCAGCATCGCCCAGGCCCGCGGGGAACAGGCGAAGGTCATGCTTCGGCTCACTCCCGGCGTCCACGCCCACACGCACGAATTCATCGCCACCGCGCACGAGGACCAGAAGTTCGGCCTCTCCATGGCGGCTGACACCACTGATGAGGCCGGCATCTCCGCTGCCGAGGAAGCAGTGGCGGCGGCAGCAGCGCACCCCGGCATCGAACTGCTGGGCCTGCACTGCCACATCGGCTCGCAGATCTTCGAGCCGGACGGTTTTGCCCTGGCCGCCCAGAAGCTCCTGCGCTTCCTGGCCGCCATGCAGGACAAGTACTCCATCACCATGCCCGAACTGGACCTCGGCGGCGGGTACGGGATCGCCTACACCCCGGTGGATACCCCGCGCCCCGCAGCGGAAATCGCGACGGCGATGGCCGCCGTCGTGCGTTCAACCTGCGCCGAGCTGGGCATCGACGCGCCCCGCATCTCCATCGAGCCCGGCCGCGCCATCGTGGGCAGCACCACCTTCACCCTCTACGAGGTGGGCACGCTGAAGACGGTCCGCGTGGATGCCCCTGCGGCTTCCGCCGACGGTGACGCGGGCAACAACGTTACGTATCCGCGCCGGTATGTTTCGGTTGACGGCGGCATGAGCGATAACGCCCGGCCGGTGCTGTACGACGCGGATTATTCGGCCGTTTTGGCCTCGCGCACATCCGACGCGGCTCCGCAACTGTCCCGCGTGGTGGGCAAACATTGCGAGAGCGGCGACATAGTTGTTAGAGATGTATATCTGCCCGAGGACGTGGCAGCCGGTGATCTGCTTGCTGTACCGGGAACCGGCGCCTACTGCTGGGCCCTCTCGAGCAACTACAACTATCTGGCCCGGCCGGGCGTTGTCGCGGTGCGCGACGGATCTGCCCGGCTGATTGTCCGCGGGGAAACCGAAGAAGACCTGCTGAACCGCGACATGGGAGCCTGAATGACGGAAATGCGAACGCTGAAAGTGGCCCTGCTGGGCTGTGGCAACGTTGGGGCCCAGGTTGCGCGGATCCTCATTGAGGACGCAGACGCCCTCGCCGCCCGCACCGGTGCCCGCCTGCAGCTCAGCGGCATTGCCGTGCGCAACGTCAACGCCCCGCGCGACGTGGACCTGCCGCAGGAGCTCTTCACCACCGACGCCGACACCCTGGTCAAGGACGCCGATCTGGTGATCGAACTGATGGGCGGCATTGAACCGGCCCGCACGCTGATCCTCTCCGCGCTGCGCAACGGCGCCTGCGTGGTCACGGGCAACAAGGCGCTCCTGGCCCAGGACGGACCCACCCTCTACGAAGAGGCCGACAAAGCAGGCGTCCAGCTGTCCTACGAAGCCGCCGTGGCGGGAGCCATCCCCATCCTCCGCCCCATCCGCGACAGCCTCTCCGGCGACCGGATCACCCGGGTGCTGGGCATCGTCAACGGCACCACCAACTTCATCCTCGACCAGATGGACACCACCGGCGCCCAGTTCTCCGACGCCCTGGCCGAGGCCCAGCGCCTTGGCTACGCGGAAGCGGACCCCACTGCCGACATCGAAGGCCACGACGCTGCAGCGAAGGCCGCCATCCTGGCCTCGCTGTCCTTCCACACCCGCTTCGCCCTGGACGACGTCCACTGTGAAGGCATCACGTCCGTCAGCGCCGCGGACATCGCCGCCGCCAAGGATGCCGGTTTCGTCATCAAGCTGCTGGCCATCGCCGAGAAACTGACCGGCGCCGACGGCAAGGAAGGCGTGTCCGTCCGCGTCCACCCCACCCTCCTGCCGCGCGAACACCCGCTGGCCGCCGTGCGCGGGGCGTTTAATGCCGTGTTCATCGAGGCCGAAAACGCCGGTGAGCTGATGTTCTACGGCCAGGGAGCCGGCGGCACCCCCACGGCATCCGCCGTGCTGGGCGATCTCGTCTCAGCAGCCCGCCGCCTGGTCCTGGGCGGCCCGGGACGTACCGAAACCACCACCGGCCACGTTCCGGCGCTGCCCATCGACGCGGCCACCACCAGCTATTACATCGGCCTGGACGTCGCAGACCAGCCGGGCGTGCTGGCAAAGATCGCCCAGCTGTTCGCCGGCCACGGCGTCTCCATCGAAATCATGCGGCAGACCATCCACCGTGACGCCGAATCCAACGTGGAGTCGGCCGAACTGCGGATTGTCACCCACCGTGCGTCAGAGGCTGCCCTTGCAGCCACCGTCGAGGCCGTGAAGGGCCTGGACGTCATCAATTCAGTTACATCCGTTTTGCGGGTAGAAGGAGTCTAAGTGGCTCACCAATGGCGCGGTGTCATCCGCGAATACGCTGACCGTCTGCCCGTGACGGAGTCCACCAGGGTCATCACCCTGGGCGAGGGCGGCACCCCGCTGGTGCACGCGCAGAAGCTCTCCGAACTCACCGGTTCCGAGGTCTACCTGAAGGTCGAAGGGATGAACCCCACCGGATCCTTCAAGGACCGCGGCATGACCATGGCCATGACCGCCGCGGTGGCTTCCGGCGCCAAGGCCGTTGTGTGCGCTTCCACCGGCAACACCTCCGCGTCCGCCGCTGCCTACGCAACCGCCGCCGGCCTGAAGTGCGCCGTCCTGGTGCCCGAAGGCAAGATCTCGATGGGCAAGCTCAGCCAGGCCATCGCCCACGGTGCCACCCTCCTGCAGGTCGACGGAAACTTCGACAACTGCCTGGACATCGCCCGCAAGCTGGGGGAGTCCTACCCCGTCTTCCTGGTCAACTCCGTCAATCCTGCCCGCATCCAGGGCCAGAAAACCGGCGCTTTCGAAGTGGTGGACGCCCTGGGCGACGCACCGGACATCCACGTCCTGCCCGTGGGGAACGCCGGCAACATCACCGCGTACTGGAAGGGCTACAAGGAGTACTCGGCTCCGTTCGAGTCCGAAGCAGCAGGCACGCTGCCCGCCGTCTCCACCAGGACGCCGGCCATGTGGGGCTTCCAGGCTGCCGGGGCAGCACCGTTCGTAGCCGGGCACCCCATCACCGAGCCGGACACCATCGCCACGGCCATCCGCATCGGAAACCCCGCGTCGTGGGACGGGGCCGTGGGTGCACGTGACGAATCCGGCGGACTCATCGAAGCCGTCACCGACGAGGAAATCCTGAACGCCCACCGCTGGCTGTCATCCCGTGAAGGCGTGTTCGTGGAGCCGGGCTCCGCCGCCGGTGTGGCCGGCCTGCTCAAGAAGCACGCCGCCGGCGACGTGCCCTCCGGCAAGACCATCGTCATCACCGTCACCGGCCACGGCCTGAAGGACCCCCAGTGGGCCCTGCGCACGGAGGACGGCAGCGACGTCCAGCCCGTCAAGGTTCCAAACGATGTGGTCACCGTTGCCGCTGAACTGGGACTGGAAGAAAAATAGCCTTGGACACCACCTCACAGGCCGCGGTCGGACTGCACCTGATTGAGCCGGGACAGCGCGTCACCGTCCGGGTCCCCGCCACGAGTGCGAACCTGGGCCCCGGCTACGACAGCCTTGGGCTTGCGCTGGCCCTGCATGACACCCTCACCGTGGAAAGCCTCGACACCGAAGAACTCGTTTTCGAGCTCCACGGCGAGGGGGCTGACACCCTGCCGCGGGATGCCAGCCACCTGGTGGTCCGCGCCATGGACGCGGCTTTTGAGCGGCTGGGTTACCGGCACGGCGGACTGAAGGTGGTTGCCGACAACGTCAACCCGCATGGCCGCGGACTGGGCTCGTCTGCATCCGCAGTGGTGGCCGCAGTCTCGGCTGCCAACGCCATGGTGCCGGCCGAAGACCAGCGCGGAAAGGACTGGATCCTCCAGCTCACCAGTGAACTGGAGGGCCATCCAGACAACGTGGCACCGGCCCTCTTCGGCGGACTGGCGCTGTCATGGCAGGACAGTGAGCAGTACAGCAGCACCCGTGCCAGCGTGGCCAGGTCCGTGATCCCCATCGTGGCGGTACCCAACTTTGAACTGTCCACTGAAGCGGCCCGCGCCCTGCTGCCGGCTTCCGTGGGACACCATGCGGCCGCCATGAACTCCGGCCGTGCCGCCCTGCTGATCCACGCGCTGACGCAGAACCCCGAATTCCTGTTGCCGGGCACCGAGGATTACCTGCACCAGAGCTACCGCGCCGACGCCATGCGGCCAAGTGCCGCCTTGATCAGCGCACTCCGCAACGCAGGCTACGCGGCAGTGGTTTCCGGGGCCGGGCCCACCGTCCTGGTGCTGGCAAACGGTGAAGAGCAGGCAGGCCACGCCCTCGCCTTCATCGAGGCTTACACCGCGGAGAACACGCCGGACATCGGCTGGCGCGTGCTGAAGCTGGCAGTGGACGTTGAAGGTGCTAAGGTTGAACTGCACCGGCGGTAATTCCGCCTATCTGATCTGCTCCTGCATTCAGTTGCTATTTGATCTACCACTGTGAATGTATTCCGGTGCCGCCTGCTTGGTCTGTCGCAGGAATCTGCAGCATTCAACTGCCCCTGAACCGTCAGCCCGGCGTTGTGCCATGGGCGCAGCGCAAGGTGAATCAGTATCCGGCCCTGCTGGCCGAAATCCAACCGGCAAGGCCGAAATCCCGGCTGCAGATCTGAACTGCAGCCCAGATCAAATCATCGCGCCCAGCTCCCAGTCTGGACGCCGTCGAGGGGGAAGGATCCTTCGTGACCGAAACCACTGAGCTGTCGCCAGCTGTGGAACACACAACTTCTGCTGCCGAATCACCGGCCGCAACCGCCAAGAGCAGCGGCCTCGCCGGCCTGAAGCTCGCCCAGCTGCAGGCCTTGGCCAGCCAGCTCGGTATTTCAGGCGGATCCCGCATGCGCAAGGGGGATCTGGTCTCGGCCATTTCCGCCCACCGTGCAGGAACACTCACCGCCAAGGCCCCCGCAAAGGCAGCGGAAAAGGCTCCGCAAACCGCCGTGGCTTCAGCTGCACCGGCTTCCGCTCCGGAGGCCCCGGCCGCCGAAGCTCCCGCCGCCGAGGGTACCCGTGCCCGCGGACGCGGCCGCAGCCGCCGCGCCGTCAGTGACGGTGTGGTTGCCCCGGTTGCCGAAGCTCCCGTCGCGGAAACCGCTGCCGCGCCTTCCGGCGCAACCGTTGAGTCGCCGTCGGCCGCCCCCGCGGAAACCACGGAGGGAACTGAAGGCGCCCAGGAGCGCCGCCAGCCCCGCACCCGCAACCGCCGCCGCAGCGAGGCTGCTGCCGCGGCCATCCAGGAAGCCCCGGCGGAAACCCCGGCAGAGCAGCCCGCCACGGAACAGCGTTCCGGCGAACAGCGTACCGAAGCCCCCGCAACTGAAACGGGCGACGCCGGCCAGCGCACCGAACGCCGCGACGGCGGCCGGACCCGCGGCCGCGACAACACCTCCCGCGACTCGGACGGCGGCCGTGACAACAGCGGCAGCCGTGATGCCGGCCAGCGTGAAGGCAGCCGGGACAACCGCGACAACGACGACAGCGACGGCGGAAGCCGCCGGAACCGCCGGAACCGCCGCGACCGGAACGACCGCAATGACCGCTCCGGCGGCCAGGACCGGGACAACTCCCGCAACGACCGCTTCCGCGACCGCAACGACCGCCGCCGCGGCCGCAACCAGGGCCCCGATGTCGACGACGTCGAGATCACCGAGGATGACGTGCTGCTGCCCGTCGCCGGCATCCTGGACGTCCTGGAGAACTACGCGTTCATCCGCACCTCCGGCTACCTGCCCGGCCCCAACGACGTCTACGTCTCCCTGGCCCAGGTCAAGAAGTACAACCTCCGCAAGGGCGACGCTGTGGTCGGTGCCATCCGCGCACCCCGTGACGGCGAAGACCGCAGCCAGCAGTCCAACCGCCAGAAGTTCAACGCCCTGGTGCGCGTGACGTCCGTCAACGGCAAGACCCCGGAAGAGCTCAAGGACCGCGTAGAGTTCGCCAAACTGGTTCCGCTGTACCCGTCCGAGCGCCTGCGCCTGGAGACCGACCCCAAGAAGATCGGTCCCCGCGTCATCGACCTCGTTGCCCCCATCGGCAAGGGCCAGCGCGGCTTGATCGTCTCCCCGCCCAAGGCCGGCAAGACGCTCATCCTGCAGTCCATCGCCAACGCGATCACCACCAACAACCCTGAGGTCCACCTCATGATGGTGCTGGTCGACGAACGCCCCGAAGAAGTGACGGACATGCAGCGCACGGTCAAGGGTGAGGTCATCGCCTCCACCTTCGACCGTCCCGCCGACGACCACACAACCGTGGCCGAACTCTCCATCGAACGCGCCAAGCGCCTCGTGGAAATGGGCATGGACGTGGTGGTCCTCCTGGACTCCATGACCCGCCTGGGCCGTGCCTACAACCTGGCAGCACCGGCCTCCGGCCGCATCCTGTCCGGCGGTGTGGACTCCGCAGCCCTGTACCCGCCCAAGCGCTTCTTCGGTGCCGCCCGCAACATCGAGAACGGCGGCTCGCTCACCATCCTGGCCACCGCCCTCGTGGAGACCGGATCCAAGATGGACGAGGTCATCTTCGAAGAGTTCAAGGGCACCGGCAACATGGAGCTCCGCCTGTCCCGCCAGCTGGCCGACAAGCGCATCTTCCCGGCCGTGGACGTCAACGCCTCCGGCACCCGCCGCGAGGAGAACCTGCTCTCGCCCGAAGAAGTCAAGATCATGTGGAAGCTGCGCCGCGTCCTCTCCGGACTCGAGACCCAGCAGAGCCTTGAACTGCTCACCAACAAGATCCGGGAAACCCAGAGCAACGTCGAGTTCCTCATGCAGGTCCAGAAGACGACGCTTGGTGCGAAGTCGGATAACGACAAATAACGCATTGGGGAGCGGCTGATCTGCTGCCCCGGTGCTGACGCCGCACAGATTTTTCCGCCCCCGCCCCTACGCTGGGAGGCTTTCGATCTTCGATCGTCAGCCTCCCAGCTTCGGCAGGCCCGATGCCACTCCCGGGGCGGAAAAATCCGTGCGGCTTCGTCGTTAAGTCACCAGCCGCTTTCCCGGTTTTGTTTGTTACTAGACTTGTACAAGTCGAAAGAGGTTTATAGATGTTTGAGTCCGTACAGGGCCTGCTTGATGAGCATGATGCTATCCAGGCGCAGCTGGGGGATCCTGCTGTTTATGCTGACCAGCGGCTTGCCCGGAAGCTGGGGCGGCGGTCGGCTCAGCTTAATGGCATTGTTGAGGCGTACCACAAATGGGAAGGCATCCGGGACGACCTTGCTGCCGCGAAGGAGATGGCTGACGAGGATCCTGAGTTCGCTGCGGAGGTGCCTGAACTCGAAACCGCACTGGAGACTGCTGCCGCCAAGCTTCGCCGCCTGCTGATTCCCCGCGATCCTGACGATGCCCGCAACGTGATCCTTGAAGTCAAGGGCGGTGAAGGCGGCGACGAAGCTGCCCTGTTCGCCGGGGACCTGCTGCGCATGTACACCCGGTACGCGGAGTCACGCGGCTGGAAGACTGAAATCATCTCCGCCACCGAGTCCGACCTTGGCGGGTACAAGGACGTCCAGGTGGCCGTCAAGGGCAACTCCAACGACCCCGCCGAGGGCGTCTACGCCCGGCTCAAGTTCGAAGGCGGCGTGCATCGCGTCCAGCGCGTCCCCGTCACGGAATCCCAGGGCCGCATCCACACCTCCGCCGCCGGCGTGCTGGTCCTGCCGGAAGTGGACGAGCCTGAAGAGCTCGAAATCAACCAGAACGACCTGAAGATCGACGTCTACCGGTCATCCGGCCCCGGCGGGCAGTCGGTTAACACCACGGACTCCGCCGTCCGCATCACCCACCTTCCCACCGGGATCGTGGTGGCCATGCAGAACGAGAAATCACAGCTGCAGAACCGCGAGGCCGGCATGCGCGTCCTGCGCGCCCGCATCCTGGCCCACCAGCAGGAGCAGATCGACGCCGAGAATTCCGCCCAGCGCAAGTCGCAGATCCGCACCATGGACCGCTCGGAGCGCATCCGGACCTACAACTACCCGGAAAACCGGATCGCCGACCACCGCACCGGCTACAAGGCCTACAACCTTGACCAGGTCATGAACGGGGACCTCGAACCGGTGATCCAGTCCGCCATCGAGATGGATGAGCAGGCGCGGCTGGACGCCATCGGCGACTGACCGGGAGCTTCGCATGACTGAGCCCGCCCCCGCGGCGCCTTCCCAGTCCCTGGCC
The DNA here is from genome assembly GCF_059414945.1 of Arthrobacter sp. SAFR-179. Taxonomy (NCBI): domain Bacteria; kingdom Bacillati; phylum Actinomycetota; class Actinomycetes; order Micrococcales; family Micrococcaceae; genus Arthrobacter; species Arthrobacter sp. SAFR-179. The sequence goes on from NZ_JBPFDM010000001.1 coordinate 751,888, forward strand.
GCGGCGGTCCGCGAGGCCGCGGCAATACTGGCCGAGGCAGGCGTACCCAGTCCGCGCGTGGACGCGGAACTGCTCGCCGACCACCTGCTGAACGTGGGGCTCGGGCGCCTGCGCGCCATGATGCTGGGTGATACGCCTGCTCCCGAAGGCTACGAAGCCCTCGTGGCCGAGCGCGCCGGCAGGGTCCCCCTGCAGCACATCACTGGCGTGGCGCACTTCCGCTACCTGGAACTGGCTGTGGGGCCCGGGGTATTCATCCCGCGTCCGGAGACCGAATCCGTGGTCCAGCTGGCCATCGACCACGTCAAGGACATGCCCCACCCCCGGATCGTGGACCTCGGGACGGGCTCCGGTGCCATCGCCGGTTCGCTGGCGCATGAAGTGCCGGGCGCCGAGGTGCACGCCGTCGAATTCAGCCCGTTTGCGCACGCCTGGGCAGCGAAAAACCTGGCCCCCCTGGGCGTCAACCTTGTCCTGGGGGACCTGCGCGATGCCTTTCCGGAACTCAACGGAACTGTCGACGTCGTGGTTTCCAACCCGCCGTACATCCCGGCCGAAGCCATCCCCAACGAACCCGAAGTAGCCCTGCACGATCCCCCGGAGGCTTTGTACGGCGGGGGAGCGGACGGCATGGAACTTCCGACGGCGGCGGCCGCCTCCGCTGCCCGGCTGCTGCGTCCAGGGGGCTACTTCGTCATGGAACACGCGGAAGTCCAGTCCGGCTGGATTGCCGCAATGCTTGCCAGGACGGGATCCTGGACAACCATCACGACGCACCTGGACCTCAACGGCAAGGAGCGCGCCACCAGTGCCCTGCTCGCGGACCAGGCCATACGGAATGAAAGAATGGGCCAGTGACCACAACTTATGACTGCACCACTGACGACGAACGGGCACGGGGACTGGAACATGCCCAGCGTGCCATCAGCGAAAAGAAGTGCGTCGTGCTTCCCACGGACACCGTGTACGGCATCGGCGCAGATGCGTTCTCGCCGCAGGCCGTCACCATGCTGCTGGTGTCCAAGGGACGCAGCCGCACCATGCCCCCGCCCGTCCTGATTCCGCGCATTAACGCACTGGACGGCCTGGCAACCGAGGTGTCGGCCGAGGCCCGCAAACTGGCGGAGGCCTTCTGGCCCGGCGGCCTGACCCTGATCCTGCACGCCCAGCCCTCGCTGGACTGGGACCTCGGCGAAACCAAAGGCACCGTGGCCCTCCGGATGCCCGCCGACGAGGTGGCCCTGGAACTGCTGACCCTGACAGGACCATTGGCCGTGTCCTCGGCCAACCGCACGGGCCAGGCCCCGGCCCAGACGGCTGCAGCGGCACGGGAACAGCTGGCCGACTCGGTGGAGGTGTACCTGGAGGGCGGCCCCCGCCCGCTGGAGGGTGAAGCCGGCGTTCCGTCCACCATCGTGGACGCCACCGGCCCCATCCTGCGCGTGGTGCGCAACGGGGCAGTGAGCCTGGACCGGTTGCGCGAGCACGTCCCGGGCGTCCTGGGCCTGGGCGAAATCCCCATGGCTGAGGAGGAACCGGAGGTATCCGCCGCACCGGAGGTCGAGGAGGCTGCATCATCCACCCCGGACGCTGACGCTTCCGCCGCGGGCAGCAGTGCCATCAGCACCACCGACAACCAGGCAGGGAACTGACATGCAGCCCAAAGTTGCCGTGGCAGCCGTAACCTTCGACCGCCACGAGGAGCTTGCCCTGCTGCTGAAGGGGCTGGCCGGGCAGACTGCCCCGATCCATTCGATCGCCCTGGTGGACTCCGGCACCGTACCCGCCGCCGACGTGGTCAAAGCAGGGGGAGCGCAGAACATCAACTACCTGCGCTCCGATGCCAACCTCGGCGGCGCGGGCGGTTTTGCCTATGCCATCCTGGCGGCCATGGCCAGCGGCGCCGAGTGGATCTGGATGATGGACGACGACGGCCATCCCGAAGACGCCAGCTGCCTGGCCGAGCTGCTCCGCACGGCCGGGGAGCACCAGTTGGACATCATCAGCCCGCTGGTTGCGGCCACGGCGGACCCCAACCGGCTGTCTTTCAATTTCCGCATCAACGGACTGCTCACCAATGACCGGTCACGGCTGGCGCCGATGGGCTACCTTCCGGACATGGTGCACTTCTTCAACGGTGCGTTGATCCGGACCGAGGTCTTTTACCGGATCGGCATTCCGGACGTGAAGTTCTTCATCCGCGGTGACGAAGTGGACTTCCTGTCCCGGGTGAAAAAAGCCGGGCTCAAATACGGCACCCTGGCCACAGTCGCTGTGCAGCACCCGGCCACCTGGACCGAGATGAAACCGGTGTTCGGCGGGTTCATTACCCCCGTCATCCCCGAGGGCGAGTTCAAGCGCTACTGCTATTTCCGGAACCGCGGCTACCTCACCCGCAAGTACCGGAACCTGCGCTGGTTCAGTGCCGACATCGTCGGTTTCCCCTACTACTTCCTCACAACCGGTGACCTCAAAGGCCTGGCGCACTGGTTCAGGGCCTATTCCACCGGCTTCCGCGGCAAGGGCTTCGGCTCGCCGGCGGAACTGACGTCCTCCAAAAGCTAGGCCGACGTGGAAAACCTGTACGCCGTCGTCGTCACGTATAACCGCGCCGACTTCCTGCGCAACCTGCTGGCATCCTTCGCGCAGCTCAGCTCCGCACCGGCGCGGATCCTTGTCGTGGACAACGCCAGCACCGACCATACAGCCGACGTCGTAGCGCGGGCGGCCGCCGACGGCGGACCACCCATCCAGTACGAACGGCTCGACCGGAACGTCGGCGGGGCCGGCGGATTCTCCCGGGGCGTGGAACTGGCGCTGGAGTCCGGCGCCGAATGGCTGTGGCTGATGGACGACGACGTGGAGGTGCTTCCGGGTGCCGTGGAGGCACTGGACAGGTTCACCCCGGACTACTCGTGCATGATCGGCCGGCGCTACGACGCCAACGGCAAACCGTTCTTCTGGCAGCACCACTTCGTCGAGGCACTGGGCATCTTCCTCCCGGTCTCCCGCGACGTGTTCCGGCACTCCGACGTCTTCCGCACGAATGTGGGTAACTTCGAAGGGATGCTGATCAAGGCCTCCGTGGCCCGGAGCATCGGCTTGCCGGACCCGCGGTTCTTCATCACCTGGGACGACCTCATCTACGGCTGGCTTGCCGCTCAAAAGACGCCGGTGGTGTACGTCAACGCCTTTGTCATCAGGAAGGTCCGGGCACAGCGCCAGGTGGACCTGGGCCTGCGGCACCTTAATGATTCGTCCGACCTGAGCCGGCGCTATGTGATGCGCAACCGCGGGCACGTGGCGCACTATTTGCGGGCCTACGGCAGATACAACCGCGCCGGTTTCGCAGTGGGTACCGCACTGACCTTCCTGAAGGAACTTGTCCGGCTGGTCCTCGTTGAGCGGACCCTCAAAGGGGCCGGTGCGCTCTGGCGTGGATGGCATGAATCGCGGAGTATCCTCGCGGACAACGGCTGGAAACCCATGCCGCCGCTTCCGGTACATCCGGGCAGCGGAAGCCGAAGCGATTAGTATCGTGCTAAGCCCCGACGCCGTCCGACAATTTTCGCGGCGGCATATTTTGAAACAGGCGCCTGGCCGCCGTGGTAGTGGAAGTCGGTTGCATCTTCGTTGAGTACAACATCAGAAACGCGGTCACCTGCCGCCGTACGGGACGAGAAGCCCGCCCTCTGGATCTGGATCCAGCTCTTCCTCGACTCGATGTCGTGGGTAGTGGCGATCGGCCTGGCGCTGCTGCTGCGCTATGAGATGGGCATCCGGGTGGAACAATTCGCCGGTGCCGCCCTCATCGCCGCCATCGCCGTGGTGGCCCAGATGCTGGCCGGCTACTCCCTTGCCCTGTACCGGGGCAGGTACCCCTTCGGCAGCTTCCAGGAGGCCAGGGCCCTCGTCTTCGTCACCGTCATCGTGGCCGCCACCATCACGGCCAGCCTGCTGGTGATCTACGCGGAGATCAACATCGGCCGCAGCGTGGGCCTGATCGCCTTCCCCTTCGCCTGCCTCTTCATGTGCGCGGCCCGCTACGCCAAACGGCTCTACGTAGAGGGCAGGACCCGGCCCGGGGACGGGGCACAAAACACCCTGGTCTACGGCGCCGGCTTCCTGGGCAACTCCCTGGTGACCCGGATGCTGCAGGACCCGGATTCGCCGTATTTCCCGGTAGGCCTCGTAGACGACGACCCCACGAAAAAGCACCTGCGGCTTTCCGGGGTCCAGGTCCAGGGCCGGGGCGATGACCTGCCCGCCATCATCCGCCGCACCAGGGCGAAGGTACTGGTCCTGGCTTTCGCCAACGTGGAGGCCAGCGTTGTCCGCCGCATCTCGGACGCCGTGGCCGGCCTGAATGTCCGCGTACTGGTCCTGCCCCCGCTGCGGGACATGCTGGGCACCGGCGCACCCGCGGGTTTCTCCGACTTCCGCGACGTGGCAGTGGAGGACCTGATCGGCCGGCGGCCCGTGGACATCGAGGTCGACGAGATTGCCGGGTACATCAAGGGCAAGCGGGTGTTGGTCACTGGGGCAGGAGGCTCCATCGGATCGGAGCTCTGCCGCCAGATCGTGCAATTCCATCCCGCGGAACTGATCATGCTGGACCATGACGAGACCGGGCTGCAGCAGACCCAGATCTCCATCACCGGCCGGGGGCTGCTGGCGGACAGGGACACTGTGCTGGCGAATATCCGTGACGGCGAAGCCCTGAAGGAGATCTTCGAGGACCGCCGCCCCCAGGTGGTCTTCCACGCCGCTGCGCTCAAGCACGCGCCGCTGCTCCAGCAGTACCCCGTGGAAGCCTGGAAGACCAACGTCTGCGGCACGTTGAACGTCCTGCGTGCCGCCCAGCACGCCGGCGTCACCCATTTCGTAAACATTTCCACCGACAAAGCCGCCAATCCCACCACGGCCCTGGGCCACTCCAAACGGGTTGCCGAGAAACTCACCGCGTGGATGGCAGGCCAGACCGCCGGCAAGTACGTCTCCGTCCGTTTCGGCAACGTGATGGGGAGCCGGGGTTCCATGCTGCCGCTCTTCACCGAACAGATTCGCGTTGGCGGTCCCGTCACGGTCACGGATCCCGACGTCACCCGGTTCTTCATGACCATCCCCGAGGCCTGCCAACTGGTGATCCAGGCCGGCGCCATTGGTGCCGGCGGAGATGTGCTGATCCTGGACATGGGGGAACCGGTCCGGATCCTGGATGTTGCCCAGCGGATGATTGCCATGTCGGGAAAGGACGTGGAGATCATCTACACCGGCCTGCGGCCGGGGGAGAAGCTGCATGAGGAACTGGTGGGCAACGGTGAGCTGGACCGGCGACCGCTGCATCCGAAAATTTCACACACCAGGGCCACCGAGCAGGATCCGGACAAGCTGGACCTCAACGTCTGGCTGGCGCGCTGCGAGGCAGAACAGGGCCTCCACATCTGCGACATCCCCGACGACGAGGCCGATGACTCAGGTGAGATCCGGGTGGCGTCATGATGCCCCTGGCCCTGGTAGCCGCGGTTACCCTGCTGGCAAGCCTGCTGTTTCCCTTTGCCGTAAAGCCCCTGCTGGTCCGGATGGGCGTGGTGGATGTTCCTTCCGCACGTTCATCCCACGTCAAGGTGACCATACGCGGAATGGGCGTCGCCACGGCCGCAGCAACGGTCATTGGTTATGCGGCAGCCCTGTTGCTCGGCGTCGTCACGGTGGACCGCTCGGTGTCTGCGGTCGTGCTCGCCGTCATTGTCGCTTGCTCCGCCATCGGCTGGATTGAAGACCTGCGCGGCCTTTCCATCCGGGGCCGCGCCGCGGCCCAGCTCGGAATCGGCGCCGCGGGGTCCGCGGTGCTGATCATCCTCACCGGGCAATCGTTCTGGTGGCTGCCCCTCGGGGCCCTGGCGATTGCCGCCTACGTCAACATCGCCAATTTCATGGACGGCGTCAACGGCATCTCGGGACTTCACGGGGTCACCGCCGGGGGCGCCTACGCGGTAGCAGGAATGCTTTCTGCGCAACCCTGGCTGACCGCAGGCGGAGCCGTGCTCGCGATGTCCTTCCTCGGCTTCCTGCCGTGGAACCTGGGCCGGGGTTCGGTCTTCCTGGGTGACGTCGGCAGTTACCTGCTGGGAGCGTCAATTGCCGCCCTGGCAGTGGCGGGCTTCCTCAGCGGGGTCTACGTGGAGTACGTCCTCTCGCCGATCCTGGTCTATGCCGCAGATACCGGATATACCTTGCTGCGCCGGATCAAGGCGGGGGAGCGCTGGTATGCATCCCACCGCGAGCACGTCTACCAGCGGCTTACCGACGTCGGCTTCTCGCACCTGCAGTCGGCGGCTGCCGTGACCGTGAGCACCCTTGCCGTGATTGTCCTTGGTTTTGTGGCCGCCACCGCCCAACTGGGTGTTGTGGCACTGTGCGTCGTCGCGAGCGTGCTGGTGCTTGCCCTGTACCTGGCCAGCCCGGACCTGATCCGCCGCTACCGGCGCCGGTCCAAAGTAACGCGGCTGCCGGTGACTTAAGGTTGTTCTATCTCGTGTAGAATTTAGGGGCAGCCCAAGCTGCCACTCCACCCCCTGCCTCCTGGCCAGCTGCCATGTGGTGCCGACGATTGGGATCGAATGACCTCCAACGCCGAGTCCGGACCTGCGTCCGGCAACGGACCCGTTGGCGCCTCCGGTCCCACCCCTTCGCTGTGGCTGAAGCTGCTTAAGCGCAGTTCAATTGCTGCTGCAGCCGGACTTGCGCTGTGTGCCATTCCTGCCGGACTCCTCAATGGAGCAGCCGGCGCGGCTTCCAGTTTGCTCGGGGGCCTGCTGGTCATGCTGTTCTTCGGGATCAGCCTGCTGGTCGGCCACTTCGTGGGACGTGGGAATCCGTCCGGCGCGATCGGGATGTTCGTGGCCACGTACTTCATCAAGGTGGTTGGCTTCGCGATCGTCCTGTTCGTCATCGGCGCCCCGGAGTGGCTCCACGGACGCTGGTTCGTCATTGGCGCCGTTGTTGCGGTGGTCCTGTGGCAGGCCGCGGAGATCCACGGCTTCAGCAGGGCGCGCCTCCAGATCTACAACGATCCTGAGGGGAAGGAATAACCCTATGCGCAACGTACGGAAACATGCGCAGGCAGGCCGCTCCGCAACCACACGCGGGGCATCCGCGCCGGGAGTCTCGGACGATAACTCCGACGGCGGCTACAACGCTGGAATAGCTGTGTTCAGCTACATCGTTGGCGGAATCATCGTCTGGAGTTTGATAGGGTGGGGACTGGATTATCTGTGGGGAACGCGCTGGATTGTGCTCGCAGGCGCTCTGCTCGGAGCCGTCGGAGGTTTTTACCTTTCCCACATGCACGGCCTCACCAGTTCCCGCAAAAATGCTGATGAGCGCCATGCTCCCAGCGCACCGTCCCAGGACGGAAAAGATAGTGCCAAATAATTTCACAGGGGGAACAGCAGGCGCTCATGCTGCCGGACCCCGCCCAACGCCCAATGATGGACACTGCAGAGAGGAAACGCGTTGATCGCGCTTGCGCTCCCGGCCCAAGATTCAGGAGAGTTTACTCCTCCTGGTATTAACGAAATGCATTTGCCGGCAATCCTGCCGTGGGGTGCCGCAGAAGGATTCTCCAAGCAGATGCTGCTGGTCCTCCTCTCTGTCGCAATTATCGCTACCTTCTTCGTGCTGGCTGCACGCAAGCAGCAGCTGGTACCCGGCAAGCTCCAGTTCGCCGGCGAGGCCGCCTACGGCTTCGTCCGCAACGGAATTGCCAAGGACATCATCGGCGGCAGGGACTTCATCAAGTATGTTCCCCTCCTGTTCAGCCTGTTCTTCTTCATCCTGGTCAACAACATCTACGGTGCCATCCCGCTGATCCAGCTCCCCACGTTCTCGCACGTGGGTGGAGCGTATGTGCTGGCCGGCCTGGTGTACTTCACCTGGATCGCCATCGGCGTCAAGAAGAACGGCCTGCGCTACTTCAAGCTGGCCACCGTCCCTTCGGGCGTGCCGTGGTTCATCCTGCCGATCGTGATCCCCATCGAGATCATCTCCAACTTCCTCGTCCGGCCCGTGACGCACAGCCTCCGTCTGTTCGCCACCATGCTTGCCGGCCACCTGATCGTGATGATTGCCGGATCCGGCATTGAATACCTGGTGATGCAGGAGAACGTCCTGCTGAAGGGCACCTCGGTCCTGGTCCTCGCCGGTGCCATCGCCATGTACATGCTTGAAGCCCTGATCATGGTCCTGCAGGCCTACGTCTTTACGCTGCTGACCGCGATCTACATCGAAGGCGCCCTGCACGCCGACAGCCACTAGGCACCCGCCGGCGAAGCGCAGCTTCGGGGCAACCACAGACTTCCCCTCGCGGGGATGAAGCAACCCAAACAACCTGCCACATGGGTGGCATCTTGAAAGGAAGAAAAATGGAAGGCAATCTCAACCTCGTAGGTTACGGTCTGTCCGCAATCGGCGGTGGTATCGGTGTTGGCCTCGTATTCGCTGCCTACATCAACGGCGTTGCACGCCAGCCGGAAGCACAGCGTGTCCTGCAGCCGATCGCGTTCCTTGGCCTTGCGCTGACCGAAGCCCTTGCCATCCTCGGCCTGGTCTTCGCCTTCGTTCTCTAGTCCTAGAGCGAAGCGAACTTTCAGAACCGAGTAGAAAAGGACGGGTGAAATATGAATCAGCTGATCATCTCAGCCGCCACTGAGGGCGAAGTCAACCCCCTCATGCCCAACCTCTGGGAAATGGGCGTTGTCCTCGTGGGCTTCCTCATCCTCTTGTTCATCGTGGTCAAGTTTGTTGTCCCGATGTTCGAGAAGACCTTCGCGGAGCGTGCCGAGGCCATCGAAGGCGGCATCGCCAAGGCTGAAAAGGCACAGGCTGAGGCGTCTGCTGCACTCGAAGAGTACAAGCAGCAGCTGACCGACGCCCGCACCGAAGCCAACCGCATCCGTGAGGAAGCCCGCGCCGAAGGTGCACAGATCCTTGCGGATCTCAAGGAGAAGGCTGCAGTCGAGTCTGCCCGCATCACAGCGCAGGCCCACGCACAGATCGAATCCGAGCGCCAGGCGGCCGTTGTGTCGCTGCGCTCTGAGGTGGGCACCCTGGCCACCACCCTTGCCGGCCGCATCGTGGGCGAATCGCTCAACGACGATGAGCGCGCAGCACGGGTCGTGGACCGTTTCCTGGCAGATCTGGAGTCCCAGAACGCAGGTGCAGCTAAGTAATGGCAGGCGTATCGAGCGAATCGCTGGCAACAGCGCTGGCGGAGTTGGAAGCAAAGCTTCCGACGGCGTCGCTGCAGCTGGCAAAGGAACTCTTCGGAATTCTGGGAATGGTGGACAGCTCGGCTGGCTTGCGCCGCGCCCTGACTGACCCGTCCCGCAACGGTGACGAAAAGTCGGCGCTGGTCAAGCAGCTGGTTGGCGGGAAAGTCTCCGCTGATGCTGCAGACATCGCAGGCGGACTGGCCAGCTCACGCTGGGCAAACGCCCGTGATATCGGCGATGCACTCGAGACTCTTGCCGCAACGGTGGTCATTTCCGTTGCTGAAAACAAGTCGGCCGTTTCTGCCTCCGGAATCACTGGCCTGGAAGAGCTGGAGAACGATCTGTTCTCCTTCAACCAGGCTGTTGCCTCCAGCCATGAGGTACAACGTGCTCTGTCCGAACCACAGGCCAGCAGTGCAGCCCAGGTTGCGCTTGCCGAGAAGCTTGTGCCCGCTGCCAGTGAGGAAGCCAAAGTCCTCATTGCGCAGGCTGTGACCCAGCCCCGTGGCATCAAGCCCACCCGGCTTGTTGAGCGGTTTGCCGAGCTGGCAGCCAAGCGGCAGCAGCGCTGGATTGCAACGGTCAGCGTGACCCGTCCTTTGACCCAGACGCAGCTCGCCCGCCTGCAGGCCGGCCTGAATGCCCTGTACGGACGGGAACTGAAGGTCAACGTCAATGTTGACCCGGCACTCATTGGCGGCATTCGCGTCCAGGTCGGTGACGAAGTGCTTGACGCTTCGGTCCTCACCAAGCTGGGCGAACTGCAGCGCCAGCTGGCCGGCTAGCCGGACAAGCACAACAAACTGATAGAAACCCCGGTCACCGATTGCGGTGACCACAAACAGGAGAGCAGGGACTGCAGATGGCCGAATTGACCATCAACGCCGACGACGTCCGTAATGCGCTGAACGAGTTCGCGGCGTCCTACGAACCCGGAAACGCAGAGCGCGTAGAGGTCGGCCGCGTAACTACCGCTGGTGACGGCATCGCCCGTGTTGAGGGCCTTCCCTCGGTCATGGCGAACGAGCTGCTGCGTTTTGAGGACGGCACCCTGGGCCTCGCCCAGAACCTCGACGTCCGCGAAATCGGCGTCATCGTCCTCGGTGACTTCACCGGCATCGAAGAAGGCCAGGAAGTGCACCGCACCGGACAGGTTCTGTCCGTCCCCGTGGGCGACGCCTTCCTGGGCCGCGTCGTTGACCCGCTGGGCATGCCCATCGACGACCTCGGCGAGATCAAGGCCGAGACCACCCGCGCACTGGAGCTCCAGGCTCCCGGCGTGACCCAGCGCAAGTCGGTGCACGAGCCGATGCAGACCGGCCTCAAGGCGATCGACGCCATGATCCCGATCGGCCGCGGCCAGCGCCAGCTCATCATTGGTGACCGCCAGACCGGTAAGTCCGCCATCGCGATCGACACCATCATCAACCAGAAGGCCAACTGGGCTTCGGGCGATGTAACCAAGCAGGTGCGCTGCATCTACGTCGCCATCGGGCAGAAGGCGTCCACCATTGCCGCCATCCGCCAGACCCTCGAGGACAACGGCGCGTTGGAGTACACCACCATCGTGGCTTCTCCCGCCTCCGACCCCGCAGGGTTCAAGTACCTGGCTCCGTACGCAGGCTCGGCCATCGGCCAGCACTGGATGTACGGCGGCAAGCACGTCCTCATCGTGTTCGATGACCTGTCCAAGCAGGCCGAAGCCTACCGCGCCGTGTCGCTGCTGCTGCGCCGCCCGCCGGGACGCGAAGCCTACCCGGGCGACGTCTTCTACCTGCACTCCCGCCTCCTGGAGCGTTGTGCCAAGCTCTCCGACGAGCTCGGTGCCGGCTCCATGACGGGCCTGCCGCTGATCGAGACCAAGGCGAACGACGTGTCCGCCTACATCCCGACCAACGTCATCTCCATCACGGACGGCCAGATCTTCCTGCAGTCCGATCTCTTCAACGCCAACCAGCGTCCCGCTGTTGACGTGGGTGTCTCCGTGTCCCGCGTTGGCGGTGCCGCCCAGGTGAAGTCCATGAAGAAGGTCTCCGGAACATTGAAGCTGGACCTGGCCCAGTACCGCGACATGCAGGCGTTCGCGATGTTCGCATCCGACCTGGACGCAGCATCCCGCCAGCAGCTGACCCGTGGCGCCCGCCTGATGGAACTGCTCAAGCAGGGCCAGTACTCGCCGTTCCCGGTCGAGGACCAGGTTGTGTCCATCTGGGCCGGCACCAACGGCTACCTGGACGACGTTCCGGTGGAGGACATCAGCCGCTTTGAGTCCGAGTTCCTGGAGCACCTGCGCCACAAGTCCTCGATCCTGACCACGTTGGCCCAGACCAACGTGCTGGACGATGACACCGTGGCTGCCTTGAAGTCCTCGATCGTGGACTTCAAGAAGGGCTTCTTCGGCGAGGGTGACAACCACCTGGTAGGCGCCGGCCACGAGGAGCATGACGCCATCTCCGAGGGCGAAGTCGACCAGGAAAAGATCGTCAAGCAGAAGCGCTAGTTCCGCACCGCCTGGTGTGCCGGGCCAAACGGTCCGGCACACCAGGCTACGGAATGTTAGGAAAGGATAAGTATGGGAGCCCAGATCCGGGTCTACCGCCAGAAGATCAGCTCGACCACGTCGATGCGCAAGATCTTCAAGGCGATGGAACTGATCGCTACCTCGCGCATCGGGAAGGCCCGTGCGCGCGTAGCAGCTTCACTGCCTTACGCGAACGCGATTACGCGCGCCGTTTCTGCTGTCGCCAGCCAAAGCGAAATCGACCACCCGCTGACCACTGAGCCGGAGCAGATCCGCCGCGCCGCCGTCCTGGTAATTACCTCGGACCGCGGTTTGGCAGGTTCCTATTCCGCCAGCGTCCTCAAGCAGGCGGAAGGTCTCAACGAGCTGCTCCACGCCGAAGGCAAGGAAGTCAAAACCTACGTCGTGGGCCGTAAGGCCCAGGCCTACTTCGATTTCCGGAACCGGCAGTACGCGCGGGTCTGGACCGGAGGAACCGACGCACCAGAGTTCGCAACCGCCCGGGAAATCGGCGAAGCGCTGCTTGCCGAATTTGCCACCGACTTCGAAGACGGCGGCGTGGATGAAATCCACGTTGTCTACACCCGCTTCAAGTCCATGGTCACCCAGGAGCCGACGGTCATCCGCCTGCTCCCGCTTGAAGTTGTCGAAGAGCAGGCCGCGTCCGAATCGGATCTCCTGCCGCTTTACGAGTTCGAGCCGGAAACGGAGCGTGTTCTTGACGCCCTGCTCCCGCGCTACATCGAATCCCGTATCTTCGCAGCCATGCTGCAGGCAGCAGCTTCCGAGCTCGCCGCCCGCCAGCGGGCGATGAAGTCCGCAGGCGACAACGCGACGGACCTGATCAAGAAGTACACGCGTCTGCGCAACACGGCCCGCCAGGCCGAAATCACGCAGGAACTCTCCGAGATTGTTGCCGGTGCCGACGCCCTCGCGTCGTAGCCTCCACCGTCTCGGTTCCGCGTAACCAGCACCACCACAGATAGACTTAACCCCACGCCATCTACTGAATGAAGTGAGAGAGATGACTGCCACTGCTACCGAACACGTAGCCGCAACGTCCGGTGCAACCGGCCGTATTGCGCGCGTAATCGGCCCGGTTGTCGACGTCGAATTCCCGGCTGACGCAATCCCGTCAATCTACAACGCCCTCACCACCGAGATCACTCTCAACGGTGAAACCAAGACCATCACCTTCGAAGTTGCGCTGCACCTCGGCGACAACCTCATTCGCGCGATCTCGCTGCAGGCGACCGACGGCCTGGTCCGCGGCACCAACGTGGTGGACACCGGTGCCCCGATTTCCGTCCCGGTTGGCGACGGCGTCAAGGGCCACATCTTCAACGTTCTGGGCCAGCCCCTGGACGTTGCCGAGTCGGAACTGGAGATCAGCGAACGCTGGCCCATCCACCGCAAGGCACCGAGCTTCGCTTCACTCGAAGGCTCCACCGAGATGCTGGAAACCGGCATCAAGGTCATCGACCTCCTCACCCCGTACATCAAGGGTGGAAAGATCGGCCTGTTCGGCGGTGCCGGCGTGGGCAAGACCGTTCTGATCCAGGAAATGATCACCCGTGTTGCACGCAACTTCGGTGGTACCTCCGTCTTCGCCGGTGTGGGTGAGCGCACGCGTGAAGGTAATGACCTTTGGGTTGAAATGGAAGAGGCGGGCGTCCTCAAGGACACGGCCCTTGTCTTCGGCCAGATGGACGAGCCGCCGGGAACGCGTCTGCGCGTGGCCCTGTCCGCACTGACCATGGCGGAGTACTTCCGCGATGTGCAGAACCAGGACGTGCTGCTCTTCATCGACAACATCTTCCGCTTCACCCAGGCTGGTTCCGAGGTCTCGACCCTGCTGGGCCGCATGCCTTCGGCCGTGGGCTACCAGCCCAACCTGGCGGATGAGATGGGCCTCCTGCAGGAGCGCATCACCTCCACCAAGGGCCACTCCATCACCTCGATGCAGGCCATCTACGTCCCCGCAGATGACTACACCGACCCGGCTCCGGCCACGACCTTCGCACACCTCGACGCGACCACGGAACTTTCCCGTGAAATCGCCTCCCGTGGTCTGTACCCGGCCGTTGACCCGCTGACGTCCACCTCCCGCATCCTGGACCCCCAGTACATCGGACAGGACCACTACAACACGGCAGTCCGTGTGAAGCAGATCCTGCAGAAGAACAAGGAACTCCAGGACATCATCGCCATCCTCGGTGTCGATGAACTTTCTGAAGAAGACAAGATCGTCGTGTCGCGTGCACGCCGCATCCAGCAGTTCCTCTCGCAGAACACCTACACCGCCAAGCAGTTCACGGGCGTCGAGGGCTCCACGGTTTCCATCAAGGACACCGTTGAGGGCTTCGCAGCCATCTGCGACGGCGAGCTGGACCACATCGCGGAGCAGGCGTTCTTCAACGTCGGCGGCCTCGATGACGTTGAGCGCCAGTGGGCCAAGATCCAGGAACAGACCAAGTAATATGGCTGAGCTTGAGGTTGAGATTGTCGCAGCGGACCACTTCGTGTGGTCCGGAGCGGCCAAGATGGTCAAGGCCCGCACCAGCGATGGTGAAATCGGAATCCTGCCCGGCCACTCGCCCCTGCTGGCGATCCTGGCCGAGGGTGAACTGGCCATCCAGCCGGTGTCCGGGGACCGTATTGCGGTGGATGTGGACGGCGGGTTCTTCTCCGTTGACAACAACCGCGTGGTGATCGTTGCCGACAATGCCCAGATGGGCGGCTCGGCTACCGCTGGGATCCGCTAGCACGACCTTGATGGACGCTCTTGGTATTCCGTTCATCGCACTGGCAATCGCCTTCGGATTGCTGATTATTGCACTGTGCCTTTCGGGGGTGCGCCGCTTCAACCTGCGGCGTGCCCTCGGCACGGTGGACGCCTCCATTCGCTTGGCTGGAAACAGCTGGCAAATGGGGGTTTGTCGTTATCAGGACAATGACCTGGAATGGTTCAGGCTCATCTCCCTGAGCGTCCGCCCCAAGTACACGTTCAAGCGCAGTTCCCTGGAGCTGCTGGGCCGGCGGAAACCTACGGAGGCTGAGGCCGTCAAGGTCCAGCCGGACGTGGTGATCGTTGAACTGCGCTATGAGGGGCAGGACCTGCACCTTGCCATGAGGTTCGACGCCTACACGGGTCTTTCATCCTGGCTGGAAGCAGGTCCGGTGATAGGCGTGGGGACCTGGCGCTAGCCGACGTGGATTGGCTTTCAGACATCCGGCTCACGGACGGTCCCTTGTATGGAACCGTCCTGGTATTGGGAGCGGGCGGCGCAGCCTGGCTCCTGGTGCCGCCCTGGCGCGCCTCCATGACGCCGGGGCACCGGGCCAGGGCATGGTCGTCCCGCATCCTGGCCGCAGCGGCAGCTGCCTTTGCCCTGGTTGGGACCGTCCACTGGGCGCTGATCAATGTTTTCACCACCTTTCCCGAGGACCTGCCGGACCCCGTGCTGCTGTGGCTGGTGCCCGGCGTGGCGGCTATCGTCCTGGGCCTGTTCCGGCTGCCGCGGACAAGCTGGGGCGCACGCGGGGGAGGGATCCTCGCCGCATTGCTGGTGGTGCTGCTCTCGGCGGTGCAAATCAACGCGTATTTTGGGCTGAACAGGACAGTCAGCGATTTGCTCGGCACGGCCCAGGCCCGCATCCCGGTCCTCGAACAGAAGCTCATGCGCCTGCCGGGCCAGTCCGACGGCGTACCGCTCCAAGGCTGGAAGCCGGAGGGGGAGTTGCCGGCCGGGGGAGTCCTGCGGAAGTCCACAATCCCCGGGACCTTGTCCGGAATGAACACCCGTGACGCCTACATCTACCTTCCCCCGGCCTATTTTGCCGCGAACCGCCCTGCACTGCCGGTACTGGTCCTGGTGGCCGGCCAGCCGGGAGGGCCCGCGGATTGGCTTACCGGCGGAGCCATCCGGGGCCATATGGATTCCTTTGCCGCTGCACACGGCGGGGTGTCCCCGGTGGTGGTCATCCCGGATCCCAACGGCTCCCAGTCTGCCAACACCATGTGCATGGACAGCCGCATTGCCAACGCGGACACCTACCTCGCCCGGGATGTGCCGCAGTGGATCGGTTCCACCCTCGCCGTGGATACCAGCCACAGCCACTGGGCCATAGGCGGGTTTTCCTTTGGCGGCACCTGCGCCGTGCAGATGGGGACCAGGCATCCGGACATTTACGCCGACGTGCTCGCCTTTTCGAGTGAGGCCGAGCCCGCCATCGCCAAGGAACGGCAGAAGACCATCGACGCAGCCTTTCCGGGCAACCCTGATGAATTCACCAGGCAGACTCCACTGGAGATCATGAAACACCAACGGTTTGAGTCCAGCGGCATGTACCTCACGGCAGGCCTGAACGACCCCGAGTTCGTGGCGAACCTCCACACGCTGGCCAATGCGGCAGAGGCTGCTGGCTTCACCGTGCAGGCGCACGAGGTGGAGCACACCGGCCACTCCTGGGACACCTCGTCCAAGCGGTTCGCGGATGCCCTGCAGTTCCTTGGCACCCAGTGGGGGCTGGAGTGGTGAGCACCAGGAACCCCGACCGTACCGCCGTCCTGATGTGGGCCGCCGTCGGACGCCCTGCAGTCCGGCAGGCGCTGCTGGCGCTGAAGTCCATGCCCTTCACCCTGGGCGTGCTTGTTACCTTCCTTGCCGCCGCGGCGCTGACCGGAAGCTTCCTCGACGGGCCGCCGGAACAGCTCCTGGGACTGGCATCCGCCAGCGGCCCCGGCCTGCGCAGCGGGCAGTGGTGGACGCTGTTCACCAGCCTTTTCTTCGCCACCAACCCCCTCGCGTACCTTGCGGCGTCGCTGATGATCGTGCTGCTGCTGGGCCTGGCGGAGCGCAGGCTAGGCCGACGGGCCGCCGTCGGACTGTTCTTTGGCGGGCAGTTCGCGGCCGTCACGGTGTTCCTCCTGGTGACCCAGCTGGCCGGGTACGTGGGCGACGGCTGGCTGGACGCGATGGTGGATGACAGGCTCATCGGCCCGTACGCCCCGGTGCTCACCGCCGGCCTGGCGGCCAGTGGCCGGATCACACTGCTGTGGCAGCGACGGCTCCGCACCGTGGTGCTGACCACGTCCCTCCTGCTGGTCCTCTATGTGGGGCACGCCGAAACCGTCATTGGCCTCATCGGCGCCCTGCTGGGCCTTCTCGCAGGCTGGTGGATCCAGGGGGACCAGGGGCGGCTTCACCGTCACCGGTCCACGGGACGGGAAACCAGGAACCTCCTGGCCCTCACCGTTGCCGTGTTTGCGGTGGGGCCCATCCTGACGGGAATCACCCGCGCCCCAACCGGCCCGCTGGCCCTGTTGCGGGATGTGGTGCTGAGCCCGATGCCCACGCTGAATCAACTGATTTTCAACTGCGGCGCCACCGTTGACGCGACCTGCCTGGAAACGGGAAGGGCAGGGTTTGCCGGGCCCTTCGGCCTGGCGCTGGCCGTGGTGCCGGTCATCCTGTTGCTGATCTGCGCGGACGGCATGCGCCGGGGGCGCCGGCTGGCCCTGAACATTGCGCTGGCCATCCAGCTGGCTGTCACCGCCCTCGCGGCGGTCTACCTTGCCCTGTTCGCCCTTGTTCCCTCACGCCTGCAGGGTACCCACGCAACCCCAATGTCCTCCGCCTTCGCCCATGTGCTGCCGCTCGTGGGTGTCCCGCTGCTGCTGGCGGTGGTCCTGTGGCTGAACCGGCGGCAGTTCCGCGTGCAGACGCGTCCCGGGGCCCGGCGCACGCTCGGGGTTGTTGTCTGTGGAACCTGGCTTGTCCTGGCCGGTTCCTATACCGTGGCCTGGTTCTGGTCCGGCGGGCTGTCCCGTGACGGCGGGCTGCTGGGTCTTTTCGCCGAGCTGGCCCGGCAGTACGTCCCGGTGCCGATTCCGCAGCAGTTCCGCCGGGTCTTCCCCGAACGCGACAGTGCCGAAGCCCTGCTGTTCGCCTACTCGGGGCCGGTGTTCTGGCTCGTCGCCCTGGCGGCGGTGTTATGGGTGCTGGTGGGCCGGCATCACGGCCTCCACTTCGGGCGGCAGGACCGCAGCCGTGCCCGTGAGCTGCTCCACCAAGGCGGCGGCCCCTTGTCCTGGATGTCCCTCTGGGAGCCCAACACGTACTGGTTCAGCCCGGACGGGGCAGGCGGCATGGCTTTCCAGCAGCACGGGACCGTGGCCCTGACCCTGGGCGGCGCGTTCGGTGACCGCAAGGGGGAGCAGCGGGTGACCGAAGACTTCCTGGACTACTGCCGCAGCCAGGCCCTGATACCGGCGCTGTATTCCTGTGACGACTCCATGTGGCCCATGCTGAGGGAACGCGGCTTTTCCCGCGTGGCCGTCGCCCAGGAGACCAGGCTGGCGCTGAACGAGCTGGAGTTCAAGGGCAAGGAATGGCAGAACGTCAGGACCGCCCTCAACCGCGCCTCGAAGCTGGGGGTGCATGCGGTCTGGGGTTCCTACCATTCGCTGCCCGCAACGCTCCGGTCACGGCTGAACGAAGTGTCCGAGGAATGGGCGGCCGGCAAGTCCGTTCCGGAGATGGGCTTCACGCTGGGGGGAGTGGACGAGCTCGACGACGAGGAAGTCCTGTGCTGCCTCGCCGTGGACGGCAGCGGTGCCGTCCACGGCGTGACCAGTTGGCTGCCGGTGTACGACGGCGGGCGGCTGGTGAGCAGGACGCTGGACGTCATGCGCCGCGGGAGTGAGGGATTTCCAGGGGTGATGGAATTCCTGATTGCCTCCGCCGTGCTGGAACTGCGGGGATCGGTGGACGTCATCTCGCTGTCGGGGTCGCCGCTGGCCAGCCGGCCTGATGGCCCGCCGGATCGGGGAACACGCGCAGAGGGCACAGGCACCGAAGGAATCGGTGGGGCCGGTGACGCAGGGCAGGAGGCAGCCGATGAGGGCGCGCAGAACCTGGTCAGGATCCTGGACCTGGTGGGCCACGCACTTGAGCCGGTCTACGGTTTCCGCTCCCTGGCGGCCTTCAAGTCCCGGTTCAAGCCGGAGTACCGCGCCCTCTACCTGTATTACCAGGACCCGCTCCATCTACCGGCCATCGGCAGGGCGCTGACCCGTGCGTACCTGCCCGGACTTTCCCTGGCGCAGGGGGCGCGTCTGGTCCGCAAACTGGTGACCTGACGCTGCAACAACAGGGAACGGCCTGGTAATGGTCAGGTCGATATACGGGAAAAGCAGTATTCCCGTGGCAACAATTACGGCATAAACAAATGGTCCCCGGCATTTCTGCCGGGGACCATTTGTTTCGCTGACAGCCGCGGTGCGGCCGGGCGGGTACTAGACCAGCGTTACGCCAGTGGCCTGGGGGCCCTTGGCACCCTGGCCGATTTCGAACTGAACGCGCTGGTTCTCGTCGAGGGTCTTGAAGCCGCCGGTCTGGATTTCGGAGTAGTGAACGAAGACATCGCCATCGGAATCATCCGGGGTGATGAAGCCGAAGCCCTTTTCAGCGTTGAACCACTTGACGGTTCCCTGTGCCATTTATTTCTCCTCATTGTGGAACTTTTTAAGACCGGCACACCTCGTGCCGACCTTGGTCACTCCGCGAGAAGAATCCTGATTGCCTTGTCCCAAAGGGAGGTCCGGCGCTGCAGGAGCTTCGCGCTCGCAACATGTCTTGCGAGCATGAAAAACACCTACACAAAGACTGAGATAAGAATTTCATGCCCGTTCCCGCAGGTCAACGGCCCGAAGGACAAAAAGGACAAATTTTGGGTAAAAAACTGATGTCGCAGAAGCGGGCAGCCAGCGCCGGCAATTTAAATGGCTAAGCAGGGAAGGGAAAACTAGAAGAGGCGGGATTCGCTGTCGTCAACGCCGCGCATGGCGTCGTAATCCAGCGTCACGCAGTCGATCCCGCGGTCGTTGGCCAGCACCTTGGCCTGCGGCTTGATCTGCTGGGCCGCGAAGATTCCGCGGACCGGTGCCAGCAGGGGATCGCGGTTGAGCAGCTCGAGGTAGCGGGTCAGCTGCTCCACCCCGTCGATGTCGCCCCGGCGCTTGAGCTCGATGGCCACCGTGGCCCCGTCCGCGTCCCGCGCCAGGATGTCAACCGGGCCGATGGCGGTGAAGTACTCGCGCCTGATGAGCGAGTAGCCCTGGCCGAGCGTCTCGATCTGTTCCGCGAGCAGCCGCTGCAGGTCCGCTTCCACCCCGTCCTTGATCAGCCCGGGGTCCACGCCCAGGTCATGGGAGGACTCAGTGATTTTTTCGTGGATGTTGATGATGAGCCGGTCATCGGTCTTGGCCGACTGCACGGTCCACTGCTCCACCACGCCAAGTTCCAGGTCCACGTCGTCCGGGGACGAAACCCGCAGCGTGGCAGGCGGGCTCATCCAGTTCAGCGGCTTGTAGGAACCGCCGTCGGAATGGACCAGCACGGAGCCGTCGGCCTTAACCAGCAGGAGCCGGGTGGCGAGGGGGAGATGGGCTTTGAGCCGGCCAACATAATCAACGGAGCAATGGGCTATGACAAGTCGCACGCCGTACAGACTACCGCGTGGGCTCCGGCAGGTTATGCCCGACGGCGGGAGGTCGGGTGCGCCGGAAGGGGCGGCAGGGAGCGGGACGGGTGAGTGGGCGGGCTGGGGCAGAATGGATACATGCCGCGTTCCAACCGTCCCCGCCGTCCCGTTTCCGGCAAGGGTTCCGCATCCGGCAGGGGCGCAGGAGGGAAAAGGAGCGGCGACGTCCCCGAGCTGGACCTGGAACGCGCCCGGGCAGGGATTGCCCGGCGGGAAAGCGCCCCCGACGGCGAGTGGATGGTCCGGACCATGACCGCCAAAAATGCGGAGAAGACCTACATCTGCCCGGAGTGCTCCACCGCCGTGCTGCCCGGCGTTGCCCACCTGGTGGTCTGGAAGGATGACCATCTCTTTGGTGCGGCCGCCGGCCTGTCCGAACGGCGGCACTGGCACACCAACTGCTGGATGACCCGCAGCTACCGGTACCGCTGACCACCCCCGCCGCTGCAGGCGCCCGCCGCCGCGGTTGCGTGACGCAGCCATGTCCTCGCTGTCGCTAAGCTGGCAGGCATGACTTTTGATCCGGCGTCGTACCAATTCACCCAGTCCGGGGGCCCTGTCCCCATCCGTGCCTCCACTGTCCTGCCTGCCCGGCGCGAGAACATCGAGCTGCAGACCGGGGACGGCCACAGGCTGGTGGGCGAACTGGCGCTGCCCGAATCGGGTCCGGTCAAGGCCACGCTGATCACCCTCCATCCGCTGCCGACGCACGGCGGCTTCATGGATTCCCACGTCTACCGCAAGGCCTCCTACCGGTTGCCGGCGCTGGCGGGAATCGCGGTGCTGCGCTTCAACACGCGGGGTACCGCCTCCGCACGCGGCACAAGCAGCGGGGCGTTCGAGGAAGGGATCGGGGAGCAGCATGACGTGGAGGCGGCCGTGCGGTTCGCCGTTGATCGGGGACTTCCCAACCGCTGGCTGGTGGGCTGGTCATTTGGGACCGAACTGGCGCTGATGTACGGCGCCCTGGAGCCGGTGGCCGGGGAGATCGAGGGCGCGGTGCTGTTGTCGCCGCCGCTGCACCGGGCCACGGACAAGCACCTGCAGCTGTGGGCGGAATCGGGCAAGCCCCTGACCGTCCTGGTGCCGGAGCATGACGACTTCCTCCAGCCTGCCGAGGCCGCCGAACGGTTCCGGCTGGTGCCGCAGGCGCGCGTGGTGGGCGTGGCCGGGGCCAAGCATCTGTGGGTGGGGGAGAAGTACGCGGGCCGGGTCCTGAACGACATCGTGGCGCTGGTCAGCCCAGACCCCGGCGCAGCCCCGCTGCCGCAGGAATGGGACGGGCCGGTGGCCACTGCCGGAACTTAGTGCTGGTCCTGCCGGACGATGTAGATCTCCCGGAGCAGCAGCAGCACGGCGGCGGCGGTGGGAATGGCGATCAGGGCACCGAGCACGCCCAGCAGGCTGCCGCCGGCAATGACGGAGATCACCGCCACCGCACCGGGGACGGCAACTGCCTTCTGCATGATGCGCGGCGAAATGAAGTAGGCCTCGAACTGCAGGTAGGCGAAGTAGCAGACCGCGTAGATGGCGGCCGCCTGCCAGCCCTCGGTAAGTGATACGAGGACCACCACGATGCCTGCGATCATGCCGCCAACCAGCGGGATGAAGGCGAGCAGGACCACCACGAAGGCCAGGAGCAGGGCGAACGGAATGCCCACAATGGACATCACCACGAAGGCGAACGTCGCATTGAGGAGGGCCACACAGGCCTGGCCGATCACGTAGTTCCCCACCGACCGGGTGATTTCCTCCGAGAGGGCTGCCACCCGGTTCCGGCGGGAGCGCGGCGCCAGCCGGTAGCCCCACTTCTTCATGGCCGGCAGCGCCGCCAGGAAGTACAGGCTCAGCACCAGGACGATCAGGGTGCCGAACAGCCCGTTGGCCACAGTGGAACCGAATCCCACCACGCCGCCGAAAATACCGCCCATGGCGGCGGGATCGTTGACGAACTTGTCCAGTTCCTCGGTGATGCGGTCGCGCACGCCGAACTGGTCATCGAGGCTGCGGAAGAAGTCCGAGTCCATGAAGCTGCGCACCCAGTCCGGCGCCTGCCGCACGATCTCCGATACCTGTTCAACAATGGTGGGGATGAGCGTGGCGAAGAATCCGACGACGGCGCCCATCAGGACAGCCACGGAGACCAGGATCCCCGCGGGCCGGGGGATCCTGCGGTTCTCCAGCCAGCCCACCACGGGTTCAAGCCCCAGGGCGATGAACAGCGCCGCGACGATCCACAGCAGCAATTGCGTGGTGTGGGACCCGATCCAGTAGACCAGCAGCGCCAGGCCCACGCCCACCGTCCCCATGAAGCCCATGTACAGCGGATGCTGGGGGGACATGCGTGGACCCGGGTGGCCGAACTGGGGTTCGTCCTCGCCGCCCTGGTCCGCAGCGGGTACCTGCCCGGTGTATTCGGGGGGCATTTCGAAGCGAAGCCTGGGCTGTGCCCCCGGCAGGGGCTGGCGGAGCCTGCGGACCACCTGGCCAAGGGCGGCGGTGGCGTGACCCCTGCGGTGCGCGGCTGCTGCCATGCCGAGGGGAGGCACCGGCGCAGGGACAGGGCCCTTGGAATCCCCGGATTTTCCGGCTGCCGCCGAGGACGGGTCCGTCTTGTCAGTCACTGGTTTTGGGGGCCTGTTCCGTGCGTGGCTCCGCGTTTGCGGGCGGGTGTGATGATCATCGCAAACACTATCAGCAGGCTTGTCACCGCGAGCTGAAGCCACCATCTTGAGTCCGCCAACGGAAGGGGCGGACCGGGCAGAAAGGGGTTCGTGGTAACAAAAAGGTTACTATTGAAGGCAAACCCCCGCTGATGATAGGTGTTTCCCTTGCGTTTAAAGACTGCAGCCGCACTTGTGCTGCTCGGCCTCCTGACACTTTTGGCCGGTATCGGCCAGAGAACCATCTGGGCTCCATCCGAGACGTTCACCGCATCCGTGCCGGCCGATTCCGCCGCCGCGCCGCTGACCGTCATCGACCAGAAGCTGCGCACTCTGCACGAAGGACCGGTCAAGATCACCGTCCAGGGCGACGGAAACTTCATGCTGGCCACCGGACGGCCTGATGACGTCAGCGCCTGGGTGGGCAAGACGGCCCACAACACCATCACGGGCGTTTCCGAGGATGAAAAATCACTCCTGGTTGAGCACGCAGACGGCGAAGGCACCGCGCCCAACCCGGCCGGTTCAGACCTCTGGGTTTCCACCGAGAACGCCGGCGGCGAGCTCGACTACACCTGGACCCCGCCTGCCGACGGTGACTGGAGCCTGCTGCTCGCCTCCGACGGCACCAAGCCCGCTCCCGCCTCTGTCTCCATGACCTTCCCCAACGACACCTCCACCCCCTGGGCCGTTCCGCTGATGGTCCTGGGCAGCCTGTTGATCCTGGGCGGAATCGTCCTGGCGCTGCTCTCGGCCCGCCGGAAGGACGGCGAGGGCGGCGACAGCAGCTACGCCCGCCGTGCCCGTGAACGCAACGCCGCGCCGCAGGGCCAGGCCCCGTCGTCGTCCTCCTCTTCCAAGGCCACCATGGTGGCCGCCGGTGTGGTTGCAGCGCTGCTGGCCGGATCCGGCACCGCAGCCCAGGCCGCCACTCCCAGCCCGCAGCCGTCCGGGGGTGCCGCGTCGCCGGCCGCCAAGGAGGCAGCGGGATCGCCGGTCCTGCTGGACGCCCAGTTCCGCCGGATCCTCGAACAGGTCTCCAGCGCCACCGACGCCGGCGATGCAGCCAAGGATGCGGCCAAGCTGTCGGACCGCGTGGCGGGACCCGAACTGGAAATCCGCACCCAGAACTACAAGATCCGCTCCCAGGTGGGCTCCTACGAGCCGCGGATGCCGGTGCGCTCCACCAAGCTGCTCACCACCGTGGTCACCAGCGGCCGCGACTGGCCTCGCTCGGTGCTCGCCGTGACGCAGGGCGAAGGGAACGTGGTTCCGCAGATCCTGACCCTGGTCCAGCAGTCACCGCGCGAAAACTACAAGCTGATGGAAACCACCCCCCTTCAGCCGGGCACCACCTTCCCGAACATCAGCCGGGGCGGTACCGAGACGCTCGCCGCATCGGACAAGACCGGGCTGCTCTACAGTGGCGAGGAAGCAATGTCCGGCCTGGCTGACAGGCTCACCTCGGCGGACTCGCCGTTCAAGGACAAGCTGGTCGAAGGCCAGTCCTCGCCGTACATCGCCGACACCCTGTCCTACCAGGCCGAGGTGGTCAAGGCAGGCGAGAACGGCAACTTCTCCTTCACCCACAAGGTGGTCCCGGAGAGCACCGTGGTGTTCCGTACCTCCGACGGCGGCGCCCTGGTCCTGGGCCGGATCAACTTCGGCTTCGAAGGCACCCCCAAGGCGGCCGGTGACAAGCTGAGCATCGGCGACGACGCGGCAGCATTGGCCGGCGGCAAGGAGACCACCACGGGCATGGTCCTGAGCTTCGCCGAATCCATGGCGGTCTACGTCCCGCCCGCAGGATCCACGGACCCGATGAAGCTCGTCGCCGCCACCCGCGGCCTGGTCGGCGCCTCC
Organism: Arthrobacter sp. SAFR-179; assembly: GCF_059414945.1. Lineage (NCBI taxonomy): Bacteria > Bacillati > Actinomycetota > Actinomycetes > Micrococcales > Micrococcaceae > Arthrobacter > Arthrobacter sp. SAFR-179. The sequence goes on from NZ_JBPFDM010000001.1 coordinate 776,757, forward strand.
TTCAAGTAGGCCCCTGGCTGTATTACCACCGGCAGCGGCCGGAGTGGCTAGAGTGGGAAACATGAGTTCGCCAGCTTCCCGCCCAGTCCCTCCTGCCGCTGCCAACCCGCTTAACCTGCGCGGCGCCGTCGACCTTTCCTCGCTGAAGCGCCCCGCATCACCCTCCGGTACTGCCGCCCCCTCCGGCCCTGCCGCAGGAGCGCCGCAGGCCTCGCAGCCGGGGGCCCCCGCGGGCGGCACCGAACTCACGGTCAATGTCACGGAGGCCAACTTCCAGCAGCTGGTGGAACTGTCCGCCCAGGTGCCGGTGGTGTTTGCCCTGTGGGCCCCCTACTCGCCCGAGTCCGGCAGGATGGTTGAGACCCTTGAGCGCGTGGTCGCCAGCTATGGCGGCCGGCTGGTCCTTGGCGCCGCGGACATCGAGGCCTTCCCGCAGCTTGCCCAGGCCTTCCAGGTGCAGGCCGTCCCCACCGCCGTCGCCGTCCTCAAGGGGCAGCCGGTGCCGCTCTTCCAGGGCGGGGCTGAGGAACAGCAGGTGCGCAGCCTCTTTGACGAACTCCTCAAGGTGGCTGCGGCCAACGGGGTTACCGGGAGCCTTGACGGCGGAGCGGGCGGAGAGCCGGAGCCTGCGCCACTGCCGCCGCTGCACCAGGCCGCCTTCGACGCCATTGAGGCCGGCGACTACGCCGCCGCTGCCGAGGCCTACCGCCAGGCGCTGAAGGAGATGCCGTCGGACCACGAGGCCAAGGCCGGGCTGGCGCAGGTGGAGCTGATGGACCGGCTGCAGTCCTTGTCGGCCCAGGACAGCGAGGCGCTGCGGGCGCAGGCCGCCGCTGAGCCGGACAACCTGGCAGCGCAGCTTGGCGTGGCGGACCTGGATGTGGCCGGCGGGCACGTCGAGGATGCGCTGAACCGGCTGGTGGCGTTCATCGGCAGGAACTTCGGCCCGGAGCGGGAGACCGCGCGGGTGCGGCTGCTGGAGCTGTTCGACGTGGTGGGCGCCGGTGATGAGCGGGTGGCAAAGGCACGGCAGGCGCTTGCCCGGGTGCTGTTCTAGTGCCGGCCCTGTTCCAGCCGCTGACGCTGCGGTCCATGGAGTTGGAGCACCGCGGCTGGGTTTCGCCCATGTGCCAGTACAGCTGCGATCCCGACGACGCTCCGGGAGTACCGAACGACTGGCACCTGGTGCACCTGGGCGGGTTTGCCACGGGCGGCGCGGCGATGATCCTCACCGAAGCGGCGGCAGTGAACGCTGCAGGCCGGATCAGTCCCCGCGACGCCGGCCTCTACAACGACGACCAGGCGGCGGCCTGGCAGCGGATCATTTCCTTTGTGCACCGGCACGGTGTTGCCGGTACGAAAATCGGCGTGCAGCTGGCCCATGCCGGGCGCAAAGCGTCCACGTACTGGCCGTTTTCAGGCAAGCACGGCAGTGTTCCGGCGTCCGACGGCGGCTGGGACACCGTGGGCCCGTCCACCACGGCCTTCGAGGGCTATGCGGCGCCTGCCGCCATGACCGGGGAACAGATCCACGGTGTCATTGCCGATTACGCCGCAGCCGCCGTCCGCGCGGTGGACGCCGGCTTTGACACCATGGAGATCCACGGGGCGCACGGCTACCTCCTGCACCAGTTCCAGAGCCCGTTGATCAACCAGCGCAGCGATGAGTGGGGCGGCGATGAAGCCGGACGGAACCGGCTCATGCTGGCCGTGGTTGACGCCGTCCGCGCCGTGATTCCCGATTCCATGCCCCTGCTGCTCCGGATCTCGGCCACTGACTGGGCACCGGGCGGCGTGGACCAGGCGGCGTCTGTCCGGCTGGCGCGGGAGGCCGCCGCGCACGGCGTGGACCTGGTGGATGTCTCCAGCGGCGGGGCAGTGGCCAACCAGCAGATCAAGCCGGGCCTGGGCTATCAAACCGGATTCTCTGCGGTTATCCGCGGGGAGGCAGGAATTGCCACCGGAACGGTGGGCCTGGTGACCACCCCGGGGCAGGCGGAACATGCCATCGCCACCGGGCAGGCGGACGGCGTCTTCATTGCCCGGGCGGCCCTGCGGGACCCTCACTGGTGGCTCCGCGCGGCATTCGACCTGGGCTATGACATCTCCTGGCCTCCCCAGTACGAGCGGGCCATCCCGCGCCGGGCCTTCTGACCGCGGCGTCCGGCATGGCGGATCCCGGCGGTACTGGCCCTGAGACCACGGTTGACCGGCAACTGGAAGCGAAAATCCTGGAACTTTTGGCATCCCGGGCGGCCACCTCCACCATCTGCCCTTCCGATGCCGCCAGGGCGGTCGGCGGAGATGACTGGCGCGGGCTCATGGATCCAGCACGTGATGCCGCGCGGCGCCTGGTCGATGCGGGGCTGGTCCATGTCACCCAAGGCGGGATGGTGGTTGATCCCGCCACGGCCAAGGGGCCGATCAGGATCCGGAAGGTTCCCCAACGCGACGGCGGGTAAACGACTCTGTGCCGTCAGCCCAGCAGGTCATCCACATAGCACCAGCGCCACTCTTCGCCGGGTTCGATGCTGCGCATCACCGGGTGGCCGGACTCCTTGAAGTGACGGCTGGCGTGCCGGCCGGCGGAGGAGTCGCAGCAGGCGACGTTTCCGCACCCCAGGCACATGCGCAGGTGCACCGGCGTGGTTCCCTCCCGCTCGCACGCGGCACAGGACGGGTTGGCGGGTGCTGGCGATGGCATGGTGGCCGTCAGGTGGTCGCAGACGCCGCCGGGCTGGGACAATCCTTCGCCGGTGCCTTCAGCGGCAGCGCCCAGTTCGTGGAGGGAAGCGTCCAGCATGGACTCCTCCACATCCAGCCGTTCCAGGACTTCGCTGAGGACTTCATGGGCAAAATCCCCGCCGCGCCGGAGCTCCAGCACCTTGTCCCGTTCGGCCTCCAGCATGGCCATCCGGAGCTGCGCGTACCGCTGGCTGGGGGTGGCCGCCTCTGCCGCGGACCTGCCCAGGCGTTCCCAGGCCGCAAGTCCCCGCTCCTGGGTGCGCCGGCGCAGCATGTCCATGACCTCCGGCGGGTCGCTGTCGCGCCGCAGCTGCTCCAGCCGCTCCATCCCCGCCGTTGTGGCCAGCTGCATCAATGAGGCCTGGTTCAGTGCGTCCTCCCGCTTGTCGGGCCCCGGCAGCCCCAGGGCCCGGACCAGGGGCGGCAGCGTGAATCCCTGCAGCACCAGGGTGCCGGCCACCACCACCATGGCGGCCAGGACCAGCACGTTGCGGTGCTCCAGGTCATCCGGCAGTGTCAGGACGGCGGCAAGGGTCACCACGCCGCGCATGCCCGCCCAGGACACAATCGCGGGAAACTGCCAGGGCGGCGCAGGGTCTGCCCGCTGCACCGACGGAATCAGGCGGGGCAGGTACGTGGCCGGAAAGACCCAGACGGGGCGCAGCACCAGCACCGCCAGCAGGATCACGGCGCACACAAGCCACACACGGCCGGCGCCGAGCGAATCGTCCTGGACACTGTCAATGATGCTCCGCACCTGGAGGCCGATCAGGAGGAACACGGCGTTCTCCAGCAGGAACTGGACGGTGTCCCAGTTGCTCCGGGCGCTTTGCCGCGCGGCGCCGTTGGGCATGGAGGGCGCCTTGGTGCCCATTACCAGGCCGGTGACGACGACGGCGAGCACGCCGGACGCGTGAATCGCCTCGGCGGGAAGGAATGCAACGAACGGTGCCATCAGCGACGTTGAGGTGTTGATGGCAACGTTGCTGATCCGTTTCCTGATTTCGGTGAGGAGGTAAGCGGCGGCGAGGCCCACCACGAGGCCCCCGCCGGCGGCCACCACAAAGCCGCCCGCCACATCCAGTACCGAGACGGACCCGGCAATGGCCGCGAGAGCGGCGCGCAGGCACACCAGCGCCGTGGCGTCATTGACCAGTGATTCGCCTTCCAGGATGTTCACGATCCGGCGCGGCATTCCCACCTTCCGCGCGATGGCCGTAGCAGCCACGGCGTCCGGAGGCGCCACCACGGCACCCAGGGCAATGGCGGCCGCCAGCGGGATTTCGGGGAAGAGCCACCACACCACCAGCCCGACTCCCAGGGTGCCGAAGATGACGTAGCCCACGGACAACAGGCCGATGGACCGGCGGTTGGTCTTGAAGTCGAACAGCGAGGTGCGGAACGCGGCCGCGTAGAGCAGCGGCGGCAGCAGGCCCACCAGCACCAGCTCCGGGTTCAGCTCCACCGGCGGAATGAACGGCAGGAACGATCCCGCCACCCCCGCCAGGACCAGCAGCAGCGGAACCGGGATATTGAACCTGCGGCCAACGGCGGCGCCGGCGCACACCACGGCAACAATCACCAGCAGGCCCAATGCGATATCCATGGGGCTAGTTTCCCACCCCGCCAGCCCCGGTCCGAGGCTAGGCTGGCCTCATGACTGCTCCGCTACCTGACCAGGCGTCGAATACCGGGCCCGTGGCTGCCCTTTCCATCCGCGGGCTGGCCAAACGGTTCGGCGGGAAGATCGCCGTGGACGGCATCAGCCTGGAGGTTCCCGCGGGTTCGTTTTTCGGGATCGTGGGCCCCAACGGTGCCGGCAAGACCACCACGCTGTCCATGGCCACCGGCCTTCTGCGCCCCGACTTCGGCACGGCGGTGGTGCACGGCGTGGATGTCTGGCAGCATCCGCTGGAAGCCAAGCGGTTGATGGGGATCCTGCCTGATGGCGTCCGGCTTTTCGACCGTCTTACGGGAGAGCAGCTGATTACTTATGCCGGGCTCCTGCGTGGCATGGACAAGGCCGTGGTGGCTGCCCGGGTGGGGGAGCTGCTGGCGGCCATGGACCTGACGCAGGACGCCGGCACGCTGGTGGTGGACTATTCGGCCGGCATGACCAAGAAGATCGCCCTGGCCTCCGCCCTGATCCACGCCCCGCGGCTCCTGGTCCTCGACGAACCCTTCGAAGCGGTCGACCCCGTGTCGGCCGCGAACATCCGCTCCATCCTGGACCGGTACGTGGCCTCCGGCGGGACCGTCATCGTGTCAAGCCACGTGATGGACCTGGTCCAGCGCATGTGCGACCACGTTGCCGTGGTGGCCCGCGGCCGGCTGCTGGCGGCGGGGACGGTGGACGAGGTGCGCGCCGGCGCCTCCCTTGAGGACCGGTTCGTGCAGCTGGTCGGCGGGCACAGCCACACGGAAGGGCTGGAATGGTTGCGCACCTTCTGAGGCTCAAGCTCACGCTGTTGCGCAATGGGCTGCGCCGCAGCCCCTGGCAGCTGGTGGGCATGGCCATCGCAGGGCTTTATGCCCTGGGGGTCGTGGCAACACTGATCATCGCGCTGGTCCTGCTGCGCAACGCCGGTCCCGAGACCGCACACACCGCAGTTGTCCTGGGCGGCTCCGCCGCCGTGCTTGGCTGGGGCGTCATACCGGTGGTGGCATCCGCCACGGACATGACCCTTGATCCGGCGCGTTTCGCCACCTTTGCGGTTCCCATGAAGCAACTGCTCGCCGGCCTGGCCTTGGGCGGGCTGATCGGCATCCCGGGCCTGGCCACCGTGCTGGTGGCTCTGTCCACGGTGGTGACCTGGTCCCGCGGAGTGCTTCCCGCGCTCGCAGCCCTCCTGGGCGCAGCCCTGGGCGTGATGACCTGCGTCGTGCTGGCCAAGGTGGTCACCACCGCAACGGCAAGCCTGGCTGCTTCCCGGCGCTTCAAGGACATCAGCGCCATCGCGTTCATGGTGCCACTGGTCCTGCTGGGACCCATCGTGGCAGGGGTTGGCCGCGGCATCAGCGCGTCCACCGGGTTCCTGCCCGGGTTCGCCCGGACGTTGTCCTGGACCCCGCTCGGAGCACCGTGGGCGCTCGGCGGCGACATCGCGTCCGGCCGGCCCGGGCAGGCCGCTGTGAAGCTGCTGGTGTCCGTGGCAGTCCTCGGCGCCCTGGCCTGGTGCTGGAAGCTGCTGCTTGAGCGCGCGCTGGTGACTCCGCCATATGCCGGTGCCGGGAAGCGCAGGGGCGGCCGCCTGGGCCTGTTCGGCGTGCTGCCGGCCACCCCCGCCGGCGCCGTGATGGCCAGGTCGCTTACCTACTGGCTCCGGGACCCGCGGTATTCGGGTTCGCTGGTGGTGATCCCGCTGCTTCCGCTGGTGCTGGCTTTCCAGGGGGCCCAGACCGGCAGCTATGGCAGCCTTGCCTTCCTCGCCCCGGTGTCGGCCTTCATCCTGGCCTGGTCCATCTCCGCGGACGTCTCCTATGACAACACGGCCTTTGCGCTGCACCTGGCCACCGGGGTCCGCGGGGTGGCGGACCGGCTTGGCAGGGCCCTGGCGTGCCTGACCTTCGCGCTGCCGGTGGTGCTGGTGTTCGCCGTGGGGTACGCGGCCTTCACGCACAACTGGGCCGCGCTGCCCGGCCAGCTGGGATTCAGCCTGGGAATCCTCTTCACGGGCCTGGGGCTGTCCTCGGTGGTGTCGGCCCGGTACACGGTAACGGTCCCGCTGCCTGGCGACAGCCCGTTCAAGAAGCCGCCGGGCAACGTGGGCCAGACCCTGGCCGTGCAGTTCGTGGGAATGCTGGTCCTGATGCTCCTGGTCCTGCCCGAGGCCGCGCTGCTGGTTGCGCAGGCCGTCACCGGGAATGTCCTGTTCGGCTGGCTTAATCTTGCCGCAGGAACAATCCTTGGCCTGGTCCTGTTCCTGGCCGGTGTCCGCCTGGGGGGCAAGTGGCTCGACGCGCGGGGGCCCGAGCTCCTGGCGCAGGTAACCGTCAACCGCTGACAAGGTCACGGAAAGGAACAATATGGAAATCGTCATCCTGGGCGGCAGCAGGCAGATCGGAAAGCTTGCGGCCGACGCCATTGAACAGCTGGTCCGGCGCAAGCCTGCCGCCGTCCTTGGCCTGGCCACGGGGTCCTCGCCGCTGCCCGTCTACGACGAACTGGCCGCCCGGCACGAACAGGGCCTGGACTTCAGCGGCGCCTCCGGATTCGCGCTGGACGAATACGTAGGCCTGCCGGCAGGCCATCCCGAGTCCTACCGCGAGGTGGTCCGCCGGGAATTCACCAACCGGGTGAACATCGCGCCGGAGAACGTCCATGGCCCCGACGGAACCGCAACCGACATCCCCGCAGCCTGCGAGGCGTACGAACAGGCCATCGCCGAGGCGGGCGGCGTGGACCTGCAGCTGCTGGGCGTGGGCACCGACGGCCACATCGGCTTTAATGAACCAGGCTCTTCCTTCGCATCCCGGACCAGGATCAAGAGCCTGATCGAGCAGACCCGCAGGGACAACGCCAGGTTCTTCAACAGCCTGGCTGAGGTGCCGCACCACGTCATTACCCAGGGACTGGGCACCATCATGGCGGCCAGGCACGTGATCCTGCTGGCAACCGGTGCGCAAAAGGCCCAGGCCGTCCGCGATTTCGTCGAAGGACCGGTGGCAGCCATTTGCCCTGCGTCCGTGCTGCAGTTCCATCCCCACGCCACCGTCCTACTGGACGAGGCCGCCGCTTCCGCCCTGAAACTGGCGGATTTCTACCGCCACACCTACGAGAACAAGCCGGCCTGGCAAGGTCTTTAGGTGCCCTGCAGGCGCTGCGCACGACGACGAAAAAGTACGACGGCGGCCGGTACCGGAGCCTGCCACGGGCGTGCCGCCGTCGAACGCCCGGCCGGTGGAACGGCTAAGATGGATGGCATGACTAGCATGACGGACCCTCTCGAAAACGACCCGATGCGCGAGCTTTCCGGGGCTGGATCGTCCACGGCCACCATTGAGCGCGAGGAACTGCGCCAGGAAGTGGAACCCGGGGACCGGGAGCGCTTTTCGCACTATGTGCGGAAGGAAAAGATCATGGAGTCCGCGCTGACCGGGGAGCCCGTCATCGCCCTTTGCGGCAAGGTCTGGACGCCGGGCCGGGACCCGCAGAAGTTCCCGGTCTGCCCCATGTGCAAGGAGGTCTACGAAGGCCTCCGGCCGGGCAATGACGGCGGCAAGGGTCCCGGAGGGGACTCGGACAGCAACAAATAGTGACGGAGACGCTCTTTGGCGGCCCCACCCTGCCTCCGGCCTACCCGGAACGCGCAGCCTGGGGAACCGCCCCGAAACTCCGTGCCTGGCAGCAGGAAGCCCTTGACCTCTATCTGAGGAACAGCCCCCGGGACTTCCTTGCGGTGGCAACCCCGGGTGCCGGTAAAACCACCTTCGCGCTGCGGATCGCCTCCACGCTCATCGACTCCGGTGCCGTGAACCGGGTGACCATTGTGGCGCCCACTGACCACCTGAAGCGCCAGTGGGCGGATGCTGCCGCCAAGGTGGGGATCGCCATCGACCCCAACTTCAAGAACTCCGACGGCCAGCACGGCCGTGGCTTCATAGGCGTCGCCGTCACCTATGCCCAGGTGGCCAGCAAGCCGCTGCTGCACCGGGCCAAGACTGAAGCGGCCCGGACCCTGGTGATCCTGGACGAAATCCACCACGGCGGCGAAGCCCTGTCCTGGGGCGACGGCCTGCGCGAGGCTTTCGATCCCGCCGTGCGCCGGCTGTCCCTGACCGGTACGCCGTTCCGTTCGGACACCTCGCCCATCCCGTTCGTGGAGTACGCCGAGGACCGGGACGGCATCCGGCGCTCCAAGGCGGACTACACCTACGGCTACGGCAACGCCCTCCGTGACCATGTGGTCCGGCCCGTGATGTTCATGGCCTACTCCGGCCAGATGCGCTGGCGCACCAGCGCGGGCGAGGAAATGGCGGCGTCCCTGGGTGAGGCGGCGGTGACCAAGGACATCACCAGCCATGCCTGGCGGACGGCGCTGAACCCGGCGGGGGAGTGGATTCCCGCGGTCCTGGCGGGGGCGGACAAAAGGCTCAGCGAAGTCCGGCGCACTGTCCCCGACGCCGGGGGCCTGGTCATCGCCACCGACCACGAGGACGCCCGCGCGTACGCGGGGCAGCTGAAGAGGATCACCGGCGAATCGCCCACCGTCATCCTGTCCGACGACGCCAAGGCCTCCAGCAAGATCGAGGAATTCTCCGCCGGCGAGAAACGCTGGATGGTGGCCGTGCGCATGGTGTCCGAAGGCGTCGACGTTCCGCGCCTTTCCGTCGGCGTCTACGCCACCTCAACCTCCACGCCGCTGTTCTTCGCGCAGGCGGTGGGCCGCTTTGTGCGTGCCCGCAAAAGGGGAGAGACGGCGTCGGTCTTCCTGCCTTCGGTGCCGCAGCTGATGGCGCTGGCCAACTCCATGGAAATGGAACGCGACCACGCGCTGGACCGGCCGGAGAAAGAGGACGGGGACGGACTGTTCAACCCCGAAGACTCGCTCATGGAGGAGGCCAACCGCGAGGAGAAGGCCTCCGACAGCCTCACCAAGGGCAAGTTCGAGGCGCTGGACTCCCAGGCATCCTTTGACCGGGTCCTGTTCGACGGCGGCGAGTTCGGTACGGGCGGCGAAGTGGGGTCCGACGACGAGCTGGACTTCCTGGGGATCCCCGGCCTGCTGGACGCGGAGCAGGTGGGGACACTGCTGCGCCAGCGCCAGCACGAGCAGCTGAACCGGAAAAACCGCAAAGCACCGACGGCCGCCGAGAGCCAGGCCCCGGCCGTTCCCGACCACCGGATGCTGATGGACCTGCGGAATGAACTGGCCAAGAACGTCGCTGCCTGGGCTGCCCGGACCGGGACACCCCACGGCGTGGTGCACACCAAGCTGCGCACGGTCTGCGGCGGGCCTCCCGTTGCGCAGGCCAACGAGGAACAGCTGAAGTCGCGGCTGCGCAAGCTCCAGGACTGGTTCGTGGGCCGCAAGTAGCGGCTCAGGCGATGTCGGCCCCGCCCAGTTCCAGCTCGACCACCGTGTCTTCGAGGTCCTCGGCGATGCCGGCGGTCAGCGACCGTACCACCGTGACGCCGTAGCCGGCCTGGACGGCGTCCAGCGCCGTGGCCTTCACGCAGTAGTCGGTGGCGATGCCGACCACCACCACGTCCTCCACGTCGTGGCTCTGCAGCCAGTCATCGAGGCCGATGGCGTCTTCATCGGGCTCCAGCGACTCCCTGGCGCCGGCCAGGCCGCCGGCCTGCCGTTCCCCGGTGGGAACGGCGTCTTCCGGGGCCAGCAAACCCTCGAAACCTGAGTAGGCGGCGGCGAACTGGCCTTTCCGGAAGTAGGCATCGATGAACTCGGTGTCCAGATCCGGATGAAGATCGGCTCCCCGGGTGCCGGCTACGCAGTGCGGCGGCCAGCTCTCCTTGAAATCAGGGGTGTCCGAGAAGTGGCTGCCGGGGTCCACGTGCCAGTCCTGGGTGGCAACCACATAGTCGTATTCGCTGTTGTGGGCATCCAGGTACTCGCTGATGGCACCTGCCACGGCCGCGCCGCCGGGAACGGCGAGCGAGCCGCCCTCGCAGAAATCGTTCTGCACGTCCACGATGATCAAAGCGCGGGACATCAGTGCTCCTTCAGTTTTCCTCATAGACAGTGGGGATGGCGGCCTCGCCCCGCTGCAGGCGGTTGACCACGGACGGCAGCTCGGCCATGGAGTCGGCGTGGCGCTGCCGTGCGCGGAGCACGCCGTCGTATCCGGTCCAGCCAGGCAGCAGTTCGCCGTTCTTCATGAACTGCTGCAGCAACGGACGGTCATTGCCGTCGTCCTCCGGCCGGTGGCCCACGCCCACCACCTCCGCGGTAGCGGTGCCGCGTTCGTCCAGCTTCCGCAGCGCGTACTTGCGCCCGCCAACACTGGCCTTGTTCTTGGCCGCCTTGGCCACGGACACGAAGTTGCCGTCATCGCCGGTCCGGCTGACCAGCTTGTAGACCATGCTGGCGGTGGGAGCCCCGGAGCCGGTCACCAGCGACGTTCCCACGCCGTAGGAATCCACCGGCGCCGACTGCAGGGCGGCGATGGCGTACTCATCCAGGTCCGAGGTCACCACGATCTTGGTGTGTTCGTTGCCGAGGTCGTCCAGCAGCCTGCGCACCCACTGCGCCTGGGCCACCAGGTCGCCGGAGTCCAGCCGGACGGCGCCCAGGCGGGGCCCTGCCAGGTCCACTGCCGTGCGGACTGCCTTTTCGACGTCGTACGTATCCACCAGCAGCGACGTTCCGTCGCCCAGCGAGGCAATCTGGGCCTCGAAGGCCTCCCGCTCGGTGTCGTGCAGCAGCGTGAACGAGTGGGCTGCGGTGCCCACGGTCTTCACGCCGTAGCGGATGCCTGCTTCAAGGTTTGACGTGCTGTCAAAACCGGCAATGATGGCCGCGCGGGCTGATGCCGTGGCGGCTTCCTCATGGGTGCGCCGGGAGCCCATCTCGATACAGGGCCGGCCACCGGCGGCACTGACCATCCGGGAAGCGGCGGAGGCAATGGCGGTGTCGTGGTTAAGCACCGACAGCAGGTAGGTCTCCAGCATGCAGGCTTCGGCGAAGGAGGCCTCGACGATCAGGATGGGGGAGTTGGGGAAGTAAGCCTCGCCCTCGGCATAGCCCCAGATGTCGCCCGAGAATTTGTAGTTGGCCAGGTACTCCAGCGTCTCCTGGTTCACCACCCGGGTCCGCTCCAGGAACTCCAGTTCAGCGTCGCCGAAGCGGAACTGCGCAATGCCTTCCAGGAGCCGTCCCGTTCCGGCGACGATGCCGTAGCGCCGGCCGTCCGGCAGCCGCCGCGCGAACGCCTCGAACACGGACCTGCGGTGCGCCGCCCCGGAATGGAGGGACGCCTGCAGCATGGTCAGCTCGTAGTGGTCGGTGTAAAAGGACGTGCGGGGATGGTCCCAGCCGGCTGAGGTGCTCACGAAAGTCACTCTAGTCCCCACCGGCTCCCGCGTCTCGCTTCGCTTCGCCGCGGGGCCCTCGCCGGCGTGGGCCCACCCACCGGCTCCCGCGTCTCGCTTCGCTTCGCCGCGGGGCCCTCGCCGGCGTGGGCCCACCCACTGGCTCCCGCGTCTCGCTTCGCTTCGCCGCGGGGCCCTCGCCGGCGTGGGCCCACCCTCCCCATAGAATGGACAGATGACCATAAGCGTTGCGCCCGGCCCTGATACACAGGAGGGCACCCGGACCGGCACGGCAGAGTCCACCGACTCCCTGACCGCACCGGACATCCCCTGGAACCTGGTGATCTGGAACGATCCCGTGAATCTGATGAGCTACGTCAGCTACGTGTTCCAAAGCTACTTTGGCTACTCCGAGACGAAAGCGAACAAATTGATGATGGAGGTCCACCGGAAGGGCCGCTCCATCGTCGCCTCGGGCAGCAAGGAGCAGGTGGAACGCCACGCCGTGGCCATGCACGGGTTCGGCTTGTGGGCCACGGTGGAAAAGGCCAGCGGCGGCAACGGCGGCGCATCAGGCAAGTCCGGCGGTCCGCGCCAGGGTAAGGGAAAACGTGGCTAAGGCATTTAAATACGGGCTCAAAGGCATCACCGGTTACCTGGAACCGGCTGAACGGGACCTGCTGCGCAGCCTGATCGACGACGTCATCTCCATGCTTGAGCCCGAGGACCGTACGGGGCAGGACCCGCTGGCGGCGCTGATCGGCCTGGACATGGATGTGGCCGAACCCACGGACCGTGCGGTAAAGCGGCTGCTCCCCAACGTCGTGAAGGACGACGGCGGCGCGTCCCTCGAGTTCCGCCAGCTCACCGAGCGTTCACTTCGGGAAACAAAGATCGGGGCCCTGCGCGCCGCGGCGCTGGACCTGGACAAGGACGAGATCGTCCTGACGCCCGAGGGGGCGCAGCACTGGTCCATGGCACTGAACGATGTGCGGCTGGTCCTGGCCGAGCGGCTGGACATCCGGGACGAGGCAGACGCCGAGCACGTCCACCGCATGCAGGACTGGTCCCAGGCCGAAGACGTGGAGAGCTACCTGGCACTCGTCTACAACTTCACCACCTGGCTTCAGGAGTCCCTGGTCCAGGCCATGCTGCAGTCCATGGAAACCCGCCGGTGAGCCGCGGCGGCCAGGGGGAGGCCGTCCGCTGTGACGCAGACGACATGAGTCGCAGGACACAAGATGATGGCTGACGCTTCCGGGAACACCTATCCTCGAATAATCATGACTACAGCCCCGAGCATGGAACCACCGGCGGAAGCGCAGGCAGCGGACCCCGGCAGCGGCTTTCCGGACGCTGCCCCGGAAGCCCGTCCCATCGGCGTCTTCGATTCCGGTGTCGGCGGGCTCACCGTGGCCCGCTCCATCATCGATCAGCTGCCCAACGAGTCAATCCTCTACGTGGGGGACACGGCCCACGGTCCCTACGGGCCGCTCCCCATCGCAGAGGTGCGGGCCAACGCGCTGGGTGTCATGGACGAACTGGTGGACTCCGGCGTCAAGCTGCTCACCATCGCCTGCAACTCGGCGTCGGCCGCTGTCCTGCGGGACGCCCGGGAGCGCTACACCGCCAAGTACGGGATCCCGGTCATCGAGGTCATCCAGCCAGCGGTGCGTCGCGCCGTTGCCGCCACCCGCAGCGGACGGGTGGGCGTCATCGGCACGTCGGCCACTGTTGGTTCACGCGCGTACGAGGACACCTTCGCCGCCGCACCTGACCTGGAAATCACCTCCGTGGCGTGCCCGGAGTTCGTCAGCTACGTGGAGGCCGGCATCACCACAGGGCCGGCGCTGCTCGCCGTGGCGGAGGAATACCTTGCGCCCCTGAAGGCCGCCGGGGTGGACACCGTGGTGCTGGGCTGCACGCACTACCCCCTGCTGACGGGCGTGATCTCCTACGTCATGGGCGCAGACGTCACGCTGGTCTCCAGTGCCGAGGAAACCGCCAAGGATGTCTACCGGGCCCTGGCCACCCACAACCTGCAGCGGACCTCCCCAACCCCGCCCGAGCACCATTTCGTCGCCACTGGCGATGCGGGGCAGTTCGAGGCGCTGGCCCGGCGCTTCCTGGGCCCCGAGGTGCTCTCGGTCCGCCACGTGGACCATGTGGCCGCGCAGTACCCCACGGGCAGCCTGGCCCGGATCACCCCGGAGATGATCGCCGCCGCGCAGAGCGCGCGGGACCGCCCCAGGATCTCCAACTTCGTTGGCGGCGGACTGGCCGGCGCACGCCGGGCCGGAGGGCCCGCCCTGTGAAGCTGACCATCGTGGGATGCACGGGCTCGTTCCCCGGACCCGGCTCTCCGGCGTCGTGCTACCTCCTGACCGCCACGGACGGTGAACGGACGTGGAAGGTGGTGATGGACCTCGGCAGCGGAGCGCTGGGAGCCATCCAGCGCTACACCGACCTTGAAGACATTGACGCGATCTTCCTCACCCACCTGCACCCGGACCACTGCATGGACCTGTGCGGACTGCACGTGGCCATCCGCTGGAAGCCCGGCGGATGGGACCGGGGCCGGATTCCCGTGTGGGGCCCCGCCGCCACAGCGGACAGGATGGCAACGGCTTACGGGCTGGACCTGGACCCCGGCATGCATGAGGAGTTTGACTTCACCAACTGGACCGAACGCGAACCCGTGACCGTGGGCCCTTTTACCGTGACCCCCTTCGCCGTCAACCATCCCATCGAGGAGGCCTACGCCCTGCGGGTGGAGGTGGTGGAGCCCGGCAAGGACGGCACCCCGGTGTCCCGGGTCCTGACCTATTCCGGGGACACCGACTCCTGCGCAGGGCTTGAGGAAGCCGCCAAGGACGCCGACCTGTTCCTGTGCGAGGCAGCCTTCGAAGAGGGCCGTGACGCCGACATCAAGGATGTCCACCTGACCGGCAAACGGGCGGGGGAGGCTGCAGCTGCGGCCGGTGCACGGCGGCTCCTGCTCACGCATATCCCGGTATGGACCTCCCAGACCACCGTCATGGCCGAGGCCCGTCCCGTGTTCCCCGGCGACGTGGCCGTTGCCGTGGCCGGCGTGCACTACACCATCTAGCCGCGCCGGCACTCGATAAGCTGGGGGCATGACATCTGAAGCAACTGCAGTGCCCATTGTGCGTGCCGACGGCCGTGCCCCCGACCAGCTCCGGCCCATCAGCATCACCCGCGGATGGTCCAACCAGGCTGAGGGATCGGCGCTGATCGAGTTCGGCAACACCCGGGTGCTGTGCACGGCCTCGCTGACCCCCGGTGTCCCGCGCTGGCTGAAGGGCGAGGGCCGCGGCTGGGTCACCGCGGAATACGCCATGCTGCCGCGCGCCACCAACACCAGATCCGACCGTGAATCCGTCAAGGGAAGGATCGGCGGCCGCACCCACGAGATTTCGCGCCTGATCGGTCGTTCGCTGCGATCCATCATCGACACCAAGGCCCTGGGGGAGAACACCATCGTCCTGGACTGCGACGTCCTCCAGGCCGACGGCGGCACCCGCACCGCAGCCATTACCGGAGCCTATGTGGCACTGGCCGACGCCATCCGGTTTGCCCGGGACAACAAGCTGATTGCCCGCACCGCCGAGCCGCTGGTGGATACCATTGCCGCCGTCTCCGTGGGTATTATCGACGGCGTTCCCATGCTGGACCTGCCCTACGTCGAGGATGTGCGCGCCGAGACCGACATGAACGTGGTGGTGACCGGGTCCGGTAAGTTCGTGGAAGTGCAGGGCACCGCGGAGGGCGCTCCCTTCGACCGGGCGGAACTGGACCAGCTCCTCGACCTGGCCCTGCTGGGAACGGCCCAGCTCGCTGCCATCCAGCGCGAAACCCTCGCGGAATCCCTGTGAGCGGAACCCCTGCGGGCAGCGCTCCCCGGCTGGTGCTCGCCACGCACAACAAAGGCAAACTCCGCGAACTCCGTGAGCTGCTGCGCGGGCAGGTACCAGGGCTCGACGTCGACACCCAGGTGGTGGACGCCGCGGCGGCAGGTGCGCCGGACGTCGCCGAAACCGGTGTGACGTTCGCCGAGAATTCGCTGCTGAAGGCACGCGCCGTGGCCGGCGCCACGGGACTGGTGGCCATCGCCGATGACTCCGGGCTGGCCGTGGACGTCATGGGCGGGGCTCCGGGGATCTTCTCCGCCCGCTGGGCAGGACGCCACGGCGACGACGCCGCCAACCTGGACCTGCTGCTGAATCAGCTCTCCGACGTTCCGGACGAGCACCGCGGCGCCGCGTTCGTCTGCGCCGCCGCGCTGGCCATGCCGGCCGGCGCGGAAGGCCCGGGGCGTGAAGTGGTGGAGTACGGGCAGTTGGAGGGGATCCTCCTGCGTGAACCCCGGGGGACAGGCGGGTTTGGCTACGATCCCGTGCTGCAGCCGGCCGGCGAGGACCGGAGCTGCGCCGAGCTCTCCGCCGAGGAAAAGAATGCCATCAGCCACCGCGGCAAGGCCTTCCGGGCGCTGCTGCCCTCGATTGTGGCGGCCCTGGAGGCAGCACGCTAGGAGCCGGCCGGCAAGGCCGGCCAACAAAAAGAAGGTGCCCACCCCGGCCGGGTGGGCACCTTCTTTTGGCAATTTGGAGCGGGCCGGCTGCTACTCCGGGCGGCCGCGGCGGACGTTGCGGGGAGTCTCCTGCTCCTCTTCCGGCTCGTGCTCCTCGATGAACTCATCGACGGCATCCGTGCCGTAGGCCTGGGCCTGGCGCTTGGCGGACAGGCCGCGCAGGACCTCGATTCCGATGGGAATCACCGAGACCAGCACGATGGCGATGAAGATGATGTCCAGGTTGTCCCGGACCCACGGAACCTTGTCGCCCAGCAGGTAGCCGAGCAGCGTCACGCCGCCGCCCCACAGCACCGCGCCGATGACGTTGTAGATGAAGAACTTCTTCCTGCTCATCTGCGCGACACCAACGATCACGGGGACAAAGGTGCGGATGATGGGCACGAAACGGGCCAGGATCAGGGCCTTTCCGCCGTGCTTTTCAAAGAAGGCATGCGCATTTTCGATATTTTCACGTTTGAAGAGCCGGGAGTTTGGTTTGTTGAAGATGGCCGGGCCGGCCTTGGAACCGATGAGGTAGCCGGTCTGGTTGCCGACGATCGCCGAAACCACGATCAGCAGGGCCAAAAGCCAGATGTTGAACTTGATGGTGTCCGTGGCCACCAGCAGGCCCGCGGTGAACAGCATGGAGTCCCCGGGGAGGAAGAAGCCCACCAGCAACCCGGTTTCGGCGAAGACGATGCCGCACACCAGCAGGACCACCCAGGGAGCGAGCGCGGGATCGGCCAGGAAGACCTGGGGGTTCAGCCAATCGGGCAGGAAGGAAGCCATTTTCGGCTGCACCGGTCCCGCACCGCCCAGCATGGACACAGCGAGGTCATTCATCACAGGAAAGTTCACCCCTCAAGGGTACTTGACCGGCCTGTGCCTCCCCGGCTGGGACGTTTGCGGCGGGTAAGGTAGGGGCCGTGGGTTTGGACTTTACGGCGATTGACTTCGAAACGGCCAACGGCTTCCGCGGCTCCCCGTGCTCCGTGGGACTGACGAAGGTCCGGGGCGGCAGGATCGTCGCAGAGGCCTCCTGGCTGATGCGCCCGCCGGCGGGTTATGACCACTTCGACCACCACAACGTCCGGATCCACGGCATCACCGCCGCGGACGTTGCCGGAACACCCCGTTTCGGCGATCTGTTCCCCGAAATTGGCGCCTTCATCGGTGATGACGTGCTGGCAGCACACAATGCCGCCTTTGACCTGGGCGTGATCCGGTCTGCGCTGGAGGTGTCAGGCCTGCCCGGTCCAGCCTATGACTATGTCTGCACCGTCATGCTCTCGCGGCGCTGCTACTCGCTCGTCTCCAATTCCCTTCCCTTCGCCGCCGAGGAAGCGGGCGTGCCGCTGGTAAACCACCACGACGCTGCCGAGGATGCCCGGGCCTGTGCCGGGATCCTCATCGACATCGCCGCGCGCAACGGCGCCAACAGCATCGCCGAACTCTTCCTCTCCCTGGGGCTGGCCATGCCCCACCAGCAGGCCTTCGATCCCGCCTCCGGCGAGCTGTCAAAGGCAAGCATGGCGGCCATGGCGGCTGCTTCCGGCAACGGTGCGGCACTGGTGCAGCGGTTCCAGTCCGGCTGGCCCGAGGAGGGTCCGAATCCGGAACCGAACCTGGACGCCGAGCCCGGCCATCCTCTCTATGCGCAGACGGTGGTATTCACCGGGCAGCTCTCCATCGACCGCCCGGAAGCCAAGCTCCGCTCGGCAAGGTGCGGGGCCCGGACGGAGAGCCGGGTCACCGGACGCACCACGGTCCTGGTGGTGGGGGACGGGTTCGTAGCCTCGGACCTGCGTTCCGGCAGGCTCACCGGCAAGGCCCGCCGCGTCCTGGAGCTCCATGAACGGGGACAGGCCATCGAAGTGCTGTCCGAGGGTGAGTTCCTGCAGATGGTGGGAGGCGGTGACCTCCGGCAGGCCGCGCACGCCGGCGTCGGGGAAGCCTGGGACGGCGCGGCTGCCGTCAGCGCCTGACCTGAGCCGGTACTGGAGTGGCGCACGGTCATGCGGCGCAACACAGCTTGGCCGCGCTGCGGCAGGGTCCTACCCTTTCGTCATGGCCTCCCTCTTTGCTTTCCCGAATCCGGTGAACGAGTACGCTGCCCGTGTCACGGCAGCGCTGGTGGTGGTGCTCGCCGTCGTCACCGCCGTGACAGGTTCCTGGCTCGGGCTGCTGGCCATCAGCATCGGGTTCTGGCTGCGGCTGCTCTTTGGCCCCAGGATTTCACCCCTGGCCCTGCTCTCGGTCAAGGTCATCACCCCGGCACTGGGAAAGGTGAAGCTGGTGCCCGGGCCGCCCAAGCGCTTTGCCCAGGGGATCGGCGCTGCCGTATCCACCGCCGCCCTGCTGCTGTCCGCCGCAGGTGCAGCCCCCGCAGCCTGGGCCCTCCTGGGGATCCTGGTGGTCGCGGCGTCGCTGGAGGCGTTCGCCGGATTCTGCCTGGGGTGCACCATTTTCGGCTTCCTGCAGCGCCGCGGACTGATCCCTGAGGACGTCTGCGAGGCCTGCAACAACATCAGCCTTCGCCGGTCGTAACCTTCACCAACTGGTCGGCCATGCCGCGGACCACCTCCGGCGCCTCCAGGGCCCCCAGCCACTGCGCCGGCAGGCAGTCCTCCCCGTACAGGGCTCCCAGGATGTTTCCCGCCAGCGAACCAGTGGTGTCGCTGGGGCCGCCGTGGTTCACAGCCAGCACCACAGCCTCCCGGAAATGCCGGGACGGCTGCACCTCTGCGCCGTCAGCCGGCAACGTGGCAAGTACTGCATAAAGCGCGACGGCGAGGGCCTCCCCGGCCGTCCAGCCTTCGCCGAGCACCTGGACAAGTTCCTCGGGGGCAACAATGGCTTTGTCGGCGAGTCGGAGGGCCGCCTCAAGCCGGTCAGGGAGCTCCGGTGCCACCTCCGGGAGGGTGGCTGCATGCGCGGTGACTGCGGCAGCGGCATCCCGGAGCGCCTCACCCGACACCAGCTTATGGATCAGGAGGCTGAAGATGCCGGCACCCTGGCGGGCGGAAGGATGTCCGTGCGTGAGGGAGGCGGCGTCGGCACTCAACTTGTAGACGGCGTCGGGCGCGATGTGCGGAACCAGCCCAAATGGCGCCGAGCGCATCACCGTGCCGGCGCCTTTCGCTTCGGGATTGACGGGCCGGATGGACGTACCCATCTCTCCCGTAGCCAGGCCCGTAATGCAGTCCTGGTCCGGATGCCGGCGCTGCCGGAGCACCCCGTTGCCGTCGATCCAGCGGGGCTGGGGTGCCGGCGCTGCCGGACCGGCGTCCTTGCCCTGCGTGGCCAGCCAGCGCAGGTACGCCAGCCAGAGGCAGGCGTTCACGTCCGCACCCACCCCCGAATTGGCCCACTCCAACGCCTCCACGAGTCCGTCCACGGTGTACAGGGTCAGCTGCGTGTCGTCCGAAAAGGGCCAGGGGCCGGACAGGGCGTCAAACCCGGTCAGGCCCTCCGCTCCGAACCGCTGCCGGATTGCTTCGATCGAATCAGCCTCCACGGCGTAGCCCAGCGCATCGCCGAGCGCCCCGCCCACCAGGGCGCCGTGGATCCGGGACTTGAGGGTGGGCGCCGGAGTGCCGTGGTCTGTGCTCATGCAGTAAATTTACCGTCCCGGTACCGGTTGCGGTTCAGCACCATCGCTGCAGGGAGTCCCTTCCACCCGGCACGCGCCACGGACAGCGGCCGTCCAGCAAACGCACAGCCTGGGCTGGAATACTGCACGGGTTGCCCCGCGCGCACCTGCCGGCCGGTTGAAGCACCGGAACGGGCAGCATCCGGACACCAGGCAACGCAAGCACCAGGCCCCAGGAAGCGAAGGTCCCATCATGAGCACCCCCGTCCCCGCCCGCGACGCACTGCACCCCGGCACGGCTGCCGGGCGGACGGCCCTGCTGCCCCGCCTCGCGGCCGAGGCCTTCGGCAGCCTGTTCCTGGCGGTGGCCGGGCTGGGCGTGCCGCTGTTCAGCATTCCGCAGTCCAGCCCGGTGCCGGCCGCCCTTGCTGCCGGGCTGGCCATCACCGCGGCAATGCTCGCGTTCGGACAGATTTCCGGCGGCCATTTCAATCCGGCCATCACCCTGGGCCACCTCCTGGCGGGACGCATCCGCGCCGGCGCCGCCGCAGCATACGCCGCCGCCCAGGTCGTGGGAGCCCTGGTGGGCGCGCTTGCCTTGTTCGGGATCCTGCGCACCCTGCCCGGCATCGCCGACAGCCGCACTGCCTTCGATACCGTGACCGCCGGCTTCGGCGAACACTCCATCATCCAGGCGCCGCTCGCCGCAGCCGTGCTCCTGGAATTACTGGGGGCCGCCATCATCGTGGCTGTCTTCCTCGGCGCCGGCCGCTCCGGCGGCAGCCGTACCGTAGCGCCCGTTGCCGTCGGCCTGTCCTTCGCGGCGCTGCTGCAGCTGGGCCAGTCGGTGGGGAACCTGCCCTACAACCCCGCCCGGGCGGTGGCGTCCGCAGTCTTCAGTTCCGGCTGGGCCGTGGAGCAGCTGTGGGTCTTCCTGGTCGCGCCGCTGGCTGGTGCAGCCATCGCCGGGCTGGTGTTCCGCATCACTGGCATGGAAGCGTCCGCTGCTCCCGTTCAGGACGGCGGGGACGTCGACGCCGCCGAGGCCGCGGGTCACGACGACGCCGATGACGAGGGCCTGGAAAGTGCGGGCCCGGACGCGGCTGCGCCGGCACCGGCTGCCCGCCATGAGAAGGCAGGAAGCGTCAGTGAGGCCCAGGAATTCTTCGAGGGCAAACGGTCCTGACCGGCGCCGGCCGCGGCGGTTTCTTTGAGTGTCAGTGGTTGCCGATAGCTTAGGGATATGCGGTTACTTCACACCTCGGACTGGCACCTGGGCCGTTCCTTCCATGGCGTAGGCATGCTGGACGCCCAGCGCGCTTTCGTTGACCAGCTGGTCGCTGCGGTCCAGCGGGACGGCGTGGACGTTGTCCTGATCGCCGGCGATGTCTATGACCGGGCGCTGCCGGGCGTGGACGTGGTCCACCTGCTCGACGACGCACTGGTCCGCCTGACTGCCCCGGGCGCCAGGGTGGTCCTCACCAGCGGGAACCACGACTCCGCCATCCGCCTGGGTTTCGCCTCGCGCCTGCTGGAACGCGGGGGAGTGCACCTGCGCACCCGGGTGGAGGACCTCGCCACCCCGCTCCTCCTGCCGCTGGGCACGGATGCCGCCGGAAAGGAAGCCGTCCTGGCGCTTTACGGCATCCCATGGCTTGAGCCCCGGCTGGTTGCCGAACAATTGGGCGCTGAAACGGCGAGCCATTTCGAGGTCACCAGGGCGGCCACCGGCCTGATCCGCGAGGACATCGCCCGGCGCGCGGTTTCCGCCACCGTCCACTCGGTGGTCCTGTCCCACACCTTCGCCAGCGGCGGCATCAGTTCGGACAGCGAGCGGGACCTCAGCATCGGCGGCGTGGGTGCGGTGCCGCTGGACCTGTTCAACGGTTTCAGCTACACGGCACTGGGCCATCTGCACGGCCGGCAGCAACTGTCCGGTTCCGTCCGGTACTCCGGTTCGCCTCTGGCCTATTCCTTCTCCGAATCCACCCATCAAAAGGGTGCCTGGCTGGTGGACATTGGTCCGGAGGGTGTCACGTCCGTCACGGAGGTGCTGTGGGAGGCCCCGCGTTCCCTCGCAGTGCTGCGCGGAACCCTGGAGGACCTCCTGGCGGACCCCGGCCATGCATGGGCCGAAACCGCCTATTGCCAAATCACGTTGACCGATCCCCAGCGTCCCGTCCGTGCCATGGAACGGCTGCGCGCCAGGTTCCCGGACACCCTGGTCCTGGCATTCGACCCGGAGGGTGCGGCTGCCACGCCCCGGACCAGCTACAGCAGCAGGCTTGCGGGCGCGCCGGACGATCTCGCCCTGTGCTGCGGATTCCTGGAACACGTGCGGGGACGCAGCGCTGACCAGGCAGAGAAGAACGCGCTCGCCGCCGCGCTGGAGAACGTCAGGCTGCTGGAGGCGTCACGGTGAGAATCCACCACCTTCGCATCTGCGGCTTCGGTCCCTTCGCCGGGAGCGAGGACATCGACTTTGACCGCCTTGGCGCCCACGGCCTGTTCCTGCTGAACGGGCCCACCGGTGCCGGTAAGACCAGCGTGCTGGATGCCATCTGCTTTGCCCTGTACGGCTCCGTCCCCGGAGCCCGCCAGGACGGCAAGCGGCTGCGCAGCGACCATGCGGAACCTGCCCAGGAACCGGCCGTGACGTGCGAATTCTCGTCGCAGGGCCGCCGTTTCGAGGTGACCCGCTCTCCGGCGTGGGACAAGCCCAGCGCTCGGGGCAAAAACGGCTTTACCGTCCAGCAGGCCAAGACGCTGCTCCGTGAGCGGGTGGACGGCGCATGGGTGGAAAAGTCCGCCCGCAACGACGAAGCAGGCGCGGAAATCACGGCCCTGCTGGGCATGGACCGCGAGCAGTTCACCCGGGTGGTAATGCTGCCGCAGGGTGATTTCGCCGCCTTCCTCCGCTCCAAGGCTGCCGACCGCCTGGACCTGCTGCAGAAGCTTTTTGGCACCCAGCGTTTCGAAGCGCTGGAACAGGAACTGTCGCGGCAGGCTGCCGCTGCCCGGGAGGACGTGGCTGCACTCTCCGGGCAACTCGCCCTTCTCGCCTCGCGTGCCGCCACCGAGGCCGCTCCGCTCCAGCTTCCGGACGCCGGGGCTCCGCCGGAGGAAGACGTCCCCGCCCGCCTCGACTGGCTCAAGGCTTCCGTTGCCGGCCGGCTGACGGAACTCACCGGGCATGCCGCCGCTGCCGCGGCCGCCAGCCAGGACCGCCGCAGCGCTGTGGACCGGGAAGCCGCGCGGCATGAACGGCACCGGAAACTGCAGGCGGCCACGGCGCGGCGAAACGCCGTGGAGGAAGGCGCCGCACGTCAGGAAGAGCTCTCCACCCGCCTCGCCCGGCACCGCCAGGCCGAGGTCCTCCAGGGGCAACTGCAGGCCGTGGACGCGGCGGCCGCCAAGGTCCGCAGTGCGGAGGCCGCTGCCGAATCTGCCATGACGTTGCTCCGCATGGCGGCCGGTGACGACGGCGAGCTGGCCCAGCTGCGCCTGGAAACACGGGGATGGGAAACAGCTGGCCTGGATCCTGCCGGCCCGGAAACACCAGGCCCGGAAACGGGGGTCAGCCTTGGAAGCCTGGCCGGGGCAGCGGACGAACTTGGCCGCCTGCGGTCACTGCTGGCCGTCGTCGAAGCGCGGCTGCCGGACGAGGACCGGCTCCAGGACCTTCAGGCCCGGCACCGCACCCTGGCCGGCCGGGAGGAAGAGCTCCGGCTGGCTATCGGGACCCTGGGCAGCCGGGCCCATGAGCTGCAGGGGCATCGGGCAACGCTGGCCGAGGGCATGGAGCAGCTGGAGTCCCGTTCCATCGAGGCGGCCCTGCGCCGCAAGGAAGCTGCAGCGGCAGCGGAGCTGCTGGACGTTGTCCGGAGGTACGGAAAAGCGGACCGGCGCAGGGATTTGGCCAGGATCCGCCACGACGAATCGCGGGAAACACTGCTGGAGGCCAAACGCCAGTGGCTGGACCTGCGGGAGGTGCGTCTGGCCAACGCAGCATCCGAGTTGGCTGCCAAGCTGGTGGACGGGGAGCCCTGTCCGGTCTGCGGCAACGGGCAGCATCCCCAGCCCGCAGATGGTGGTGATGCAGGCCCGGGCCTTGCGCAGGCCGAGGAAGAGGCCCACGGCGCCTACGAGGCCGCAGAGGCAGCCCACACCCTGGTTGCCGCTGATCTTGCGGAGGCGGAGCAGGCAGTGGCTGTCCTCGCCGGCCAAGGCGGGACCACCCCGGTTGAGGAGGCACGCTCCGGCGCCGATGCCGCACTCGCTGCAGCAGCTGATGCAGAGCAGGCCGCGGACGAGCTGCAGGACAGGCGGCAACGGCTGGAAGCGCTGGACGCCAGCATCGGGCAGGCGCTTGCCACGCTGTCTGAAACGGAGGCGGAGCTGTCCCAGACCGCCGTGTCCCTTGCCGACGTGGCGGAGCAGGCTGCAGCACTGGACAAGGCGCTGGCCGGCCTGCGGGGACACCACCGCAGCCTGAACCGCCGGCTGCGGGCACTTGAGGGGGCCGTGGCGGTCCTGGACAAGGCCGTTGAAGCGCAGGCGCGGCTGGATGCGGCGCGCCTTAGATCCGCTGAAGTGCAGGAACATTTGGAGCTGGCACTGCCGGCTGCGGGCTTTGCCACGGCCGGCGATGTCCGGGACCAGCTCCTCGGAGCGGCTGAAGCGGCAGACCTGGAAGCTGCCATCCGTGCAGCCCAGGACGAAGCGGCGCGCGTGGCCGGGCTGTTCGAGTCCGAGGACATCGTGCTCGCCCTAGCGGAGGCCGCCGACGGCTTCCTGGCGGACGAGGAACAGCTGGCGGCGCTGCGCCTCGAGGCCGCCGCTGCCCAGAACGACGCGAGGGAAGCTGACCTGGCCGCCGGCCTCGCCACCCACTGCCTGGAATCCCTGGAATCCATCACCGCCGAATACCATGACCTGGTCCGTTCGTCCCGGGAGCCGGCGGAGCGGGCACAGATGCTGGCCGGATTGGCGGACGCCGCTGCCGGCCGGGGCGAAAACACGTACCGGATGAGCCTGAACAGCTATGTCCTGGCCGCCCGGCTGGAACAGGTGGCTCTCGCCGCGTCGGAGCGCCTGGTGGCCATGAGTGACGGCCGCTACCTGCTTCAGCACACCGACGCCAAGGCGGCCCGCGGTGCCAAGTCGGGGCTGGGCCTTGAAGTGGTGGACCAGTGGACGGGATTCCGGCGGGACACCTCCACCCTGTCAGGGGGCGAGTCCTTCATGGCATCGCTGTCGTTGGCCCTGGGGCTCGCGGACGTGGTCCAGCAGGAGGCCGGAGGGGTGGAAATCGAGACCCTGTTCGTGGATGAGGGCTTCGGAAGCCTGGACGAACAGTCCCTGGAGCAGGTCATGGACGCCATTGAAGGGCTCCGTGACGGCGGCAGGGTGGTGGGGCTGGTCAGCCATGTTGCAGAGATGAAACAGCGCATCGGCACCCAGTTGCAGGTGCTCAAGAGCCGGAACGGCTCCACCCTGCGGATCTCCGAAAGCCTGGACGCCCTCCTCTGACCCGGCCGATATAATGGAGCCCGTTACCGGGTTGCGCGCATCGGGAGGAGGGACGATGCGCACCTACTGAACGAGCCCGGAATTGACGCCTCAAACTACTCCTTCAACCACCCGCAACACTCTTTCCCCCGCCGCCGGAGAGCAGGAAGGGCCCGGCCCGGCACTGACGGAAGGGGCAGCAAGGGGACGATTCTCCCGGCTGCCACAGCTTGCCGGCAGAAGCTTCATCCCGCTTGGACTTTTCGCGCGGCTTCCCCTGGCCATGCTGGCCATGGGCACCCTTACGCTCGTCACCTCGGTCAGCGGCTCGTTTGCCGCCGGTGGCGCCGCAGCGGGGGCCGTGGGCATTGGCTCTGCTCTGGGAGCTCCCGTGCTGGGATCCCTGGCAGACAGGCGGGGGCAGCGCCCCGTCCTGCTGCTGGCGGCGGTGCTCAATACCGTGGCTGTGCTGGCCCTGGTCCTCGCCGCAAACGCCACCGGGTCCGGGGACTTCCCGCCGGTTGTCCTGGCGGCTGCCTTTGCCGCGGGCGCCACCTGCCCCCAGGTGGGCCCCTTGGCCCGGGTCCGATGGATGGCGTTGACAACGGACGCTACAGGCCCCTCGATGCCGCCCGGGGGTGCTGCCCGTGACCTGGATACCGCCCTTTCCTACGAGAGCACGGCCGACGAAGTGACGTTTGTCCTCGGCCCGGCCCTGGTGGGTATCCTGGCCAGCCTTGTGGCGCCCTGGCTTCCGCTGGCGCTGGCGGCGGCCATGACCATTACGCTTGTCCCAGCCTTCGCCATCCACCCCACGCATCACGCCGTGCCTGCCGCTCCGCGCCGGGGCGGCAGGAAGGGGAAGGGTGCTGCGCCTGCCGCCAAGCTGCCGTGGGCAGTGGCCCTGCCGGTTGTTGCCATGGTCTGCATGGGGACATTCTTTGGTTCCACCCAGGCCGCCCTCAGCGCCTTCTCCGCCCGGCTTGCCGGCGCGGAAATAGCCGGTCTGCTGTATGCCGTCATGGGCCTCAGTTCCGCAGCGGCGGCACTCTCAGTTGCCTACTGGCCGCGGCGTGCCGGCCTGGCACTGCGCTGGGTGCTCTGCGCGGTCCTGATGGCGGGACTTGCGGTCCTGCTGCTGCTGCCGGCATCACTGCCCTCGATGGCGGCGGTCCTGCTGGCCCTTGGGCTCCCGGTGGGTCCGGTCATGGTCACCGTCTTCGCGGTGGGCGGAAAGCTGGCTCCCGCCGGCCGGCTGGGCACGGTCATGACTGGACTGGCCAGCGGCATAGTCGCCGGAACCGCCATCGGTTCCTCTGTCGGCGGTCAGCTGGCCCAGCATCAGGGGCCATCGGCCGCGTTCCTCGTCCCGGTCTGCGCGGCGGCGGCGCTGGCGCTGCTTGGGGCGGGAGCCGCCGTCGTTATCCGCCGGCGGGGCTGACAGGCCAATTCCCCGGGCCGCGGGCCTCCCATGCGGTCAGGCCAGTTGCCGCTCAATCCTGGCCGCGCTTTCGGCGAGGGCCGCCCCCACCGCTTCCGGATCATGGGCGGAACGGATATAGACCACCGCGAGTGCTGCCGGACGCCCACCGGGAACCCGGACAGGGGCTGCCAGTGAGGACACCCCGGCGATGACCTCGTCGTGGCTGGCCGAGTAACCCTTCCGCCGCGCTTCCGCCGCCTCCGGCCGGTAAGGAATTCCCGTTTCCAGCCGGTCCCACTCCGCCTCGGAAAGGGCCGACTGGATGGCGATGCCCGGCGCGCCGGCGTTAATGGGGTGCCGCGTACCCGGGTGCTGGGCCACGGTTGCCCCCGAATGCCGTGGTTCAACGGTGACCAGGGTAATGCAGTCATGGTGGTCCCACACCGCCACGAACGCCGTCATGTCCAACGAGTTTGCCAGCTGGGTGAGCTCGGGGAGGGCTGCGCTCTGCAGGTTGCGTGACACGCCGCGTGCCAGGACTGCAAGACCGGGGCCGGGCTGGACGCGTCCGGCGTCATCACGCACCAGGAGGGAATGGTCTTCCAGGGTACGCAGGATCCGGTACGCCACGGACCGGTGGACGCCCATTGCGTCGGCCAGCTCGGCGATGGTCAGCGGACCCGGGGCAGCTGCCAGGATCTCCAGGGCACGGATGCCGCGCGAAAGGGTCTGGGACGGCGAAGCCTGCGGCGCCGCCGTCCTGGCTGCGGCTGCTGGAGGTGTCATGACATCCATCCTAGGTGGCAATCCCGGGCATGCCGTGACCCTTGTCTCATCAGCGGTCGCAGAGTATTGTCCTCTATACGAACTGCTCGTTCAAATAAAGAACATTGAAGTTCCGGGTGATGCTCCCATAAAAATTTCCGCGCCCCGTGTCCCGCATCACAAATCCGTAGTACCCTACTAACTAACTGACCGTTCTGTCGGTAATTCTGAAGGCGTCCGGGCGGCACTGCTGCCCAATGAACAATGGAGTTTCAATGACCACACCTTCCAAGGTGGATACCCCCGCCGGTCCCAGCAGCCGGCGGGAGGAACGCAAGGTCCTCGCCGGCACCCTCGTCGGAACCACCATCGAGTGGTACGACTTCTTCATCTTTGCCCAGCTGACCGCAACGCTGCTGTCACCGCTGTTCCTGGCGCCGCTGAACGCGTCCAATCCGGGCCTGGCGCAGATCCTCTCCTTTGCCCTCATCGGCATCAGCTTCCTGTTCCGCCCCCTCGGCGCCGTCATCGCCGGCCACCTGGGCGACCGCCTGGGACGGAAGGCGATGCTCGTCTTCACCCTGGTCATGATGGGCGCCGCGACGGCCCTGATCGGCATGCTCCCCACGTATGCGCAGATCGGTGCCTGGGCTCCGGTGCTCCTGATCCTGCTGCGCGTCATCCAAGGCTTCTCAGCCGGCGGCGAATGGGGCGGTGCCGCCCTGATGGCCGTGGAGCATGCGCCGATCGGCCGCCGTGGCCTCTTCGGTGCCTACCCGCAGATCGGCGTACCGGTGGGCATGATCCTGGCCACCGGCCTGCTGTTCTTCCTCAACACCAGCATGTCCAAGGAAGACTTCGCCGCCTGGGGCTGGCGCGTGCCGTTCCTGCTGTCCATCGTCCTGATCGTGGTGGGCTACCTGATCCGCCGCGCTGTAGCCGAGAGCCCGGTCTTCCAGGAGATGGCCCTGCGGAAGAAGGAAAGCAAGGCGCCGCTGGGCGAGCTGATCCGGAACCACAAGCTGCCCGTCCTGTACTCCACCCTGATCTTCATTGGCAACAATGCCGCAGGCTACCTGCTGATCGCATTCTTCATCTCCTACGCGACCAAAACCCTGAAGATGCCCACCCCGCAGATCCTCCTGGCCACCACGCTGGCGTCCTTTGGCTGGCTGATCTTCACCCTGGTGGGCGGCTGGCTCTCGGACCGGATCGGGCGCGTGAAGACCTTCCTGACCGGCTACGCCATCGTCTTCGCCTGGATGATCCCCATGTTCGCGCTCATCGACACCAAGAACATCCTGCTTTACGGCATTGCACTGTTCGTCCTGACCATTGGCCTGGGCCTGTCCTACGGCCCCATGTCGGCCATGTACGCCGAAATGTTCCCTGCAGAAGTCCGCTACTCGGGCATCTCCATCGGATACGCGTTTGGAGCCATCCTGGGTGGGGCCTTCGCCGCCACCATTGCTGAGACCTTGCTGCAGTCGACCAAGTGGACCGGTTCCATCGGCATCTACATCATGGTCCTCTGCGTGATTTCGGCGGTCGGCGTGGTCCTGGCCAAGGAAACCAAGGGCCGCCCGCTCGGAGTCAGCAGCCACCACTGATCCCCACCGTCCCCCTGCCTCGCTTCGCGTCGGCAAGGGAACCCTGACGGCGTGAGCCCACCCACCGTCCCAACACAGCAGGCCCGGACCGAAAGGTCCGGGCCTGCTGTTGTTGACGGCTCCCTTAGCGCGCCAGCAGCCTGACCGCGTCGTCGTCGCGCAACTGCCCAAAGTGCCGGTAATAGCTGCCCACGGCCCGGAACCTTCCCGGCAGGTGCAGGCACACCACGGCATCGCACACCCGCTCCAGCGAGGCTTCGGCGTCGATCGATCCCACGGGCGCTGCCGCCACCACGGCAGCCGCCCCGCCTTCCCGCACGGCCTCCACGGCGGCACGCATCGTGGCCCCCGTGGCCAGCCCGTCATCCACCAAAAGAACCGTCCTGCCGGCCACGTCGGTGTTGCTTCCCGGGTACAGCTCCACCCGTCGGAGCAGTTCCCCGCGTTCGCGCCTCTCAACACCGTCCAGCCATTCCTGCTGCACGCCGTGTTCAAGGACGCGCTCCAGCAGGGGCTTGTTGATCAAGCGGACGGTGCGCCCGTGCGCCCAGGCCAGCGCCCCGTAGGCAGTTTCGTCGTGCCCCGGAATCCCCAGCTTCCGCACCAGGACGGTGCCCAGGGGCAGGTGGAGGGTATCCGCTGCCGCGGCGGCGACGGGGATGCCCCCACGTGCGAGGCCCAGGACCACAGTGTCCGGATGATCCCGGAACTGGCCAAGCGCAGCGGCCAGGCGTCGACCGGCGTCGGTGCGGTCTTCGAAACGCGTCCCCATGTACCCCTCCCGGCAACTGTGGCCTGACTGCCCCCAGCGTACTTCCGGCTGCCCCGGGCGTTCACGGCAGCGGCCGCCGTTTTTCCGGAACGCCCGGACGGGCGGGTGCCTGGACGGCCAGGCTGTACAGACGCTGTCTGGCGAGTCAGTGCCTAGACGGCCAGGAACGAGATGGCGGCCTGTTTGAAGGCCCTGCTGGTGATGGCGTTGGTGTGGTTCCGGCCCGGGAGGACCAGCTGTTCAGGCATGGAACCGGCGCCCCGGGCCAGTTCGGCGAGCTTGGGCAGGATTCCGGCGCGCTCGTCCTTGTCTCCGGCCACCAGCAGCATGGGAACGTGGGGGACTGCTTCGGCGGGATCGTAGGGCTCAGCCTTGATGGCTTCAACCAGGGATAGCAGCGCGAAAATGTTGTTGCTCGGCAGCAGCAATGCCATCTTCAGGAGCTGGGCGGTCGATTCGTCCTGGATCGGCGTGCCGTCCGCCAGGTAATCCTGGGCAGCCCGGAGGTCGAACGCGGCCAGGGGATCGGAATCGTTGGGCCCGCCAAGCACCAGCCGGTGCACCAGTTCGGGCTGGGTTGCGGCGAACTCCCAGGCGAGCCGCGATCCCAGCGAGTAGCCCACCACGTCCAGCCCGCTGGAAGGATCACCTTCCTGCAGGGGGCGTGTGCCGGCGTCGAACGCTGCCTGGAGAAGGTCCGCCCTGATCCTGCTGGGTGAGTAGGAGTCGCGGTCCTCCGGCGCGCCGCTGCGGCCGTGGCCGGGAAGGTCCACGGTGATGACCCGGCGGCCGGCGTCAAGCAGGGCGGACACCCAGCCGGTGTCTTCCCAGTTGAGCTTGGACGAGGAGGAAAAGCCGTGCAGCAGCAGGACGGGCCGCAGGCCGGCATCGGTTGCGGGGTCATGGACTGCCACGAACAGCTGGGGATCGGTCCCTTCAACGGTGTGCGCGTGCTGCTGTCCGGTGTGCCTGCCGCTCATGGTGTCAGTTCCCCAATCAGGTACGGCGCCTGGGCGGGCCCGGCGCGTCGGTGCGTCTTCCTTGGAAAGGTACGCACCACTCTACCTGCTGGCGGCCCGGTTCCTGCTGGTGAGGCAGGCCCCGGCGGCACAGGCCAGGGCGATGCCGGCGATCAGTGCGAAGGTACTAAAGAGCTGCACCCGGCTGCTCTCCGCGCTGAAACCGACGGCGAATATCAGGCCCAGGAGGACCAGGCCCAGGATGGTTAGCGCGGGGAAGCCCTTCATCCTCAGGGGCAGCGGGATTCCCTCCCGGTCGGCCCGCCGGCGCAGGATCAACTGGGAGACCAGCGCGCTGCCCCAGACCACCAGGCACGTGGAGCCCACCAACTGGAACAGGGCAGGCAGGATCCGTTCCGGAAACAGCAGTTCCAGGACCGTGGCGATGAAGCCGAAGGCCACCGATACCGCCACGGCCAGCAGCGGAACGGCCGCGCGGTTGAGGCGGGTCAGGACCCGCGGCGCTTCACCCCGCTGCGCCAGGGAGTAGGCCATCCGGGAGGCGCCATAGAGGTTGGCGTTCAGTGCCGAGAGGAGGGCGACGACGGCCACCAGGGTGATGGCGGTGGAGGCGCCGGGGATCCTGGCGGCGTCCAGTACACCGGCGAAGGGTGAGGCAAGGCTTTTGGACGTGGCGGGGAGGACGGCGGCGATGACGAACACTGAGCCGATGTAGAACACGAGGATGCGCCACACCACGGTGCGGATGGCCTTTCCCACGCTGCGTTCCGGATCCTCGGTTTCGGCGGCAGCCACGGAGACGATTTCCGTCCCGCCGAAGGCGAAGATCACCACAAACAGGGCCGACGCAACCCCGCCCAGGCCCTGGGGAGCGAAGTTCCCGGTGAGGTTGCCGGCACCGGGGGAGGCGACGCCGGGCAGGAGGCCAAGAAGCAAAGCGGCACCGACTGCCAGGAAGAGCACGATGACGGCGACCTTGAGGATGGCAAACCAGAACTCGAACTCGCCGAAATTCCGGACACCGGCCAGGTTGATGCCGGTGAACACCACCATGAACAGCAGCGCCAGCGCCCAGACCGGGACCACCGGCCAGACGGAGAACAGCAGTCCGGCGGCACCGAGTGCCTCGGCGGCGATCACGACTACCAGCTGCAGCCACCACAGCCATCCGATGGTGGCGCCGGCGGTACGGCCAAGGGCCCGCTCCGCGTAAACGGAGAAGGCGCCGCTGGCCGGGTTTGCGGCGGCCATCTCGCCCAGCGCCCACATCACCAGGATGATCAGTGTGCCGGCCACCAGGTAGGAGATGAGGACTGCCGGACCGGCTGCCTGGACCCCGGCACCCGATCCCAGGAACAGGCCCGCACCGATGGCACTGCCGAGCCCCATCATGGTGAGCTGGCGCGGTTTCATGCTGTGGACGCCTGTGGTCTTCGGCGGGAGTGTGGCGGACGCGGTCCGGTCAGACTTCATCGTCATGGGGCAGTGCACCTTCTGGGGCTGGTTGTACGGTCCGGTCCGGATGGTCCGGGGATCCTTTTGGGACCTCTTGAATTTACCGCTTCCGGTGGCGGGCCAAAAACGGAAGGGGAGCCCCGGCGACGGGAGTCGGCGCGGCGACAGGAACGGTTGTGTTGGCCGTGTGGTCCCGCAGCCATGAAAAGGCGGCAGAAACATTTCCTTTCCGGCGTTCCGGGCCGTAGAATTAGTTTTGGTCAAGTTGACCATAACTCTGAAGAACCGCCGGGGCGGGCACGATGAGCGCGACGGAAGGCGGTGGATGTGTACTACAGTTCGGCAAATGTTTCCGAGCGGCAGGCCGCGCCGCCGTCGCTCGCCATCTCCACGGTGATCTTCGCCCTGCGGCCAAGTGAAACCTCCGGCCGTCCCACGCTGTGGCTGCCCTTGGTGCGCCGCATCCGCGAGCCTTTCAAAAGGCTGTGGGCATTGCCCGGCGGCCCCCTCAGCCATGAAGAATCCCTCCAGGACGCCGCAGCCCGGAACCTGCGGGAGACCACTGGCCTCGCGCCCCGCTACCTCGAGCAGCTGTACGCCTTCGGTGGCCTGCACCGCTCACCCACCCAGCGCGTGGTCTCGATTGTCTACTGGGCCCTGGTCCAGCCGACGGAAGCCGCCCTGGCGGACGAGTCCGAGAACGTCAGGTGGTTCCGCGCCGACCGGCTCGGCGAACTGGCCTTCGACCACAATGCCATCGTGGACTACGCCCTCTGGCGCCTGCGCAACAAGCTGGCCTACGGCTCGGTGGCGTACCACCTGCTGGGCGAGTACTTCACCCTGGCTCAGGTCCGCGAAGTCTACGAAGCCGTCCTTGACCGCCAACTGGATCCCGCCAACTTCCGCCGGCAACTCAAATCCACCCCGGAAATCGAAGAAACCGGGGAATACCTCCAGGGCGGCAAACACCGTCCGCCACGCCTTTACCGCTACACCGGCCGGCCAGGCCTTGACCCAGACAACAGGAGCACACCATGAGCAGCGTCAACACGGCAATCCAGCTGATTACGCGCGAACAGGCCGCAAAAGGCGCAGCGGCTGAGCGCAGCACCTGCAGCCCGGCACTGGCCAGGGGCCCGTGGGACTACGACCTGGCCGAGGCGCTCGCCGGTGTTCCCGCCTATGGACCGGGCGCGTCAAGCGCCGACCCTGCCCCCGCCACCACGCCGCGCCAGGGCCAGCTCCCGGAGGAGTACAAGCTCGCCGGCGACGCCGAGCTCGGGGAACGGATCAACGCCGCCAAGGCCACGCTGGGCGAACGCGCCGTCATCCTGGGCCACTTCTACCAGCGCGACGAAGTGATCCAGTACGCGGACTTCGTGGGGGACTCCTTCCAGCTCGCCAACGCGGCGCTCACCAGGCCGGAGGCCGAGGCCATCATCTTCTGCGGTGTCCACTTCATGGCCGAGACCGCGGACATCCTTTCCACCCCGGAGCAGGCGGTCGTCCTGCCCAACCTTGCCGCCGGCTGCTCCATGGCAGACATGGCGGACGCGGACTCCGTGGAGGAATGCTGGGACCAGCTGGCGGAGATCTTCGGCACGGAGCCCGACGCTGAGGGCCGGGTTCCGGTCATCCCCGTCACCTACATGAACTCCTCCGCAGCGCTGAAGGCTTTCTGCGGCGAACACGGCGGCATCGTCTGCACCTCCTCCAATGCCAGGACCGTCCTGGAGTGGGCCTTCCAGCGCGGCCAGCGGGTGCTGTTCTTCCCCGACCAGCACCTTGGCCGCAACACGGCCAAGGCCATGGGCGTGCCCCTGGAGCAGATGCCAATGTGGAACCCGCGCAAGGAACTCGGCGGCAACGACGAACAGGCGCTGCTGGATTCCCGCGTCATCCTCTGGCACGGATTCTGCTCCGTGCACAAGCGCTTCAACGTGGCCCAGATCGAGAAGGCCCGCGCGGACTTCACCGGCGTGCAGGTCATCGTGCACCCTGAGTGCCCCATGGAAGTGGTGGACGCCGCTGATTCCGCCGGCTCCACCGACTTCATCAAGAAAGCCATCGCCGCGGCCACCGAGCCCACCACGTTCGCCATCGGGACGGAAATCAACATGGTGAACCGGCTTGCGGCCGAATATCCGCAGCACACCATCTTCTGCCTGGACCCGGTGATCTGCCCGTGCTCCACGATGTACCGCATCCACCCCGGCTACCTGGCCTGGGTCTTGGAGGAACTGGTGGCCGGCCGCATCGTCAACCGCATCACTGTGGACGACGACGTGCAGGCCAATGCCAGGACGGCGCTCGAGCGCATGCTCGCTGCGAGGCCCTGATGAGCCGCCGGCTCGCCGTGGTGGGAAGCGGCATCGCGGGGCTCTACGCGGCACTGCTTGGCGCGGAGGCCGGCGCCGACGTGGTGCTGCTGACCAAGGGCGCCCTGGAGCACAGCAACACCTGGTACGCGCAGGGCGGCATTTCTGCCGTACTCGCCCAGCCCGCCCCGGGGGACACCGTTGCCGCCCACATCGCCGACACCCTCCGGGCCGGGGCGGGGCACTGCAACGAGGCTGCCGTCCGGCTCATGTGCTCGCAGGCGCGGCAGGACATCGCGGGCCTCCAGCGCTACGGGGTGGCCTTTGACGCAGGCCACCGGGACGGGACGCACAACGGCGGCCCTGCCCTTGGGCTCGAAGCAGCGCACAGTGCCGCCCGCATCCTGCACGCAGGAGGGGACGCCACAGGCGCGCGCGTCGCCGGCGCGCTGATCCAGGCTGTCCTGTCCCGGCGGGACGAAGGAAAGCTCACGCTCCTCACGCATGCCCACGCCACAGCCCTCACCACCTCTGAAGGGCGCGTGGTTGGGGTCCAATACCTCCATGACGGCCGCCACGCCAGCCTGGAAGCCGACGCCGTCCTGCTCGCCACCGGGGGAGCAGGCCAGCTGTTCGCCCAGACCACCAACCCCGCGGTGGCCACCGCCGACGGCCTGGCGCTCGCCGTCCGCGCCGGCGCAGTTACCGCAGACCTCGAATTCTTCCAGTTCCACCCCACCTGCCTGGTGAGTTCCGCCACCGCCCACCCGTCCCGGCTGGACGGCCCGCTGCTGATCTCCGAAGCCGTCCGCGGTGAAGGCGCCGTCCTGCTCGACTCCAACGGCCGCCGCTTCATGAAGGCCTACCACCCCGACGCCGAACTGGCACCCCGGGACGTCGTCTCCCGCAGCATCGCCCTCCACCTCGCCAAACTCGGAGACCCCAACGGCCATGTCTACCTCGACGCGCGCGCCATCGAGCAGGCCGGGGGCCACGGCTTCCTGCAGCAAAGGTTCCCCACCCTCACCCGCAAGACCCTCGACGCCGGCATCGACTGGACCCGCGAACTGGTCCCGGTCGCCCCCGCCGCCCACTACTGGATGGGCGGGGTGCGGACCGACACCCACGGACGCACCACCGTCCCCGGCCTCTACGCCGCCGGCGAAGTTGCGTGCACCGGGGTCCACGGGGCTAACCGGCTGGCCAGCAACTCCCTCCTTGAGGGACTCGTCTTCGGCCGCCGCGCTGTTGAATCTTTCCTCTCCGGTGACCCTGCTTGGGGGTCGCCTGAAGGCGCCCCTCCGCGTGCTGTCTCGGCTGCTGCCGGCCTCCCCTTGACGCACGCTCCCGGGGCACCTTCAGACGACCGATCGAACGTCCCCCTCCCTGCTGCTTTAGAAGGCGCGCTGGGCGGAATGGACACGACGCGCGGGACCTGGCCGTCCTCCTTCGGTGGGGGAATCAGTGCCGGGGAGCCGTTTTCGCGGGACGCTCTTCGTCGCCTCATGACCTCGCACGCCGGGGTTTTGCGCTCCGGGGAATTGTTGGCCGGGGCCGCCCTGGTCCTGGCCGGCTGGGCCGGCGTCGTCCGTCCTGATGCTGACCGTTCCTCCGACCCTGTGGTGCTTGAGGACCGGAACCTGTTGTTGGCTGCGCAGCTGCTGGTCGCCGGAGCCCTCCGCCGGCCTGTATCCCTCGGGGCGCACTACCGCAGCGACGAACCCGTCCACACCGAAGCCCCTTACCCTCCGCGCACGAAAGCGAGCCTGCTCCATGACTGAACCCGCCGTGATCGACCAGGCAGCCACCCTGCGCCCCGCACTGGACCTCACCCTTCCGGCAGCACCGGTCCGGGAGATCCTGGAACGGGCCTTCGCCGAGGATGCCCCCTCCGGCGACATCACCTCCCAGCTGCTCATTCCCGCCCAGGCACGCGCCACAGCCGTCCTTAATGCCCGCGTCCCGGGCGTGCTCAGCGGCGCAACCGTGTTCCGCGACGCGATGCAGCTGGTGGACCCCGCCACCCGGGTGGAGCTGCTTGTAGCGGACGGGGAAACGTTCGACGCCGGCACGCACCTTGCGCGGGTCAGCGGCAGCGCCCGCTCCGTGCTGATGGCCGAACGCGTGGCCCTCAACCTGGTCCAGCGGATGTCCGCCATCGCCACCAAGACCGCCGAATTCGTCCGGCTGGCAGAAGGAACCAGGGCCCGCATCACCGACACCCGCAAGACCACGCCGGGCCTGCGCATCCTGGAACGTTTCGCGGTACGGTGCGGGGGCGGTTCGAACCACCGGTACAGCCTCTCCGATGCGGTGCTGGCCAAGGACAACCACCTGGCCGTGATGACCGGGGGTGACCCTGCGAAGCTCACCGGCCTCCTGCTGGCCGCCAAAGCCCACCTGGGACACACCACCCATTTTGAGGTCGAGGTGGACAGCATGGACCAGATCGAACCGGTCCTCGCCGCTGGTGTGGACACCATCATGCTGGACAACTTCACCGTGGCGGAGCTGAAGGCCGGCGTGGCCCTCGTGGCCGGACGTGCCCGCGTGGAAGCCAGCGGCAATGTCAACCCCGACACTGTAGCGGCCATTGCCGGCACAGGCGTGGACATCATCTCCGTGGGAGCACTGACCCATACCGTGGCCGCGCTGGACCTGGGCCTCGACGTCGAACTGACCGCCGGGTGAGCGTGCCGTGATCTTCCTTGACGCAGCTGCCACCACCCCGGTCCGCCGTGAAGTGGTGGACGCCATGTGGCCCCACCTCACGGGCGCATTCGGGAACCCTTCCAGCCACCACACCCTCGGTGAGGCGGCAGCCGCGGCGCTCGCGGGGGCGCGGGCAGCGGTTGCCGGTGTCCTCGGATGCCGTCAGGGCGAGGTGGTGTTCACCTCCGGGGGAACGGAAGCGGACAACCTGGCCGTCAAAGGCATTGCCCTGGCCCGGCAGGCCGCCAACCCGGGCTTGAACCGGGTGGTGATCAGCGCCGTCGAGCACCCTGCCGTGGAGGAATCCGCGCGCTACCTCGAGCGCTTCCACGGTTTTGTGGTGGATGTGGTGCCGGTGGACGCCACCGGCACGGTGACACCCGACGCCCTGGCCGGCATGCTGCGCCCGGAGACCGCGCTGGTCAGCATCATGTATGCCAACAACGAGGTGGGCACCATCCAGCCCATCGCCGCGCTCGCGGAACTGGCCCACCGCCACGGAATCCCGTTCCATACCGACGCCGTCCAGGCCGCCGGCTGGCAGCCGCTGGATACCAAGGCCCTGGGCGTTGATGCCATGAGCATCTCCGGGCACAAGCTGGGCGCACCCAAGGGCTGCGGCATGCTGTTCGTCCGGAGCCGCACCCGGCTGGAGCCGGTCATCCACGGCGGCGGGCAGGAACGCGGCCGGCGCTCGGGAACGGAAAACGTGGCCGGCGCGGTGGGCCTGGCCACCGCCCTCACGCTGGCCACGGACCGGCAGCCGGAGCAGCAGGCACGGGTTGCAGCCCTCCGGGACCGGTTCATCGGTGCGGTGGCGGCCGCGGTGCCGGACGCTGTCCTGACCGGCCACCCCACGGAACGGCTGCCGTCCGTTGCGTCCTTCTGCTTTCCAGGAACCAGCGGCGAGTCCCTGCTCCTGGAATTGGAACGGCAGGGCGTGGTGTGCTCCAGCGGTTCGGCCTGCGCTGCCGGTTCGGATGCGCCATCGCCCGTGCTCACCGCGCTGGGAATTTCCGCCGAAGTGGCGCAGACCGCCGTCCGGTTCAGTTTCGACGCGTCAGTAACCGGGGAAGACCTGGACAAGGCTGCGGACGCCGTAAGGTCCGCCGTCGCCAGGGTCAGGAGCCTCGGCGCAGGCCAGGCCCACTGACGGATGGGGCAGCCGAGTCAGCGGTGGCGGGCCCGGCGGAAAATCCAGTGCCGCAGCATGCTGAAGCGGACCGCCGTGGCCAGGAAGCCGGACAAGGTGGTCGCCAGCAGTTCGTCCCCCACGGTGGCGTCCGGATTGAACCAATGCAGCACGCCCAGGCTGCTGCCGGTAATCACCAGCGCCACGGCGATCACCACCAGGCCGTTGAAGTGGTCACGGGTACGGCGCTGCTGCCCGGCGATCTTGAAGGTCAGCCGCCGGTTCAGCGCGGTGTTCAGCAGGGACGTGAGGACCAGCGCCACCGCGTTGGCCAGCTGGGCGCCCAGCCACGGCCGCAGCAGCGCGTAGAGGCCAAGCGATGCCGCGGTGCAGATGACGCCGACCCCGGAGAAGCGGATCAGCTGCCGGATGACCGGAAAGCGCAGGAGACCCCGGTAGTGCCTGGTGGCCGGAAGGCGCCGGGGCATGGTTTCCTGCACAGCGGCTGCGGACGGTCTCTCCGTCATCCCGCGGCACCGGCTGCCCGCTCAGGGCCGCGGGCAGGCAGGAGGAAGGGGATGCGCCCAGGGCGCCCGGGACGAACCGCCATGCGTCAGTACAGCTCGCCCACGGGGATTTCCACTGCCAGCCGGTTGGAGGGTCCGGGCAGCGGGCAGGCCCACGCCTCGTTGTAGGCACAGGAGGGGTTGTAGGCAAAATTGAAATCCAGGACGAACGTCGCGCCGGGGCCTGTGCCGTTGACGCCGTGGAAGGCACCCTTGATGGTGTCCAGCAGGTAGCGGCCGGCGCCATAGGTTCCGCCCGGCTGTCCGGCTGTGGCATCGCGGAACGGAACGAAGATGCCGCCGCCATACCCGTGCAGTTTCCACACCCCGAGCTGGCCCATTTCCGGCAGGTCGAACGTCCCCAGCCGGACAAAGTGGACCACCCCGTCGGTGGCGGTTTCGACGCTCATCTCCCGGCCGGCGCCCTCTTTCGTCAGGGGGACGTGGAACCGGTAGATGGGATCGTAATCGGCAGTCTTCAGCCCCGAGAAGCGCGCCTTGTCCGTGGCGGTGAGCGCGGACGCCGGGTGGGTGCCGAACATCAGGTCACGCTGGTGGCGCCAGTACGAGTGCGCCTCCGACGGGCTTTCCACCGCGAACCGGCGGACGTTGTCATAGAGCGCAAAGGTCCTCAGCCGCCAGTCGGCGATGTCCAGGGCGGAGATATCCGCCGGGTTGTCTTCGGCTGCGCCGTGCTGCTCTTCCGCCATAACGTCCAGCCTAGTCCCAGGCCGGGGTGGTAAATGCCCGACGGCGACACGCCGGGCCGGGCGCCCACCGTCAGGGACGGCTGGAGGGCCGGGAGGGGCCGTCCCGGCAGGGCGCAGGAAACACCCGTTTCAGTGCGCATGAAACACTATTGCGGCAGCCCGGGCAGGCGCCATGGCGCCACTAGGCTGGCTTCCATGACAGGCAAGGCAGCAGTGACCGCCCTTTCCCGGACATCCCTGGCGGCGGCGGTGTTCCTGCTGGCGGGATGCTCTGGATCCCCGGCGGGCCCGGGATGGACGGCACAGCCCGCACCATCGGCGGCGGCAACCTCCGGATCTGCCGCGCCCGGCCCAACGTCGGGAACAGCACCGGCATCACCGGATGCTTCGGGCAGTGTCCAGGCCTCCGCCTCCACACCATCCGGGGAACCCGGGGGTGTTGCCACCGCGGCTTCCTGGAAGACGTTCTCCGATCCCGCCAAAACCGTCAGCTTCGACCTGCCGGCGGACTGGATCGCCCAGTCCGTGGCGCCTGAGGACGGCGTGCTTCCCGGCGGACTGAAGGTGGAAGTGAAGAAGCCCGACGGAACTTTCGTTGCCGCCCTCCGCACCGGACTGCCGCCGTCGTCCCCCGATTGTCCGGAAAGCGCCCGGCATCCCTACACCGTGATCAGCAGCGTACCCTTTGAGCTTTCCGCCCAGGGCGGGGAGGGGACCATCCCGCCGCACATGGTCTACCGGGTGATCCAGGGCTACCGGTATTTCGGTTCGTACGGGATCACCAACCTTGTGGGAGGGACGGATGGGCAGGCGTGCGTGCTGCGCAATGTGGTGCGGGGTCCGGCCTCCAAGGGCGACTACTCGTTCGGGGACCTGGTGAACCTCAAGGCCTTT
The DNA here is from genome assembly GCF_059414945.1 of Arthrobacter sp. SAFR-179. Taxonomy (NCBI): domain Bacteria; kingdom Bacillati; phylum Actinomycetota; class Actinomycetes; order Micrococcales; family Micrococcaceae; genus Arthrobacter; species Arthrobacter sp. SAFR-179. The sequence continues at coordinate 817,528 of NZ_JBPFDM010000001.1, forward strand.
GCCCCGGATGAGAAAGTGGCGCCGGCGAAGGCTTTCGACACCCTTGGCCAGGCCGCGCAGTACGTCAATGAGAGTCCTGACTTCGCCAACGTGCAGCGGATGCTAATGTCGCTGAAGGTCAAAAACTAGTCCCGCTGCCGGCACTCACAAGTGCGGGGCGTACGACTTGTTTTCCGCCCCCAACACCCCCGGAGAGACATGGAACGCTCTGTTTCCGCACGCCTGGCCTTCAGGACCATCGCCAACACCAAGGTGGCCATGGCCATTGCCGTAGCACGGAACAGCGGCTACTCATCCTTTGATGAGTCCCTCTCCGTCAAGGCCGGCGGGGCAGAGGTTCCATTGACCGAGGTTTCGGACCACCACGGCGGCCGGTTCCACTACATGGAGTTCGCCGAACCCACCGACGTCACCGTGGAATACACGGCCACGGTGGCCGGCCGCGCTGTCCCCGAAGACGCCACCCTGGCCGACCGGATCCGCTACGTCCGTCCCAGCCGGTATGCCGAATCAGACCGGCTCCTGCCTACGGCCTACGCAGAGTTCGAAGGGGTCCAGGGCGCGGACCTGGTGCAGGCCGTCCGCAACTGGGTCAACGGTGAGCTGCGGTACATCAGCGGCTCCTCCCGGGGCACAGACGGTGCGGTGGAAACCCTCCTCAGCAGGCGCGGCGTCTGCCGGGACTTTGCACACCTGGCCATCGCCCTGCTCCGCTCCAAGGACGTCCCGGCGCGTCTGGCGGCTGTCTACGCACCGGGCCTGAGCCCCATGGATTTCCACGCTGTGGCCGAAGCCTACGTGGAGGGTGCCTGGCACATCATCGACCCCACCGGGCTTGCGCCGCGGGAGTCGATGCTGCGCATCACCGCCGGGCGGGACTCCTCTGACACCGCCTTCCTGTCCACGGTGGGTGGAAGCCTGGTGCTGAACCAGCTGCGCGTCACCGCCGTGGTCAACGGGGAGCTCCCGGTCGAGGATCCCGCCCGGCTGGTGGCGCTGGGCTGACTTCCGGGCCCGGCTGGCTCTCCCGTCGGCGGGCCCGGGGGCTGGCTCCCCAGCCGGGCGGGCAGCCGCCTGTTATTTGGGGAGGGGACCCAGCGAGCTCCGCAGCTTGTCCGTGAGCCGCATCAGTTCCTTCTGCTCCGCGGCCGTCAGGGCAGGACCCACCAGCGCCGAGATGTCCCGGACGTGCTCGCGGCCGATCTCCTTCTGCAGCTCCCGCCCCTCGTCGGTCAGCTTCAGCAGGATGCCGCGGCCGTCCTCGGGTGCCGGCATCCGGGCAACGAGCCCGCGCTTTTCGAGCCGCTCCACCAGCCTGCTCAGGCTGGACTGGCTCAACAGCACATTGTCGTTGAGCTCGTTGAGCCGCAGCCAGCCGGACGGGCACCGGGAGAGCGTGAACAGGACGTCGTATTCGTTCACCGCCAGCTTCCGGAACGCCCGCCCGGACTGCAGCCTGCGCATCACGGCAACCTGGGCCCGGAACAGGGACTCCCAGGTTTCCGCTGCCAGCCGCACCGGCGATTCCGATCCTCCCGCAGCCATCACGCCTCCGCGGCGGCTTTGTCGGCGTCCTGCGATGCAAGCAGGGCGGCCACGCGGCCGGCGTGGGTGGGTGGCTCGGGAACGTGGGCGGGCTTGAGGGCCGCGTACTCCCTGCGGAGGACGGGCAGGACTTCCTCGCCGAACAGGTCCAGCTGCTCCAGGACGGTCTTCAGCGGCAGCCCGGCGTGGTCGATCAGGAACAGCTGGCGCTGGTAGTCGCCGAAGTGCTCACGGAACGTCAGGGTCTTTTCGATGACTTCCTGCGGACTGCCCACCGTCAGCGGGGTCTGGGAGGTGAAGTCCTCCAGGGACGGTCCGTGGCCGTACACAGGGGCATTGTCGAAGTACGGGCGGAACTCGTTCACGGCATCCTGGGAGTTCTTCCGCATGAAGAACTGGCCGCCAAGCCCAACGATCGCCTGGTCCGCCTTGCCGTGGCCGTAGTGTTCGTACCGTTCGCGGTAGAGGCCGATCAGCTGCTGGTAGTGCTCCTTGGGCCAGAAGATGTTGTTGGCGAAGAAGCCGTCACCAAAGTACGCGGCCACTTCCGCGATCTGCGGGGTGCGGATGGAGCCGTGCCACACGAACGGAGCCACCCCGTCCAGGGGCCGCGGGGTGGAGGTGAAGTTCTGCAGCGGGGTGCGGAACTTGCCGGACCAGTTGACGGTGTCCTCATCCCACAGCTTGCGCAGGAGGCTGTAGTTCTCGATGGCCAGCTCCACGCCGTCCTGGATGTTCTTGCCGAACCACGGGTATACCGGGGCGGTGTTGCCGCGGCCCAGGACCAGGTCCACGCGCCCGTCGGACAGGTGCTGGAGCATGGCGAAGTCCTCGGCGATCTTCACCGGGTCATTGGTGGTGATCAGCGTGGTGGCCGTGGAGAGGATGATCCGTTCGGTCTGGGCCGCAATGTACGCGAGGGTGGTGGTGGGGGAGGAGGAGAAGAAGGGCCGGTTGTGGTGCTCGCCCAGGGCGTAGACATCCATGCCGATTTCCTCGACCTTTTTGGCGATGGCCACCGATGCCTTGATGCGTTCGTGCTCGGTGGGGGTGCGGCCCGTGGTGGGGTCCGTGGTGATGTCGCTGACGCTGAAAACACCGATCTGCATGGCGTGCCTTTCCGTTGCTGGGCTTGGCTCCAGTATAGGCCAATGTAGATGCATTTGCATCTATCGCCGGATACAACGCAGTAGGGCCGGAAATATTCCGTGCTTTTATTCGGCGCCGGGAGCGGCTCGCCGGCCGCTGACTTTTGGCACCTGGCCCGTGGTCCAGTCGCGGAACTCAGCATCCACGTCGGCGGCAGGACCAAACTCCGGGCGGGTCTTGAGGTCGCGCAACAGCGCCTTCTTCTCGCGCCGCCCCTCCACCAGCCGGTACAGCACCGGAACCAGGACCAGGGTCAACGCGGTGGAGGACACCAGGCCGCCGATCACCACCACGGCCAGCGGCTGTGAGATGAACCCGCCGCCGCCCGTGAGGCCCAGTGCCATGGGGGTCAGGGCAAAGACCGTGGCAAGTGCCGTCATCAGGATGGGCCGGAGGCGCTGGCGTGCACCGTTCGTGATGGCGTCTGCCACATTCATGCCGGGCCGGCCGTCGCGCGGTTGCCGGTACTGGTTGATCAGGTCGATCAGCACGATGGCGTTGGTGACCACAATGCCCACCAGCATCAGCATGCCGATGAGCGACGGCAGGCCCAGGGGCACGCCGGTGAGCAGCAGCAGCGCCACGGCGCCGGTGGCCGCGAACGGAACCGAGACCAGCAGGATCAGCGGCTGGATGAGGGACTTGAAGGTGGCCACCATGATCACGTAGACGATCGCGATGGCCGCCAGCAGGGCCAGCCCCAGCTGCCGGAACGATTCCGCCTGCTGCGTGGTGGCGCCGCCGATCTCCGCGGTGACGCCGGCTGGCAGCTGGACGTCCGCCAGGCGTTTTTGGACTTCCGTGTTCACCGCACCCAGGTTGGAGCCCGACGGCGTGATGGACACCTTGGCGGTGCGCTCACCGTTGCTGGCGGTGATGGAGACGGGGACGTCCACCTGCTCCACGGAAGCGATGCTTCCCAGCGTCACGGGCCGGCCACCCGCCGGCAGCGGGATGTTCCGGACGGCGTCGATGCTGGTGAACTTGGTGCCCTGGCCGATGCGGACGGGGAAATCGTCGGTGTCGATCCGTACCGTGCCGGCAGGGATGGGGCTGATGGTGGATGCCAGCACCCCGGCAACCTGTTCCTCGTTCAGGCCTGCGGCGGCGGCTTTGGCCCTGTCCACCCGGACCTGGACCACGGGGTTGCTGGCGGCCAGGTTGCTGGCCACCTCACTGGTGCCGGGGACGCCTGTCATGGCTGCCACCATCGTGTCGCTGGCAGCCTGGAGGTCGGCGCTGTCAGCAGCCTTCAGCGTGATGTCCACGGTGGATGAGGTGCCAAAGCCGCCCTGCTGGGTGCCCACCGATACCTTGCCTGAGTCGGGCACCTTCGCAAGCTCCGAGCGCACGGTCTCCTGCAGGCGTGCCTGGTTGGCCTTTTCGTCCGTCACCACCGTGAAGGTGGAGTTGGAGGAACCGGTGGATGTGAGTGCGGCAAAACCGGCCTGGGCGTTGCCGGAGGTCACCTGGACGTCCTTGATGCCGTCGATCCCACGGAGCACCTCTTCGAGGCGGACGGCGGCGGCGCTGGTGTCGGACAGGCTGGTGCCGGCCGGCAGTATCTGGCGCACGGTAAGGCTGTTCTGTCCCGAATTGCCCAGGAGGTTCGTGGCCAGCAGCGGTGTCATGGCGCCGGTGGCACCGAGCACCAGCACTGCAGCCACGAGGGTAATGACTGGATGTTTCTGGGTGGAGCGGAGGATGGGCAGGTAGCCGCGCTGCAGGCGGCTGCGCTGTTCGGCGTCGTGGGCCTTCGCTTTTGCCTCATCGGCGATCCGCCGGGCCTCGGCGGAGCCGGCAGCAGCCGTACCCGCCGGGTCCTTGGGATTCCTGAGGAACCAGTAGGCGAGCACCGGGACGATGGTCAGTGACACCAGCAGCGAGGCCAGCAGCGCCATGGTCACCGTCAAGGCGAAGGGCCGGAACAATTCGCCGGCCAGTTCGCCGACGAAGGCGATCGGCAGGAACACGGCCACCGTAGTCAGGGTGGAGGCGGTGATGGCACCGGCCACCTCCCTGATGGCGGTGAGGATCGCCGTCGACTTATCCTCGCCGTAACTCAGGTGCCGCTTGATGTTTTCGATCACGACAATCGAGTCGTCCACCACGCGCCCGATCGCGATGGTGAGCGCGCCGAGCGTCAGGATGTTCAGCGAGTAGCCGGTGGCCGACAGGCCAATGAACGTGATCAGCAGGGACAGCGGAATGGATACCGCCGTGACCAGCGTTGACCGGGCGGACATCAGGAAGAGCAGGATAATGGCGACGGCGAACCCCAGCCCCAGCAGGCCTTCCGTGGTGAGGTCCTTGATGGACTTCTCGATGAACGGTGCCTGGTCAAAGACAGGGGTGAACCGGGCGTTGGACCCCAGTTCGGCTTCCAGGTCCTTCAGGGAGTCCCGCACAGCGTGCGAGATGCCCACCGTGTCGCCTTCGGGTTTCTTGGTGACGGAGATGGCCAAGGTCTCGGCGCCGTTGGTGCGGGTGATCGAGGTGCGTTCATCGTCCTTGAGCGACACATCCGCGACAGTACCGATGGTTGCCCCGTTTTTGGCACCTCCCAGCGGCAGTGCCTTGATTGCGTCCAGGGAGTCCACCGGGCTGCCGATCTGGAGCGACAGGGTCTTGCCCTGGTCCTGCAGGGTGCCTGCCGGGACCAGCGCGCCGTTGTTGGACAGGGCGTCCCGGATGGAGGTGACGCTTGTCCCCGCTGCCGTCATGGCGTCGGGCTTTGGAAGGATCTCGATGTGCTGGGAGGCGCCGCCGGTCACGTCGGCGCTGCGAACGCCGTCGATCTTCTGCAGCCTGGGCACGGTCAGGCGCTGCAGGTCGGCGTTCAGCCCGCTCAGCGGCTTGTCGGAGGAGACGGCGAGGAAAACGATGGGGAAGTCACTGATGCTTCCGGCAATGGCCTGCGGCTGGACATCGCTGGGCAGGGTCCGCTTGGCGTTGGAGATGGCCCGGTCGATCTGGTTCCGGGCCCGGTCCAGGTTGGATCCGTACGTGAACACCATGGTGATCTGGGAGACGCCGGTGCGCGACGTGGAGGAGGTGGACTCCAGCCCCTCCACGCCGTTCAGCGCCTTTTCGAGCGGGCCACTGACCTGCTTGTCCACCACTTCCGGAGACGCACCCGGCATGGAGCTGAGCACCGTGATCTGCGGGAACTCAATGGAAGGAATGAGCTCCTGCTTCAGCGATGACATGGTGATCACGCCGAAGACCGAGGCGAAGACGGTGATCAGGGCGATCAGGGCCCGGTTCGCCAGGGAAAGGTGCGCCAGCCGGAACATGGGTGGTCTCCTGGGGGTCTGAGTGACTGGTACATGCCCTGGGGGTGCCAGCCGCTGGCCCCGGCAGGGTCAGTGGCTGGCGGAAACGCTCTCCAGCTGGAGGGATTTGGCCGTGGCCCGTTCCAGCTCCGCGGCCAGGTCCGGATTCTCATCCAGCTTCACCCCGTAGCCAGGCATCATGTCCTTGAGCTTGCCCTGCCAGCCCTTGAAGTTCCGGGGGAACGTCTTCTGCAGGAGCTCGATCATGATGGGGACAGCGGTCGAGGCTCCGGGCGAGGCGCCCAGGAGCGCACCGATGGAGCCGTCGCGGCCGGCGATCACTTCGGTTCCGAACTGAAGGATGCCGCCCTTTTGCGGGTCTTTCTTGATGATCTGTACACGCTGACCGGCCGTAATGAGTTCCCAGTCCCCGCCCTTTGCCTCGGGGTAGTACTCGCGCAGTGCCTCGACCTTCTGGTCGTGCTTCTTCACCACTTCCTTGACCAGGTAAGCGGTGAGGTCCATGTTGTCCTTGGCAACTGCCAGCATGGGAATGATGTTGGACGGCCGGATGGACAGCGGCAGGTCCAGGTAGGAGCCGTTCTTCAGGAAGTTCGTGGAGAATCCGGCGTACGGGCCGAACAGGAGCGAGCGCTTCCCGTTGACGTAGCGGGTGTCCAGGTGCGGAACGGACATGGGCGGAGCGCCCACAGACGCCTGGCCATAGACCTTGGCGCTGTGCTGGGCCGCGATGGCCTCGTCCGTGCAGCGGAAGAACTGGCCGGAGACGGGGAAGCCGCCGTAGCCCTTGCTTTCCGGGATGCCGGAGGCCTGGAGCAGGTGCAGGGCGCCGCCGCCGGCCCCGACAAAGACGAACTTGGCATGGATCTTGCCGTGCTCGCCGGACTTGGGGTGCTTCAGCGTCAGGTCCCAGCCGCCGTCCGACGCCCGCGAGATTCCGGTGACGTCGTGGTTGTAGTTGATTTCGACGCCGTTGTGCCCCAGGTAGGTGGTCAGCTCGCGGGTGAGTGCCCCGAAGTCGACGTCGGTTCCCTCGGCGGCGCGGGTGGCGGCGATGCGTTGCTGGGGGTCGCGGCCCTTGACGATCAGCGGCGCCCACTTGGCAATCTGGGCGTGGTCCTCGGAGAACTCCATGCTGCGGAACAGGGTGTGCGGCTTCAGTGCCTCATAGCGGGTCTTCAGGAACCGGGCGTGGTCCTCACCGATCACGAAGCTCATGTGGGGGACGGTATTGATGAAGCCCTTGGGTGAACCGATCAGGTTGTTGTCCACCAGGTGGGACCAGAACTGGCGGGAGAGCTGGAACTGTTCGTTGATGAGCAGTGCCTTGGCGGGGTTGACCGAGCCGTCTTTGGCCGCGGGGGAGTAGTTGAGCTCGCAGAGGGCGGCATGGCCCGTTCCTGCGTTGTTCCAGGGATCTGAGCTTTCGAGGCCCGGCTGGTCCAGCCGTTCGAACAGGGAGATGGTCCAGTCCGGTTCCAGCTGCTTGAGGAATGCCCCCAGCGTGGCGCTCATGATGCCGCCGCCTATCAGGACAACGTCGGCGTGTGGGGTCTTGGAAATGAAGGTCACGATCAGTCTCCGATTGCAGCGGCTCTGGCTGTCACAGAATATCCCCGCGCAGCCCGCATACTGAAATTGGCCCGGGCCGTCAAGGCTTTAGCTGGACCTTCGTGAAAACTTCGTTTAAGACCGGGGAGGCGGGGTAGCTCAGCACGCGGTCTGACAGGGCAAGCGCGGAGATGGGGAAGGCGATGGGAACAGCCGGCACGGTCGCCGCTATCTGGGTGTTGATGGTGTGATAGAGCTCATCGCGTTCCTTGCCGTCGGGCAGCCCCCGTGCCCGGTTGATCTTTGAGAAGACCTGGGGGTCCTGGTAGCCGAACTCCCCGTTCTTCTCGCCGAAGAGCGGGCCCACGAAGTTGTCCGCATCCGAATAGGAACCGTTCCAGCCGAGGATGTGGAGCGCGTGGTCGCCGGCGGACTGGACCTTCTGCAGGTAGCCGTCGGACCAGTCAACCGGGACGGGCCGGATGTTGAAGCCCACTGCGGTCAGCTGGCGGCTGAGTTCCGCGTAAACCTTCTCCGGCGTGGGCAGGTAGGGGCGGGTGACGTTCATGGGGTAGTAGAACTTCAGTTCCTCGCCCGCGTAGCCGCCCTCCTTCAGGTAATCCTTGGCCTTCAGTGGATCGTGTCCGAGTGCCGGCGCGTCGTTGTTGAAGCCGCTGATCTTGGGCGGAACAAACTGCGTGGCCTTGGCGGTGTTATCGATGAAGAACTTCCGGATCAGGGTTTCCTTGTCGATCGCCAGCTCCACCGCCTGCCGGACCTTCTGGTTCTGGAGCACCGGGATGTCCTGGTTCATGCCGACGTACATCACCGAGAAGGGGTCGCGCTGCACAATCTGCTTGCCGCGCTTGACCAATTGGTCGAAATTCCCCACGGTGACGGCGTCATAACCGTCGATCTTTCCGTCCAGCAGGGCCTGGAGACGGGTCTGGGGATGGTTGTAGGCCAGGAAGTTGATGGTGGCGATCTGGCCGCGGTCGCCCCAGTAGGTCTTGTTGCTGGACAAGGTGACGTTGTCGTTGCCCCATGCGGCCAGGGTGAAGGGTCCGGTGCCCACCGGGTTGGTGGCGAACGCGGACATCGCCTGGCCGCCCCGGTTCTGGTCCAGGACGTCGGCCCTGCCGGCGGCGAGGGCAGCAGGGGACGCAATGGCGAAGGCCGGCAGCGTCAGTGCCTGGAGGAACGCCGTGAAACGCTGCGTCAGGTCAATCTGGACGGTGTCGGCGGAGACCGCTGTGCAGCTTTTGAAGATGGACAGCCCAGGCTCGTCCGAGTGCGCCTTGAACACGCTCTTGAACGAGCTGCCGGGCGCCTGTTTCCGCAACTCCACGGGAAACGTGAACCAACGGTTGAAATTGGCGCAGACGGCGTCGGCGTTGAATGGTGTGCCGTCCTGGAAGGTCACCCCCGTGCGGAGCTTGAAGGTGTAGGTCCGGCCTTCGTTGGACTCGTTCCACTCCGTGGCCAGCAGCGGGGTGGGCTTGCCGGTGGTCTGGTCAACGCCTACCAGCCCTTCGAGGATCTGGCGGGTGATGCGCTGGGACTCCACGTCACTGGACAGGGCCGGGTCCAGTCCTAGGGGCTGGGCGGCGGTGCCGAAATTGAACGTGGCATCCGGCTCGGCGGGAGTGGAATTGGGCGTTCCGGAGGTGGGGGACGGGGACGGCATTCCCGTGCATGAGGTCACGCCCAGCGCCATGAGGACGGCGCCGGCTTTGATGACCGTCCGCCGCGATGTACTGCTGGGCACTCGTTTATCACCTCTGGATGCTGCCGGCTCCGCCGCTTGCGGGCCGGGACCCAGTCTAGAGGACAGGACCTGGGGCGGACCCCAGGTACACGCGTGACGCGCCAAGGCCCGGGTCCGCTGGTTGCCGGCGGACCCGGGCCTTGAGGGGGCGTGCGCGGTGCTTACTTGGGCATGAGGACCGAGTCGACCAGGTAGACCGTCGCGTTCTTGGTCTTGACGCCGCCGCAAACGACGTTGGCGTTGTCCACCTTGAGGTTGTCCCCGCTGCCGGTCACCGTGACGGAACCGCCCTGGACCGTGGCGTGCGTGCCGGCGATCTTGTCCGGGGTGATCTGGCCGGGAACCACGTGGTAGGTCAGGATCTTGCTCAGCAGCGCGTCGTCCGTCTTCAGGGTCTCGATGGTGGCGGCGTCGATCTTCTTGAAGGCGTCGTCAACCGGTGCGAAGACAGTGAATTCGCCGCCGTTGAGGGTGTCAACCAGGTCCACCTTGGGGTTCAGCTTGCCGGAAACGGCGGCCGTGAGGGTGGTCAGGATCGGGTTGTTGGAGGCGGCCACGGCCACCGGATCAAGGGCCATGCCCTCCACCGAGCCGGCACCGCTGGGAACCTGCTGGGCGTAGGCGGCGCAGCCGGGGCCAACCAGGTTGGCGGCCGGGTCCATGCTGGCCGCAGACGGGGACGCCATGGCGGAGCTGGACGGCGATGCCATGCTGGAGCTGGGGGAGGACGCCATCGGCGCAGACGACGCCGAGGAACCGGAAGTGCTGCCGGAACCGCCACATGCGGTGAGGCTCAGCAGTGCGGCCGCTGCAACGCCGGCGACGGTGAAAGTGGTGCGCTTGAAGTTCTGCATTTCAGTTCTCCTTGGATCGTTTTGCCTGCCGCTTGTGGACGCTGTCCGCGGCCTGCACCTTGCCTTGGTGTAAGCACCTGCCCTTGGCTGGTGTCTCAATGGCTATTCGGCCGTTGGGCCGCGGCGGATGGGTGATCTTTGGAGTTTTTCTAATCGGGGCAGAAACCGGCGGCAGCCAGGCGGGTGCTTAAAGCACGGATCCCCCGGCCGAAGCCGGGGGATCCACAGGTGCGCAAGGGGGGACTTGAACCCCCACGCCCGAAGGCACAGGAACCTAAATCCTGCGTGTCTGCCAATTTCACCACTCGCGCGCGGCGTCCTGCTGCCAACCTTTAAGGTCCGACGGCGGATGCCAGTGTCCATTGTAGCGTTGCCCCGCGGGCCTGCCTGGGCGGGTCCTTGGCAGCGGGCCCGGGGTGGGCGCCGGACGGATCAGGTGTCCAGGTTGAGGTCCCGCCGCAGTTTGGCCACGTGGCCGGTGGCCCGGACGTTGTACTGGGCAAGGGAAACGGCGCCGGACGGGTCCACCACCACAGTGGACCGGATGAGGCCCTGGTAAGTCTTGCCGTAGTTCTTCTTTTCGCCCCAGGCGCCGTACGCCTCGGCCACCGCGTGGTCCGCGTCGGAGAGCAGCGGGAACGTCAGCGACTCGTTCGCAGCAAACTTGGCCAGTTTCTCAACGGGGTCGGGGGAGATGCCCAGGACGTCGTAGCCGGAGGCCTGCAGGGAGGCGAGGCTGTCCCGGAAGTCGCAGGCCTCCTTGGTGCAGCCGGGCGTGGAGGCGGCAGGGTAGAAATAGACAATGGTGGAGCGGCCGGGCCGGGGAGCCAGGCTGACGTCCTTGCCGGTTGAATCCTGCAGGGTGAAAGCGGGTGCTTTGTCGCCGGTAACGAGCCTTTCAGCCATTGTTTTTCTCCTTGTTGCGGGCGGGACACAACAGCCTAGTAAGCAGGTGGGACGAGTGCTAATCGGCATTTGGCTATACTTGCTGCTATGCCTGATATGGATCACTGGCCCACAGGGCGCCTCCTGTCCACTGCTGCGCGCCTCGTTGAACACTCATGGAACGAAAAACTTGGCGCCATCGGACTTACCCACGCCGGTGTTATCGCCATCGAAGTCCTTGCCGCGCAAGGACCCATGACCCAGGCGCAGCTTGCCCAGTATGTCCGCGTCCAGGCCCAGACCATGGGCAAGACGCTCAGCCGGCTTGAGTCCCACGGCCACATCGTCCGGGTGCGCAGCACCTCGGACCGCAGGAGCCACGTGGTCTCGCTCACCGAGCAGGGCAAGGACGCCGTGGCCCAGGCTGTGGAGATGGAGCGCTCGGTGCTGGCATCGGCGTCGATTGACCCCGAACTGCTGCGGCAGGAACTCAAGGCCGTGGTGCGTGAGCTCGCCAGCCAGTTCTCCACGACGCCCGGCAACGCCGCTGCCCTGGTGGACAACGCCGCCAAGTAGCTGTGGCACCGCAGACCGCTTAACGAAAGCGCGGCTCTGGCTTGGAAAAGCCGGGCCGCGCTTTTTTGTGCCCAGCCACCGGGCCGTCGTCGTACTTCTCCCCGTCCCGCCACCATCGATTGCTCCGTACCTGCCGTTTTGAGCCCTCAAAACGGCACTTACGGAGCAATCGATGACCAAGTGGGCAAAACAAAACAGCCCCCGGCTTGTGTTTCCACAAAGCCGGAGGCTGTTTTCCCAGTGGTGCACCCCCCGGGACTTGAACCCGGAACCCATTGATTAAGAGTCAATTGCTCTGCCAATTGAGCTAGAGGTGCATCTTGTTCGCTTCCATCCCCGGGCTTTTTCTTTCCCGTTGATCTCCGCAACGACATGAAACTCTACACGAACTTTTGGTGCAAGTGAAATCGGCGCCGCCGGCGGTGCCTGGATCACTGGAGGGGGCGCAAAACCAGCACGAAATCAGGGTTTTCGTTGTTCGTCAGCAGCCAGAGCCCGCCCTCCGGGGTCCGGATGACGTCCCGGATCCTGCCGTACTCACCTGTGAAATAGGCCACAGGATTACCTGCCTCCGTCCCTTGGAGCGGGACCGCCCAGAAGCGTTCACCGCGGAGGGCGCCCAGATAGGCAACATCTCCGGCAATTTCCAGTCCGCTGGGTGAAGAGTCGCGGGTGGAAGGCCACACCACCTTGGCGTCCTGGAACTCCGCACGGTGCGGAGCTCCGGTGACCTGCGGCCAGCCGTAGTTGGCCCCCGGGAGAATCAGGTTCAACTCGTCGTCCACGTCCGGGCCGAACTCGCTGGCCCACAGCCTGCCTGATCCATCCCAGGCCAGGCCCTGGACGTTCCGGTGCCCCAGGCTGTAGACAGCGTTGCCAAACGGGTTGCCGGGGGCGGGGCCGCCGTCGGCGGTGAGCCGGAGAATTTTGCCGCCCAGCGCATTCGGGTCCTGGGGCTGTTCGCGGCGCTGGGCATCGCCCGTGCCTACATACAGGAAGCCGTCCGGGCCGAAACGGATCCTGCCGCCATTGTGGGTACTGGCCTTTGGTATCCCCGACAACACCACCTGGGGCTGGCCGAGCGTCAGGGAACCGCCGGCATCGCCTTGGACGGTAAGCCGGACCACCCGGTTGTCATCACGGGCGGTCAGGTAGGCATACAGCAGGTGGTCTGCGTCGAAGTGCGGGGACAGCGCCAGGCCCAGCAGGCCCCCTTCGCCGGCGGGCACCACGTCCGGGACCTTGCCGAGCGTGGTGGCTTTTCCGTCCCGTACGGCCTTCAGGAGCGCCGTTTCCCGCTCGGAGATGATGGCAGTCCGGTCCGGAAGGAACACGGCGGCCCACGGGATGTCCAGCTGCAGCTCCAGCCGTTCCTGCACCGTGGGAACAGGGACAGTTTGAGGAGGAGGGGCCGGGGTAGAGGAAGAAGCGGCGGCGGGGACGGTGGGCGGCGGAGGGATAACGACGGCGGTTCCCGGCGCGGTGCCGCTGCTGGCCGTGCCGGTGCCCGGTTGAGGCGGCCCGGACGTTCCCGTGCAGGCGGCCAGTACCAGGCACACGGCCAGGCAGGGAAGGCCCGCCGCGGCGCGGCGGGCCTTCCCCCTGCTAGAGCCGTTTGCGGCGCGGGGCCCGGAAGCCTGCAGCCTCCGCATGCGCAGCAGATTCAAACCAGACTTCCGCCCGGGTCTGCTCATAGTCGGGATGCCCTTCTTCGTAGTAGACCATTGCGGCGGCATCGCCCTTGACCGTGTAGTCCGCCGGTCCGCTTCCGTCGGGACCCGGCGCAGCCGAACCTGCCCCATATGGCTCATCTGCTGCAAGGTGCCCGGAAGGCAGGGCGGAATCCGGGCCCTGTGCCTGCACGGCCGGCCCGGCCGCAGCCACGTCCTGGCCCTGCCCGGATGGCTGGTGGTGGTCCGCGCCGTTCTCCACGAGGGCGGAGGACTGGGTGCGGTCCAGCGTTTCGGCCGCGGCGGCTTCCCCCTGGCTCCCACCGGCAGCGGCAGGCGCGGCCGGCGGCTGCCGGTGTACCGATTCGGAGGAGTCGGCCCGGTGCTGGGACGGGTGTCCGCCCGCCGGCACCTCAGGTGACGGGCCGGCGTCGTCCGCGCTCTCAATGGCGGCCGTTTCAGCGCCGGGAAGCGTGGGGGCGTGGGGGGCCGTGTATTCGTCATGGTGGACCGGGCGGGAGTCCGGCGGGGAAGCCTGACCGGAGGCTGTCCCGGCGGAGGCTTCGGTCCGGTCAGCCTGATGCGCAGGAGTACCGGCTGACCCCACCGCCGAGGAGCCTGACCCGGCTCCTGCCTCGGACCATTGGGTTTCCCATTCGGCCTGGTCCGCAGCCTCGTTTTGTGACTGACTCTCCGATTGGTCCTGGTGATGGCGCTGCCCGGCCTCGGCGCCGCTGGCTGAAGCGCTGCCGCCTGAAACGCTGCTGCGGGACGTGCCGGAGCCGGAAGCGGACGAATCCGCCGGTTCCTCGGCAGCGGCAGGGACGGCGGGTTCGGCCGGCTTTCCGAACCCCGCCGCGGTGGGGATACCGGTGGTGCCCGCGGCATCGGCGGACGCGGCGGCACTGCCGCCCTCGAGCGCTCCGTCCGTCCTGGTCCCTGCCGATGGCCTGCCGGACGGACCGGCTGACTTGCTGCGGTTCAGCAGCCACCAGATGATGACAGCGATGACAACGATGAGAATGATCCAGAAAACAATGTCCATGGCAAGCCTTTCGCTCCAGGGGGCTGGGGTGTCCTGCCCCCGACGCTACGTCGGGTCAACACAGCTGTCCAGAGACGCCGCGCGACCCGGAGCCCTGCGCTGGCCGGAAGCCCTTCGGCGGGGCCGAATCGGGGCCCACGGCACCCTGGTCTCAAAATATGAGACAGAAGTCCACTATTTGGCGGGTTTTTCAGGCGTTTTTGCCACATCCCTGGTCCGGCGGTCGTTTCCGCCAGGGTCCGAGCCCTAGACTTTCCCCTATGAGTGACGCCCAGACCGCAAGCGAGAACACGCCTGACATCAAGCCCCGCAGCCGTGTTGTGACCGATGGGATCCATGCGGCCCCTGCACGCGGCATGTTCCGGGCCGTCGGCATGGGGGATGACGACTTCGCCAAGCCGCAGGTGGGCGTGGCAAGTTCCTGGAATGAAATCACCCCCTGCAACCTCTCCCTGAACCGGCTCGCGCAGGGTGCCAAGGAAGGCGTCCACGCGGGCGGCGGTTTCCCCATGCAGTTCGGCACCATCTCCGTCTCCGACGGTATTTCCATGGGCCACGAAGGCATGCACTTTTCCCTGGTCTCCCGCGAAGTCATCGCCGACTCCGTCGAGACCGTGATGCAGGCCGAGCGGATCGACGGTTCGGTCCTGCTGGCAGGCTGTGACAAGTCCCTCCCGGGCATGCTCATGGCCGCTGCCCGCCTGGACCTGGCCAGCGTGTTCCTCTACGCGGGCTCCATCATGCCCGGCTGGGTCAAGCTCGAGGACGGATCCGAAAAGGAAGTCACCCTCATCGACGCCTTCGAAGCGGTCGGCGCGTGCGCGGCCGGCAAGATGAGCATGGAGGACCTCACCCGCATCGAAAAGGCCATCTGCCCCGGCGAAGGCGCCTGCGGCGGCATGTACACGGCCAACACCATGGCCTGCATCGGCGAGGCACTCGGCATGTCCCTGCCCGGCTCGGCCGCACCACCTTCGGCAGACCGCCGTCGTGACGAATTCGCCCGCAAGTCGGGCGAAGCAGTGGTCAACCTGCTGCGCCATGGCATCACAGCCCGCGACATCATGACCAGGAAGGCCTTCGAGAACGCCATCGCCGTCACCATGGCCTTCGGCGGCTCCACCAATGCCGTCCTGCACCTGCTGGCCATCGCCCGCGAAGCCGAGGTTGAGCTCACCCTTGACGACTTCAACCGCATCGGCGACAAGATCCCGCACCTGGGCGACCTCAAGCCGTTCGGCCGCTACGTCATGACCGACGTCGACAGGATCGGCGGCGTACCGGTGATCATGAAGGCCCTGCTCGACGCCGGCCTGCTCCACGGGGATTGCCTCACCGTCACGGGCAAGACCGTCGCTGAAAACCTGGCCGCGATCAACCCGCCCGACGTGGACGGAAAGATCCTGCGCGCGCTGGACAACCCGATCCACAAGACCGGCGGCATCACCATCCTGCACGGCACCATGGCCCCGGAGGGCGCGGTGGTGAAGAGCGCCGGGTTCGACGCCGACGTTTTCGAGGGAACGGCCCGCGTGTTCGAGCGTGAGCAGGGTGCCCTGGACGCGCTGGACAACGGTGCCATCAAAGCCGGCGATGTTGTGGTCATCCGCTATGAAGGGCCCAAGGGAGGCCCGGGAATGCGCGAAATGCTCGCGATCACCGGTGCCATCAAGGGGGCAGGGCTGGGCAAGGACGTCCTGCTGCTCACCGACGGCAGGTTCTCCGGCGGCACCACGGGGCTGTGCATTGGCCACGTTGCACCGGAAGCGGTCGACGGCGGCCCCATCGCCTTTGTGAAGGACGGGGACCGGATCCGGGTGGACATCGCCGCCCGCAGCTTCGACCTGCTGGTGGACGAAGCCGAGCTCGAAGCCCGTAAGGCAGGGTGGGAGCCGCTCCCGGCCCGCTACACAAAGGGCGTGCTCGCCAAGTACGCCAAACTGGTGCACAGCGCGAGCCAGGGCGCCTACACCGGCGTCTGACGCCTTCCCTTTACATAAGGCGCTGAGCGCCTTATGTAAAGGGACCCTCGGTGTCACCCTTATTAAGCCCTTCCGGGCTTGGGTGGGTCGCTGAGGGATTGGTCCCTGCGAAGAGGGGATCGAAAGATGGACAATGGAGTCCATATGGTGAGATTGGGTTGTTGCTCGTTGACACTGAACTTGCCAAGAGGGAACACTGAACACATGACCTTCGTTACCGGCACTGTCGTCGTCCTTACCAAGCGCGTGGCACATTAGCCTCCACTGGTAACGAACCGTCACGCGCGAAACCCCTCACAGAGCCACCCGGCTGAGGGGTTTTTTTATTTCCCTCAGTCACCAACACCACAGAAGATCCACAAGGAAGAGTCCGATGAGCAAAGGATCGCCCATCAGCCCCTCGCTGATGGCCACCAAGTCCGCTGGAGCCGCCAAGGCTCCGGAACGCGCCGACCGGACGGCTGACCACGCCGCCGTCGTCGCCGACCTTGCTGCCGTCTCTCCTGTCCTTGGGCCGAACAACGTCGTACCCCCGACGGTGATGACCGGCTCGCAAGCGATCGTCCGCTCGCTCGAAGAACTCGGCGTCGACGATATTTTCGGTTTGCCCGGTGGCGCAATCCTGCCCACCTACGACCCCTTGATGGCCTCCACCATGAACCACGTGCTGGTCCGTCACGAACAGGGAGCCGGCCATGCTGCGCAAGGCTACGCCATGGTCACGGGGAGGGTTGGCGTCTGCATCGCCACCTCCGGCCCCGGAGCCACCAACCTCGTTACCGCCATCATGGATGCCCACATGGACTCCGTGCCCCTGGTGGCCATCACCGGCCAGGTATCCAGCGGCGTCATCGGCACCGATGCCTTCCAGGAAGCCGACATCGTGGGCATCACCATGCCCATCACCAAGCACTCCTTCCTGGTGACGGACCCCAACGACATCCCCCACGTCATGGCCGAAGCCTTCCACCTTGCTTCCACCGGCCGTCCCGGGCCGGTGCTGGTGGACGTTGCCAAGGACGCCCAGGTTGGCCAGATGACGTTCTCCTGGCCGCCGAAGATCGACCTGCCCGGCTACCGGCCGGTCACCCGCGGCCACAACAAGCAGGTGCGCGAGGCCGCCAAGCTCATTGCGGCGTCCACCAAGCCGGTTCTGTACGTGGGCGGCGGTGTGGTCAAGTCGCACGCCTCCGCCGAGCTGCTCGCCCTCGCCGAAGCAACCGGGGCACCTGTGGTCACCACACTGATGGCCAAGGGCGCGTTCCCGGATTCGCACCCCCAGCACGTGGGCATGCCCGGCATGCACGGCAGCGTCTCGGCCGTCACCGCGCTGCAGCAGTCCGATCTGCTGATCACGCTCGGCGCCCGCTTCGATGACCGCGTCACCGGCGTGCTGAAGACCTTCGCGCCCAATGCCAAAGTCATCCATGCGGACATCGATCCGGCTGAAATTTCCAAGAACCGCACCGCTGACGTGCCCATCGTGGGATCCGTCAAGGAGATCATCCCCGAACTCACCGAGGCCGTGCGCAGCCAGTTCGAGGCCTCCGGCACCCCCGACCTCACCACCTGGTGGGCGTTCCTGAACAACCTCAAGGAAACCTACCCGCTGGGCTGGACGGAACCGGATGACGGCCTGATCGCCCCGCAGAAGGTCATCCAGCGGATCGGCGCCCTCACCGGGCCTGAAGGCGTGTACGTGGCCGGCGTGGGCCAGCACCAGATGTGGGCTGCCCAGTTCATCAAGTATGAGCGCCCCCACGCCTGGCTGAACTCCGGCGGCGCCGGCACCATGGGTTACGCCGTCCCGGCGGCCATGGGCGCGAAGGTTGGCGAGCCCGACCGGGTGGTCTGGGCCATCGACGGCGACGGCTGCTTCCAGATGACCAACCAGGAATTGGCTACCTGCGCCATCAACAACATCCCCATCAAGGTGGCTGTCATCAACAACTCTTCGCTGGGAATGGTGCGCCAGTGGCAGACCCTCTTCTACGAGGGCCGCTACTCCAATACCGACCTCAACACCGGCCATGACACTGTCCGTATCCCGGACTTCGTCAAGCTGGGGGAGGCCTACGGCTGCGCCTCGTTCCGCTGTGAACGCGAAGAGGACATCGACGCCACCATCCAAAAGGCCCTCGAGATCAACGACCGCCCCGTGGTCATCGACTTCGTGGTGAGCCCCAACTCCATGGTGTGGCCAATGGTGCCCGCCGGCGTTAGCAACGACCAGATCCAGGTTGCCCGCAACATGACCCCGGAATGGGAAGAGGAAGACTGAGCATGAGCCGCCACACACTCTCCGTCCTGGTTGAGGACAAGCCCGGCGTCCTGACCCGCGTGGCCAGCCTCTTCGCCCGCCGCGCCTTCAACATCAACTCCCTGGCCGTTGGCCCCACCGAAGTGCCGGGCGTATCCCGCATGACGGTGGTGGTCGACGCCGACGGCGACCTCATCGAGCAGGTCACCAAGCAGCTCAACAAACTGATCAACGTGATCAAGATCGTTGAGCTGACTCTCGAATCTTCCGTACAGCGCGACCACATCCTGGTCAAGGTACGTGCGGATGCCGCAACACGTCTGCAGGTAACCCAGGCCGCAGACCTGTTCCGCGCTTCAGTGGTTGACGTCTCTACAGACTCCGTCGTCATTGAGGCCACAGGCCACCCCGAAAAGCTCACAGCCCTGCTCTCAGTGCTGGAGCCCTTCGGCATCCGCGAAATTGTGCAGTCCGGCACCCTGGCCGTTGGACGGGGATCCCGCTCCATGAGTGACCGGGCGCTCCGCTCCGCCTAGGCACCTGCCCAAGGCGGGACTGGCGCCCGTAACCGCAGCACCGCAAGACCACTATCTACAACCACTCAAGAGGAGTTACGCAAGTGACTGAAATGTTCTACGACGACGACGCCGACCTGTCGATCATCCAGGGCCGCAAGGTTGCCATTGTTGGCTACGGTTCCCAGGGCCACGCCCACGCGCTGAACCTGCGCGATTCCGGCGTCGAGGTCGTCATCGCCCTGAAGGACGGCTCCAAGTCGACCGCCAAGGCGCAGGATGCAGGCTTCACGGTCAAGAACGTTGCCGACGCCGCCGAATGGGCCGACGTCATCATGATCCTGGCGCCGGACCAGCACCAGCGCTCGATCTACAATGACTCCATCAAGGACAAGCTGACCCCCGGCAAGGCGCTGGCCTTCGCCCACGGCTTCAACATCCGCTTCGGCTACATCCAGGCACCGGAAGGCGTTGACGTCATCCTGGTGGCCCCGAAGGCTCCGGGCCACACCGTCCGTCGCGAGTTCGAGGCCGGCCGCGGCATCCCGGACATCATCGCCGTCGAGCAGGACGCGTCCGGCAATGCCTGGGAGCTGGCCAAGTCCTATGCCAAGGCCATCGGCGGCACCCGCGCCGGCGTCATCAAGACCACCTTCACCGAAGAGACCGAAACCGACCTCTTCGGCGAGCAGTCCGTCCTCTGCGGCGGTGTCTCGCAACTGATCCAGTACGGCTTCGAAACCCTGACCGAAGCCGGCTACCAGCCGCAGATCGCCTACTTCGAGGTGCTGCACGAGCTCAAGCTCATCGTCGACCTCATGTGGGAAGGCGGCATCGCCAAGCAGCGCTGGAGCGTCTCCGACACCGCAGAGTACGGCGACTACGTCTCCGGCCCGCGCGTCATCACCCCCGAGGTGAAGGAAAACATGAAGGCAGTCCTGGCCGACATCCAGTCCGGTGCATTCGCCAAGCGCTTCATCGAGGACCAGGACAACGGCGGCGTGGAGTTCAAGGAACTGCGCGCCAAGGCCGAGCAGCACCCCATCGAGGCTGTTGGCCGCGAACTGCGCTCCCTGTTCTCCTGGCAGCAGCAGGACGTCGACTACGTGGAAGGCTCCGCAGCCCGCTAAGGCTGCCAGCCCAACCACATAGACCGCAACGGTGAGGCCGGGTTCACACTTAACAATGTGAGCCCGGCCTTTCCGTCGGCCTAGACTTGTTCCATCCCCAGGACTGCAACGCAGAGGATCAGCCGTGTCAAAACCCGTAGTACTGCTCGCCGAAGAACTTTCCCCCGCCACCGTCGAGGCCCTTGGCCCGGACTTTGAGATCCGCCAGACCGACGGCGCAGACCGTTCCCAGCTGCTCTCGGCGATCAGCGACGTAGACGCGATCCTGGTCCGCTCCGCCACCCAGGTTGATGCCGAAGCCATCGCGGCGGCCAAGAACCTGAAGGTCATCGCCCGCGCCGGCGTGGGGCTGGACAACGTGGACATCAAAGCCGCCACGCAGGCCGGCGTCATGGTGGTCAACGCGCCCACCTCCAACATCGTCTCCGCCGCCGAACTCACCGTGGGCCACATCCTGAGCCTGGCCCGCCACATCCCGCAGGCCAGCGCCGCCCTCAAGGACGGCGAATGGAAGCGCTCCAAGTACACCGGCATCGAGCTGTTCGAAAAGAAGATCGGCATCATCGGCCTGGGCCGCATCGGCGCCCTGGTGGCAGCCCGCCTGAAGGGCTTCGACACCAAGATCCTGGCCTACGATCCCTACATCACCTCCGCCCGCGCCGCGCAGCTGGGCGTGCAGCTGGTCACCCTGGATGAACTCCTGGCCCAGTCCGATTTCATCACCATCCACATGCCCAAGACGCCCGAGACGGTGGGCATGCTGGGTGCTGACGCGTTCAGGAAGATGAAGAAGACCGCTTACGTGGTCAACGTGGCCCGCGGCGGCCTGGTGGACGAGGAAGCCCTCTTCACCGCCCTCCAGGATGGCGAAATCGCCGGTGCGGGCGTTGACGTCTTCGCCAAGGAGCCCAGCACCGACCTGCCGTTCTTCAAGCTCGACAACGTGGTGGTGACCCCGCACCTGGGCGCATCAACGGATGAAGCGCAGGAAAAGGCCGGCGTCTCCGTGGCCAAGTCCGTCCGCCTGGCCCTCGCCGGCGAGCTGGTGCCGGACGCCGTCAACGTTGCCGGCGGCGTCATCGCCCCCGATGTCCGCCCGGGCATCCCGCTGATCGAGAAGCTGGGCCGCATCTTCACGGCGCTGACCCACGCATCGCTGACCCAGTTCGACGTCGAGGTGGCCGGCGAGATCTCGTCCCTGGACGTCAAGGTGCTGGAACTGGCGGCGCTGAAGGGCATCTTCGCCGACGTCGTGACCGAGCAGGTGTCCTACGTCAACGCCCCCGTCATCGCCGAGCAGCGCGGCATCAACGTCCGCCTGATCACCACCCCGGAGACCGAGTCCTACCGCAACGTCCTGACGCTGCGCGGCGCCCTCAGCGACGGCAGCCAGATCTCCGTGGCCGGCACCCTGACCGGCCCCAAGCAGATCGAGAAGCTGGTGGGCATTAACGGCTTCGAGGTGGAAATCCCCATCAGCGAGCACCTTGTGGTGGTTGCCTACACCGACCGCCCCGGCGTGATCGGCACCATCGGCCACATCCTGGGCATGAACAACATCAACATCGCCGGCATGCAGGTGGCCCGCTCCAACGAGGGCGGCCAGGTCCTGGCCCTGCTGACCATCGACAGCTCCGTTCCCCAGCAGGTGCTCGACGCCATCAAGGCCGGCATCGGCGCCGAAATGGTCCGGGAAGTGGACCTGGAAGACTAAGGGGACACACCGGCCGAAACGCCGTAGCCGCTCCTCCTCGAGGCCCCGTCCAGGCGGAGCCACGTATGATTGGCCGGTCTGCTTACAATGGCTTGGTCCTGATTCAGGACCGTAGCCGGCAGACCGGCCAATACCTTTTGCACATCCGTCCGTCATAGTCCACGCCCTCGGGCGGATGGAAGTGTGCGCACGCAATCCAGGTTTCAGGGAGTTCCATGAACGCCGTCCAGAGGTTCATCAGAAGCAGGGTGCTGCTGTTGACCGCGGCCATCTTGATCGCAGCCATGTGCTTGTCGGTCCTCGTCCAAAGCCAGTCGCAGGCTGCGCTCAACCGGACGGTTGATGAAAATTCGAGGGGGCTCTACGACATCCTGGTGCAGGCGAAGGCGCCCTCCGGTGCCCTCCTGCAGCCCGAGATCGCCAACGGCGCCGGCGGCATCGGCTTCGACCAGCTGGACTCCATCCGGAAGCTGACCGGCACTTCCGTGGCGGCCCCCATCAGCCTGGTGTCGCGTGTCACGCAGAACCTGGAGACGCCCCGGCTGGACGCCATGGACTACCTTGGCTACAACGCCGGGCTGGCCGGAACGGCCACCGCGGACCAGGCAGCGGGTGCCACCGCGCCGGACAAGTGGCCCGCCGCGGAATCCGTCCTGACCGACGCCGCAAAGAAGTACCGGCTGACTGCCAGCGCCGTAAGCTCCGACGGCAGCTCAGAGCAGACCCTCTTCAAGACCACCGCCGAAGGCACGCTGGGCAAGGCCCGGCTCGTGGAGGAAAAGGCGCAGGGCGGCAGCAGCATCCGCATTGCCCCGGCGGCAGGGGAGACGGGCATTAAGTTCCCCGCTCCCGCCGGCGGCTCCGAGCACAACCTCTTCAACCTTTCCGTGTCACTGCCGCTGGCCCCCGAAGTCACCGAATCCGTGGTGGCGGTGGACCCCGCTGCCGAACGGGCCCTGCTCGGCACTGCCGGCGACTTCCTGGCCCCGCTGGAGAAGGCCCCGCCCGCCGATGCCCGTGACGCAGGCGCCGTGGGCCGCTACCTGGAAGGGCTCTTCACCAACGGCATCAGCATGGACCAGCTCAAGGAAGGACCTGACTTCCTGGGCGTCAAGCTCAAGTACTGGGCTCCGCTGATGACCCAATACCAGCAGGCCAAGCGCACCGGCCAGCTGACCAGCGGCTCCCAGGCCGTCCCGCTGATCGTGCGCTCCGGCACGTCCCTGGACCTGAAGTACAACGTCAAGATCGAGGAAATCGACGACGCCGGCAAGGTGGTCAAGGACGTCGGTACAGTTTCGAAGTCCCTGGGCAAGGATTACCTGCCTTTCGTGTCAAAGGACCCCTTCGTTTTGTCCTGGCCGGGCTCCACGGACCACTCCTCCCTGCTGGGCAGCAACGGCAACTTCAACCCGGGCCTGTACACCCCGGCCAAGTGGAGCACCGCTTTCGCCGGCGCCCCCAAATACACGGACGGCAGCACCGCGGCCAACGGCGCCGTGGACAAGACCGCCGTGCCCGGCGAATGGGTAACCGTCAACCGCCTGCCTGACAAGGCCGCCAACGGTGCGCCCGTTGACCAGACCCAGCGGAACCCGGTGGACGAGCGGTCCTACCGGGAAAACCTCTCCACCGGCCAGCAGCAGGCCGCAACGCCGCTGCCCATGGTGTACGGCACGTTCGACCCCGCCGCCGTCGAGGCAGCCTCCGGCGACGTCAACAAGCTCCCGCTGGGCGGATACGACCCCACGCCCTTCACCCTGGTCAAGGATGCGGCCGGCAAGGATGTTCCCGCCGCGGACCTGAAGCCTTCGTTGAGCGCCACCGGGCTGGCCAGCCAGTCCGCCGGCGCCATCACCGACTACTACGGACTCGCAGCAGCGCGCGGCTACAAGCAGAACGCGGCCGTCATCGACGCCGTTCGCGTCCGCGCCAAGGCGCCGGGCAGCTGGAAGGACGCGCAGCCCGAGGTGGAGAAGCTTGCCGCCCAGATCCGGGGCATGGGCCTGGATGCCACCGTGGTGGCCGGTTCGGCCCGCGAGGACACCAGCATTTTCGTCCCCGGCTACTCCAAGGACGGAGCCGGCAAGGAGTCCGCGCTGGGCACCGTCCAGCAGTCCTGGGTCCGGCAGAACGCCGCTGAAGCGGTGGCGGGAGCACTGTCGGGCACCAACATCACGCTGCTGTTCCTGACACTGTGCGGCGCGGCCCTGCTGACCGGTGCCTCCACCGTGAGCTACATCCGGAAACGCCGCAGCGAAGCAGGCACCCTGCGGGCCATGGGCTGGACCCAGCGGCGGATCCGCAGCTGGGTGCTTGAGGAATTCGGCGTAGGGGCAGTGCTGCTCGCCGCCGCAGGCATCGTGCTGAGCCTGCTGAGCTGGAGCCTTGCCACCGCACTGGTGTGTATCGCCGTCCTGGTCCTCTACTGCGGCGCGGCCCTCTTTGCCGCGCAGCAGCTGCGCCACCGCGACGAAATCGACCAGGAGCCGCAGCACGATGAACGGCTCATCCCGGTGGATTCGCCACTGACCTTCGCAAACCGGCAGCTCAGCACCAACAAGTTCAACACGCTGTCCCTGGCGGTTGCGGTGGGCGTCTTCGGTGCCGCCGTCGGCGGGCTGATCGCCCTGCTGATCGACATCCCCCGGGCCGCCGGTGCCAGCGCGCTCAGCGGGCTGGCCGCGGCCAGCGTGACCCTGCCGAGCATCCTGCTGGCGCTTGCGGGCGTGGCCGTGGGGCTGGTGCTGACCTTGGTGACGGGCCGCTTCGAACTCAATGCCAAGCGGCAGTACCTTGGCATCCTCCAGGCGATGGGCTGGAACCCGGACATGCTCCGCCAGGTGCGGTTGTTTGAAAACGCACTGGTGGGAACCGTGGCCTTGCCGCTGGGCGTGCTGGGCGCCCTGGGCATCGGCCTGCTGCTGGCACCCTACGCGGCCATCTGGGCCGCCGTGGCCGGCCTGGCGGCTGTTATTTGCTGGATACCGATTGCAACGAAAGTGGTCCAATGACAAACCCGACGAACCTCCAGCGCAGCCGCAGGAGCGGCTCCAATGAGGTCCCCCTGCAGACCCGGGCCAACACCATCGTCAAGTCGGCAGACCACGCCACCCCGCTGGAGATGCGCGACATTACCATCCGTTATGGCGGTGGAAAGGGCGGCGCCGAAGCCGTGAGCGTGGTGGAAGGCTTCGACCTGACCCTGCACGCCGGCGAGATGCACTGCGTGGCCGGCCGAAGCGGCTCCGGCAAGACCAGCATCCTGACCGTCGGCGCCGGACTCACCCTGCCGACGTCGGGCCGTGTCTTCTGGGAAGGTGATTCCCTCGAAAGCATGGGCGACGACGAAATCGCCGACCGCCGTCGTGCGCTGATCGGCTATGTGGACCAGGGCGGCGCCCTGATCGACGGCATGAGCGCGCTCGAGAATGTCCTCCTGCCCGCCGTTCCCGACGGCGAGGTGGACCAGCGGCGCGACATGGCCAAGGACCTCCTGGACCTGGTGGGCCTGGGCCGGCGCATGCGGCACCGTCCCGCGCAGCTGTCCGGCGGTGAACGCCAGCGCGTCGCGATCGCCCGCGCCCTGATCCTGGGCACCAGGGTCCTGGTGGTGGATGAGCCCACCGCCAGCCTGGACCGCGCCTCCGCCAACCGCATCATCAGCATCCTGAAGGACACCACCAATGACGGCATCGCCGTGCTGGTGGCCTCGCACGACCACGAACTGGTCCGGCTCAGCGATACCCTGACAGAACTGATCTAGCCCACTCCTCCGTACCGAAGGTAACCGTCCGACCGTGACAGCTTCAGAGAAAACGCCGTTCTACATCACCACGGCCATCACCTACCCCAACGGCGTGCCGCACATCGGGCACGCCTACGAGTACATTGCCACCGACGCCATGGCGCGCTTCAAGCGCCTGGACGGCTATGACGTGATGTTCCTGACCGGCACGGACGAACACGGCATGAAGATAGCCCAGACCGCCGAAAAGGAAGGCATCACCCCCAAGGAACTGGTGAACCGGAATGCCGAGGTCTACAAGGCCGCGCATGCCGCCCTGGGCATCAGCTACGACCGCTTCATCCGCACCACGGACGAGGACCACTACGCTGCGTCCCAGGCGATCTGGAAGAAGATGGAAGCCAACGGCGACATCTACCTCGACAAGTACGAGGGCTGGTATTCCGTCCGGGACGAGGCTTTCTATGCCGAGGATGAAACGGTGGTGAAGGACGACGGCGTGCGCTACTCGAAAGAGACGGACACCGAGGTGACGTGGACGGCGGAGGAGAGCTACTTCTTCCGGCTGTCCGCCTACCAGGACAAGCTGCTGGCCCTCTACGAGTCCCACCCGGAGTTCGGCGCGCCGCAGTACCGGTTCAATGAGGTCATCAGCTTCGTCAAGCGCGGCCTGGAGGACCTGTCCATCAGCCGGACCACGTTCGACTGGGGTGTTCCCGTTCCCGGGAACGACAAGCACGTCATGTACGTGTGGGTGGATGCCCTTACCAACTACCTCACCGGCGTCGGCTACCCGGACACCGAATCGGAGCAGTTCCGGAAGTACTGGCCTGCGGACGTGCACATCATCGGCAAGGACATCTCCCGGTTCCACGCCATCTACTGGCCGGCCTTCCTGATGAGTGCCGGCCTTGAACTGCCCAAGCGGGTCATGATCCACGGTTTCCTGCACAACAACGGGGTCAAGATGTCCAAGTCCCTGGGCAACGTGGTGGCCCCGGCGGACTTCGTGGCCCGCTACGGCCTGGACCAGGTGCGGTTCTTCTTCCTGCGCGAGGTGCCGTTCGGGGCGGACGGCAGCTACAACCATGAGGCCATCGTGGGCCGCATGAACTCGGACCTGGCCAACAACTTCGGCAACCTGGCCCAGCGCTCCCTGTCCATGGTGGCCAAGAACTGCGGCGCGGCCGTACCGGCTCCAGGGGAGTTCACTGCGGCGGACACCGCCATCCTGGCGCAGGCAAACGGGTTGCTCCGGGCTGCCCGCGCCGCCTTCGACAAGCAGGAATTCAGCCGGGCCCTGGAAGCCATTTGGGGCGTACTGCACCACACCAACGCCTACTTCGCCGAGCAGGCGCCCTGGGTCCTGCGGAAGACCGACGTCGAACGCATGAACACCGTGCTGTACGTGACCCTGGAAGTGCTGCGGATCGTGGCCATCCTGGCCCAGCCGGTGATGCCGAACGCCACGGCCAAACTCCTCGATGCGCTGGGCCAGGCCGAAGGTGACGCCCGCGTATTCGCTGCCATCGGCACGCCGATCGTCCCCGGCACGGCCCTGCCGGCACCCACTCCGGTGTTCCCCAAGTTCGAAGAACCTGCGGAGTAGGTCGGGCCCAGGAAACCAGCGGAGGGTGCGCTCCTGTCCAGAAGCTGAGACGGTTTGACCAGCATATGGATGTCTTGGCTACCCTGAAAACATGAGCGCATCCTCCATTGATCTTGCAGTTATTCCCGGCGACGGCATCGGCCCTGAGGTCATTGCCGAAGCCCTCAAAGTCCTGGAAAAGGCTGTCGCGGCGGAGGGTGTGGAGCTCAAGCCCACGCATTATGAGCTCGGTGCCGATCACTGGCTCCGCACCGGCGAGACCCTGCCGGATGAGGTCCTGGCGGACCTGAAGACCCGTGACGCCATCCTCTTCGGTGCCGTGGGTGCCGCACCCGGGGACACCCGGATCCCCTCCGGAATCATCGAGCGTGAGCTGCTCCTCAAGCTCCGGTTCAGCCTGGACCACTACGTCAACCTGAGGCCTTCCCGGCTCTACGGCACGGTCGGCAGCCCCCTTGCCAACCCCGGCACCATCGACTTCATCGTGGTGCGCGAAGGAACCGAGGGCCCCTACGTCGGCAACGGCGGCACCTTGCGCGCAGGAACCCGCCACGAGGTTGCCACCGAAGTCTCCCTGAACACCGCCCACGGCGTGGAGCGCGTGGTCCGCGACGCTTTCCGCCGCGCCAGCGTCCGGGAGCGCAAGCACCTCACCCTGGTGCACAAGCACAACGTCCTGGTCTACGCCGGACACCTGTGGAAGCGCACCGTGGAAGCCGTTGCGAAGGAATTCCCCGAGGTCACCCACGACTACCTGCACATTGATGCCGCCACCATCTTCATGGTCACGGACCCGTCCCGCTTTGACGTCATCGTGACCGATAACCTCTTTGGCGACATCATTACCGACCTCGCCGCAGCCATCACCGGCGGCATCGGCCTGGCCGCCTCCGGCAACATCAACATGGACCGCACCGCGCCCTCCATGTTCGAGCCGGTCCACGGTTCCGCGCCGGACATCGCCGGCCAGGGCAAGGCGGACCCCACCGCCGCCATCCTCTCCGCCGCGCTCCTGCTGGACCACCTGGGCTACACGGACGCTGCCCGCAGGATCGAAGCCGCCGTGGTTGCCGACGTCGAAAAGCGCGACGGCACCGCACGCAGCACCAGCGCCGTCGGCGATGCCATCGCCGCCGGCCTCTAGCCCGCGCCGGGGCCGCCGGCTTCGGGCGTAAGCTTGTCTCGAATCACCAAATGCCGCCTCGTTGTTCAGCGCTGAACCGCAGGCGGCCGATCGTGGAGGAACCATGACTCAGACCGCCCATGGCGTCGAATTCACCCGGCAGCCCTCGGAGAACCCGAAGTCCGCCGAAGAGCGTGCAGCCATCCTGGCGAACCCGGGATTTGGCAACTACTTCACCGACCACACCGCCATCGTCGACTACACCGTGGACGCGGACGGCAACGGCGGCTGGCACGATGCAAGGATTGAACCCTATGGTCCGATCGTGCTGGACCCCTCCGCTGCCGTCTTCCACTACGGCCAGGAGATTTTCGAGGGGCTCAAGGCCTACCGGCACGCGGACGGCTCGGTCTGGACCTTCCGGCCGGAGGCCAACGCAGCCCGCCTGAACAAGTCGGCCCGCCGCCTGGCCCTTCCGGAACTGCCGGCCGAATACTTCCTTGGCGCCATCCGTGAGCTCGTGGCCGCGGACAAGGAATGGGTCCCCTCCGGCGACGGCGAAGCCCTCTACCTGCGGCCCTTCATGATCGCAACGGAGGCATTCCTTGGCGTCCGCGCCGCCCGCGAGGTGTCCTTCCGCGTGATCGCCTCGCCAGCCGGCAACTACTTCGGCGGCGAGCTGAAGCCCGTCTCCATCTGGATCTCCCGTCAGTACGCCCGCGCCGGGCGCGGCGGCACCGGAGACGCCAAGTGCGGCGGAAACTACGCGGCCTCGCTGATCGCACAGCAGGAGGCCGAGGCCAACGGGTGCAAGCAGGTCCTGTTCCTGGACCAGGCCAACGACAATGCCGTGGAAGAACTCGGCGGCATGAACGTGTTCTTCGTCATGAAGGACGGCTCGCTGGTGACGCCCGCGCTCACCGGCACCATCCTGGAAGGCGTCACCAGGATGTCCGTGATACAGGTGGCCAAGGACATGGGCCGCGAGGTCTCCGAGCGCAAGATCACCCTTGACGAGTGGCGTGACGGGGTTGCCTCCGGCGACATTGCCGAGGTCTTCGCCTGCGGCACCGCGGCCGTCATCACCCCCATCGGCGTGCTCAAGGACGCCACCGAGTTCATTGGCTCCGAGGACGCCAAGGCGGGGGAGACCACCATGGCCATCCGCGAAAGGCTCCTGGGCATCCAGACCGGCGCTGAGCCGGACACCCACGGCTGGCTGACCCGCCTGGCATAGCCCGGCTTTTTTCCAACGTACGACGGCGCCTGCCGGACTTGGGTCCGGCAGGCGCCTTCTGCGTTCCAGCCGACGGCGAACTGGTCAGCGGCGGGCGGCTTTCCGGGCGGCGTTCTTCATGGCTTTGCGCGATACCGGCTTGAGCGCCTTGCGGGCGGCTTCCTCAGCCAAAGCCCGGGTGCGGCGGGCGTCGATGATGTCGTTCCAGAGTGTGGTGGCGAAGACGCCGCCGTCCTGGGCGTAGACGTCATAGGGGTAGCCGGCGAAGACGGAAGGCGTGGCACCGCCGGTGTGCAGGTCCTTGCCGTTTGCCTTCGCCACGGCGTCGCCCAGAGCCCAGGTGCGGGTCAGGTGGCCGGTGAGGTTTTCCTGTACGAACGCGTTGGCATCACTGGAGCGGGCGGCCTGATCCAGCAGCGTTTCCAGTTCGGCGGCCGCCAGGGCAGCGCCGGCCTGTTCCGCCGGCGCGGAAGCAGCAGCCAGTTCTGCGCCGGCGCCGTTCACTGACTCCTGCCAGTCCGCCGTTTCGCGGAACTTCTTCCACGTGGGAAACCAGGTGATGGCGCCCGTCGCGTGGTTGTGGATGTGCAGGAGGCCGGTGGCTTTTTCGGTTGCCGAGTGGTCGTGGCCGTCAGCGTCCGCCTGGGCGAGAAGGTCTGCGAGGGTTGGGGTGCTCATAGGTGGTATCCGGATTCCTGGGGCGATGGGTTGTCACAGGTGCCAACCGGCGGCCGCCGGTGTTCTATTCCGCTGTTCCGTTCCTGCAGCCCATCCTGCAGGGGTGGGGCGGGAAGGGGCCCGGATGCAAGGATGGGGAAGTGACCTTCGATTCCGGCCCCCGCCCGCAGCGCAGCTCCGGGCTCACAGAGTTCATCCTGGCTCCCAACCCCGGCCCCATGAGCCTGGACGGCACCAACTCCTATCTCCTGCAAACCCCCGGCCATTCGTCCCTGGTGATTGTGGACCCGGGCCCCCTGGACGAAACGCACCTGAATGCCCTGGCTGGTGCCGGCGTCGTCAAACTGATCCTGGTGACCCACCGGCACGCCGACCATACGGCGGGTGCTGCCCGGCTGCACGAACTGACCGGTGCGCCGGTCCGTGCCGCGGATCCCAGCCATTGCCACGGCGGGGGAGAGCCACTGGTTCATGGCGAGGCGATCCGGGCTGCGGGACTAAAGATCGCTGTCCTGGCCACCCCGGGCCACACCTCCGACTCCGTCTGTTTCCACCTGGCGGCGGATGGGGACAACGGATCGGTGCTGACCGGTGACACTGTCCTCGGCCGCGGCACCACCGTCCTGGACTATCCGGACGGCACGCTGGGCGACTACCTCGCGTCCCTGGACTGCCTCGAGGCCTTGGGGCCGGCAACCGTCCTCCCGGCCCACGGCCCGGTCCTGCCTTCCGTTGAAGCCATCGCCCGGGACTACCGGACGCACCGGGAGGAACGGCTGGCGCAGATCCGCGGCGCACTGGACCGGCTGGGCCGGGACGCAACCGTGGGGGAGGTCGCCGACGCCGTCTATTCCGACGTCGGCCCGTCCGTCCGCCGCGCCGCCGAGCTGTCCGTGGCCGCCCAGCTGGAATACCTGCGCGGCGGCGGCAACCCGGACAGGTCCGGCCGCGGCGAAACGGTAGGGTAGGAGCCATGCGTATTGCCAGGTTTGTCGTTGATTCTGATCCCCTGTACGGCGTTGTGGAAGGTGAACCGGGCAGTGAGGAAATCACTGTCATCCATGGCGACCCCTTCTTCAATGGCGTGGAGCGCACCTCCGTGCGCCACAAGCTGGAGGACGTCCGGCTGCTGGCCCCCATCATCCCGCGGAGCAAGGTGATCGGCGTGGGCCGGAACTTCGTGGAGCACGCCCATGAACTCGGCAACGAAGTACCCGCCCAGCCGCTGCTGTTCCTGAAGCCCAACACCGCCGTCGTCGGCCCGAACGATCCCGTCGTGCTGCCGGAATTCTCGGAAGAGGTCTCCTTCGAAGCTGAACTCTGCGTGGTGATCGGGCGGATCTGCAAGGATGTGCCGGAAGACCGCGTGGACGACGTCATTTTCGGGTACACCTGCGGCAACGACCTCACGGCCCGCGATGTCCAGAAGACGGACCTGCAGTGGACCCGCGCCAAGGGCTTCGACACCTCCGCTCCGCTGGGTCCCTGGATCGAGACCGACCTTGACACGGAAGACCTGCAGATCCAGGGCAGGCTCAACGGTGAGGTGCGACAGGACGGCAGCACCAGCCAGATGATCCGCGGCGTGCGCGAACTGGTCTCCGTAGTGTCGCAGGCGTTTACCCTGCTGCCGGGCGATGTGATCATGACCGGCACGCCTGCCGGCGTGGGCCTGGTCAAGGAGGGCGACCGCTTCGAGGTGGAAATCGAGGGGATCGGCCGGCTGTCCAACCCCATCGTCCGCCGTTAGGCCTGTCCGTCCGGCGGAGGGCGGAGCCCGGCCAGGCGGGTAAAGTTGAAGCCACTATGACTATCGCTTCTTCGTCACCTGCCGCAGCCGTCCCGCCCGTTACCGCCGAGACGCCCGTCCGGGTCCGTTTCTGCCCCTCGCCCACGGGCACCCCGCACGTTGGACTGATCCGGACCGCCCTGTTCAACTGGGCCTACGCGCGCCACACGAAGGGCACGCTGGTCTTCCGCATCGAGGACACGGACGCGGCGCGGGACAGCGAGGAAAGCTATCACCAGCTGCTGGATGCGCTGAAGTGGCTGGGCATCGACTGGGACGAGGGTGTGGAAGTGGGCGGCCCGCACGAGCCGTACCGGCAGTCCCAGCGCGGTGACATCTACCAGGACGTCATCAAGCGGCTGCATGACGGCGGGTTCATCTACGAGTCCTTCTCCACCCCGGAGGAGATTGAGGCGCGGCACCGTGCGGCCGGCCGGGACCCGAAGCTTGGCTACGACGGCTTTGACCGGCACCTGACGGAGGAGCAGCTGGCACAGTACCGGGCCGAGGGCCGGCAGGCTGTCCTCCGCCTGCGGATGCCGGACGAGGACATCACGTTCGCGGACCTGGTCCGCGGCGACATCACGTTCAAAGCCGGTTCCGTCCCTGACTTCGCTGTGGTGCGGGCCAACGGCGCTCCCCTGTACACGCTGGTCAACCCGGTTGACGATGCGCTGATGGGCATCACCCACGTGCTGCGCGGCGAGGACCTGCTCAGCTCCACGCCGCGCCAGATCGCCCTGTACCGGGCGCTGTACGCCATCGGCGTCGCCGAGTACATGCCGGAGTTCGGCCACCTGCCCTACGTCATGGGCCAGGGCAACAAGAAGCTTTCCAAGCGCGACCCCGAGTCCAGCCTGTTCCTGCACCGCGAGCGGGGCTTCATCCCGGAAGGGCTGCTGAACTACCTGTCCCTGCTGGGCTGGTCCCTCAGCGCGGACGAGGACATCTTCACCGTGGAGCAGCTCGTGGAGCACTTCGACATCCACGACGTCCTGGGCAACCCTGCCCGCTTCGACCTGAAAAAGGCTGAAGCCATCAACGGCACGCACGTGCGGATGCTTGAGCCCAAGGTGTTCCGCGACCGCGTGGCGCACTATCTGCGCGAAGCGGGTCTGGTGGGGGAGATCCTGACCGACCGGGAGGAGGAGATCCTCACCGAGGCCGCGCCCCTGATCCAGGAGCGCATCACGCTCCTGGGCGAAGCCCCGGACATGCTGGCGTTCCTGTTCAAGGCCGATGACGCCATCGACGTTGCCGACGACGCACGCAAGGGCCTTCCGGCCAACCTTCCCGAGGTCCTTGATGCCGCCATCGCCGCCCTGGAACCCGTGGCCGAATGGACGCCGGAAAACATCCAGGCTGCACTCAAGCAGGCCCTGGTGGAGGACATGGGCATCAAACCGCGGCTGGCCTTCGGCCCCGTGCGCACGGCTGTTTCCGGCCGCCGCGTTTCGCCGCCGCTGTTTGAATCCATGGTGATCCTGGGCAAGGAGTCGTCCCTGCGCCGGCTCCGCGCCTTCCGCGGCTGATGACAGCGCCCAGCGAAGCGGCGCGCGCCGGCATCCTCAAGACACCCTTTGGGAGTGTCCGCGGCGTCCTGTTCGACATTGACGACACCCTGGTGGATCTCGAGTATTCAATGACCACCGCGCTGCGCGAGGTCAGCGAACACCTCCTGCCCCGCCTGGACCAGGCCGGATGGGAGCGGTTCGGGCGCATCTTCACCCACGAAACCACCCATTTCTACGACCGCTACCTGGCCGGCGAGCTGACGTTCAACGAACAACGCCTGCTCCGTGGCCGGGCGGCGTTGGGGCACTTCGGGGTTGAACTGGACGAGGGCGAGGAATCGCACCGGTGGCTGACGGCCTACTCGGAGAAGCAGCCCGCGTACGTGAAGCCGTTCCCCGATGTGCTGCCGCTCCTGGACGTCCTGGACAATGCCGGTGTCCCGTACGGGGCCGTCAGCAACAACGTCCACGACTACCAGCGCGCCAAGCTCGACGGTGCGGGGCTGGAGCGCGTCACGCACCTGGTGGGCACCGACACCCTTGGCGTAGCCAAGCCCCATCCGGCCATGTACCTCGAGGGCGTCCGGCTCCTTGGCACGTCCCCCGGTGAAACGCTCTACGTGGGTGATAACCGGCTGCTGGATGCGGAGGGCTCGACGGCGGCAGGGCTGGTGGGCGTTTGGCTCAACCGCATGGGTGAGGTAGTGGAGGGCTTCGAGGGCAGCATGGTGGCGTCCTTGGAGGAACTGCTGCAGTAACCCCCGTCCGCCGGGACCGCCGCCCTTCTGAGAGGGCCGTGGTCCCGGCGTGTTTGCAGTCGCCGTCAGGCGGCGTGCAGCCGCACGGCACGCCGGCGCAGCAGCAGGTAGGCCGTGACCGCGGCGGCCACCAGGAGCGCGATCAGCAGCAGCGCGATTAACGGGTTGTCCAGCCACGACGACGGCGACACAGCAGCCACCTTGGTGTGCAGCTCCTGGGTGCCGGCCGCGATTCTTGCGTTGCCATCCGCCAGTTTTCCGGCACCATCGGCAAGTTTGCCGGAGCCGTCGTCCAGCTTGCCGTTGCCGTCAGCCAGCTGGCCGGTTCCGTCGGCGAGCCGGGCGGAGCCCGATTCCAGCTGCCCCGTTCCACTGCTGAGCTTGACGGTGCCGTCGGAGAGGGCTTCCGTGCCCGCCAGCAGGCCAGGGTTTTCCGGATCTCCGTTGCCGTTGATTCCCGCGCTGAGCCTGGTGGTGCCGTCCTGGAGGTTGTTGGCGGCGTAAATTAGGCCGGGACGCTCGGGGTCGCCCGGCACCCCGTCCATTCCCACGCGGATCTTCGCGGTGCCCTCGGCCAGCATGGAAGTACCCAGCACCACGCCGGGGTTCTGCGGGTCCGTCGCGTTGAGTTTTTCCGCCAAAGTGGCGAATCCGGCCGTCAACCGTCCGGCGCCGCTGTTCAATTCGCCGGCTCCCGCGCTCAGCTTGGCGGTCCCGGCCTTCAGCTGCCCGGCGCCGTCGTTCAAGGCCACAGCCCCGTCATTCACTTTTGCCGCGCCGGCATCAAGCTGGACGGCGCCGGCATAGGCCCTCCGGCCTCCGTCGGCCAGTTTGGCAATCTGGTCCCTGATCACCGCAAGCGGCACCAGGCCCTGGGGTCCGTTCGCGGCCGCTTCGAGCTGGTCCAGTCCCTGGCTGAGCGCGGCGAGCCCGTCACCTCGTGCGGGATCGTTCCCCGCACCCGGGTAACCCTTCAGCTGGCCTGCTCCGGCTGCGAGCTGGCCGGTGCCATTCTTCAATGCTGCAGTCCCGGTGGTGAGGGTTGCGGCGCCGGCATCCAGTTGCCCGGCACCCGCAGCGAGTTGACCCGTGCCTGCAGCCAGCTGGCCCGCGCCGTCAGCAAGGTTGTTCGGCGCGTTTCCGGAAGCCGTTGGGGTCAGGGCCGCGGAAAGGGCCACCGCGCCGGTCTGAAGCTTCCGCGCGCCGTCGTCCACTTGATAGACGCCGGGCACGAGTTTGTTCAGGACGTCATTCTGCAGCTTGGTGGTACCGGCATGCAGCTTGTCCACGCCCGGCGCCAACTGGTCACGGACTCCCGAGAAGATCCTGCCGGCTCCCGACTGCAGTGCAGCGGCCCCGGCATTCAATTCACTGCTGCCGTCCTTGACCTTGATCGAACCCTCCTTCACCTGCGATGCGCCTTGGTTCGCGGCGCTGGCTCCTGCAGCCAACTGGCCCGAGCCGACCTTGAGCTGGTTGGCCCCCGCGGCGGCTTGCTCCGCGCCGTCCATCAGCTGGGCGGCGCCATGGGAGATCTGGCCCGTGAGGTAGGTGTAAAAGGCCAGGAACAGTATCAGCAGCAGGGACAGAGCCACGATGGCAATGGACTGGGACCGGGACCGGGACCGGGGTTTGGGCTTGGCTGTTGCGATGGTTTCTGTGCGGGTCGTCAACGCTGACACTTCCTAACTGTCCGCCGGGCGACGCTGCCCGGCGGCATAAACCGTGGTTGTTTGGCCTTCGGCAAATCCTCGTGAGTGTTCGGAGGAAAGGAAGGGGAGGTTGTTACTGATGGGTAACTTACTCGAGAGTAACCACACGAGGGGAGGGTGGGCAAGGGTTTTGTGGAGGAAGCCCCCGGTGTCCTGAGCGCCAGCGTTGACCCCGATTTGTGCGAGCCGAAAGTCTCGGGTAAAGTAATTTCTCGTGCTGAGGCGCACGGAGCAGGGAAAAGCCCCTGAAAACCGGCCCGAAAGTGCCATTGGGATATGGTGTAATTGGCAACACTACGGTTTCTGGTACCGTCATTCTAGGTTCGAGTCCTGGTATCCCAGCTCTGTTTTAAAGGCTGTTTTTCAGCTGAAAATCAGTAGGTTTCCACTCGGTTCGCCGATTTGAAACCAACGCAAAGTGTGTGAAATACTCACTGAGCTTGAGCGGCGGAAACGCTGCTGAAAGTACCTGGCCCCATCGTATAGCGGCCTAGTACGCCGCCCTCTCACGGCGGTAACGCGGGTTCGAATCCCGCTGGGGTCACCATCGAAATGGTCCCGGGCAACAGCCCGGGACCATTTTTTGTTGTCGCAACCGCGGGTCCTGGACTTTCCCCGTCAATCGGACAAAACCCCTCATCGTTCCGCGGGGACTTGTCCTTTAGCGGGGGAGGGTCCTGCTGGGCCGACGCGCCGGAGCAGTCCCGGGGCAACCCTGAACTGGCATGATGTTGCTGTGACCTCCCAAGACGAGCACGGCCGCCCCGCCCAGCCGGTGCCGCACGCAATGGCGGCGGTAACCCTGCTGGAAGAAATCCGCAACGGCCTGGACGACGTTGCGCTGCCGCTGGCCCTGCCGGGGGCAGACCAGGCACGCCGCGAAACGTCAGCCGCAAGGGCACAATTGGATGACTACATCCTCCCGCGGTACCGCAGCCTGGACGCCCCGCTGCTGGCCGTCGTCGGCGGTTCCACGGGCGCCGGCAAATCCACCCTGGTGAACGGACTCGTGGGGCATCCTGTCACACGGGCGGGCGCCATTAGGCCCACCACCCGCCAGCCCATCCTGCTGCACAACCCCGCAGAGGGAACCTGGTTCGAGGGCCAGCGGGTCCTGCCCGGACTGAGCCGGATCCGCGGCACCCTGGCCGGCAGCCCCGTGGCGGCAGGCGCCATGCCGGAGCAACGGGAAGCCTCCTCGCTGGTGTTGCTGGCCGATCCGGCGGTACCGGCCGGCATCGCCCTCCTCGACGCTCCTGACGTCGACTCCATTTCAGACCAGAACCGCCTGCTCGCCGGACAGCTGCTGGCCGCCGCGGACCTATGGGTGTTCGTCACCACGGCCAACCGGTATGCGGATGCCGTTCCCTGGAAGCTCCTCCTGGACGCCGCCGCGCGTGACATCACGGTGGCGGTAGTGCTGGACCGGGTTCCCCCTGGCGCCGAGGAAGAGGTGAGCCAGGACCTCCGGGGCCTCCTCGACCGGGAGGGCCTCGCCGGAAGCCGGCTGTTCATCATCGCCGAGACAGCCCTGGATCCGCACGGCATGCTCCCGCCCCGGGCTGTCACCGAGCTCCGGGGCTGGCTCGGTTCCCTGGCCGCCGATGCTGCCGGCCGGGCCGAGGTGGCCCGCCGCACTTTGAACGGTACCGTCCGCGCCCTGGCCCTCCGTATTCCGGACATCGCCGGCGCCGTCCGTGAGCAGGAGCTGGCCGCCGTGCGCCTCGAGGTCGATGCCGTGGCAGCGTATGAAGATGCGGCCACCCGCATCCTTGACGCCACCCGCGACGGAGCACTCCTGCGGGGCGAAGTGCTGGCCCGGTGGCAGGACTTTGTGGGTACCGGTGAATTCTTTCGCACAGTTGAGCAGAACGTGGGCCGGTTCCGGGACCGGCTGGGAGCCTTCTTCCGCGGTGAACCGGCCCCGGCCGTCCGGGTGGAGGCCGCCATCGAAACCGGCCTCCAGGCAGTCATCGTGGACGAGGCCGCCAATGCGGCGGAGGACACCGACCAGCGGTGGCGGTCAGACCCTGCCGGCCGGCAGCTGCTGGGTCCGGACGATCTGTCCGGGACCACGCCCGGGTTCGCCGACCGGGCCGCAGCGGAAATTCGGGCATGGCAGGAAGCCCTCATGGAGCTCATCCAAACCGAAGGCCAGGGAAAGCGGACCCAGGCGCGGTGGCTGTCGTTTGGCATCAACGGCCTCGGCGCTGCGCTGATGATCGTGGTGTTCTCTACCACTGCCGGCCTGACTGGACTGGAGATTGGTGTTGCGGGCGGTACCGCCGTCGTGGGCCAGCGCCTGCTGGAGGCGGTCTTCGGCGAGGACGCCGTGCGCCGCATGGCCGACAAAGCCCGTGAGGACCTGGCCGTGCGCTGCCGGAACCTGCTGGCGGACGAGCAGCAGAAGTTCCTGCAGCGGCTGCCGGAAGGTAATCCCGCCCTTGCGCAACGTCTTGCTGCCCAGGCCGGGGAGCTGGCACGGCTGGCGGAGGCCGCGTGAGCCGCCACAGCGGGGCGAAGGATTCCTCGCGGCTTGATGCCAGGCTCCAAGCGCTCCAGGACGCCCGGGAGCTGGGGGAGGGGGTCCTGCCGGACCAGTCACTGCAGGAAGCATTCGACGTCCTGGAGCGCGCAAGTTCCCGCCGTTCATTGTCCGGTGACCACACTGTGGTGGGGTTCTTCGGGGCGACCGGCAGCGGCAAGTCCTCGCTCTTCAACGCCGTCAGCGGCGCCGAGATTGCGACGGCGGCTGCCCGGCGTCCGACCACATCGGAACCTCTGGCGGGTGTTTGGGGAGCGGCAGGAAGCGAAGCGCTCCTCGACTGGCTGGAAGTGGGAAACCGCCATCACGCCGCGCCTGTGGACGGTTTCGCCGATGAACAGACCGGGCTGATCCTGCTGGATCTCCCGGACTTCGACTCCACCCGCGCTGCCAACCGCGAGATCGTGCAGCGGATGGTGGGCATGGTGGACGTCCTGGTGTGGGTGCTGGACCCGCAAAAATATGCCGATGCCGCCGTCCACAACGGGTTCCTGGCGCCGCATGCCTCGCACGGGGCGGTCACGCTTGTGGTGCTGAACCAGGTGGACCGGCTGCCCGAACGCGATGTGCGGCCGGTGCTCGACTCGCTGCATGCAATCCTTTCAAGTGAAGGGCTGGGGCAGGTGCGCGTCCTCGCGTCATCGGCAGTGACGGGAGCAGGGATTGGGGAAGTGCGTGCGGCGATCCGCAAGGTGGCTGTCCAGCGGCAGGCCCAGTCCCGGCGGCTGGAGGCAGACATCACCAAGGCTGCGGAGGACCTGCGGGGCGCGGCCGGCGACGGTGAGGCGGCGGGCGTCCGGAACGCAGCCAGGACCCGGCTCGCCGAGGAGCTGGCCGTGGCAGCGAACGTGCCTGCTGTGGTGCGGGCCGTGGGGCAGTCCTACCGGCTGGAGTCCGTCCGGCGCACCGGCTGGCCGGTGACCCGCTGGCTCTCCAGGTTCCGCGCAGACCCACTGCGCCGGCTCAATCTCCGCAGGGATTCCCCTGCAGGCGTGAACAGGACCTCGCTGCCGCCCGCGGGCGCGCCGGAGCGGGCGCGGACGGATGCAGCCGTCAGGGATTTTGCGGATACAACCAGCGAGGGAGC
Organism: Arthrobacter sp. SAFR-179; assembly: GCF_059414945.1. Taxonomy (NCBI): domain Bacteria; kingdom Bacillati; phylum Actinomycetota; class Actinomycetes; order Micrococcales; family Micrococcaceae; genus Arthrobacter; species Arthrobacter sp. SAFR-179. Next base: position 857,268 of record NZ_JBPFDM010000001.1, read on the forward strand.
ACCGGGCCCCTGGCGGGCAGCGATCCGGGGGGCTGCCAGGGCCGGCCGGGAACGGCTGCCCGATGCGCTGGACCAGGCCATCGCCGGAACAGACCTCGGGGCCAACCGGAAGGCGTGGTGGTGGGGCGCATTCAACATCGTGCAGTGGCTGGCGCTGCTGACGGTGCTCGGCGGCCTGGGCTGGCTTGGAGTCCTGGCCGGCCTGGCCTACCTGCAGCTGCCGGTGCCGGAAGTGCCACGGGTGGAAGGCTGGCCAATTCCCACCCTGATGATCGTCTTCGGCCTGGTGCTGGGGATCTTCCTGGCCGTCACCGGCCGTTTCATCGCGGCCGGAGCTGCCCGGGCGCGGTCAGCAAGGGCACGACGGCGGCTGAACAGCGCCGTCGCAGCCGCGGCGGAGGAGCTGGTGGTGGCGCCTGTGGAGAAGGAAATTGCCAGGCTGGCAGCCTTCAACAAGGCGCTGCAGAAAGCAGCGCGGTCGTAGGTCTGCCAGCTGCTCTCGTGGCGACCTAGCCGGCGGCGAGGCCGGCCGCGGCCTCGCGGACCTTGATCAGGGTGCGCAGATTGCGCGTGGTGGTTGCGGCCTTGAACTTGGTTTTCGCGCTGATCTTGCTGAAAGGACTGTCCAGGGTTCCGCCCGCGGGGGCCAGCCAGGCCAGCGCCTCCGGCCCCAGCCGCCGCTGCTCCTGGCCCTCAAGGGCAGACCCCGCGGCCTCCAGTTCATCGAGGACCGGGATGTCCGAGGACAAGGTGATGTAGGTGTGGGTGGACCTGTCGTCTTCCGGATAGGGGCAGTCATCCACCAGCTGGGCCACCCGCGCAGCCTCAAGGACCACAACCCACGCTTCGTAGCCGAAGGCGGCCCGGAGGCACTTTTCGCACTCCTGCTTAACGGCTGCGGCATCCAGGGTGCTGCTGAGTACCACATTTCCGCTGGCCAGGAGGGTCTTTGCGTCCGTGAAGCCGCAGGTCTTCAGGGCGTCCCGCAGGTCCGCCATTTTGATATTGATTCCGCCAACGTTGATGCCGCGGAGGAACACCGCATAGCTTCCCATGGGCACAGCCTAGCGGCCGAAAGTCCGGTGGGACCGGAATGGCCTGGCCGGTGTTCCTGCCCTAGTCGTTGTTCTTGCGCAGGGCCTCGGTGAGGATACGCCCGGCGTTGCAGACCACTTCCGCATGCAGGCGCCCGGGCTGGCGGGTCAGCCGCTCAATGGGGCCGGAAATGGAGACCGCGGCAATCACCCTGCCGGACGGACCCCGAACCGGCGCCGAAACGGAGGCGACCCCCGGCTCGCGCTCGCCCAGGCTCTGTCCCCAGCCCCGGCGTCGTACTCCTGCCAGGACGGTGGGCGTGAAACGGGCTGACTGCAGGCCCTCAAGGAGCCGGTCGTGGTCCTCCCAGGCGAGCAGGACCTGCGCGGCGGAGCCGGCTTTCATGGACAATTGGGTGCCGACGGGAATGGTGTCGCGCAGTCCGATGGGGCGCTCGGCGGATGCGACACATACGCGCCAGTCACCCTGCCGGCGGAAGATCTGGGCACTTTCGCCGGTGGCATCACGCAACTGCATCAGCACGGGGCCCGCGGAAGCGATCAGGCGGTCCTCGCCGGCGGCGGAGGCGAGCTCAACGAGCCTGCTGCCCAGCACGAACCGGCCCTGGATGTCGCGGCTCACCAGCCGGTGGTGGACCAGTGCCAAAGCGAGGCGGTGGACAGTGGGCCGGGCCAGGCCGGTTGCGGCCACCAGCTGCGCCAGCGTGGTGGGGCCGGCCTCGAGGGCATCAAGCACCTGGGCCGCTTTATCAATGACACCGACTCCACTAGAATTGTCCATGTAATGATATTGCCGTCTCAATATCTGAGATGCAAATCTTTCGGCTGGCGCAGTACGGAGTCGTCCTGATTCAGTTGGACTAATCAGCCAAACAGCAGTGAAGGGAGATGGCCATGGCAAAGACATTGGCCGAGAAAGTCTGGGACGCACACGTGGTGCGCAAAGGTGACGGCGATGGTGCCAACGCCCAGCCAGACCTTCTGTACATCGACCTTCACCTGGTCCACGAGGTCACGTCACCGCAGGCCTTTGAAGGACTGCGGCTGGCCGGCCGCAAGCTGCGCCGGCCGGACCTCACCATTGCCACCGAGGACCACAACACCCCCACGCTGGACATCGATAAGCCGATTGCCGACCTGACCAGCCGCACCCAGATCCAGACCCTGCGCAACAACTGTGCGGAGTTCGGCGTCCGGCTGCACAGCCTGGGCGATGCCGAACAGGGCATCGTCCACGTGGTGGGCCCGCAGCTGGGCCTCACCCAGCCCGGCATGACGGTGGTCTGCGGCGACTCCCACACCTCCACCCACGGCGCCTTCGGTGCCCTGGCCATGGGCATCGGAACCTCTGAGGTGGAGCACGTCATGGCCACCCAGACCCTGTCGCTGAAGCCGTTCAAGACCATGGCCATCAACGTCGAGGGCACCCTGCGCCCCGGCGTGACCGCCAAGGACATTATCCTCGCCGTGATTGCCAAGATCGGCACGGGCGGCGGCCAGGGCTACGTCCTGGAGTACCGCGGCTCGGCCATCCGTGCCCTGTCCATGGACGCCCGGATGACCATCTGCAACATGTCCATCGAGGCCGGCGCCCGCGCCGGAATGGTGGCCCCGGACCAGACCACCTATGAATTCATGAAGGGCCGCCCGCACGCCCCCCAGGGTGCTGAGTGGGATGCCGCCGTCGAATACTGGAATACCCTGCGTACCGACGACGACGCCACCTTCGACGTCCAGGTGGACCTGGACGCCGACACGCTGGAGCCGTTCGTCACCTGGGGCACCAACCCCGGCCAGGGCGTGTCCCTGTCCCAGGCCGTTCCCTCGCCCGAGGACTTCGGCGACGAAAACGCCAAGGCTGCCGCGGAACGCGCCCTCCAGTACATGGGGCTCGAGGCCGGCACGCCGATGAAGGACATCCGGGTGGACACGGTGTTCCTGGGTTCCTGCACCAACTCCCGGATGGAGGACCTGCGGGCCGCTGCGGACATCATCCGCGGACGCCAAAAGGACCCGAACATCCGGATGCTGGTAGTGCCGGGCTCCGCACGCGTCCGCCTGGAAGCCGAGGCCGAGGGCCTGGACAAGGTCTTTAAGGATTTCGGGGCCGAATGGCGTTTCGCGGGCTGCTCGATGTGCCTGGGCATGAACCCGGACCAGCTGGAGGTGGGGGAGCGTTGCGCTTCCACCTCCAACCGCAACTTCGAAGGACGCCAGGGCAAGGGCGGGCGCACGCACCTGGTCTCCCCGGTGGTGGCAGCGGCCACGGCAGTGCGCGGCACGCTCAGCTCGCCGTCAGACCTTGAACCCGCTCCCGAACCCGCCGCCATCCGCATCGACGCAGCCTAGGACAGCACTATGGAAAAGTTCACCAAGCACACCGGCATCGGCGTCCCGCTGCGCCAGAGCAACGTCGACACCGACCAGATCATCCCCGCGGTTTACCTGAAGCGCATCACCCGGACCGGCTTCGAGGATGCGCTGTTCTCCGCCTGGCGCAAGGATCCTTCCTTCATCCTGAACCAGGAGCCCTTCAACGCCGGGTCGGTCCTGGTTGCCGGCCCCGATTTCGGTACCGGCTCGTCCCGGGAACACGCCGTGTGGGCGCTGAAGGACTATGGCTTCAAGGCTGTGCTGTCCTCCCGCTTCGCCGACATTTTCCGCGGCAACTCGGGCAAGCAGGGGCTCCTGGCCGCCCAGGTGGCCCAGGATGACATCGAGCTCATCTGGAAGGAACTCGAGAACGCGCCGGGGACCCAGGTGACGGTGGACCTCGAGTCCAAGACCGTGGTCTGCGGCAATATCGTGGCGCCGTTCGACATCGACGACTACACCCGGTGGCGGCTCCTGGAAGGCCTGGACGACATCGGGCTGACCCTCCAGCACGAAGCGGACATCACCGCCTACGAGGCGACCCGGCCGGCCTTCAAGCCGAAGACCCTGCCGGCGAAGCTTTCCTGACCCTGCGCCACCGCCCCGGCGGCGTGGCGGGCCGGCGCAGCTCCCGCCACGCCCCGCCGCCGGTGCTCCCTTATTTCGGTTCGGTAACGCGACCTCCTATGCTTGGTTGGAGCCTTTGCAAGGTTTTGGGGGCTAGTGATCGTGAGGAAACCGGTATATGAGTAGTGTTCTGACAATCCGCGGCGGTGTCCCGCTTACAGGCCGCGTCAGCGTCCGTGGGGCAAAGAATCTTGTTCCCAAGGCCATGGTGGCGGCGTTGCTGGGCAACGAACCCTCGGTGTTGCGGAACGTGCCGGAAATCAAGGACGTGGAGGTTGTCACCTCCCTGCTGCAGTTGCATGGCGTGACCGTGGAGAAAGACCCGGCCAACGGAGATCTCACCCTGGATCCCAAGGCCGCAAAAACGGCGCCGAGCACCGCGATTGATGCCCATGCCGGTGACTCCCGGATTCCCATCCTGCTGTGCGGGCCGTTGATCCACGCGATCGGTGAAGCCTTCATTCCCGACCTGGGCGGCTGCAAGATCGGCGACCGTCCCATCGACTACCACCTGGATGTCCTGCGCCAGTTCGGCGCGGTCGTGGAAAAGCGCCCCGGCGGCATCCACATCTCGGCACCCAAGGGCCTGCACGGGGCCAAGATCTCGCTGCCGTACCCGTCCGTGGGTGCCACCGAGCAGGTCTTGCTGAGCGCCACCCGCGCCGAAGGCATCACCGAGCTTTCGGGCGCCGCCACCGAACCGGAGATCGTCGACCTCATCGCCGTGCTGCAGAAGATGGGCGCCATCATCAGCGTGCAGACGGACCGCACCATCCGCATCGAGGGCGTCCGCGACCTGGGCGGATACAATCACCGTGCACTCTCGGACCGCAACGAATCGGCCTCCTGGGCTTCGGCCGCACTGGTGACCCGCGGCGACATCTTCGTTGAAGGCGCCTCCCAGCGCGACATGATGACGTTCCTGAACACCTACCGCAAGGTGGGCGGCGGAATGGACATCGGCGAGGACGGCATCCGGTTCTACCACAAGGGCGGAAAGCTGAACCCGCTGGTCCTGGAGACGGATGTCCACCCCGGCTTCATGACTGACTGGCAGCAGCCACTCGTTGTGGCGCTGACCCAGGCCGAGGGCGTATCCATCGTCCACGAGACGGTCTATGAAAACCGCTTCGGCTTCACCGACGCGCTCATCCGCATGGGCGCCAGCATCCAGGTGCACCGCGAGTGCCTGGGAAGTGTGCCGTGCCGCTTCGGCCAGCGCAACTTCCTGCACTCAGCGGTGATTTCCGGTCCCACGCAGCTCAAGGGAACCGACATTGACGTTCCGGACCTCCGCGGCGGCTTCAGCCACCTGATTGCTGCCCTGGCCGCCACCGGAACCTCGCGCGTGACCGGCATCGATATCATCAACCGGGGGTACGAGCGGTTCACGGAAAAGCTCGCCGGCCTCGGTGCCGACTTCGACATCACCACCACGAAGTAGCGCGGGACCGTGAAGGAATCGGCCAAGAGCAGGGCCACGTTTGTGTTCATCGCCGCCGTCGCCCGGCCGTTGCTGAACCTCATGATGGCCAAGACGTGGGAAGGCACCGAAAAACTTCCCGCCGGCGGCTTCATCGCCGCCCCCAACCACTGCACGGAGATCGACCCCCTGGTGGTGGGGCACATGCTCTACAACCAGAAGCGGGCCCCGCACTTCCTGGCCAAGGCCGGGCTGTTCAAGGTGCCGGCCCTGGGCTGGCTGCTGCGCGCCACCAAGCAGGTGCCGGTGGAGCGTTCGACGGCGGGAGCGAACCGGTCGCTGCAAGTGGCCCAGGAGATTGTCGCCGAAGGGGGCGCCATCATCATCTATCCCGAAGGCACGCTGACGCGGGACCCGGACTTGTGGCCCATGAAAGGCCACACCGGCGCTGCGCGGCTGGCCCTCGAAGGCGGCATTCCCGTGGTTCCCATCGCACACTGGGGAGCGCATGAAGTGTTTCCGCGATACGGCAAGTCGTTCCATATCTTCCCGCGCAAACGCTCGCGTGTTGTGGTGGGCGATCCGGTGGACCTGAGCGCCTTCAGTGGCCGTCCCCTGGACAAGGCCACCCTGGCGGAGGCCACCGCGGTGATCATGGATGCGATCACGGCATTGTTGGCAGGTTTGCGTGGTGAACAGCCTCCCGCGGAACGCTGGGACCCGGCCAAACAGCAGCAGGCCAAGCATGGACGGTTCGTTGAACGCGGACAGCAGCCGGGATCCGGAACGGAAGCTCCGTGACCGCTGACGCGAGGCCGGGGGCGGCCCGTACCGTTGCCGTCCTGGGCGCGGGATCGTGGGGCACGACCTTTGCCAAGGTCCTGGCCGACGCCGCGATTGCCACCGGCACGCCACGTTCCATCAGGCTGTGGGGCAGGCGCGCCGAAGTGGTGGAGGAGATTAACAGCAGCCACCGCAACAGTGACTACCTCAAGGACGTTGTCCTGCCGGAAAGCATCACTGCGTCCACCGACGTCCGCGCGGTCCTGGCAGGCGCCGAGCTCGTGGTCTTGGCTGTTCCGGCCCAGTCCCTCCGCCCGCAGTTGCGGGAATGGAAGGACATGATCGCCCCCGGAGCTGTTGTGGTTTCCCTGATGAAGGGCCTGGAGCTGGGCACGGATGCCAGGATGAGCGAGGTCATCGGGCAGGAGCTGGACCTGCCCCTGGAACGCATTGCGGTTGTCTCCGGACCCAACCTCGCCATGGAAATTGCGCGGCAGGAACCCACTGCATCGGTGGTGGCGTGTACCGATTCCGCCACTGCCGGCTGGCTGGCCAGGAGCTGCACCGCCCCCTACTTCCGTCCTTACACCACGTCCGATGTGGTCGGCGTCGAAATTGGCGGCATCGTCAAGAACGTGATCGCGCTGGCAGTGGGCATCTGTGAGGGCAAGCAGATGGGGGACAACACCAAGGCATCCGTGATTACCCGGGGACTCGCCGAAACGTCGCGCCTCGCACTGGCACTGGGCGGCGAAGCCAAGACCATGGCCGGTCTGGCCGGGCTGGGCGACCTCGTGGCAACCTGCTCGTCCGCGCTGTCCCGGAACCACACCGCGGGGAGACTGCTGGGCCAGGGCCTGACCCTTGAAGAAGTGGGCCGAAAGATGACCCAGACCGCCGAAGGCATCAAATCCGGCCAGGCCGTCCATGAACTCGCCGGCAAGCTCGGCGTCGAAATGCCCATCACTGCCGCCGTCGTCGCGGTACTGGCAGGCAAGCTGTCCGTTGACCAACTGGGGCCTGTTCTGCTGTCCCGGGAATTGAAACCTGAAGGCGATTACTGACCCATGTCCCACGACACATCCACCACAGCTGAAACGGCCATCACCAGGAAACCGCGGGTCGCAGTGCTTTTCGGCGGCCGCTCCAGCGAGCACGCCGTCAGCTGCGTAACGGCAGCCGGCGTGCTGGGCGCGATCAACAAGGACAAGTACGAGGTGATCCCCATCGGGATCGCCAAGACCGGCCAGTGGGTTCTCGCCCCGGCCGACACCGCACAGTGGTCGCTCGCGGCATCGTCGCTTCCTGAAGTCGTGCCCTCGCCGCAGACCGTCACCCTGGCCGAGATCGGCGGTGAGCACCAGCTGATCGTGGCGGCACCCAATGAAGTTCCGCAGGAACTGGGCACCGTCGACGTCGTCTTTCCGCTGCTGCACGGACCTTTCGGTGAGGACGGCACCATCCAGGGCCTCCTTGAGCTTTCCGACACCCGCTACGTTGGCGCCGGGGTGCTGGCATCCGCCGTCGGCATGGACAAGCACTACATGAAGGTGGTCTTCGAAGCCGCAGGGCTGCGGGTGGGCCCTTATGTGGCCGTGACCGACAGGCAGTGGCGCAGGGACCCCGAATCCGTCCGGAAGCAGGTGGACCGCCTCGGGTTCCCTGTCTTCGTCAAGCCGGCCCGTGCAGGCTCGTCGATGGGTATCTCCAAGGTTGACTCCCTGGAGGACCTGGACGCCGCCATCGAAGAGGCCCGCCGCCATGACCTCAAGCTGGTGATCGAAGCCGGAATTGTGGGCCGCGAAATCGAATGCGCAGTCCTCGAAGGCAGGGGCACCGATGCGCCGCGGACCTCAATGCCGGGCGAAATCTCCGTGGCCGCAGGAACCCACGAGTTCTACGACTTCAACGCCAAGTACGTCGAGGATGATGCCGCGTCCCTGAGCTGCCCGGCAGACATCCCGGCGGAAGCCATTGCCCGGGTCCGTGAACTCGCTGCCGCCGCCTTTGACGCTGTGGGTGCCGAGGGCCTGAGCCGCGTGGACTTCTTCTATACGCCCGAGGGCGAACTGATCATCAACGAGATCAACACGATGCCCGGCTTCACACCCAAGAGCATGTACCCGCAAATGTGGGCAGCATCCGGACTGGGCTACGCGGACCTGATCGATGAACTTATCCACCTGGCACTGAACCGCAAGACCGGGCTCCGGTAAGCCGCCACGGCGGCTCCCGCTGGCGCGTTCCCGCCGCCGGTGTGGGGCCACCACTTGCAGGACCTGCCGGAGCTTACTGGCTCTTGGGCAGGTTCTGCAGCTCTTCCTGGCCCACACAGTTCCGTGCGGACGGTACCTTTTCCGCCGCAGCCGACAGGTCCGCCAGTACTGTGGCAGAGCTGATCTTGTCCGGGTCCATCAGGATTTCCGTGGCAGGTTCCCGCCCATAGGTGGTCAGCGTCCACACGGGGTCGCCTTCCTTGATGACCCAGTCGACGCCGTTGACGGTGACGCAGCGGTCCGTCGTGGGCCCCGGCACGTTGACACCGCACCGGAGGATGACCAGCGATGGGTCGCCCCAGGCGGCCGTGCCCTGGCTGTTGGTCTTCCGCAGTTTCGAATCCCCGATGACGTCCGGCAGTGCCACCATCATCGGCGCGCACAATGGATTGGCGGCGTCCTTGGCGGCGGTGACATCCACGGCCGGAGAGCAGGCGGTCAGGGACAAGGCGGCGATTCCCCCAGCCAGCGCCATCCTGGCGGCACGGGCGGACAGGGGCGGCTGGGGATGGTGCATGATCCCAGCCTATCGCCGCCTTCGTCCCCGTCCGGACACGATGTCGGCCGGGCGCGGTAGCGTAGTGGCGTGCCCGAAGACCTCCGTAACCGTGTTGACCGCCAGCCCACAGTCGCCGCCCTTTCCGAAGCCGAGCTGCTGGAGCGGATCTTTCCGCGCCTTCAGATGACGGACGGCCACACCACCAGCACGCTGCTGGGGCCTGGCGATGACGCTGCCGTCATCGCAGCCCCGGACGGCAGGACCGTCATCAGCATCGACACCCAGGTCCAGGACCAGGATTTCCGCCTCCTGTGGCCCAACGGCTACCACACCACCGGATTCGATGTCGGGTGGAAGGCAGCTGCACAGAACCTCAGCGACATCAACGCCATGGGCGCACACGCAACCTCCATGGTGGTCAGCCTTACCCTTCCCGTTGACACGCCGGTGAGCTGGGTGGAGGACCTGGCGGATGGACTGACAGCTGGAATCCGCGAACTTGGGGCCACCCGATGTTCCGTGGCCGGCGGAGACCTGGGCCGGGGCGGGGAGATTTCGGTGACCGTTGCGGTGCTGGGAACGCTCGACGGCGGGCGGCCCGTCCTCCGGTCCGGCGCCCGCCCGGGGGATACTTTGGCGCTGGCGGGAACAGTGGGGCACGCCGCGGCTGGCCTGGCCCTGCTCGAATCGGACATCCCTGTGGACACGCTCACCCCGGCGGAGCGCGCCTTCGTGGACCTGCAGTGCCGGCCGCGTCCGCCGCTGGAGGCCGGGCCGGCTGCGCGTGCGGCAGGTGCCACGGCAATGCTGGACATTTCGGACGGACTTCAGCGGGACGGCAGGCGGCTGGCCACCGCCAGCAATGTGGCGGTGGCTCTCGACCAGGCAAGGATGGCCCAACTGGCGGATCTCCTGGCCCCGGCCGCAGCCCGGCTGGGGGTGGATGGCGCCGCCTGGGTGCTGGGCGGGGGAGAGGACCACGGGCTGCTGGCCACATTCCCGGCCGGTGTTCAGCTGCCACCTGGATTCACTGCGATAGGCTCGATACATGCACTCGGTACCGACGAAGGCCCGGGCGTCCTGACAGCGGGCCGGACCGCGGACAACGGGGGATGGGATCACTTTGCACACTAAGGTTGCCGCCAACGCGCTGGCGATGAAGAGGTGGCTGGGCAAGGCTGAAACTGCCCTGGGAAACCACAGTGACCGGCTCAACGCCATCAACATCTTCCCGGTGGCCGATGGCGATACCGGCACCAACCTCTATCTCACTGTCCGCGCTGCCGCCCGTTCCCTGGTCCTTGCAGAGGGCCAGCCGGCGCCGGTCGACGTCGGGGAAGTCCTCGCCACCGCCGGGCAGGCCGCCATGGAGGAAGCCAGGGGAAACTCGGGCACTCTCTTTTCCGTGTTTCTTTGTGCCGCGGCTGAGCCTTTGGCCGGGCATACCCGGTTGACGTCCACGCTCCTGTCGGCCGCACTGAACCGCGCCCAGATCCGCGCCTGGTCCGCACTGAGTGACCCGGTTCCGGGCACCATGCTGTCGGTCATGGAAGCTGCAGCCCGTGCGGCAGCCGCCGTCGACGCCGCCCAGGACGGCGATGACAGCAACCACGCGCTGGGCCTGGCGCTGGACGCCGCGGTGGAGGGCGCGCTGGCCGCCGTGATCCACACCGAGGAACAGCTTGATGCGCTGCAGTCCGCCCACGTGGTGGATGCAGGCGGCGTGGGCATGCTGCTGATCCTCGACTGCCTCCGCTCCGCCGTCCTGGGCGAAGAACTGCAGAGCGAACTCCTCGATGGCCTGCACGGCTATGACGTCTCCGACCCCCACATCCACACCTCCATGCCGGACGATGACGGCGTGGAAGTCATGTGCACCATCAGCCTTTCGCCCCTGAACGCCGCCACGCTCCGGCAGCGGCTGGACGAGATCGGCGAGTCCGTCATCATGAGCCAGGTGGGCAGCGGTCCGGATCCGGAAGGCAACTACCGGTGGCGGGTGCACGTGCACGTTCCGGAGCCGGACCCGGCCGTGGAGATTATCCGGTCCCTGGGTGAGCCGTCCCAGATCAGCATCAGCGAGCTGGCGCTTCCGCGGGAACCGGATGTGGAAAAGGTGAACACCGGCGGGCATGAACGCTGAGCTGGACCTGGCCCTGGAGCGCCGGATTGGAAAGCGTTCCGCCGCCGTCATCGAGAAACACCTCGGCATCACCACCGTCGAGGGCCTGCTGAACTACTTCCCCCGGCGCTACCTTATGCGCGGTGAGCTGACGCCCATTGGCGGGCTCCCACTCAATGAGGAGGTCACCCTGATCGCCCGGGTGCTGTCCAGCAGCACCCGGCACATGCAGGCACGGCGGGGGACGATCACCGACGTCATCGTTTCCGACGACGACGGGCAGCAGGGGCTCCGGCTGGTGGGAGGCACGGACTACCGCGGCAAAGTGCCCGGGACCCTCAAGATCAGCTTCTTCAACGGCTACAAGGCAAAAACTGAACTCCTGCAGGGACGGCGGGCCCTGTTCTCTGGAAAAGTCACCAGCTTCAAAGGCCAGCTGGGCCTCACCAATCCGGACTTCCAGCTCCTGGACGATGACCCCTTCGTCCAGGGCAGCGGTGATCCGGAGAAGCTCGCCGCGATGCCCATCCCGGTCTATCCGGCCACCGCAAAGCTTCCCAGCTGGCGGATCCAGAAGGTGATCACCACACTGCTCGAAACCGCTGACCTGGGCTCGCTGCCGGACCCGGTTCCGTCCGCAGTCGCCGCCAGGGAAGCCTTCCTGCCCGTGGCGGAGGCCTATAGGCTCATCCATGCGCCCGAAACAGCCGCCGATTGGAAACGCGCACGGGACCGGTTCCGGTACCAGGAAGCCCTGGTGCTGCAATCCGCGCTGGCCAGGCGGCGGGCCCAGCTCGCCGCCGAGGAAGCCACCGCGCGGCGCCCCGTCGACGACGGTATCCTGGCTGCCTTCGACCAAAACCTGCCCTTCACGCTCACCCCCGGCCAGGCCGCCGTCGGCAACACCCTCGCGGCGGAACTGGCGCAGGCTGCCCCCATGAACCGGCTGCTGCAGGGCGAAGTGGGCTCGGGGAAGACCGTGGTGGCGCTGCGGGCCATGCTGCAGGTCATCGACGCCGGCGGCCAGGCTGCGCTCCTGGCGCCCACCGAAGTGCTCGCCGCGCAACACTACGACTCCATCCGCCGCACCCTGGGCGTGCTCTCCAGCGACGGGCTCCTGGGAGGGCTGGCCGGTGGCGACGGCCCTTCCGTGCAGGTCACGCTCCTGACCGGGTCCATGCCCACGGCGGCACGGAAACAGGCCATGCTGGACGCGGCCTCGGGGACGGCCGGAATCATCATTGGCACCCATGCCCTGCTCAGCGACAACGTCTCCTTCTACGACCTCGGCCTGATCGTGGTGGACGAACAGCACCGCTTCGGCGTGGAACAGCGGGACGCCCTGCGGGCCAAGGCACGGAAGCCGCCGCACCTGCTGGTCATGACCGCCACGCCCATTCCCCGCACCGTGGCGATGACCGTGTTCGGCGACCTCGAGACCTCCACGCTCGACGAACTGCCGAAGGGGCGCGCCCCGATCACCACGCATCTCGTGGGCCTGGCGGAGAATCCCGCATGGGCGGCCCGGATCTGGGCACGTGCAAGGGAAGAGATCGACGCCGGCCACCAGGTGTACGTGGTCTGTCCCAAGATCGGAACGGACGACGACGGCGACTTCAGCCCGGGGGAGGCGGCACCTTCCGGCGTGGAAGGGGAGGAGGCGCGGGAGCTCGCGTCGGTCACCGCCGTCGTGGACCATCTGCTCTCCGAGCCCTCGCTGGCCGGGGTTCCACTGGCTCCCCTGCACGGGCGCCAGGACCCGGAGCTGAAGACGGAGACCATGGCCGGCTTCACCGCCAACCGCATCAAGCTGCTCGTCTCCACCACCGTGATCGAGGTGGGGGTGGACGTCCACAACGCCACCTTGATGGTGATCCTTGACGCCGACAGATTTGGTATTTCCCAGCTGCACCAGCTCCGCGGCCGCGTGGGCCGCGGCGGCCTGCCGGGAACCTGCCTGCTGGTCACCGCCTTGGAACCCGGCCACCCAAGCCGGCGGCGGCTGGACGCGGTCGCGGCCACCACCGACGGTTTTGTCCTCTCCCAGGAGGACCTCAAGCTGCGGCGCGAGGGCGATATCCTGGGCGCTTCCCAGTCCGGTGGACGGTCCACGTTGAAACTGCTGCGGGTCCTCGAACACGAAGACGTGATTGCCCGGGCCAGGGAAGACGCCCAGGCAATCGTTGCCGGCGACCCCCTGCTGTCCGGCTGCCCGGAACTGGCCGATGCCATCGAGAAGTACCTCAACCCTGAGAAGGAGGCGTTCCTTGAACGCGGTTAGCAACAGAAGCGCAGCGCGCATAGGCGCACCGGGCGCCGGCGGATCGCGGTGGGCGCGGTGACCAGGATTATTGCCGGGGCTGCCGGCGGCACGCCACTGGCGGCCGTTCCAGGGTCCTTGACCAGGCCGACAACCGACCGGGTGAAGGAAGCGCTGTTTTCCCGCCTCGACGCCTTTGAAGTCATTGCCGGCGCGCGGGTGCTGGATCTTTATGCGGGTTCGGGCTCGCTGGGAGTGGAAAGCGCCAGCAGGGGAGCCAGGACGGTGGACCTGGTTGAGTCCGATGCCAAGGCCAGTGCTGTGTGCCAGCGCAACGCAGACCTCATCAACGGGGTGCTGGGCCGCAAAACCGTGACCGTGCACCGCTCCAAGGTGGAGCCTTTCCTGGACCGCGTCCCGGAATCCGCTGCCTGGGACCTGGTGTTCCTGGATCCTCCATATCCATTGGAGGATGCCGCACTGGCTGCGGTGCTGCAGAAGCTTGCCGCGCACCTGGTCCCCGGTGCCGTTGTCGTGGTGGAACGCTCGTCGCGCTCCCCGGAGCCGCAATGGCCGGACGGGATGACCCGGTTCGCCGAAAAGAAATACGGGGAAACCCGGTTGTGGTACGCCGAACCATTCGTGCCCGACGCCATCGCAGCGGATGACCTGGCGGACGCTGCCGGGCCTGACACCCCGGGGGCTTAGCCCGAGAACGGATCCAGGTCGACTCCCGCCAGGACACGTGCAGGGTGGGGGCCACGCGCGGTCAATTCAGCTGTCCAGGCTTCCGGCCACGGGCCCTGCGTCCCTGCCAGGATGATGTTGCCCGGGTACCGGCCGTCGAACATGCCGGCTTCCGCAACGGCGCCCACATCCGCCATCGCATCACGCATCGCCGCCACTTGGCTCCTGACGAGTGTCAGGGCCGCCTCGTCGCCCACATTGACGATCAGCAGGCCGTCCGGGCGCAAGCGTTCCCTGGCCTCCTGGTAGAAGCCGCTGGTGGCGATGTGGGCCGGGGCTTCCGGGCCGGAAAAGATGTCTAGGATGACGACGTCGAACCTGAGGCCGGGATCGAGAGCACCAAGCGATTCACGGGCGTCGCCGATGATGGTGGTCAGGTCCGTCCCCTGGGGCAGGGGAAGGTGCCGAAGGACAAAGTCCAGCAGCTCGCGTTCCAGCTCAACCGCGTACTGCATTGAGCCGGGGCGGGTGGTCTGGATGTAACGCGCCAGCGTCAGCGCCCCGGCTCCCAGGTGCAGGGCACTGATCGGCCCGCCGGGAGGGGCCGCCAGATCCACCAGGTGTCCAATCCTGCGGAGGTACTCGTAGAAGATCTCTTCCGGCCGTTCGAGGTTGACGTGTGATTGTTCGGCTCCGCCGATGCTGAGGACATAGCCGCCATCAGTAAATGCATCGGTTTCGATGGTGGCGTGCTGGCCAGTGGTCCGCAGGAAGCGGCTGGCAGTCACGCCGCTGCCGCCTGACATCAGAGCCGGCCGCCCAGGGTGGCCAGCCGCGCTGCGGCCTCCTCCAGGACCTCGGTCTTCTTGCAGAAGGCAAACCGGAGCAGGCTGCGCATGCGCTGCGCACCTTCCGGGTGGCAGAAGACCGGAACCGGAATGGCGGCGACACCCACCAGTGCCGGCAGGCGGCGGGCCAGGTCCAGGGCGTCCGTGATGCCCAGCGGAGCCGTGTCCACGTTGACGAAGTACGTTCCCCGCGGTGTGAAGACATCAAAGCCCGCCGCCCGGAGTCCGGCGCTGAGGATGTCCCGTTTCTTCTCAAGGGCGGCGGCGATGCCCGTGTAGAAATCATCCGGCAGGGCCAGGCCGGCGGCGATCGCTCCTTGGAAGGGGGTGCCCGAGCTGTAGGTCAGGAACTGCTTGACCGTGCGGACTGCTGAGACCAGCTCCGCCGGCCCGCTCAGCCAGCCGATCTTCCAGCCGGTCAGGGAGAACGTCTTTCCGGCAGAGGAAATGGTGATGGTGCGGGCAGCGGCGCCCGGAAGGGTGGCGAGGGGTGTATGGGCCACGCCGAAGGTGAGGTGCTCGTACACCTCATCCGTGATGATGATGCTGCCGTGCTTTTCGGCAAGCTCCACCACGCGCTGCAGGACGGCCGGTGGAAAGACGGCGCCGGTGGGGTTGTGCGGATTGTTCAGCAGTACCACGCGGGTCCGCTCATTGAAGGTCGCCTCCAATGCTGCCAGGTCCGGCATGAAGTCCGGGGCAGCCAGCGGAACGGTCACGTGGGAGGCGCCGGACAGCCCAATGATTGCACCATAGGAGTCGTAGAAAGGCTCGAACGTCAGGACCTCATCGCCCGGTCCGGCGAAGGCCAGGAGGGAGGCTGCGATGCCTTCCGTGGCCCCGGTGGTGATGATGACCTCAGTGTCCGGGTCCGGCCTGAGCCCGTAGAAGCGTTCCTGGTGTGCGGCCACCGCCGCACGGAGTTCGGGCAGGCCCTTGCCGGGCGCGTACTGGTTGGCCCCCGCCGCGATGGCTGCCCGGGCCGCTTCCCGGATCTCGGCCGGCCCGTCCTCATCAGGGAAGCCCTGCCCCAGGTTAATCGCCCCGGTTTGGACGGCCAGGGTGGTCATCTCTTCGAAGATGGTGACACCCAGTCCGCCGTCGGGGGCAAGGAGGTTGGCTCCGAGCGCTGTGCGCTGCCAGGGCGCAGGTGCCAGGGGGGTGGAAAGTTCCCGTGGTGGATGCATCCAGTCATGGTATCCCGGGGTTTCCATGCGGTAGGTTCGGAGCATGAGACGCGCTGTGTGCCCCGGATCCTTCGACCCCATCCACAACGGCCATCTCGAAGTCATCGCACGTGCTGCCGGCCTCTTTGACGAGGTCATCGTGGCCATCTCCACCAACTACGCCAAGAAGTACATGTTCAGCCTGGAGGAGCGGCTGGAAATGGCGCGCGAGACCCTGGCGCTGCTCAAGGGAATCGTGGTGGAACCGGTGGGCGAGGGGCTCCTGGCGGAGTACTGCCGCCAGCGGGGCGTGTCGGCCATTGTTAAGGGACTCAGGTCGTCGTCGGACTTTGACTACGAGCTTCCCATGGCCACCATGAACCGGCAGTTGAGCGGGGTGGAGACTGTCTTCCTCCCGGCCGAGGCCAGCTACGTCCATCTGTCCTCCACCCTGATCAAAGAGGTGTCGGTCCTGGGCGGCAGCGTGTCCGACTATGTGCCCCGGTCAGTGCACCGCCGGCTGGTTTCCGGCGAGCCTTCGCCTGATCAGCAGCCAAAGCGGTAGGCTGGATCGGTACTTCGGCGCTTCCTCCTGCCGGTTTGAGTCGCTGCGGCTCTTCGGGCTAAGATGGTACGTCGGTCATATGTTCAACAGGAGTTCTCATTAACAGAGATGCTGGTTCGCCCCTGGCGTTCGACGTCAAGGACCTCGGACGCAGTCCGGGAAGCATGCGGACACTGAAGGAACATGTACCCGCACCGGGTGATCTTGGTGTGGCGCTCATTGGTGTTCAGGAAGGCTCGGATGTTGAGCTGGATCTGAGGCTTGAGGCCGTACACGAAGGAATTCTGGTATCAGGAACCGTGCTTGCCGAAGTTACCGGTGAGTGCGGCCGATGCCTGGATCCCCTTGCGTATGACCTTGAGGTCAATGTGCAAGAACTTTTCTTCTACGAGGGCGTCCAGCTTTCGGACGGAGAAGAAGATGAAGAGCAACGTCGAGTCGAGCACGATGTAATCGATCTTGAACCGGTGTTGCGGGACGCGGTTGTCACCAATCTGCCGTTCCAGCCGGTGTGCCGGGAAGACTGCCAGGGCCTTTGCTCCGAATGCGGAGTTCGCCTGGAAGACGAGCCGGGGCACCACCACGAGGTCCTGGATCCTCGCTGGGCTGCCCTAGCTGATATGGCTAAGCCTGACCGGCAAAATTGATTTGTACGTGTTTGTCTAGAGAGAAATGAGTTAGCCGTGGCTGTTCCCAAGCGGAAAATGTCTCGCTCGAATACCCGCGCCCGCCGCTCGCAGTGGAAGGCGACCGCCCCCCACCTGGTGAAGACCGTTGAGAACGGCCAGGTTACCTACAGCCTGCCGCACCAGGCAAAGGTCGTTACCGACTCTGCTGGCACTGCGCTGTTCCTTGAGTACAAGGGCCGCAAGGTCGCTGACGTCTAATCGGCCCAAAAGGCTGACTGATGTCTTCAACTGAAGAGCTTCTGAAGCGTCTCGGTGTCACTATTGACGCCGGGACGCTTCGTCTTGCGCTCACACACCGTTCGTACGCCTACGAGAACGGCGGCATACCCACCAACGAGCGGCTCGAGTTCCTGGGCGACTCCATCCTGGGATTCTCTGTTACCGATGCCCTCTACCGGGACAACCCGGACCTGCCCGAAGGCGAACTCGCAAAGCGCCGGTCCGCCGTCGTCAGTACGCGTGCATTGGCCGGCATCGGCCGCAGCCTTGGCATTGGGGAGTACATCTACCTGGGGCAGGGCGAAAAGCTCACCCACGGCAAGAACAAGGCCTCCATCCTCGCGGACACCATGGAGGCCCTGATCGGGGCCACCTACGTCTCGAACGACATCGAGACGGCGCGCCAGCTGGTCATGCGGCTGGTCGGTCCGCTGCTGAAGGACGCCGCCGTCCTGGGTGCCGGCACCGACTGGAAGACCAGCATCCAGGAACTTGCGGCCAGCCGGCAGCTGGGCAGCATCCACTATGCAGTGGACGGGTCCGGCCCGGACCACGCCCGCACCTTCACGGCGGTCCTGAACATCGGCGGCACAGCCTATGGCAAGGGTTCCGGCCACTCGAAAAAGGAAGCGGAGCAGGAAGCAGCAGCGGATGCCTGGCGGGTGCTCTCCGGGGCCGCGGCGCAGGACGCCGGCAGCACCAGTACAAGCTCCTTGGCGGCCCAGTAGGGTCCCATGCCTGAACTGCCCGAGGTGGAGGTTGTCCGCCGCGGCCTGGTGAACTGGGTCCGCGGCAGGACCATCCACGCCGTTGAAGTCCTCGACCCACGTTCCATCCGGCGCCATGCCCTTGGCGTCGAGGACTTCATGGGCAACCTCGAAGGCGCTGCGGTGTCCGACGTCGTGCGCCGCGGCAAGTTCCTCTGGATGCCGCTGCTGGACTCCACCGCCCCGCTTCCGGACAACCCTGAAGAACCCCGCGTGCCGGGCGTGGCCCTCATGGCCCACCTGGGAATGAGCGGGCAGTTGCTGATGCAGGACGCCGGCGTCCCCGATGAGAAGCACCTTAAAGTCCGGTTCCGGCTCAGCCCGCGGGAAGGGATGCCGGACCAGCTACGGTTCGTGGACCAGCGGATCTTTGGCGGCCTCTTCGTCACCACGCTGATATCGACGGACGACGGCGGTCCAGGCGGCCTCGCTGAATCCCCGCTTCCGCTGATCGCCGAGGAAGCAGCGCACATTGCCCGCGACCCGCTGGATCCTTCCTTCTCCTTCGACCTGTTCTACCAGCGGCTCCGGAAGCGCAGGACCGGCCTGAAGCGGGCGCTGCTGGACCAGGGCCTGGTCTCTGGAATTGGAAACATCTACGCCGATGAAGCCCTGTGGCGCGCCAAGCTGCATTATGCGCGGCCCACGGACACTCTTCGCCGGGGCGAGGCCCAACGGGTCCTCGACAGCGCCCGGGAGGTAATGCTCGATGCCCTGGCAGCAGGAGGAACCAGCTTCGATTCCCTGTACGTCAATGTCAACGGTGCCTCAGGCTACTTTGACCGGTCCCTCAACGCCTACGGCCGGCAGGGTGAGCCGTGCAGGAGATGCGCGGCAGCAGGAATCCACGCGATCATCCGCCGGGAGCAGTTCATGAACCGCTCGTCCCACACCTGCATGGTGTGCCAGCCGCGGCCCCGCAACGGCCGCTGGTAAAGCAGGTTTGGCCGGCCCCGACGCTCCTTGTCACCGGGAGCCGTAATACGCGGCCAGCCGTGCCAGGCCTTCGTCGATCGATACAACCGGAGTCCACTCCAGGAGCTTCCGGGTTTCGCGCTGGTCGAACCAGTGGGCGGTGGACAGCTGTTCGGCAAGGAACCTGGTCATGGGCGGTTCGTCCTGCTTTCCAAGCCTCAGCCAGACCTTTTCAACAGCGGATCCTGCCATCCGGGCAACCCGCCCCGGCACGGACCATGACGGGGCGGGGACGCCGCCGGCGGCGCAGATGCCGGCGATGAGTTCGCCTACCGGCCGTGGTTCCCCGTTGGTGACAACCAGCGCCCTGCCATGGATATGCTCCATGCGCGCCAGGGCGGCAACGATCGTTGACGCCGCGTTGTCCACATAGGTGGTGTCGATCAGGGCGGCGCCCGCATCCAGCAGCGGCAGCCGGTGCCGTGCTGCCCGCGCCAGCACCCGTTCCACCAGCTGGGTGTCCCCGGGCCCCCAGACCACGTGCGGCCGCACCGCGGCAACGCGGAAGTCCGGTGCGTCCGCGGCAAGGGCCAGCAGTTCTGCCTGGGCCTTGGTGCGGGAGTAGTCACCGTGGGCGTGTTCCGGGTCCGCCGGCTCCGCGCCCAGGCCTGTGATGGCGGCGCCCGAGTTGGCCACTGACGGCGAGGACACGAAGACCAGGTCCCGCACCCCGGCCTCCCTGGCGGCCAGGAGCAGGCGCCGGGTGCCCTGGACGTTCACTTCGTCAAATTCTGCGGGACGGCCGGTGAAGGAGACCTTGGCCGCCAGGTGGATGATTGCTTCCGCACCCCGGACAGCGTCCCTGACGGCCACGTCGTCGGTGAGGGACCCACAGCGGTCCGTGACGCCGTCGACCCCCGAGGGGCGCCGCTGGAAGGTGGTGACGTCGTAGCCCCGGCGCACCAGCTGCCCCGCGACTTTCCGGCCCAGCAGCCCGCTGGCACCCGTGACGAGGACCTTCACGGGGTCCCCGGACGGCCGCCGGCCAGGACAGCGGTTGCCCAGCGTGAAAGGCGGGTCCGGTCAATCTTCGCGTTGTGGCGGATGTCGGTGGGCTGCGCGGGGACAACCAGGACGGCGGCGACGGAAACGCCTGCTGTGCGGGCGGCTTCGCGGACTTTTCCAGCCAGTTCCATGCCGGCAGGGCAAGCTTTGCGGGCGGGTGGGAC
This sequence comes from Arthrobacter sp. SAFR-179, assembly GCF_059414945.1. Taxonomy (NCBI): domain Bacteria; kingdom Bacillati; phylum Actinomycetota; class Actinomycetes; order Micrococcales; family Micrococcaceae; genus Arthrobacter; species Arthrobacter sp. SAFR-179. The sequence goes on from NZ_JBPFDM010000001.1 coordinate 877,771, forward strand.
GGTTTCGACGACGGCCGTGACGGCCTGCGTCCCCGCCGGTCCCACGCCAACAATTGCGGCCATGCGGATACCCGCCAGGCGTTCGATGGCCTGTTCGGCGCCTACCGGGGTTACCACCCCGGCAGGCGCGGTGACAATGTGCGCAAGGCGGCCTTCCACCCACAGCCGGCCGTCGGCGTCGAAGTGGCCCACGTCGCCGGTGCGGTGCCAGCCGGAGCCGGCGGCGCTGGCTTCTTCGGTCAGCCACAGCCGGTCATACGCTTCCTTGACGTGCGGAGCCCTGACCAGGATTTCTCCCGTGATCCCGGCCTCCGTGACAGGCGTGGAACCGGGCGCGGTGCCGTCCGGCACCAGCGGGATGATGCCTACGTGGGCGCCGTGGACGGGCCGGCCCACGCAGACGCCGTTGCCGGCCCCGCGCTTTGTTCCGGATTCGGCGTCGACGGCGGCGGCCCGGATCTGTTCCAGGCTGATGTCCGTGACGGGCAGCGCCTCCGTCATTCCGTAGGGGGTGTGCAGGGAGGCGCCCGGCAGCAGCCGCTGCACTTCGGCCAGGAGCGGTTCCGGAACGGGGGCGCCGGCGGAGAGCAGCAGTTCAACGCGTTTCAGTGCTGCGGTGCCTTCAGCGGTCAGTCCGCCGCTGGTGGCGGCGACGTTGCGCAGGGCAGCCGGGGAGGCGAACACCACCGTGGCGTCGACGGCCGCCGCGGCGTCCGCCAGGGCACATGCCGTCAGGGTGCGCGGAGCAGTGACATCCATTGCGGGCGTCACGGACACGGCTCCCAGTGCCGGTCCCAGCAGGGCGAAGGGCGCGAAGCCTGCCACGAGCCGCTGGCCCGGATGGATCCCGAAGGTTTCCGCCACGGTGTCCCGCATCGCCGCGAGCTGCCGGTGCGTGTAGAGCACGCCCTTGGCAGGGCCGGTGGAACCGGAAGTAAAGAGCACGGCGGCGGGGGAGTCCGGATCCGGCTGTGATGCACCGCCTTCAGGCGACGCGGGGGGCGTGGACCCCTCCCTTGCCAGGGCGGCCAAGGAGGTCTCCACCCCCAGGATCCGGCGGCGGGCGGCCGGCAGGTCGCGGACGCTGATGCGCCTGGCCGGCCATCGCAGCACCCGGGCAGCGGCCAGCGCCTTGTCGATGCCGATCAGGAAGTCGGGGGTGGCCCCCTTGACTGCCCGGCTCAGCCCCTTGGTGCCCAGGCCGGCATCGGCCACGACCACCACGGCTCCCAGCCGCAGGCACGCATACAGGGCTACGGTCAGGTCGACGCCGGGCGGGACCATGAGGCTCACCCGGCTGCCGGGCCCGACGCCTGCCCGGTGCAGGCTGGCGGCGAGCCGCTCCACGCCATGGTCCAGCTGCCGCCACGTCAGGGAGCGGGCAACGCTGCCGCCGGCGTCCATTTCGACGACGGCGGGTTCGTCCCCGGAGGGTCCTGCTGCCAGTTCCGTGAGGAGCGACCATAGAGGCCGGAAACCCCCGAGCGCCGGGGGCTGCGACGCGCTGCGCCCGACCGCTGGACCGGCATCCCCGGTGCCCGCAACCCGCCCGGCAAGCCAGTCGAAGACGGCCGGTGCGATGTCCCGGTCTTCCGCGAGCAGGTGTCCCGCGCCCTCATAACGGTGCACGTCCGCGTGCGGGAGGCGGCTGATGAGGTCCTTCAGGTAGCGGTCGGAAAAGATCGGGTCCCGCGGGCCCCACAGCATCAGGGCGGGCACATCAAGGGTGCGGAGGCCTTCGGCGACGCCGCGGAGGGCCGGGAAGCTGGGGTGCGAAGCGTCAACGGGAATGTCGGCAACAAAATTTCCCACCCCCGTACGCTGTTCGGCTCCACGGTAGGGGGCCATGTATGCATTCCGGACATCCGCCGGCAACGGCGGGTGCGCCAATGAATGCGTCACCCGCAGGAAAGCGTCGGAGGTGGTGGTTCCCCAGGTGTGCACGGCCGGGTGCAGGGCCAGGCGCAACGCCGGGGGAATGGGCGAGCCTGCCGGCTGGTGCACGGCCGTGTTGGTCAGCACCACGCCGGCCAGTTGGTCTTGATGGGCCAGGGCCCAGCCCAGGCTGACTACCCCGCCCCAGTCGTGGCCCACCGTTATCACCGGGCCGTCCAGGGCCAGCGCGTCCGTCAGGTCGCCCAGGTCCTGGATCCTGTCCGCCAGCCGGCGGAAGGTGCCCGTACGCTCGGAGTAACCCATGTCCAGCTGGTCCACCGCAACCACCCGCCACGGATGTGCTGGGTCGGACCCGGCCGCCAGCAGGCTCCGCCACAGGTAGGACCAGGTGGGGTTGCCGTGCACGCACAGGAGGCTTCCGGCGGGAGCCAGGCCGCCGCGGACGAGTTCTTCGCCGTTATCCAGCAGGTGCCAGCGGCGCACGGTGCCCGGCGCGTCGACGCCGGCTGTGGAGGGGACATCAATTTCACGCGACCATCGGGCGTCCACGCCCGGCCAGTCCGCGATCACCAAACGATTTCCAGCATCGCGGTGTTCAGGCCGGAACCCACCCCCATGCACAGGACGCGGTCCCCGGTTCCCAGGGACTGGGCCTCGGCCGCCAGCGTCATGGGCAGCGACGCAGGCCCAACATTGCCCCAGTGCGGGAACGTGATGGGGACCTTGTCGGGGTCGAGGTCGATGGCGTCAATGATGGCCTGGGTATAGGCGTTGCTGACCTGGTGGGTGACGTAGCGGTCCATGGCAGCCCAGTCCCACTCGGGCTGCGCCTCATGCCACGCGTCGACCACCAGCTGAAGGCCGCCGTCGAGCAGGCCTTTCGTGTCGGTGTGCATGCCGTCGATGCCGCCGACGCACAATTCGTGGTGCTCGGTGCCGGCGCGCATCACGCCGCCCACCACCCGGTGCGCACCGGGGTGCTCATCGGCCGGTCCCAGGACCGCCGCGGCAGCCCCGGACCCCAGCGTCAGCGTGGCGAACTCGCGGTTGAAGTCGTCGCGGGTGGTCTCCGGCCGCTGCAGCCGGGCAAGGGTGGCTTCCTGCGTCAGCTGGGCGTCCTCGCCATTGACGATGACCGCGTACCGGATCTGTCCCGAGTCGATCATGTTCGCTGCCAGGGTCAGGGCATTCACGAACCCCAGGCAGGCATTGGCAAGGTCGAAGTTCATGGCCGACGACGGCAGGCCGAGGCCGTGATGGATCTTTACTGCCACGGACGGTTCGAGGTTGCGCCGTGTCACCGAGGTATTGATCAGCAGTCCCACGTCGGAGGCCTCGATGCCGGCCTCGGCCAGTGCCTTGGCGCCGGCTTCCACGGCGGCATCGTCGAACGAGGTTCCGGGGGCCCACCAGCGGCGGTGCGTGATGCCTGCGACGCGCTCAAGCAGGCGGGGCGGAAACTTCAGCCGCTTCAGGGTGGACGCCAGGTGGCGGTCAAAGTCCGTGGAGCTGACAATCCTCGGAGCCTCGACGCTGCTCACCGAGAGCAGCGCGGTGTTGCTGTGGCGGAAGGTTGCATTACCTGCCAATTCAAGCCCCTCTTCGTTTCCGTGGCGCATTCATGCGGTGACTGTACCCACATATACGCAGGCTCAAGAGCTTAACTATGCCTTTCCCGGCCGGAACTGGCATATCCGGCCCTGTGCCCGCCCAGGCTTCCAGGTGCTGCTGCCGGGAAATGTCGGTCCTGCGCAGTAGATTGTAGTGAGCCGGATCCAGCAAAGTGCCCCACCCGCTCCAGGAGACCAGAACAGCCTTGCACCTCAAAAGCCTCACCGTCCGGGGGTTCAAGTCCTTTGCCTCTGCCACCACCTTCGACTTCGAACCCGGCGTCACCGCCGTGGTGGGTCCCAACGGATCCGGCAAGTCCAACGTGGTGGACGCTTTGGCCTGGGTGATGGGCGAGCAGGGGGCCAAGACCCTCCGTGGCGGCAAGATGGAGGACGTCATTTTTGCCGGGACGTCAGGGCGGCCGCCCCTGGGACGCGCCCATGTTTCGCTGACCATCGACAACACCGACGGCGCGCTCCCCATCGAATACAGCGAAGTGACCATTTCGCGGACGCTGTTCCGGACAGGCGGCTCCGAATATGCCATCAACGGGGCCGGCTGCCGGCTGCTTGATATCCAGGAACTCCTGTCCGACTCCGGGCTGGGCCGGGAAATGCATGTCATCGTGGGCCAAGGCCAGCTGGACCGTGTACTGCATGCCACCCCGGAGGACCGGCGCGGATTCATTGAGGAGGCCGCGGGGATCCTCAAGCACCGCCGCCGCAAGGAACGGACGGTCCGGAAGCTGGAGGCCATGCAGGCCAACCTCCAGCGCCTTACCGACCTCACCGGGGAAATCCGGCGCCAGCTGACACCCTTGGGAAAACAGGCGGAAGTGGCCCGCCGTGCCCAGCGCGTCCAGTTCGACGTCAGGGATGCCCGGGCCCGGCTGCTCGCCGATGACCTCGTCCAGCTGCAGCAGGCGCTGGAGCAGGACGTGGCGGACGAGGCCGCGCTCAAAGCCCGGCGGACCGCCGTCGGGCAGGAACTCGAAGCCGGGCGCAGGCAGCAGGCAGCGCTGGAGCAGCTGGCAGCCGAAGCCACGCCCCGCCTCAACGCCGCCCGGGACACCTGGTACCGGCTCTCCACCGCACGCGAACGTCTTCGGGCGCTCGGTTCGCTGGCCACCGAACGCAGCCGCCTGCTGGGTTCCGAAGACACCGTGCCGCCTTCCGGCCGGGATCCCGAACAGCTCGAGCGCCATGCAGCCAGGGTGCGGCAGGAGCTGGCTGAGCTTGAACAGGACATCCAGGCCAGGCGCGCCACACTGGACACCGCCAGCGCCGCCAAGGCGGAAGCAGAGCAGGCTGCCCAGGCCGAGGACCGGCGGCTTACGGCGCAGCTCCGGGCAGCAGCGGACCGGCGGGAGGGCCTGGCCCGCCTGGCCGGACAGGTAGCCGCCGCGAGGTCCCGGGTGGAGTCCGCGCAGGCGGAACTGGGGCGGTTGCGGGAATCACTTGCCGCCGGCACGGAACGGCGTGCCCGCGCCCAGGCTGAGTTCACGGCCCTGGAAAACCAGGTGGCCGGCGTGGAGGAAGGGGAGGAATCCCTGGACGCCGACTATGAGGCCGCCGGCGAAGCACTGGACACGGTCCTCGAGGAGATCGCCGGCTTCAAGGCTGCCGTTAACGAGGGAGTCCGCAAGCGGGACGCCCTGGCCGCCCGGCTCGAGGCTCTCAAGCTCGGACTGGACCGCAAGGATGGCGCCCGGCATGTGCTGGAGTCGGGGCTGCCGGGAGTGCTGGGCACCCTGGCAGCCGGGATCACGGTGCAGGGCGGTTACGAGGCGGCGATCGCCGCCGCGCTGGGGGAAGCATCCGAGGCAGTCCTGGTCCAGGACGAGGACACGGCGGCCGCAGTCCTGCAGATGCTCAAGGACGACGACGCCGGGCGGGCATCGCTGCTTTTGGCATCGGCCGCGGCGGTCCACCGGGGGGACGGGCAGGACGTGCCGCTGCCGGACGGCGCGCAATGGGCGGCTGACCTGGTGGACGGGCCTGAGGGGCACATCCCGCTGGTCCGGCACCTGCTGTCCGGGACCGCCGTCGTCACCGGCATCGATGCCGCGGCAGCGCTCGTGGCCTCGCAGCCCCGGCTCACGGCCGTCACCCGCGAAGGGGACGTGTTCACCGCTGTATCCGCTGCCGGCGGTTCAGCCAAGGCACCTTCCCTCCTTGAGGTGCAGGCGGCAGTGGACGACGCCGACCGGGGCCTTTCGGCGGTCACGGCGGACCTGGAGCGGAACAGGTTCGCCCTGGCCGCCGCCGAGGCCCGGCGCGCCGAAGCCCAGGAGGCGGCAGACGCTGCCCTGGACAGGCTGCACGACTCCGATGCCCGCCTGGCCGCCGTCGCCGAACGCCTGGGACACCTCAACTCGGTCCTGCGCAGCGCCGTCGGCGAGAGTGAGCGCCTGGCAGCCTCCCTGGCACGTGCGGAGGAGAACGTTGCCGCGGAGGAGGAAGCGCTCGCTGCCATCACCGCCCGGCTGGCCGCTGCCCAGGAAGCTCCCGTTGAAGAGGAGCCCTCCACCGAACAGCGGGACGCGCTGGCCCATGCCGCAGCCGCCGCCCGCGCAGCGGAAGTGGAGGCGCGGTTGTCCCTGCGCAGTGCCGAAGAACAACTGGCGGCCACCCGCAACAGGGTGGCATCCCTTGAGCGGGCCGCCGCCACCGAACGCCGCGCCCGGGAGGAAGCGGCCCAGCGCGCCCGGCGCCGCCGCATCCAGGCCAGGCGTGCCGCCGCGGTATCCGCAGCCGTGGACATGGCACTGCGGTACGTGGACGTCTCCGTGGACCTCGCCCGGCACGAACGGGACCTGGCCGAGGAAAACCGCGAACAGCGTGACCGTGGGCTGCGGGGCATCCGGGAAACGAACGACGCGCTGGCCCGCGAGTTGGCAGACCTCACCGACAACGTGCACCGGGACGAGCTGGCCCGGGCCCGGCAGCGTGCCAGGATCGAGGCGGTGGAAACCCGGTCCGTGGACGAACTGGGCATCACCCCCGAGGCCCTGGTGGCGGAGTTCGGGCCGCAGGTCCCGGTACCCGTGCCCGCGGAGGAGTCCGGCGACAAGTGGGCGGCACTGCGCGCTCCCGTTGACGCCGGCGGGGAAGAGATCCTGGAAGGGAAGCCCTACGTCCGGCAGGAGCAGGAGAAGCGTCTGCGCAAGGCCGAACGGGACCTCGCCAGCCTGGGCAAGGTGAACCCCCTGGCGCTGGAGGAATTCGCGGCGCTGGAGGAGCGGCACCAGTTCCTCAGCACCCAGCTTGAGGACCTGAAGGCCAGCCGCCGGGACCTGCTGGACATCATCAAGGAAGTGGATGACCGGGTCCAGCGCGTCTTCGCCGAAGCGTTCGAGGACACCCAGGCCCAGTTCGTGCGCGTTTTCGAGCGGCTCTTTCCCGGCGGCGAAGGCCGTCTGGTCCTCACCGATCCGGAGGACATGCTCACCACAGGCATCGAGGTGGAGGCCCGTCCTGCCGGGAAGAAGATCAAACGGCTGTCACTGCTGTCCGGCGGCGAGCGGTCCCTGACCGCAGTGGCCCTGCTGGTGGCCATCTTCAAGGCGCGGCCCTCGCCGTTCTACGTTATGGACGAGGTGGAGGCGGCGCTGGACGACACCAACCTCGGCCGGCTGATCACCATCTTCGAGGAACTCCGGGAGTCCAGCCAGCTCATCGTGATCACCCACCAGAAACGGACCATGGAGGTGGCGGACGCGTTGTACGGCGTGACCATGAGGGGGGACGGCGTCTCCACTGTCATCAGCCAGCGCCTGGGCGCCGAGGTGTAGCAGCGGCGGAAGTCCAGGCAGCCGGCGGCCGCCGCATAGGGGCAGGTCAGGGGCGCAGTGGGCGCCGGAACCGGCAGGGCCGTTTGTGAGAAGCTAGGGGAGTGAACGACATCCTTCCCATTGTCCTGTCCATTCTTGCTGCGCTGGTGGTCATCGGCGGGCTGATTCCGGTCCTGCTCAAGACGCGGAGGAACATCACCCGGTACCCCGGCACCCGGGACGCCAACGACCCCGAGATCCGATCCGGCGGCAGCACCGCGGTGGCGGACCGCACCGGCACCATTGAACGGGGAACCCCGGCGGGTGTGGACGTCGAGGGGCTGGACACCACCACGGTTCCGGATGACGCTGCCGGGCTGGAAACCATCCCTGTCGAAACCCCGCTGCCGGTTGCGGGACGCCTCACCCGGCTCCGCGAGCGGCTGGTCCGCTCCAACAACATCATGGGGAAGGGCCTGCTGGCGCTGCTGTCCAGCGACCGAATCGACGAGAGCGTCTGGGACGAGGTGGAGGAAACACTCCTCCTCGCGGATCTGGGCACCGAACCCACCATGCAACTGGTGGATGCCCTGCGGGAACGGGTCAAGGTGCTGGGCACCCGGACCCCCGAACACGTGAAGGCCATGCTCCGCGAGGAACTGATCAAGCTCGTGGACCCCTCCATGGACCGCAGCCTGAATGTCCAGCGGCATGCGGACAAGCCTGCCGTGATGATGGTGGTGGGCGTGAACGGCGTGGGCAAGACCACCACCGTGGGGAAGCTGGCCCGCGTGCTGGTGGCCGAGGACAAGGACGTCCTGCTGGGCGCCGCTGACACCTTCCGCGCCGCCGCTGCTGAACAGCTGGCCACGTGGGGCCAGCGCGTTGGCGTTCCCACCGTGAAGTCGGACATCGACGGCGCCGACCCCGCCTCCGTTGCCTATGAGGCCGTGAAGGCCGGCATTGAGCAGGAAGTGGACGTCGTCATGATCGACACCGCCGGGCGCCTGCAGAACAAGGTGGGCCTGATGGACGAACTGGGCAAGGTCAAGCGCGTCGTGGAGAAGCTGGCCGACGTCGACGAGGTCCTGCTGGTGCTGGACGCCACCACGGGCCAGAACGGCCTGAACCAGGCACGGGTCTTCTCAGAGGTGGTCAACATCACCGGCATCGTGCTGACCAAGCTGGACGGTACCGCCAAAGGCGGAATCGTCGTCGCCATCCAGAAGACCCTTGGCGTGCCGGTCAAACTCATCGGACTGGGCGAAGGCGCGGACGACCTGGCCCCGTTCGACACCGAAGGCTTTGTCGACGCCCTGCTGAATTAGCAGGGCAGGCCCGGGGCCGGAAGCCTATGGGGGAAGGCTAGGAAGCGGCCGTCCGCAGGGATTCGCGGGTGGGCAGCCAGCCCGCGGCGGCCAGGAGCATGATGCCGCCGGTTACGCCGAAAGCCCAGCCGAACCCCAGCCGGTCCGCGAGCAGCCCGGCCGCCACCGGGCCAACGATCGCTCCGACGTCGGACGTCATCTGGTAGACGGCCAGCACCTTGCCGCCGGAACGCGTGTTGCCAACGACATCCGCCACGGCGGCCTGCTGGGCCGGGCCGAAAAGGCCGGACCCGACGCCGGCCAGCGTCGATGCCGCAAGGAACCAGGGCAGGTCGGAAGTAATGCCGATCGCCGCCGTTGACAAGGCTGCCACCAGCAGGCCGGAGACCATCATGGGCTTGCGTCCCAGCGAGTCCGCCAGCCGCCCCGAAAAGGTGAGCGCGGCGGCATTCCCGGCAGCAAACACGGCCAGCGCCAGTCCGGCCGCCTGCGGGCCTGCCCCGAAGGCCGCCGCGGCGAACAGCGGCACCGTTGCCATCCGGACGCCAAACGTGGCCCAGCCGTTGGCAAAGCTGGACAGGAGGGCCGACCGGTACGTTCCGGCAGCCAGCGCTTCGCCAAAGCGCATGTCCGGCGGACGGTGCCGGGCCTCGCCCCCGTCCCGGCGCTGATGGCTGAGCTGGGTCTGCACCACGAACGCGGCAACCAGCAGGGCCGCCGCGTAGGCAAGGAACGGGACCCGCAGGCCCAGCCCCGCCAGCAGGCCGCCCACAATCGGCCCGCACACATTCCCGATCAGGAAAGCGGACGCGTAGGCTCCTGACACCCTTCCCCTGCTCTTGGGCGGCGCCAGCCGGACCACCAGGGCCATCGACGCCACTGTGAACATCACGGACCCGGCCCCGCCAAGTCCCCGGAACAGCAGTAGCTGCCAGTAGTCCTGCGCGAACGCGCAGGCAGCCGTGGACAATGCCACGATCAAGAGCCCTGCCACATAGACCGGACGCTCTCCGCGCTTGCCGATCAGGGCACCGCCGGCGGGCGCAAACGCGAGGCGCATGAAGGCAAAAATTGCCACAATGACCGCAGCCTCAGTATTTCCCACCCCGAAGGTTGTTGCGAACTGGGGCAATACAGGCGCAACGAGCCCGAATCCAAGCGCAATGAGGAACGCGGCGGCCAACATCACCTTGATGTCGCGGGGAAGCTTTTCCCGCTGCGGCCTCAGCCGGGCCAGAAACCTCGAGGTGGCGCCGCTTTCGCGGGGTGTTGCCGTCATGGTGCAGGAGTCCTTGCAGGAAAGGGAGCCGGGTGGCTGCGCGGGTGCGGAAACATAACCGTAACAAGGCGGATATGCACCATTTACTTCCTAGAGGTTGTTGTAACAGGCCGGCAATCTAAATCCTCCGCAGGCGAAACACGCCGCCCACAAACTCTTTACAGGACGCAAAAGGCGTTGGCAGGCGGAGTACTCCGCAAGATTCGATGAGAGAGGACGTGCACCATGGAACTTACCGCAGGTCACGTTTGGGTCATGGTGGCGGCAGCCCTTGTGCTGTTCATGACACCCGGTCTGGCATTTTTCTACGGCGGCATGACCCGCGCCAAGGCAGCCCTGAACATGATGATGATGAGCTTCATCTCCATCGGCATGGTGGGCGTTGTCTGGGTGCTGTGGGGCGCCTCCATGAGCTCCGGTGAAGGATTCCTGGAAATCGTGGGCAACCCGTTCGCCACGTTCGGCCTGGAGGGCATCACCACCCCTGACGGCCTGATCAAGGTGGGCTACGCCGCCACTTTCGCCATCATCACGGTGGCATTGATCAGCGGCGCCATCGCCGACCGCGCCAAGTTCGGCGCCTGGTCCGTCTTCGTCCCCGTGTGGGTCACCCTGGTGTACTGCCCGCTGGCCTACATGGTGTGGGGCGGCGGTCTCTTCGGCCCCGAAGGAGCCATCGGCAAGGCCCTCGGCCCCGCCATCGACTTCGCCGGCGGTACCGTGGTCCACATCAACGCAGGTGTGGCAGCGCTCGTCCTCGTCCTGATCATTGGCAACCGCAAGGGCTTCGGCAAGGACCCGAACCACCGCCCGCACAACATCCCGTTCGTCATGCTCGGCGCGGCCATCCTCTGGTTCGGCTGGTTCGGCTTCAACGGCGGCGCGGCCACCACCGCCGAACAGGGCGGCCTGATCTGGATCAACACCCTCGCAGCCCCGGCGGCGGCCATGCTCGGCTGGCTGGTCACCGAACGCATCCGCGACGGCCACCCCACCTCCCTGGGCGCAGCCTCAGGTGTTGTTGCGGGCCTCGTGGCCATCACCCCCGCCTGCGCCAACGTCAGCCCGGTCGGAGCCCTCGGCCTCGGCGTGGTGGCCGGTGTAGCCTCCGCCCTGGCAGTCGGCCTCAAGTTCCGCTGGGGCTTTGATGACTCGCTGGACGTGGTCGGCGTCCACCTGGTTTCGGGCATTATCGGCACCGTGGCCCTGGGATTCATCGCACTGCCCACGGACGGTGTCGGCGGCGGACTCTTCTACGGCGGCGGACTGACCCAGCTCTGGGCGCAGCTCGCGGCAGCCGGCATCGCCATCGCATACTCCGCGGTCCTGACGGCCATCATTGCGCTGGCCATCCACAAGACCATGGGCTTCCGGGTTTCGCAGGAACAGGAAACGGTGGGTGTGGACCTCAGCCTGCACGCCGAGACTGCCTACGAGTTCGGCCTGAGCGGCCACGGCGGAAGCTTCCAGCCGCTGCACGACATGATCACGGGCAAGGGCCAGGGCGAGCCGCACGAGCCGGTCCAGGCAGCGCCGGGTGCACAGAAGTCACAGTCAGCAACAGGTAAGGAAAGCGTGGGGGCATGAGACTGATTACTGCAATCATCAGGCCGGAAAAGCTCGAAACCGTCAGGGAAGGACTGGAAGCCTACGGCGTCCAGGGCCTCACCGTCAGCGCAGCCAGCGGATACGGCCGGCAGCGCGGCTACACCGAGGTCTACCGCGGGGCCGAATACAACGTGGACCTCCTGCCCAAGATCCGGGTGGAAGTCCTGGCCACGGACGAGCAGGCCGACGACATCCTGGACGTGATCATTGCCAGTTCCAATACCGGCAGGGCCGGGGACGGCAAGGTCTGGACCATGGACGTCCATGAAGCAGTAAGGGTCCGGACCGGGGAGCGCGGAGTGGCCGCCATCTAGCCGGGACCCACATGCAGAACGGCAGACGGGACGGGCGGGAACCGGAAGGTTCCCGCCCGTCCCGTCTGTCGTTAAAGGTGCCCTTGCCGCACGGGCCGGGGGCTGCTCAGCCCTTGCGCCGGTTGGTGGGCCATGATGCCGGGCCGGCCGAACCGGCGTCGTACTCTTCAAGCGGGACATCCCCTTGCTCCCACGCCTTGAGCACCGGCTCGACGATCCGCCAGCAGTCCTCCGCGGTGTCACTGCGGACGGACAGCAACGGGTCGCCGGTCAGCACGCCCTCCAGCACTTCGCCGTACGGCAGGAGGTCGGATGCACTCAGTTCCGCTTCCAGGGACACACGGCCCAGGCTGAAGATGTTCCCGGGGCCGTTGACGTCGACGTCGAACTCCAGCGTGTCCGGGCCGAACCCGATCCGGAGCTGGTTGGGGGAGTCCACCCCGGTGAAGCCCTGGGGCAGGTGAGGCACCGGCAGGAAGGTGACCACCGCTTCCTTGCGTTTGTCCCCCAGGGCCTTGCCCGAGCGGAGGATGAAGGGCACGCCCTGCCAGCGCCAGTTGTCGATGCCCACCTGGATTTCGGCGAGTGTTTCCGTTTCCCGTCCGGGGTCCACGCCTTCCTCCCTGGCATAGTCGGGGACGTCCTTGCCTGCCACTGAACCGGCCGTGTAGCGGGCCCTGCGCGTTGATTCGGTGAAGGGGGCTTTGACGCTGCTGGCCCGCAGGACGGCGGAGACGGCATCGCGGAGGTCGCGCTCGCCGATGGTGGCCGGGGGTTCGATGGCCATGATCGCCATGACCTGCAGGAGGTGGCTCTGGATCATGTCGCGGAGGGCCCCGGCGCCGTCGTAGTAGCGCGCGCGGCCCTCCAGGGCCAGGTCCTCGTCGAAGAAGATCTCCACCTTCTCCACGTGCTGCCGGTTCCACACCGGCTCCAGGAAGTTGTTGGCGAACCTCAGGCCCAGGATGTTCAGGACGGTGGCCTTGCCCAGGAAGTGGTCCACCCGGTGGATGTGGTCCTCGGGGACAAGCCGGGCCAAAGTCCGGTTGAGGGACCGTGCGGATTCCTCGCTGGAGCCGAAGGGCTTTTCCATCACCAGGCGCGTGCCTTCCGGAACCTCCTCCGGCTGGAGCGTCTCACAGGCCGCCTGGCTGATCCTGGGTGGCAACGCAAAGTAGACGGCCACCGGTCCTTCGAGTCCCTTGAGCAGGGCTGCGAGGGCACCCTTGGCCGTGACGTCCACCTGGTGGTACACGGTCTCCTTTTGCAGCAGCTCGAGGGCGTCCTTCCCCGGCCTGTCCGCTGCGCCCGCTGCAGCCGCGAACGAAGACTGGACCCGCTCCCGCCATTGTTCCGGCGTCCACGGATCCGAACCGGCACCCACCAGGGTGAGGCCCTCCGCACGGCCTGCCGCGACCAGCCGCGCCAGGCCCGGCAGCAGGAGCCGGCCGGTGAGGTCGCCCGAGGCGCCGAGGATGAGCAGGGTCTTCACTGTTGTTTGGCTCGTCATTTTGCCAGCATGCCACCTACCGTGCCTGACTTGATACCCTAGATAGTCGAGTCCCGATCATCCACTGAAAGAAGTGCACGTCGCGTGTTCAATTCACTCTCTGACCGGTTGACAGCAACCTTCAAGAATCTCCGCGGTAAAGGCAGGCTTACCGAGGCCGACGTCGATGCCACCGTCCGGGAGATCCGCCGCGCCCTTCTGGACGCCGATGTTGCCGTTCCCGTGGTGCGTGAGTTCACTGGCCGGGTCCGTGAACGCGCGCTGGGTGCCGAGGTCTCGGCTGCACTGAACCCCAGCCAGCAGATCGTCAAGATCGTCAACGAGGAACTCCAGGAGATCCTCGGCGGCGAAACCCGGCGGATCCGGCTGGCCAAGAACGGCCCCACCGTCATCATGCTCGCCGGTCTCCAGGGCGCCGGCAAGACCACTCTGGCCGGCAAGCTGTCCAAGTGGCTGAAGGCCCAAGGCCACAGCCCCATGCTGGTGGCCTGTGACCTCCAGCGCCCCAACGCCGTCACCCAGCTCCAGGTGGTGGGCCAGCGCGCCAACGTGCCTGTCTTTGCCCCGCACCCCGGAGCCACCTCCACCGAGCTGGACCAGCCCGCAGGGGACCCCGTCGCCGTTGCCCGTGCCGGCGTCGAGGAAGCCCGCCAGAAGCTGCACGACGTCGTCATCGTTGACACGGCCGGCCGCCTGGGCGTGGACGCCGACATGATGGAACAGGCGCGCCAGATCCGCCGGGCCATCGTGCCCAACGAAGTGCTGTTCGTCATCGATTCCATGATCGGCCAGGACGCCGTGAACACGGCGCTCGCCTTCGATGAAGGCGTTAACTTCACCGGCATCGTGCTGTCCAAGCTCGACGGCGACGCCCGCGGCGGTGCCGCGCTTTCGGTCGCGTCGGTCACCGGCAAGCCGGTCATGTTCGCCTCCACCGGCGAAGGTTTGGATGATTTCGAACTCTTCCACCCGGACCGGATGGCTTCCCGCATCCTGGACATGGGCGACATCCTCACGCTCATCGAACAGGCCGAAAAGGCCTGGGACAAGGATGAAGCCGCCCGGATGGCGAAGAAGTTCGCCGACCAGGAAGACTTCACCCTCGAGGACTTCCTGGCCCAGATGCAGCAGATCCGCAACATGGGCTCCATGAAGAAGATGCTCATGATGATGCCGGGTGCGCAGAACATCCGGCAGCAGCTGGAGCAGTTCGACGAGCGCGAGATCGACCGCGTCGAGGCAATCGTCCGCTCCATGACACCGCACGAGCGGCTTGCACCGAAGATCATCAACGGCTCACGGCGGGCCCGCATCGCCCGCGGCTCCGGCGTCCACGTCTCCGAGGTCAACGGCCTCCTGGAGCGCTTCGCCCAAGCCCAGAAGATGATGAAGAAGATGGCCCAGGGCGGCATGCCGGGAATGCCCGGGCTGCCCGGTGCCGGCGGCGGTGCACGGAAGAACGCCAAGAACGCGCCCAAGAAGAAGGCAAAGTCCGGCAACCCGGCAAAGGCTGCCCAGGAGCGCAAGGAAGCGGAAGCCCGCCGTGCCAACGCTGCGAAGGCACTGCCCACCGGCGCCGCCTTTGGCCAGCAGGGCGGCGACTTCGATCCGTCCCAGCTGAACCTTCCCAAGGGCTTTGACAAGTTCCTCGGCAAATAAGCACACCCGGCCCAACTAAGTAGCAGCAGATGTCGTTATGAAGGCTCATAACGACATCTGCTGCTACTTACATGGGATGTCAGCGCCGTGGAATAGGGTTGGGACATGTTCAAGCAGAGGGTAGTGTTCGTGCACGGCGCCGGGACTTTTGGCGCCGCTGCGTGGCCGCGCCAGCACGGCATGGCACTGTCCTATGACGCATTGTTCCTCCGCCGGCACGGCTTTGATGCCGTCGCGGAGCCACTGGAATCATCCTTCGCCGAGGACACCGCCATCATCCTGCGATCCCTTGCCGACGATGGCCGCGGGGCCGCCGGCGGCCATGTGGTGGCGCACGCCCAGGGCGCCATCGCGGCCATGATGGCCGCCGTTGAACGTCCGGACCTGGTCTTTTCGCTGACGCTCGTGGAGCCGGCCTGCCTCTCCCTGACGGCAGAGCTTCCGGCTACGGCGGCCCACATCAGCCTGATGCAGCCCCTTTTCGACGTCCGCCACCAACTCGGCGACGAAGACTTCCAGCGCGAATTCGTCCGGCGGGTCTTCGCCACGGACCTGCAGCAGCCCGCCACCGTGGAGGAAAAGAGGTCCGCCCGCAGGCTCCGGCTCCAGGCGCCCTCGTGGGAGGCGCCGCTGCACATCGTTCCCGGTGTGCCCACGCTGGTCCTGACCGGGGGGTGGGAGCCGCTTTACGAGGAAATTGCAGGCTACCTGCGGGAGACCGGCGCCCTGCACCGCGTCGCCGCGGGAGGGCACCGGCCGCACGACTCCACGGACGGGGACCGGGCCATCCGGCAGTTCATCAGCCAGGTCAGCCGGAGCCAGCCCGCCCGGGCCTCCTAGCCCTCAGCAGGAACGCGAAGCTCCGGCAGGTAGACCTTGCCGCCGGCCGCCAGGAACTCTTCGCTTTTCTCCCGCATCCCCGATGCGACGTTGGCCCGGGCCGCCTGCGCCTCCGCGGAGCCGAATTCGTCCCGGATGTCCTGGCTGATCCGCATGGAGCAGAACTTGGGCCCGCACATCGAGCAGAAGTGCGCTGTCTTGGCAGGTTCGGCCGGCAGGGTCTCGTCGTGGAACGCCTCCGCCGTCACCGGGTCCAGGGACAGCGCGAACTGGTCGCGCCAGCGGAATTCAAACCGCGCCTTGGACAAGGCGTCATCGCGTTCGCGCGCACCGGGGTGGCCCTTCGCCAGGTCCGCGGCGTGGGCTGCGATCTTGTAGGTGATCACGCCGGTCTTCACGTCGTCCTTGTTGGGCAGGCCCAGGTGTTCCTTCGGCGTGACGTAGCAGAGCATCGCGGTGCCGTACCGGGCAATTTCGGTGGCACCGATTGCGGAGGTGATGTGGTCATAGCCGGGGGCCACGTCCGTCACCAGCGGTCCGAGGGTGTAGAACGGCGCACCCTTGCACAGCTCCTGCTGGCGTTCGACGTTTTCCCGGACCAGGTGGAACGGAACGTGGCCGGGGCCCTCCACCATTACCTGTACGTCGTACTCCCATGCGCGCTGGGTGAGCTCGGCGAGCGTGTCCAGTTCCGCGAACTGGGCGGCGTCGTTGGCGTCCGCGGTGGAGCCGGGGCGCAGGCCGTCGCCCAGGGAGAAGGCAACGTCGTACTTCGCGAAAATTTCGCACAGCTCGTCAAAGTGCGTGTAGAGGAAGTTCTCCTGGTGGTGGGCCAGGCACCAGCCGGCCATGATGGAGCCGCCGCGCGAGACAATGCCCGTCACCCTGTCGGCCGTCAGCGGCACATAGCGAAGCAGAACCCCGGCGTGGATGGTCATGTAGTCCACGCCCTGTTCGCACTGTTCAATCACCGTGTCCCGGAAGATTTCCCAGGTCAGCGCGTTGGCCTCGCCGTTGACTTTTTCCAGGGCCTGGTAGATGGGAACGGTGCCGATCGGCACGGGGGAGTTGCGGATGATCCATTCCCGCGTGGTGTGGATATCGTCGCCGGTGGACAGGTCCATCACCGTATCCGCGCCCCACTGGGTGGCCCACTGCAGCTTGTCCACCTCCTCGGCGATGGAGCTCGTCACGGCCGAGTTTCCGATGTTGGCGTTGATCTTCACCAGGAAAGCCTTGCCGATGATCATCGGCTCGGACTCCGGATGGTTGATGTTGCTCGGGACGATGGCGCGGCCGGCAGCAAGTTCGCTCCGAACCAACTCCACGTCGCAGTTCTCGCGCAGCGCCACGAAACGCATCTCCTGCGTGATGATTCCCTGCCGGGCATAGTGCATCTGGGTCACCGTCCGGCCGTCGACGGCGCGGCGGGGCACCGGCTGCGCGCCCTTCCACTCCGCCGAGGCAGCACCCCGGCGGACGGCCGAGCGGCCGTCGTCGAGCAGGTTGCGTTCCCTGCCGCTGTAGGCCTCGGTGTCCCCGCGCGCCACGATCCATTCGGCGCGGAAGGGCTGCAGGCCGCGGACGGGGTCGCTTCCGGGCCCGGCAGTGCGGTAGGTCCGGAAAGGTGCGTTCTGCTGCCCGTTGGGTGACGGCTCCAGGGCAATCTCCGTCACCGGCACGCGGATTCCGGACGCGGCGTCGTCGATGAACGCCAATGAATGCGACGCCAGGGACTGCGTCACCTGTGGCAGGGAGTCGGCGCCGGACCTCCCGGCTGACGGCAGGTGGGCAGGGTTCAACTGGGTGTTTTGTGTACTCAAGGGAATACTCACTTCCTTCGCCGGCATTACCCGGACAGGTTCAACGGTCGCAGGCTGCGTCAGCCCGATCTCAGCCCCTGCAAGGGCACCCGTGTGGTCAGGAAAGAAGCTACCACAGGGGCGCGGAAGAGCCTTGTCACATTTGCGGGTGCTAGCCTGTCCGGGCATCGAAAGGAAGCCCGATGGCAGAGATCATTCACTTTCGCGGACCTGTCCTGACCGCACCGGACCGGGTCCGTCATGGACTTTGGTCGGTGGACGGCAAGCTCACGTTCAACCGGCCTGGTGCCGCTCCTGGGCGGGTGCTCGACGGCTGGGTGCTGCCGGGGTTCGCTGACGCCCACTGCCACATCGGACTGGGTCCCGCCGGTCCGGTGGAACCCGCAATGGCCCGGGACCAGGCGCTGGCCGACCTCGACGCCGGAACCCTGCTGGCCCGCGACGCCGGTTCACCTGCCGATACCCGCTGGATGCAGGGCGGCCGGGACTTCCCGGTGTTGATCCGGGCTGGAAGGCACGTGGCCCGCACGCGCCGCTACCTGCGCGGCTTCGCGGAGGAGGTCGAGCCCGAGGGGCTTGTGGAGGCCGTGCGGAAGCAGGCGCGCGACGGCGACGGCTGGGTCAAGCTGGTGGGGGACTGGATCGACCGGAGCGCCGGTGACCTCGCGCCGTCCTTTCCTGCCGGCGTCGTGCGTGACGCTGTCCGGGCTGCCCATGACGAAGGTGCCCGGGTCACGGCGCATTGCTTCGCCGAGGACACGCTGGACCAGATGCTGGACGCCGGCATCGACTGCATCGAGCACGCCACCGGGCTGCTGCCCCGGCACCTGCCCCGGTTCGCGGAGCAGGATGTGCCGATCGTCCCCACCCTCATCAACATCGCCACCTTCCCCGGGATCGCTGCCCAGGCAGAGGCCAAGTTCCCGCGCTACGCGGCCCACATGCGCTCCCTCTGGGAGCGCCGGCTGGAACGGGTGGCCGAAGCCCACGCCGCCGGGGTGCGCATCTTTGCCGGCACGGATGCCGGCAGCGTGATCCGCCACGGCAGGATCGCCGACGAGATCCTCGCCCTGCACGGCGCGGGCCTGCCCATGGAGGCGGCCCTGGATGCTGCCTGCTGGGCAGCCCGCACCTGGCTGGGAGCGGACAACCTGGCCGAAGGTGCGCGGGCCGACGTTGTGGTATGCCGTGAGGATCCGCGGGCGGTCCCGGAAACCATCACGGCCCTGGAACATGTGGTGCTGGGCGGCCGCATCATCAGGTGAGCAGAATGAGCCCGGCACTTGGAATAAATTGAAGCTTCAAGTAATTTTAATTTGTGACAGGCCGCCAACGGGACGGCCTCCAATACAAGGAGCCTTCACATGACCGAAGCAGCCAGCAGCCAGGACCTTCTTCCTGCCGACCTCGCCATGGGCACGGTAATGCTCAAGGTCGGTGACATGAAGGTCATGACCGACTACTACCAGCGCGCCCTGGGCCTCGAGGTGGTGGCTGAGCAGGACGGCGGCCTCTACCTTGGCAGGCTCGGCAGGCCGCTGGTCCACCTGGCGCCGGCTCCCGGACTGCACCTTCCCGGCAGGGGGGAAGCGGGCCTGTTCCACACCGCCCTGTTGTTCGAGGACCAGGCTTCCCTCGCCGCCACCATCGCCACCGCCGCCCAGTACGAGCCCCGCTCCTTCACCGGCAGTGCCGACCACCTGGTCAGTGAAGCCTTCTATTTCACCGATCCCGAGGGCAACGGCATTGAACTGTACTGGGACCGGCCCCGCAGCAACTGGTCCTGGAACGGGACGGACGTGGTGATGGACAGCCTCGCGCTTCCGCCGCAGCGCTACCTGGAGCAGCACCTCACCGAGGAGTCCCTCGAGGGCCAGCGGCAGACGTCTGCCGGTGTGGGGCACGTCCACCTGCAGGTGGGAGACGTCCAGACAGCCAGGGATTTCTATGTGGGCACCCTCGGCTTCGAGAAGACGGCAGGCTGGCATGGGCAGGCACTGTTCGTTTCCGCTGGCCGTTACCACCACCACATGGCCATGAACGTCTGGAACAGCCGCGGCGCCGGCCCCCGAAAAGACTCGCTCGGGTTGGGCGAGGTGCTCATCGAGGTTCCCTCCGGTGACGACGTCGGGGCGCTGGCTGACCGTCTCAAAGTCGCCGGGGTTGCCGCCCACCACACCGGTGCGGAGCTCCGGTTCGAGGACCCGTGGCGCAACCGGCTCCGGGTGGCCGTCCGCTGACCGGCTCCGCCGGCTCCGGCGTGCGCGGGCGGGTCCGCAACTACTAGGCTGATTCCGTACGGCCGGGCTGCAGGCAGCGCCCGGCACGCAGCTCCGTCAACGGAAGAAGGGCACCCGCCATGGGCTTCACCGAGATCTTTGTCGCTACCCATGACGCCGCGCTGAAACGCGCCGGCATCCTCGATGAAGGAAGCGGCTCTGCGGCGGACAGCGGGCCCGCGGGCCAGGCGGTGCGGATTCAGGGCATCAGCGATTTCGAAGTCGAACAGTTGGGTGATCTTGCCGGGACTGCGGTACACGCCGGCGGTGCCGACTATGAACTCACCATGGTGGACGTCGCCAGCGATTCCCTCCTTGCCGTTCCGCCGGCCATGGTCCGTGCCCTGGCTGACCTGCTCTCCTATGAGACCGAAGGCGAAGGCAATGTCCTTGACGACGTCGCCGAACAGTGGGCCGGCCAGGAGGATATGCCGTTCGGCGCCGCGCAGGCCCGGACCTATGTGCAGCAGGTGGCCGAACTGGCGGCCTCACTCGACGATTCCGAGCGGACGGGACTGTACGTCTGGTCCGCGTGACCGGTGATGCCGGTTTGGGTACCTTGCAGTGCGCCAGGGGCCGGCTGCGGCGGCCGGCGTGGCGCGCCAAGTCGAAATAACAGCGCTCATCTGGCACAATAAACAGGTACTCGATCTGCGTGGCCCCTCTCTCCGCGTCCGGATCCTGTCCTTCGAACCCGCAAGTATGGCCCGCCCCACGGGTGCAGAAAGCCGGGTTCACCCCTTTTTCTGAAACAGGAGTGACCACAAAAGTGGCCGTAAAGATTCGCCTTAAGCGCTTCGGCAAGATGCGCGCCCCGTACTACCGCATCGTCGTCGCGGACTCACGCACCAAGCGTGACGGCCGTGCCATCGAGGAAATCGGCAAGTACCACCCCACCGAAGAGCCCTCGTACATCGAGGTCAACTCCGAGCGTGCGCAGTACTGGCTCTCCGTCGGCGCCCAGCCGTCCGAGCAGGTTGCCGCGATCCTGAAGATCACCGGTGACTGGCAGAAGTTCAAGGGCCTGCCGGGCCAGGAAGGCACCCTCAAGACCAAGGTCGAGAAGGAAGCCTTCGTTGCCCCGGAGAAGGGCTCGGTCATCATCCCGGAAGCCATCACCAAGAAGGCCTCCAAGTCTGACGCTGCCGAGGCCCCGGCCGACGCCGAAGCTGAGACCACCGAGGCTGAGTAAATTGCTGGCAGAAGCGCTGGAACACCTGGTCCGCGGAATCGTCGATTCCCCGGATGACGTCAAGGTCAGCTCCAAGAACAACCGCCGCGGGGACACCCTCGAGGTGCGCGTGCATCAGGACGACCTGGGACGGGTGATCGGCCGCCAGGGCCGCACGGCCCGCGCATTGCGCACCGTGGTGGCAGCACTGGCCGGCGGCGAACCGGTGAGGGTCGACGTCGTCGATACCGACCGCCGCCGCTGAGCGCTCGGCAGCATTCAGCTTTTCTCCGGCCCCTTCACCATCAGGTGAAGGGGCCGGAGTGCTTTGATCAACACAGTGCTTTTCACGAGAACCACCACAACCGGGAACAGAGGAACAAATGCAGCTTCAGGTGGCACGGATTGGCAAGCCGCACGGCATTCGCGGGGAAGTCACCGTCCAGGTGCTGACGGACGCCCCGGAAGACCGGTTTGTCCCGGGAACGGAATTCGTCGTCGAACCTGCCGCTTCGGGTCCCCTGACCGTGTCCAGTGCGCGGTGGAACAAGGACATCCTGCTGCTCGGCTTCGAGGAGGTGGCTGACCGGAACCAGGCCGAAACCCTCCGCGGCGCCAAACTGTTCATCGACACCGAAGAGTTGGACGTGGACGACGACGAGGGGTGGTACGAGCATGAGCTTGTCGGCCTCGAAGCCCGTGTAGGGGCGCAGGTGGTGGGCAAGGTGACGGCACTGAACACCATGCCCGTGCAGGACCTGCTCATGGTCACCACCCCGGACGGCAAGGAAATCCTCATCCCATTCGTGGTGCAGATTGTGCCTGAGGTGAATATCGAGGAAGGTTTCATCCTCCTCACCCCGCCGGACGGCCTCTTCGAACTCAACTCCGACGAAGCCGCCGCCCCTGAAGTCGAAGGCACGGACTAGATGCGGATCGACGTCGTCAGCATCTTCCCTGACTACCTCGCCCCGCTCGAACTTTCGCTGATCGGCAAGGCCCGCCAGGACGGGATCCTGGACCTGCACGTCCACGACCTGCGCAGCTTCACCACCGATAAGCACCGGTCCGTCGATGACACCCCGTACGGCGGCGGCGCCGGCATGGTCATGAAGCCCGAGCCCTGGGCGCAGGCTCTCGCCGCAGTGGCGGAGGGGCGTCGGGATCCGGAACGCAAGCCGGTCCTGATCGTTCCATCGCCGGCGGGCGAACGGTTCACGCAGGCCCTCGCCTACGAACTGGCTGAGGAAGAGCATCTGGCGTTTGCATGCGGACGGTATGAGGGCATTGATGAACGGGTCATCGAATGGGCTCAAGGGCACTTCACGGTCCGGCCGGTCAGCCTGGGCGACTATGTGCTGAACGGCGGCGAAGTGGCCGTCCTGGCCATGGTGGAAGCCATTGGCCGCCTGTTGCCCGGCGTCGTGGGCAACCCGGAGTCCCTGGTAGAGGAGTCCCACTCCGACGGGCTCCTGGAGTACCCGGTCTACACCAAGCCCTCCGTGTGGCGCGACCGGGAGGTGCCGCCGGTGCTCCTCAGCGGCAACCACGGCAGGATCGCCCAATGGCGGCGCCACGAGCAGTACCGCCGGACAGCAGAGCGGCGGCCGGACCTCCTGGAAGGGTTCGACGCCGGCACCCTCCCGCGTGCCGACCGCACGGAACTGCACAACCTTGGGTACGACATTGTGGACGGCAGGCTGGCCCGCCGGCCGGAGCCGGCGTCCGGGCAGCAGGATTAGCGCCCGACGAATTGGCGTAACCCTGCCACTGTGGCAAAATTAACCCTTGTGTCTGCTGGGTCCGCACCTGCCACAGGGGGTAGCGCGGCCAACAGCCGGACAATCGGCCCCATCAACCCTTGAAGCGGCCGGACCATTTTACTTTCGGCGGGGAGACCCGGCATGCCTTGCGGCAGCCGGACTTGCCTGCCGTGACCCAAAGTGAATGACCTGTGGCGTTCACCAGGAGTGCAATCATGCATATTCTCGACTCCGTCGATGCAGCCTCGCTGCGCAACGATGTTCCCGAATTCCGCGCCGGCGACACGCTCAAGGTGCACGTGAACATCATCGAAGGCAAGAACACCCGTGTCCAGGTTTTCCAGGGCTTCGTCCTGGGCCGCCAGGGCGACGGCGTGCGCGAAACCTTCACCGTCCGCAAGGTCTCCTTCGGTGTCGGCGTGGAGCGTACCTTCCCGGTGCACTCGCCGATCATCGAAAAGATCGAGGTTGTCACCAAGGGTGACGTCCGCCGCGCCAAGCTGTACTACATGCGTGCACTGCGCGGCAAGGCTGCCAAGATCAAGGAAAAGCGCGACTTCAGCTCCGCCAAGTAAGTCCTGCCCGGACTTACCGCCAGGCCGGAGCACGGCCGTAGCCGGCACGCGCCGGAGCAATGCCCCAGCGCCAGGATACGGACCATGCACCAGACAGAACGCCAGCCCCGCAAAACGGGCTGGCGTTTTGTTTTACTGGCGGTGGTCCTCGCCGTGGCCATCAGCGGGGTTGTCCGGTCCCTGTGGCTTGACGTCTACTTCATCCCTTCCGAGTCCATGGAGCCGCTGCTCCAGGGCGGGGACCGGATCCTGGTGTCGCGCACGGACTTCCAGTCCGAACCCATCCGGCACGGGGACATTGTTGTCTTTGATGGGCGCGGCAGCTTCGCGCCCTTGAACAGCGGCAAGGGCCCGGTGGTGGACGGGGCAGCAGCAGCGATGCAGTGGCTTGGCCTGACCGGCAGCGACACCACCTACGTCAAGCGGGTCATCGGCCTTCCCGGCGACAGCGTGGCCTGCTGCGACGCCGGCGGCAAGGTCACCGTCAACGGCGAACCGTTGGACGAACCCTACATCTTCGCCGGGGATGCACCCAGCACGCAGAAGTTCAGCACCCTGGTTCCGGAGGGGAGGCTGTGGCTGATGGGGGACCACCGCTCCGTGTCCGCGGATTCCCGCAGCCTGTTGGGCGCCCCCGGGGGCGGACTGGTTCCGCTGGACCGGGTGATTGGCCGGCCGGTCCAGATCCTTTGGCCGCTTGATAGATTTGCTCCAGTAGCACGGCCGCCCGCATCGGGGCCGACAACACAGAACGGACGGTAAATGCCCGAGAACCACGCGCGGAAACCTGAACCGCGCCACGACGGCGCATCAGAGACGCCCGCCGTTCCAGCTTCCTCGGTGCCCGGCGAATCCCCGGAATCCGCACGCGTCCACCGGCGGGACAGAGCATCGAAGGCGGCCGGCAAGTCCAGCGGCAATCCCTTGCTCGGGTGGCTGAGGGAAATCGCCACAGTGGTGGTCATTGCCGTGGTGCTGTCCTTCCTCATCAAGACGTTCCTCTTCCGGGCTTTCTTCATCCCCTCGGAGTCCATGGTGAACACCCTGGACGTCGATGACCGGATCTTCGTCAACCTCCTGGTTCCGGAGCCGTTTGCTCTCAGCCGCGGGGACGTTGTGGTGTTCCGGGACACCAAGGGCTGGCTGCCACCGGCCCCCGCAAAGGAGCAGGGCCCGTTCACCTGGGTCCAGGACGGCCTGACCTTTGTTGGCCTCCTGCCGGACAATTCGGAGCAGCACCTGGTCAAGCGTGTCATCGGCCTCCCTGGCGACCATGTGGTCTGCTGCGACGCCGGCGGTAAACTGACCATTAACGGGACCGCCATCGACGAGAAGTACATCAATCCCGCTGAAGTCCCGCAGATCCGCAACTTTGACGTCACCGTACCGGAAGGCAAGGTGTGGGTGATGGGTGACAACCGGAACCATTCTGCCGATTCCCGTGCCCACATGGAGACTGACGGGGGATTCATCGACCTCAAGGACCTGGAAGGCAAGGCCGCGGTCATCGCCTGGCCGCTGAACCGGATCAAGACCCTGGACAACTACCCGGATGTGTTCCGCAGCGTCCCGGGGGCCCGCTGACCGTGCCTTCCGCAGTACAGGCGCCGGCAGCAGTGAAAGCTTCCCCCGCAGTGAAGGTGCGCTCCGGCTCAAAACCGGCAGCACGTGGCAGCAAGGCTCCCACCCTGCGGCACGAACGGACCTTCAAGACCCAGGGGATACGGCTGCTGGCAGGGGTGGACGAGGTTGGCCGTGGTGCCCTCGCCGGTCCTGTCAGCGTGGGTATCGCCGTCGTCGACCTGGAACGCCAAAAGCCGCTTGCGGGCGTGCGGGACAGCAAACTCCTCAGCCCGGCGGAACGGGAACGGCTGGATCCCCTGGTGCGGCGATGGAGTGTCGCTTCAGCCGTGGGGCACGCCTCCGCCGGCGAGATTGATTCGCTCGGCATTATCGCTGCCCTGCGGCTCGCGGGAACCCGGGCCTGGGGCAGTATCCTCGCTGCCGGCGTCGTTCCGGACGCTGTGCTGCTGGATGGAAGCCACAACTGGCTTTCCCCTGCGGAGCAGCTGTCCCTGTTCGACCAGCCCGTTCTCGAGGCCTCCTGTGACGCGCCCGTCCACACCAAGGTCAAGGCGGACATGCAGTGCCTCAGCGTCGCGGCGGCGAGCGTCATTGCCAAGGTGGAACGGGACCGGATGATGCGGGAGCTGCACGGCGAATTTCCCGATTACGGCTGGGACATCAACAAGGGGTACGCCACGGCAGCCCACCGGAACGTCCTCCGTGCCGCGGGCCCCACGCCCTACCATCGGGTCAGCTGGCGGTTGCTCGGCGGGGAACTGCAGGGCGTCGAGGTGCCCGACGGGGAAGAGCCCTGCGAAGACTGACTCCCGCCGCCCGGCGTCAGCCGTGCCGGACATGGTGCAAGATGGAAGCATGAGTGCTGAGGATCTTGAGAACTATGAAACCGACATGGAGCTTCAGCTCTACCGTGAATACCGCGACGTCGTCGGCCTCTTCAGCTACGTCGTCGAGACCGAGCGGCGCTTTTACCTGGCCAACCATGTGGACCTCCAGGCCCGCAGCGCCGATGGCGAGGTCTATTTCGACCTGACCCTCCAGGACGCCTGGGTATGGGATGTCTACCGCTCGGCACGGTTCGTCAAAAGCGTCAGGGTTCTGACCTTCAAGGACGTGAACGTGGAGGAACTGCCCCGCAACGAGGAACTGGCCCTGCCCAAGGACGTCGACCTGGGTAACTAGGATCCTCCGGGGACCTCCTGACTTCCCCTCCACACCGGCCCCTGTCCACATACGGCAGGGGCCTCCTGCCGTCCGCAGCCATCCGCCGCCACGCTGGTTGCGGAGGTAGAAATGAAATCCAAAGACCTGTTGGGCCGGCGGGGCGAAGACCTTGCCGTGGGCTATCTTGAAGCACTGGGCATGCTGGTGGTGGAACGCAACTGGAGGTGTGCGGAGGGCGAGATTGACATCGTCGCCCTCGACGGTGACGCCCTGGTCATCGCCGAAGTTAAAACCCGCCGATCCCTGGACTACGGCCACCCCTTTGAAGCCGTGGGCGCGGAAAAACTTGCCCGGCTGCACCGCCTGGGTGCTGCCTGGTGCCGCGACCGCGAGCTGCGGATGCCCCTGCGCCGCGTTGACGTTGTCGCCGTCGTGGACGACGGCGGCGGGGAACCCGTGGTTGAACACCTCAAGGGGGTGGGGTAATGGCACTCGGGCGGACCTACTCCATCGCCCTCGTTGGGCTTAATGGCTACATGGTGGAAGTCGAGGCGGACATCGGCCAGACTCTTCCGGCCTTCGTCATTCTCGGGCTGCCGGATGCATCCCTGAATGAGGCCAGGGAGCGCATCCGGTCAGCCGCGAAGAACTCCGGGATTCCGCTTAGCCGCAGGAAGATTACCGCGAACCTCATTCCTGCCTCACTGCCCAAGCGCGGCTCGGGCTTCGATCTCGCCGTTACCATGGCCGTGCTCAGGGCAGCGAACGACATCAAGCCCACCGGGCGCACAGTTTTTATCGCTGAATTGGGGCTGGACGGGAGGCTGCGGCCGGTACGGGGCATCCTGCCGGCGGTCATGGCGGCGGTCCAGGCAGGCTATCCGGAAATTGTCGTGGCGCAGGCCAACCTTGCCGAGGCCTCCCTGGTCCCGGGCGCGGAGGTGCGCGGGTACAGTACGCTGGCCCGGCTCGCCCTGGACTTTGGGGCTGACCCGCAGGAGCTCGCATTGGACTTCGAACCCGAGGACGCCGATGATGCCGGCGACGGTCAGTCCCTGCCCGGCCCATGCCCGGACATGGCAGATGTCTCCGGGCAGGGCGAAGCGCGGAGGGCGTTGGAAGTGGCGGCGGCCGGCGCCCATCACCTGCTCCTCACCGGTCCGCCGGGTGCCGGCAAGACCATGCTCGCGGAGCGGCTCCCCGGCCTCCTGCCGGACCTTGGCGACCACGATTCCATGGAAGTCACAGCCATCCACTCGCTGTGCGGCCTGCCCGGGTCCTCAATGCAACTCCTGCGCCGGCCGCCATTCGAGAACCCGCATCACTCAGCCACCGCGGCGGCCATTATCGGCGGCGGAACGGGGCTGCCGCGGCCTGGCGCTGCATCACGTGCCCACCGGGGCGTGCTGTTCCTTGACGAGGCACCCGAATACGAACGCCGTGTCCTGGACGCGCTCCGGCAGCCGCTGGAGAGCGGGGAGCTGGTCATCCACCGGTCAGCCGGGACGGCGGCCTATCCGGCCCGCTTCCAACTGGTGCTCGCGGCCAACCCCTGCCCTTGCGGCAAGGCATCGGGCAAGGGTTTGGACTGCACGTGCACCCCGATGATGCGACGCCGGTACCTCGCCAGGATGTCCGGACCCCTGCTGGACCGGGTGGACATCCAGCTGCAGGTGGAGCGGGTGTCCCTGGCCGAGTTCGGTCAGGCGGGCGCGGAAGAGGACACCGCGTCAGTGGCGCGGCGTGTCCGGGACGCGCGTGCTCGGCAGACGGAACGGTTGCAGCGCTTCGGCCTTGAGACCAATGCGCAAGTACCCGGGCGCATCCTGCGCGGCGAATTGCGGCTTCCACCGGCCGCAACCCGGATCCTCGACCAGTCCCTGGAACGGGGCGTGCTGACCGCGAGAGGCTATGACCGCGTCCTTCGGCTCGCCTGGACCCTGGCGGACCTCGGTCACCGCGACATACCGGACCCCAATGACATCGGACAGGCTCTGGGCCTGCGCCAGGCTGCGGCGGCCGCGGCATGAGAGAGCAGGATGCGCGGAGCAACGTGAAGGAAACGGGCGTGGATACGGGACAGTTTGTGGCGAAGGAACAGGTTGCGGTGACGGAACAGGGCATGACGAAGGCAACGGGCACCGATGCGGAGCGGCTGGCCCGCGCGGCTCTTTCACGGCTGATGGAGCCCCAGGACACCGCGGGACTGGCCCTCGTCCAGTTGGCAGGGGCAACCGAAGCCCTGCGCATTGCTACGGGGCAGGTGGCGGCAGGGCCTGACCTGGAGCGCGGGATGACATCGCTGCTGGCTGACAGCGGCGCGGCCACCAGCTGGGCCGGACTTGCTGCCGCTTTGAAGCGCTGGCAGCCGCGCCTGCCCGACCTTGCGCCCGAACGCGACCTTGCCACCATGGCCCGGCTTGGTGGACGCCTCATCATTCCGGGCGACGAGCTGTGGCCCGCCCAACTGGCGGACCTGGGAATCCAGGAACCCATCTGCCTCTGGTGGCGCGGCCAGGAACAACCGCTGCCGGGAGCGGAAAAATGCATCGCCCTTGTAGGATCCCGCGACAGCACCAGCTACGGGGCGGCGGTGACAGGGGACATGGCCTACTCGCTGGCGCAGCGGGGCTTCACGGTGGTCTCGGGCGGAGCCTACGGGATCGATGCGCATGCCCACAGGGCAGCCCTTGCCGGCGGATCCTCGGCTGTCCCCACCATCGCCGTCATGGCCGGGGGAGTGGACCGGTTCTATCCATCCGGTAATGATGACCTGCTGCGCGCCGTGGCGAACCAGGGCGCGGTGCTGGCCGAGGTGCCGCCGGGTTCGGCTCCCACCCGCTACCGTTTCCTCCAGCGGAACCGCCTGATTGCTGCCCTGGCCGGGGTGACGGTGGTGGTGGAGGCACGCTGGCGCTCGGGTGCACTCAATACGGCCCATCATGCCGAGACCCTGGGCCGTGCCGTGGGTGCCGTTCCCGGATCCGTCCACAGCGCCAATTCCGCCGGCTGTCACCGGCTCCTCCGGGACGGGGGAGCCGTCTGCGTCACCGATGCCGCCGAGGTGGCCGAGCTGGCATCACCCAGCGGAGTTGAGCTGCCCGCGCAACCCACCACAGAGGCGGCAGTGCAGGACGGCCTGACCTTGGAGGACCTGATCCTGCTGGACGCGCTGCCGCTGCGTTCCACCACTTCCGTGGAAAAGCTATCGGCCGTGGCCGGCCTTGGCCAGGACTCGGTGCGTGCGGGACTTGGGAGGCTCGGGCTGCTGGGACTTGCAGTGTCGGAGCGCGGCGGCTGGAAGCGCGGCAAGCCATGACCGTGTCAACCGGCGGTACCGGCCGGGCAACTGGGAAAGTAGAGGAGTGGACAATGAAGAACTGCCAGGGGAACTGCACAAGGCGCTGGATGCGTTCGCCGGTTATCTGTCGGGGGAACGTGCGGTGTCCGCCCACACAAGGCGCGCGTACCTGGGCGACCTGCGCAGCCTCCTTGCCCATGCCGCCTCGGAAGGTGCCACAGGACTGGAGGACCTAGAACTCGGAACATTCCGGCGGTGGCTTGGCAGCCAAAGTTCCGCAGGCGCCTCAAGGTCAACCCTTGCACGCAGGTCTGCCACGGCACGGGCCTTCACCAGCTGGGCCCTCCGCGAGGAACTCATCGACGCTGACCCGGCCCTCCGGCTGAAGGCACCCAAACGCGAAGGATCCCTGCCGGGGGTCCTCCAGGCATCGCAGCTCACCCGCATCCTGGAGGGCCTGGAGAGGGCAGCCGGGGAGGGCGAACCGCTCGCTGTGCGAAACCGTGCCATCGTGGAACTCCTCTACGCCACAGGCGTCCGGGTAGGTGAACTCGCGGGGTTGGACGTCGACGACCTGGACCCGGACCGCCGGACACTGCGGGTCATCGGCAAGGGCAACAAGGAACGCACGGTTCCGTTCGGAGTACCGGCAGCTGTGGCCGTCGATGACTGGCTCCGGCGGGGGCGCCCGGTCCTGGCCAAGGGCAGCAGCGGGCCCGCGCTCTTCCTGGGAGCACGCGGGGGACGGGTTGACCAGCGCCAGGTCCGCGCCCTGGTCAACGCACTGTTCGAGGCACTGGGTGATACCTCCGCATCCGGGCCTCACGCCCTGCGGCACTCGGCCGCCACACACCTGCTCGACGGCGGCGCGGACCTCCGCGCGGTACAGGAGATCCTGGGACACAGCAGCCTGGCCACCACCCAGATCTACACACATGTCTCGGTTGACCGGCTCCGGAAAAGTTATCAGCAGGCCCATCCCCGGGCGTGATCGGCCCGGGGAATCGCACTGGCGTAATTCCATGGGGTACGGCACAATAAGAGTCACGTCCGGCAACTTTCAAGTGCGGCTTGAAGCTCACAAAGCCTCGAACCGCGCGGCGGGCCCGGACGCAGCTTAATCTGATACATCTGAATACAGGCAGGGAACCATCGCCGCAGTGCACGCACGGCAGTTACATCCAGGCAGAGGTCGTTGGGGAAGACGTACCTAGAGCTATGGAGGATGGAATGTCTGTTGCAATGACCCGCGGTGTGCTGTTCGTTCACTCGGCCCCTACCGCGCTGTGCCCCCACGTAGAGTGGGCAATCGGCGCCGTGGTGGACAAGCGGACGGACCTTGAGTGGACCCCGCAGCCCGCTGCGCCCGGAATGTTCCGGGCGGAGTTGTCCTGGACCGGAACCCCCGGCACGGGAGCAAAACTGGCGTCCTGCCTTCGTGGCTGGGCGCATCTCCGGTATGAGGTGACGGAAGAGCCCAGCCAGGGCGTGGATGGCGGCCGCTGGTCGCACACCCCCGAACTGGGAATCTTCCATGCCGTCACGGATGTCCACGGCAACATCATGGTGTCCGAAGACCGCATCCGGTACGCCTACGAATCAGGAGCCGGTGACCCAGCCGCCGTCTACCACGAGCTGTCCCTCGCCCTCGGTGAGGCCTGGGACGAAGAGCTCGAACCGTTCCGCCACGCTGCTGAAGGCGCTCCTGTCCGCTGGCTCCACCAGGTGGGCTGACCGCCGTCGTCCGTTCCCAGCGGGACGAAAACCACAACACCTCCATAGCGCAAAAGGAGGCCCCGCCACATGGCGGGGCCTCCTTTGCCATCCCGGGTGGTTCCCCCGGGCAGGGTCTAGACGCTGCGGATGGCCACGACGGCGTTGTGGCCGCCGAAACCGAACGAGTTGCTCAGCGCCACGATGCTCCCTCCAGGGAGATCGCGGGCGGAGGTGACCACGTCGAGCGGGATCTCCGGGTCCTGGTTTTCAAGGTTGATGGTGACCGGTGCCTTGCGCTCATGGACGGCCAGCACGGTGAGGACGGCTTCAACCGCACCGGAAGCGCCCAGGAGGTGGCCCATCTGGGACTTGGTGGCAGAGACCGCCACGTTGTCCACGTGCGCGCCCAGCGCGGCTCGCAGGGCCGTGTATTCTGGCTTGTCGCCCACGGGGGTGGACGTGGCGTGCGCGTTGACGTGCACCACGTCCTCAGCCTGGATCCGGCCGTCGAACATGGCCGCCTTCAGGGCGCGGGTGGCGCCAAGCCCCTCGGGGTCCGGGGCGGTGATGTGGTAGGCGTCAGCAGTAACGGACGTACCGGCGAGTTCGGCGTAAATGCGGGCTCCGCGGGCCAGGGCGTGTTCCTCGGCCTCGAGGACCAGGGCCCCGGCGCCTTCACCCATGACGAAGCCATCGCGGGCGGTGTCGTACGGGCGTGAGGCACCCTGGGGGTCGTCATTACGGCGGGACAGTGCCTGCATGGAAGCAAATGCGGCCAGCGGCATGGGGTGGATGGCAGCCTCGGCACCGCCGCACATCACCACGTCTGCCTTGCCGGAGCGGATCAGTTCCAGGCCAAGGTGCATGGCTTCGGTGCCTGAGGCGCAGGCGGAAACCGGGGTATGGGCGCCGGCGCGGGCGCCGAGGTCCAGGCTGACCGCCGCGGCAACGCCGTTGGGCATGAGCATGGGGACGGTCATGGGAAGGACCCGGCGGGGGCCCTTTTCCTTCAGGGTGTCCCAGGCGTCCAGCAGCGTCCAGACGCCGCCGATGCCGGTAGCAAAGGCAACAGCCAGCCGGTCCTGGTCGAACTCGGTGATCCCGGAGTCGGCCCAGGCTTCACGGGCAGCGATGACGCCGAACTGGGTGGACGGGTCCATGCGCTTGGCCTCAACGCGGCTGAGGACCTCAAGGGCCGGTGTGCTGCAGCGGGCGGCGAAGTGGACGGGGAGTTCGTACCTGGCTACCCAGTCGTCCTCCAGGGTGCGGGCACCGGAGACCCCTTTGAGGGCGTTGTTCCACATTGTGGGCACGTCGCCGCCGATGGGCGTGGTGGCACCCAGACCGGTAATGACTACTTTGCGTGTCATGGGATCACTCTTTCGTCGGTGGGGGTATCCGCCTGCGGCTGCCGCAGGGTCCCGCACAGTTTGTTGATCGGCCAGTCCTGGTGGGGGTGCTGGGCCGGATAAATGCGGCGGGCTGCCGGTCCGGTCAATCCGGACCGGCAGCCCCGCCAAGCCGTAAGACGGCGAAAAGCCTGTGGCTAGGCCTGTGCTCCGGAGATGAAGCTGACAGCGTCGCCAACGGTCTTGAGGTTCTTGACCTCTTCGTCAGGGATGCGAACGCCGAACTTTTCCTCGGCGTTGACCACGATGGTCATCATGGAGATGGAGTCGATGTCCAGGTCCTCGGTGAAGGACTTGTCCAGCTCGACGGCCTCCGGGGCCAGGCCGGTTTCCTCGTTGACGATTTCAGCCAAGCCGGCCAGGATCTCTTCGTTGCTAGCCATTGGTGGCTCCTTTTCTTGTATTGCCGGCAGTGGCTGCCGGAAACGGTCAGGGACGCGGTTGCGGCCCTTGGGCGTATCTAGGGAAGGACAATTACCTGCGCGCCGAAGACCAGCCCGGCACCGAAACCGATCTGCAGGGCCAGCCCGCCGCTCAGTTCCGGGTTCTCCTGCAGGAGCCGGTGCGTTGCCAGCGGGATGGAGGCAGCGGAGGTGTTGCCGGCTTCGGCAATGTCCCGTGCCACTGTAACCGTCTCGGGCAGCTTCAGCTTCTTCACCATCTCGTCGATGATGCGCATGTTGGCCTGGTGGGGGATGAAGGCAACCAGGTCTTCAGCCTCGATGCCGGCAGCGTCGAGTGCCTGCTGGGCCACCTTGGCCATTTCCCACACGGCCCAGCGGAACACTGTCTGGCCGTCCTGCCGGAGCGTGGGGTACAGCTCCTGGGCCTCTTCCAGGAGGGCCAGGTCCCCGGTGGAGTCGGACTGCCGGGCGGCCAGGCCGAGGTCGCGGACGTCAAGCAGGGAGCGGGTCATGCCGATGGCATCCCACTTGCTGCCGTCGGAGCCCCACACGGACGGGGCGATGCCCGGGGTGTCGGAGGGGCCGATAACGACGGCACCGGCACCGTCCCCGAGCAGGAAGGAGATGGTGCGCTCCCGGTTGTCGATGACGTCGGAAAGCTTTTCGGCACCAACCACCAGGACGTACTTTGCGGTGCCGGAACGGACCAGGGCGTCGGCCTGTGCAATTCCGTAGCAGTAACCGGCGCAGGCGGCGGAAATATCAAAGGCAGGAGCGGGCGTGGCGCCGATCCTGTCGGCCAGGCTGGCAGCGGCGGAAGGGGTGGCGTACGGGTGGGTCACGGTGGAAACAATGACCGCGCCGAGCTCTGAGGCCTCGATACCGGCCTTCGCCATGGCTTCCCGGGCAGCACCCTCTGCCATGTCGATGACGCTGACGTCGGCAGCAGCGCGGTGGCGGGTGACGATGCCGGTCCGCTGGCGGATCCACTCATCCGAGGAATCGATCCACTGGCAGACATCCTCATTCGTGACGATGACGTCGGGCCGGTACGCACCCAGCCCGAGGATGCGGCTGTGCTCCTGGATCGAAGCCTGTTTCAGCGTGGGAACGCTCATGCGTTGCCCTCCAGTTCTGCAAAGAGTGCCAGTGCGGCGGAGAGATCATCGGGGGTCTTGACCGCGACGGTCTTGACACCGGGCATGCCGCGCTTGGCCAGCCCGGCCAGCGTGCCGGCGGGGGCGAGTTCAATCACGCCGGTAACACCACGGTTGACCATGGTTTCCATGCAGAGGTCCCACCGGACCGGCCGGGACACCTGGGCGATCAGGCTTTCGACGGCGGCATCACCGTCGGTGACTTCACCGCCGTCGAAATTCGACAGCAGGGGCACCTTGGGCGCCACCGGGTTCAGCTGCGGCTTCAGTTTCTCCAGCGCACTGACCGCGGGCGACATGTGGCTTGTGTGGAAGGCGCCGGCCACCTTGAGCGGGATGACGCGGGCCTTGGCGGGCGGGTTGTCGGCCAGGGCCTTCAACTGGTCAAAGGTGCCGGCCGCGACTGTCTGCCCGGCACCATTGACATTGGCAGGGGCGGCGCCGGCGGCCTCGATGGCGGCCAGCACCTCGGCGGGGTCGCCGCCCACGACGGCGCTCATGCCGGTGGGAGTGACGGCAGCCGCGGCAGCCATGCTGTTGGCACGCTCGCGGACGAAGGTCATGGCTTCCTGCTCCGTCAGCACTCCTGCAAGGGCGGACGCAGTAATTTCACCCACGGAGTGGCCCGCGAGGATCACGGGCAGGGAGTTGAGTTCGACGTCGAAGAGGGAAGCGGCGGTGACCAGGCCCGCGGCAACGATCAAGGGCTGCGCCACGGCAGTGTCCTTGATGGTTTCCTCATCGGAGGTGGTCCCATGGGCTATCAGGTCGATGCCTGCGATGTCACTCAGGGCGGCCAGCTGGCCTGCCACCGAGGGAAGTTCCAGCCAGGGGGCCAGAAAACCCGGGGTCTGTGAGCCCTGTCCAGGGCAGACTATTGCAAGCACGTAACCAGCTTTCCAAATTACTGTGTGATCCAGCGGTGTTTCACCGCACCAAGCTCACGGGGTCAGGTTGTAGGAAGTCTACAATGCCTCACGGCTGGTTACGGGACGCCTGCCGCTCCGTGGCGGCCTTCGGCGGGGCTGAGAGACGGCCCACCACCAGCGCGGCCTGAAGCACG
The DNA here is from genome assembly GCF_059414945.1 of Arthrobacter sp. SAFR-179. Taxonomy (NCBI): domain Bacteria; kingdom Bacillati; phylum Actinomycetota; class Actinomycetes; order Micrococcales; family Micrococcaceae; genus Arthrobacter; species Arthrobacter sp. SAFR-179. Next base: position 912,997 of record NZ_JBPFDM010000001.1, read on the forward strand.
AATGCCTCCCTCGGCAGCAGCGGGTCCCAACCTGTGACGTCGCAGACCCGCTTCAACCGGTACCGCACGGTGTTGGCGTGGACGAAGAGTTCCCGCGCCGTGGCCTCAAGCGAATGTCCCAGTTCCAAGTAGGTTCCCAGCGTTTCCACCAGGCCGTTGGATGCCGCCAGGAGCGGCCGGTAAATGTTCTTCACGAGCGATCGGCGCGCCGCGTCATCACCGGAAATAACCCGTTCCGGCAGCAGGTCGTCGGCGGCCACCGGCCGCGGGGCGGAGGGCCAGGCGCGGGCCGCCGTCAATCCGGCAAAGGCTGATTGCGCAGAACTGCTGGCTTCCAGCAGCGAACTGGCTTCGGCCCCATACACCACGGGGCCGGGGGCGAACATGTCGCTCAGCTTCACATACGCCGTTTCGCGGTCCTGCACGCCGCCAAGGATGAGGATCAGGCGGTCGCCCTGGATCCCCACCAGTGCATCCTCCGCGTAGCGCCCGGCCATACGCCTCAGTTCGCTGACATAGCTGGCGCTGGGTTCGGACGGCGAGTTCCCCACCATCACCGTGAAGCGTTCCTGTGCCTTCCAGCCAAGCGCTGCGATGCGTGAGCGCAGGGCGTCCGTGTTTTCGCCCCGCAGGATCGCGTCAACAATCAATGCCTCCAGGCGGGTATCCCAGGAACCGCGGGACTCGGCAGCGCGTGCATACACGTCCGCGGCGGCAAAGGCGACTTCCCGCGAGTACCGCAGGACGGCCTCGCGCAGGGATGGTTGGTCGGCTTCGGGCGCGATAACCGGTACCTGGTCTTCCACCACTTCCACCACGATCCTGATCAGCTGCAACGCCTTCTGAAGGCTGATCGAACGGGTCAGCTCCGTTGGCGCCGTCCCAAAAACATCCGTGAGGATCCACGACGGCGAGCTTGGCCGCTCGTACCAGGTCACGAAGGCCGCGATGCCGTTCTGCGCCACCATGCCCAGTGCCGACCGCTCATCAGCGCTGAGCCGGCTGTACCAGGGAAGCGACTGCTCCAGCTTCCGCATGGTGCTGGTGGAGAGCTGGCCGACGTTTGCGCGGAGCTGCTTGAGGGTTTCGGACTTCTCCGGCGTCACCTTTGGCGGGGTCGGTTTCCGCTTGGCAGACGCGCTGGCTGGTGCTGGCATTCTTTGAGCATACGGCCACGGCCGCGCAAGCTCCATTTGTGCGAAGGCTACAATCCGCCTTGTCGCGGATCACAACCGGTCCTGCCCCTTCGGTGCCACCCGTCCCGGACAGGACGACGGCGGCCCCCACCGGATGGATGGGGGCCGCCGTCAGGTAATGCTGCTGCTGGATCCGCTCTACAGCCCGAAGGCCTAGGCTTCGCCTCCGGCATTGCCGGTGGTGCCGGCGTTGACGTTGAGCAGCTTGTACTTCTCGATCGCCTTGACCGGGGCATCGACGTCCACCTCGCCGCGGCGCGCCAGCATTTCAAGGGCGCGCACCACGATGGAGTGGGTGTCGTTTTTGAAGTAGCGGCGGGCTGCTGCGCGGGTGTCGGAGAAGCCGAAGCCGTCGGCGCCGAGGGTGGCGAATTCGTTGGGGACGAATTGGCGGATCTGGTC
>NZ_JBPFDM010000002.1:0-127136 GCF_059414945.1 Arthrobacter sp. SAFR-179
ACGATCACGCGAAGGCGGAGGTTTTCAATTGAGGCAACGTATTACGCTTCCCGGAGGTATTGCAATGAGGCAACAGGGGGGTTGCTCCTGGACTTCACTTGGAGTGCCCGCATTGACTCCGTCCCTCCAGGATGGAGAACCTCATTGCTGGCAAAGACTGGATGGCGTGACCTGTTGCAAGCGCTTGCGGTGGCGGTCAGCGGCGGCCTAGCATGGGCGCATGACAGCTAGCGTGGAATCGGTCGCTGAGATGGCAGGCGTCTCGGTATCAACGGTCTCTCGTGCCCTTCGCGACATTCCTGGCGTATCGTCGGCCACTCGCAAGCGCGTGCAAGAGGCAGCGCGGGAACTGGGCTACTCGGCGTCTCCGGCTGCTTCCCGGCTTGCGACGGGCAGGACCCGCGCCGTCGGCATTGTGGTGCCGGTCCTGGCAAAGTGGTTTTTCGGAAAGGTCATCGGTGAAGCAGCGCAAACGCTCCGTGAAGCCGGGTTTGACGTGCTCCTTTTTGAGCTGGCCACCCTTGCGCAGCGGGAGCGGTTCTTCGGCGGTGCGCATCTGCATGGCCGGACCGACGGCGTCATCATCATCGCGCTGCAGCCCACCGGAGACGAGTTGGAATTGCTCGCTTCCCAAGGCCAGGCAGTGGCGTTGCTTGGTGCGGAAGCACCGGGCATCGGATCGGTATCAGTGGACAACGCCGGCGCAGGGCAGGCAGCCGTGAGGCACCTGCTGAATCTGGGCCACGAACGGATCGCGTTCATCGGCATCCGTGATGACGACGGCAGCAACCTCGGCGGTGTCCCTCCCTTGCAGCGGCTCATGGGCTATCGGGAGGCCCTCTCCACGGCCGGTCTGCCCCAGGACGTCACGCTTGAACAGTTTGATGAGAACAGTGTCGCCGGGGGTGCCCTTGCCATGTCGCGGCTGTTGGTTTCGGAGCATGTCCCGACAGCGGCTTTTGTTGCTTCCGATGAGATGGCTTTCGGTGTTCTGAAAGTCCTCCGCAAGGCAGGCCTGGATGTTCCGCGCGATTTCTCCGTGCTGGGGTTCGACAATCATGAGCTCGGCGACGTCGTGGACCTGACAACCATGGACCACGAAGTAGCCGAACAGGGACGGGACGCCGCCCGGATCCTCCTGGACGTCCTGGATGGACGGTCCCCTGCTGCCATCGTGCGTCCCGCGCGCCTGGTTGTGCGGGAGACCACTGCACCTCCCCGTGCACTGCGCTTAGCTGCCGGCACCCCGGATTCTTCCCATTCCGCCGGACACCCCGGCACCCCTTGAAAGGAAACTTCATGCAATACCGCAAACTCGGCACCAGCGGCATGTAGGTCAGCGCCATAGCGCTGGGTAACTGGGCTACGCACGGCGAAACGGTGGAGCAGGACCTCGCCACGGAATGCGTCCGCAAAGCGTTGGATCTGGGCATCACCACTTTTGATACCGCGGATGCCTATGCAGGCACCAAGGCCGAATCCATGCTCGGCGAGGCCCTGAAGGGAGTCCGCCGCGAAGGCGTGGAAATCATGACCAAGGCGTTCTTCCCCACGGGGCCGGGCAAGAACGACCGCGGGCTGTCCCGCAAGCACGTGATGGAATCGATCAACGGTTCACTGAGGCGGCTGCAGATGGATTACGTGGACGTTTACCAGGCTCATCGCTACGACTACGAAACCCCGCTGGAGGAAACCATGGGGGCCTTCGCGGACATCGTGCATGCCGGCAAAGCCCACTACATCGGCGTGTCCGAATGGACCGTCGAAGAGATCCGTGCCGGCGCAGCGCTGGCGGCCGAACTGGGCATCCGGCTGGTGTCGAGCCAACCGCAGTACAACATGCTGTGGCGCGTGATCGAGCCGGAGGTGGTGCCGGTCTGCGAAGAGCTGGGGATTACCCAGGTCTGCTGGTCGCCGCTGGCCCAAGGCGTGCTGAGCGGCAAATACGGCGCTTCGAAGGCGCCGGCCGGCAGCCGTTTCAGCGACGAAGACGGGGGACTGAAGACCGTACACAGGTTCATGCAGCCGGAAGTGCTGGAACGTGTTGAAAAGCTCAAGCCCATAGCCCAGGATCTGGGCGTGCCCTTAGCCACCCTGGCCGTGGCCTGGGTGTTGGCCAACCCAAACGTTTCCGCAGCGATTGTCGGCGCCAGCCGCCCCGAACAACTCGACGACACAGTCAAGGCTGCCGAATTGGTCCTGGGACCCGAAACGCTTGAACTGATCGACGATGCCCTTGGCGATGTTGTGGAGCGCGACCCTGCGAAGGTCGAGTCATTTCCGGAGCGGGTTTAGGCCGGCGGCCGCGGTGACCTATAGGCGCCGCGGCCAAGGCAGGTTCTTGGCGGGGAGGGGCCTGCTAGAACGAAAGCTGGGGCTGAAGCTTTGTGCGGAGTTCATCTTCAGTTGGAGGCCGGGCACCGGCCCGGGATACGGTGATCGCGGCCGCAGCGGCCGCCGTGCGTCCCAGCTGGTCGAGGACAGCGGGCGCGAGGCCGCCGGTGCCGCGGGTGAGGAGTCCCAGGATCAGGGCTGACGTATAGGAATCGCCGGCGCCGATGGTGTCAGCAACAGAGGTCTTTACTGCAGGGATGCTGAGGCTCGTGGTGGGGGTCGCGAGCAATGAGCCTGATGATCCCTTGGTGATGACAGCCAGGTCTGCTCCCAAGCCCAGGATGTGTGTTGCAGTTTCCTCCAGGGTCTTTTCCGGGTAAAGCCACTGGGCATCCTCATCGCTGAGTTTGACGACGTCCGTCAGGTGTACCAGGTCCTCGAAAGTGTGCCGTGCTTGGGCGTGGGTTCCGAGCAGGTCCGGCCTGATGTTGGGGTCGTACGTGATGGTGCACTGGCCGCGGAGCTGCTGGAGGATTGCCTTGACCGCGCCGGCACCCGGTGAGAGGAAACTTGCGATCGAACCGGTGTGAAGGACCTTGGGCGGGGCGGGTGCCAGGTCCAGCGGTTCCACGTCCCAGCTGATGTCGAAGGCGTAGCTGGCCGAACCATCGCGGGCGATCGTGGCGGTCGCCGTCGACGTTCTCTCCAACGACCGGGCGCCGGGCAGGATCATCACGCCGGCGCCGGTGAGGTGCTCCTCGAGCGCATCACCACGGCGGTCAGCGCCCATGGAAGTGAGCAGCCCCGTGCTGACTCCAAGACGGGCCAGGCCGTAGGCGACATTGGCCGGCGACCCGCCGGGATACTCATGCGTCCCCGCCGGAGTGGTGACGACGTCGGTTAGGGCTTCCCCGACAACGACGACGTCCAATACCTGCCGCGAAGAGTGCGGTTTGCCGCTGTTATCCATTTTCGTTGTTCCTTGCTGTGGGTGCCGCGCTACGCGAGCTGCTTGACCTGGAGGCTGCGGATGGTTGCAGCACCGCCGACGGCGTAGACGGCGAGGCTGGTGCATGTTTCGGCCGGGAAGATCAGTTCGGTCATGGTGACCTGGCCGTCTTGGGCGAACACTTCAACAGAGCAGCGGTCCACGAAGATGGTGAGGTCGTAGGAGCCCTGCTTTCCCCGTACCGGAGCGGTATCGATGGAGGGGAAGGAATCGTGGAAGCCTGTCTGCCCGGATTCCCGCCGGTCAACAAACAGGGTGCCTTCATCAGGGCGGATGCCCACGCGGGTTCCCTTCGCGCCGTCTCCACGCAGGATGAGACCGAATTCCTCTGCACTTCCGGAGGTGAAGCTGACGTCAATGCGCTGGACCGTGCCGGCGGCGCCGGGCAGAACCTGCACGCCATCGTGGATGGTGGTTCCAGAAAGGCAGAACGCTTCCGGATCGGCCAGGCCGCCCCAGTCACCGGCCGGCTGCTGGACCAGGCACAGCTCTCCACCGCTGGTCCGGAGCGAAATTTCGCGGGCGAGGCTCATGGGGCTGCGCCAGGGCGAGGTGGGGATGTGGTTGGCGTATTCCCAGTTGTTCATCCAGGCGATCATGAGCCGGCGGTTGTCCGGGGCGTCGCTGAAGGAGACAGCGGCGTAGTAGTCCCGGCCCCAGTCCAGCCACCGGTAATCTCCCAGCCGGCCAGGGTCCTGGAGGCCTTCGGTTACGGTGCTGTCGGAGGTGAACGTGGTCCCGTCGAAGTCGCCGATAAAGTACTGGCCGGCTGAGCCGCCGTTGGGACCACCGGGGTTGAGGTTGACGGTGAGGACCCACTTGAGGTTTTCAGGGTCGTCGTCCACCGGCAGGGGAAACAGGTCAGGGCATTCCCAGACGCCGCCTGTGGCGTTTGCGGGGCCGAAAGTGCTCAGCAGTTCCCAGCTCTTCAGGTCGTCTGACTTGTAGAGCACCACCTGGAAGTCCGTGGCTTCGACGGCGACCATCACCCAGTAGCTGCCCGCACCGCCGTCGTACCTTATGACCTTGGGGTCGCGGAACTCGGCGGACCCGCGGTCAAGCACAGGGTTGCCTCCATGTTTCGTCCACGTATAGCCCCCGTCCAGGCTGTAGGCCAGGGACTGGGCCTGGACGCCCTCGTGTACGGAGCCCGGTTTGAAAGCGCTGGTGTAGATGGCCACGAGCGGGGCTACGGACCCGCTGCCGAATCCACTGGTGTTGTGGCGGTCGTAGACGATGCTGCCGGAAAAGATGTCTTCGTTGTCATCACACGCGATGGCCACTGGGTGTTCAGTCCAGGTCAGCAAATCGGTGGAGGTGGCGTGACCCCATGACATGTTTCCCCAGACATTTCCCAGCGGGTTGTTCTGGTAGTACAGGTGGTAGACGCCGTCATGAAAGATCAGGCCGTTGGGATCATTGAGCCAGGTGTCTTTTGCCGTGTAGTGCAGGGCCGGACGGTAGCTGCCTGCTGTGGCTGCGGTGTGAGTCGAAGTAAGTGTGTCCACGAGGTTCCTTTTGAGGTTTGGTGTTATTTGCTCGCGCCGGCCGTGAGGCCCTCGCGCAGGGTGCGCTGGCCGAAGATGAAGACCACCAGTGCGGGCAGCATGGACAGGATCACGCCGGCGAGGACCACCGATATGCTCCCCGTGCCGAGGTTGCCTTGGAGCGTTACCAGGCCGAGGGGGAGGGTGAAGTTCTGTTCGCTGATGGTCAGGATCAGTGGCCGGAAGAACTCGTTCCAGTGGAAATTGAAGGCCAGGATCCCGACGATTGCCATGCCGGGGACCGCAAGGGGGACATAGACAGAACGAAAGATCCGCCATGGTCCGGCACCATCCAGGGCGGCTGCTTCCGCAAAGTCGTTTGGCAGGCCCAGGAAGTATTGGCGCATCAGGAACGTGCCGAAGGCGGTGGGAATGGCCGGCAGGATCAGGGCCAGCGGGGTGTCGGACAGGCCCATCCCTCGAATGAGCATAAATACGGGGACGATCGTGACCTGCACAGGGACCATCATGGTGGCCAGCACCAGCGAGAAGATGGCGTTCTTTCCGCGGAAGTCCAGGCGGGCGAAGGCGTAGCCGGCCAGGGTGGCGGAAGCCATCTGGCCAAGTGCGATCAGGCCGGTCACCAGCGCGCTGTTCAGGACGAGGAGGCCAACGTTGATCTGCTTGAACACCTCTTGATAAGCCGTGAAGTCCGGGTTGATGGGCAGGAAGGACGGCGGCAGGTTGAATGATTCCGACGGCGTCCGCAGCGAAGTGGACAGCGTCCACAGGACAGGGCCGAGGGTCAGCGCGGCAGCCACGGCCAGGGCCGTGTACCTCCCGACGGTTGCGGCAGCCGGGAGGCGGCGGTTGCGGTAGTGCTTGCGGGTGGCCGGTGTGCCGGTGGTGGAACCCGTATGCTTCTTGGTCCCGGTATGCAGGGTCTGGCTGGACATGAGGGACCTCACTGGTAGAAGACGAAGCGGCGGCTGAGCCGGAATTGCAGGGCGGTGACGGCCAGGATCAGCACGGTCAGTACCAGGCCAATAGCCGAGGCTTCGCCGAATTCCAGTTGCTGGAAGGCGGATTCGAAGATCACCATGACGGCGGTGCGGGTGGAATCGCCGGGACCGCCGTTGGTCAGGACGTAGGGCTGGTCGAAGACCTGCAGGGCACTGATGATGGCCATGACGGAGGCGACGAGCACCGTGGGGCTGATCAGCGGAAGGGTGACATTGCTGAACTGTTTCCAGCCTGTGGCACCGTCCAGGTTCGCTGCCTCGTGCAGTTCCTTGGGGATGTTGGTCAGCGCACCGAGGAAGAGCAGGAAGGAGAATCCGAAGTTTTGCCAGACATAGACCAGGACAACGACGGCGGCGGAGGCCGCGGGGCTGGTCAGCCACGGCACTGCGGGAATGCCGACGAGCGACAGGAGCCAGTTCACCACGCCGAACTGTTCGTTGAACATGTACCGCATGAAGATGGACACCGACGCGGCGGAAAGGACCAGGGGAAAGAAGAAGGTGGACCGGAGGAACACCCTGAGCCAGGACGGCATTCTGGCCTGCAGCATGGAAGCAAGACTGAGCGCGATGCCGAGTTGCAGGATGACCGCGACGACGACGAACACGATGGTGTTCAGGAACGACACGCGAACGGTGGGGTCCTGTGCCAGGGAGGCGAAATTGGCGAAACCGACGAACTGGGGTGCGGAAATGATGTCCCAGCGGAAGAAAGCCAGAACCAGCGATCCGATGATCGGCAGGAAAGTGAACAGGGCCATCCCCAGCAGCGTGGGCGCAAGGAAAATCATTGCCAGCCATCGCTCAACGAATGAGCGGCGCGCTGCCGGCGGTTTAAAGGTGTGGCGTGGGGCGGTGGACGTTGTGGTCATGAGTTCCTCCTCAGAGCCAGCTCGAGATCGCGCTGCAGGGTACCCATCGCGGCCCGCACATCAGCGGAGCTGCCGCTGACAGCGGTGGAAACGTTCTTCATAAGGGCAGTTTCGACGGCGGCCTGCTGGGGCGGAGCCGGGATGGGGCCGGAGGTGGGGAATTTGTCGAGGGTGTCGTAGAAGACTTTCCAATGCCTGGGTCCGGTGGCCGCGTAAAAGGACTCATTGACCATCGAACGGCGGGTGGGAGTGGTGTTCGGCTTGGGAATGGCCAACTGCATCGCCTCCCGGCTGGAGCAGAACTTAACCCATTCCCAGGCGGCGTCCTTGTCCTTTGCCGTGCGCATGATCGCATAGCCGGCAGCGCCGAACTGATGCCGTTGCGTCCGCCAACGGGGGAAGAACTGCACATCGAATTGGTCGGCAGTCATTCCTGCCTCGTGCAGTCCCTGCGCCCAGTAACCGCCTGCCGGCGTTGCGCCGATGCGGTTGTTGCCGAACAGGCCCACCAGGGCGTTTCCACCCCCGGATTCAGGCCGTACGCCCAGTCCTTCGGACACGAGTTCGCGGAGGTAGTCGAAGGTTTCGATAACCCGCCCGTCCTCGGCGTTGGGAGCCTGCCACAGGTAGCCGCCGCCGCGTGTGGCCCGGGCTGGGTCGTTCGGGTAGAAACGGTCCCAAAGCCAGTCCCCGCCGGGAGCCTTGGTTTCGGTAAGGAAGCTGGTGTCGTTGGCGTAGAGCCACGGCACTACTCCGCCGAAAAGCCGGTTGGTCCAGTAGTACGGCGTGAAGTCGGCCGGGCGTGCTTTCCGCAGGGCGCGGAGGGTTGCGCTGAAGTCGTCCTGGGTCCAGTCGTCTTTGGGGCGGTCAAGGCCTGCCTGGGCAAAGGTGGTGGTGTTCAAATACATGTTCGCCGCGTTCCAGTCCAGCGGAAGCTGGTACAGACTGCCTTGGTACATGAAGGCTTCCAGCAGGCTCGGATGGACGTCGTCGAAGTAGTCCCTCATGTCCGCAGCGTCCCGGCGGACATAATCATCCAGCGGCTCGGCGAGCTTGTCCGCGAACAGCTGGGCGCCCTCGGTGGCCACGTAGACGACGTCAGGCGGTGTTCCGGCGGCCACCATGGTGAGGATTTTGGAAAAGAAGTCCTTCCAGTCTGCGCCCTGGATGGCCTGCAGCTGCACGGGAATGTCGGGGTGGGCGGAGGTAAAGGCGTTAACCAGGCCCTGCCGGGCTGCTGCGTCGGCCGAGGTGCCAAGGATGGCGATGTTCAGGGCCTTGCTCCCGCGGCCCGGAATGTCACTCCCGGTCAGTCGGGGCCAGGCGCCGACGGTGGCCCCCGCAACAGCCAGGCCGGTAAGGCCCAGCATGGAACGCCGCGTGAGCTGTGAAAGTCCGCTGCCGGACGACGGTGCATGTGGGGGACTTGTTTGTCCCGGTGTCTTTTCAGACGTCATTGTCGTCTCCTCCTAACACGTGTTAAGTAGAGTAGGTATGGCGCCTAACACGTGTCAAGTAGCATTTTTTACTGGTGCTTTAGTGACCGCGAATTACGTGCGCCAGGTACCTGGCCAAGGGCGCACAGCGGGCTCCGGCCGGAGGCGGGGCAGGTCATCCTTGGCCGAACATCTTCAGCAGCGAAGCAATGCGGAAACGGTCCGCCAGGTTAGCCCGCCGGGACCGCTGCAGTGGACGCCCGCGGGATGATCCGGCAGGGCATGTAGAGAATGCCTGCTTCCACTTGCTCAGCTGCCGGTGCTTTTCCTTCCACGGCATCCAACAGCAGGGACATGGCCGCTGCTCCGATTTCGGCGTGCGGAAGTGCCACCGTGGTGAGGGCGGGAACAAGGTTGGCAGCGAGGTTCTGCTGGTCGTCGTAGCCCACCACGGACAGATCCTCGGGTACACGGAGTCCGGCGGCCGCCGCGTAAAGCAAAACGCCGGTGGCAACCCTGTCGTTGGAGCAAATGACCGCCGTCGGCCGGTCTCTGCCGCCCAGGACGGAGGAAGCGGCCCGATAGCCCTCATCGATGTCCCATCCGGTCAGGTGGACGTGCTGTTGTTCACGGGCCAGCCCCGCCTCTTCCATGGCCTCACGGTAACCCTGCTCGCGCTGCGGAGCAGCGGGCGAGCTGAGTGTTCCGGTCAACAGGGTGATGCGGCGGTGGCCCAGGTCAAGAAGCAACCGTGCCGCAGCGCGTCCGCCGTCGATCTCTCCCGGTATTACCGACTGGAGCCGCGAGCCGGCATCGGTGCAATTGGCCAGAATGGCTGGCAGGGTGAGCATCGCCGGCGGGGCGGTAATTTCGCGCAGGCTGCCGGTGGCGTACATGATTCCGTCGACCTGCCGGTGCACGAGTTGCTGCGCCGCAGCGCCATCGCGGGCCGTGTCATGTTCTGTGTCCACCACCAGGACCATGTATCCGCGGGCCAAGGCTGTGCGCGACGCGCCGCTGATCAGCCGGCCGGCGAAGGGGCTGGTGACGATGTCATCCGTGATGATGCCGATCGTTGAGGTCTGCTGGTTGCGCAGGCTGACGGCAACGGAGTTGGGCGTGTAATTTAGCTCCGCCGCAGCGCGGAGCACCCTCTCCTGACGTTCGGCAGTGACGTTGCCGTCCGCCCTGCCGTTTAGTACCAGTGACACCGCACTGCGGGACACCCCCGCCCGTCGTGCCACATCCAGTGCCGTTGCTTTGCGTTTGGCCATGCTGATCCATCCCCTGCCTTTGGGCTTAGCATACCTAACTCGTGTGAGGCCAGGCCGCCTTGGCTTAGGCCACGATGAGGGGGGCCTGCAGGGTAAAGGAACGTTCTGATGCCCTGTCCGTTGGGGCCGGGCAACCAGGGGAACGTCCGGCGCTTGCCGGTGGCCTATTTCGTCGTCGTCCCAGCGTGTCCGAACCGCTCCCGGGCAATTCTGGCGGACGTGCCGAGGGCAGCACCGATAACCTCCCAGGAGTCCCCGTTTGCGCGGGCGGCGCTGACAGCGGCGTCCAGCTCGGCCTGGGCCTTCACGGCGGCGGAACGGGCAGTGGTGATCCGGCGGAAGCCAGCGGCGTCTCTCTCCAGGTGCGGTGCCGGACTCAGACGGAGGACCGTACCACCTATCCGCAGCGGTGCGGCCAGGTGCTCGACGTGCAGGACGTACTCTTCTTCGGACCCGCGCTGAACATAAAGGGTAAGGACGGTCTTTCCCTCGCCGTCGTCAAAGTCCACTTTCCCGTAGCTCTCACTCGGGCCAACAGGCCACAGCCGCGGCTTCAACCGCTCTCCCGCTTCGTCCTGGGTGGGCTCGTAGGCGTGCCCTCCGTGCCGGAAGTTGAGGGCCTGTGGTTCGCGAGGGGTCATGTTGACGTTCTCCTTCCAGTACAAATACCAGTAGAAGCTATTGCGGCTTGAAGCACACGAGTACCTGGTACTCGATCCTCCCGTCCAAGAGCTGGAAGACGGCGTACCTGTGCTGGGCCTATCCGGCGCGGGGTTTTAGTCGGACTGCTTGCGCAGCGCTGCCCAGGCCTGGAAACCGCCGATCAGGTCGGTGGCACGTTTCAGCCCCAGCCGCTGCAGCGTGTGCGCGGCGAGGCTGGAGCTGTAGCCCTCGTTGCAGACAACGATGACCCGGCGGCCGGGATCGTCCGCGATCGGGAGCCGGTGGGGGCTGGAAGGATCGAGCCGCCACTCGAGGACATTTCGGTCAATGACGACAGCTCCGGGAAGGTCACCGTCGCGGTCCCGCTGATCGACAGGGCGTGTGTCCACAACAAAGGCGCCCGCTGCCATCTCCCGCTCGAGATCCGAAGGGTGAACGCGTTCGAGCCCGACCCGGCTCTCAAGTAGTAATTGATCGATGGTCAGAGCCGCAGGGGAATCGCTCGGATCTGAACGGGGCTGACCAACGCCGGCGCCGTCGTCGGGAATATCAAACTGCTTCACGGTTTTGCCCGCCTTCTGCTTATCGCTCCATCGTTCCACCCTGAAGTGAACGAGGACTAGCTCTTTGTCCCCATTACAAGGGTATGGAGAGAATCGGGGCAATATGCGCCAGTAAGGAGATAAAGGCCATGCATGGTCCTGTTGTCGCCTCCCGTTGATATTCACACCTCGCCCAGCGCCTGCTCGTCGGCGGAAAGGGGAGTTGGAACGTGGCTACCTAACGGGCCCCCTTCAGCCTCCCCTTTTTTGCTCCGCTGCCATTCAGGGTATGCCGGGCGGACGAATGGCGGACGTACAGTGTTCCTGCCTGGAGGTGATGAAGTGGCCTCCGCGTCGTCGTCCACTGGCGGCATTCCCATCGCCACGAACTGGCACCGGCAATTCATGGGTACAGCCGTTGCACCTGAAGGAATTGATCAGCAAAAGAATTAGTCCACCGACATAACTCTGAGGGGACCGTTATGCGTCTGCTACGCCTTTTCATTGCTCTGTTAGTCGCGGCGGCCGGCGCTGTCGCACTTCCCGTACCGGCCCAGGCCGCCGACATCGGAATTCCCGGGCCGTCCTACGCAGGGGACGGCGTGAAAACCCCGACGGCGGACAAGGCCCAAAGCAAGCTTTGGTTCCAGGACGGGAGCTGGTGGGGGCTGTTGTGGAGCCCGTCAGCACATGCCACGACAATTCACAGGCTCGACGTCGCAACACAGGCGTGGCAGGAGACGGGAACGGTTGTTGATGCACGGCCGAACGCGCGCGGTGACGCGCTGTGGGACGCAAAGGACGGCAAGCTCTATGTCGTGTCCGGCACCACTGTGCGCTCGGAGTGGAGCTCGCCACCATCCAAGGACGCGGTGACCTCCGGGTCCGCAGCGCTTCACCGCTTCAGCTACAACTCAGCGGCGAAGACCTACTCAGAAGACGCCGGGTTCCCCGTCACCCTTCACAAGGGGAGTACGGAATCGATAACAGTCGCCAAAGACTCCCTCGGCAAGCTATGGGTGACCTACACCATCGTTTCGTCCGACAACAGCAACCGTGTCTACGTCAACCACTCGACCACCAGCGACACGGAGTGGGCCACTCCCTTCGTCCTGCCCACAACCAACGCCCAGGTGCACTACGACGACATCTCCGCAGTCACGTCCTTCCAGGGGGACAAGATCGGCATCATGTGGAGTAACCAGAAGCCCGGGCAAAAGAAGTTCTACTTTGCCGTTCACCAGGACGGCCAGCCGGACAAGTCGTGGCAGACGGAGGTGGCCTACGGCGGAGGAAAGAACTGCAAAGGCGGATGCGCAAACGACCATCTGAACCTCAGGCAGCTGACAAGCGACGGCAGCGGGCGTCTTTACGCTGCAATCAAGACAGCCAATCGAAACGCAGGCCAGACATTGGTGGCGCTCCTGGTGCGCGACGGCAAAGGCGACTGGACCAGCGCTGAATTTGGTGAGGTGCAGGACCTCCATACCCGGCCCATGGTCATGATCGACGAGGAACACGGCCAGGTCTGGATGTTCGCGGTCGCGCCCGAGGTGGGCGGCACCATCTATTACAAGAAATCGCCGCTTAACAACGTTTCCTTCGCGCCCGGCGCCGGCACACCGATTATCAGCAGCAGTACCGACACAGACATCAACGACCCCACGTCAACCAAACAAAACGTCACCAGCCAGACCGGCCTGGTGGTGTTGGCATCCGCGAGAAACAACGCCCGGTACTGGCACGCCTACATCGACCTCAGGGGCTAAAGCAGAACGTGGGCGGGAATTTCTTTGGCCTGCCCGTGCCGCCCTAGCCGTTTCCGACGTCACTGTGGTGGGCCGAGGCGACGAAATGTTCCACGCGCCGGTCCGGCACCAGCCAGATCAGCGCAACGACTGTATAGACGGCAATCCCGAGCAGGGGCTGGACAAGGGTAAGCCCGATGCCAAGGAGATAGATCAGCGGGGAAGCTTTGCCTTTCCAGTCCCGGCCGACAGCCTTGGCGAGGGCCCCGCTCCTGCCCTGCACGGCGATCAGCCGGCGTTCGAGGATGAAGTAGGCGATCGCGGCTAACAGCAGATTGATGCCGTAAAGCAGGACAGGGACCTGCATGAAGCCGGATTCATCCATCCACCGTGTGGTGAACGGAAACAGCGACAGCCAGAACAAAAGGTGAAGGTTGGCCCATAGGATCCCGCCGTTCACCCGGCTCGCCAGGTGGATCATGTGGTGGTGGTTGTTCCAGTAGATGCCCACGTACACGAAACTCAGCAAGTAACTGAACAAGGTGGGCAGGATACCCGCCACACCCTCCCACGTTGGCTCCTCGGGGACGTGAAGTTCCAGCACCATGATGGTGATGATGATTGCCAGGACGCCGTCGCTGAATGCTTCGAGCCGGTTCTTGTTCATGAAGTGGGTTCCTTCGGAAGGCTCACTGACGACTACTTATGCAGTGTGCGATTGAGCGTTGCGGCGCCCTGGGCCCGGCAATGACGAGCTTGCTGCCCAGCCAGCCTAACGCGAGGCCGGCCAAGGCTATTTCTTCACTCGCCGCTGCTGTGCCAGGGGCCGACCGCCAAAACCCAAGATTGGTCCCCCTGCATCAGGCCCACGCCGCTCATGATGTACGCACTCCGTGGCGGGAGCACTCCGCCGTCCAGCCCAGCGGTGTCACCTGTACCTTCATCCGGCGCCCGCAGGCCGCACAGTAGCGCGGCGGCTCCATCGTCAGGCGCTCGCCGCAGCGGTGGTGAACGTACGACGGCGGCACGTCGCCGCCGTCGTACGCCTCGCCGCAGTGCCCGCAAAAGTTTCCCGCGGCTGACCTCGTCACGCCTGGGGCCACGACCGCAGGGTGCCCTGGCCGAGCTTGCGAGGTTGGTTGGGGATCACAGCGTCTTCTGGAGTTCCTTGATGGGCATGTTGAGGTCCACGAGCAGGTTCAGGTCTGCGGTGGCAGGGCGGCCCAGCGTGGTGAGGTAATTGCCCACGATGACGGCGTTGATTCCGCCGAGCAGGCCATCGCGGGTGCCGAGGTCGCCGAGGGTGAGCTCGCGGCCGCCCGCGTACCTCAGCACGGTGCGGGGCATGGCCAGGCGGAATGCGGCGATGGCGCGGAGGGCATCCTTGCCGTCCATGATGCCCTGGTTTTCCAGTGGTGTTCCGGGCCGGGGATTGAGGAAGTTGAGCGGTACCTCGTGGGGCTCCAGTGCCGCGAGCTGGGCGGCGAGTTCGGCCCGCTGCTCCAGGCTTTCGCCCATGCCGATCAGGGCGCCGCAGCACAGTTCCATGCCCGCTTCCTTGACCATGGCGCAGGTCTCCAGCCGTTCCTCATAGGTGTGGGTGGTGACCACTTCCGGGAAGTAGCTGCGCGCTGTTTCCAGGTTGTGGTTGTAGCGGTGGACACCCCAGTCCTTGAGCTGGTCCACCTGGCGCTGGGTGAGCATGCCCAGCGAGCACGCGATGTTGATGTCCACCTCTGCTGTGATGCGTTCGATGGCGAACTTGATCTGGTTCATCAGCTTGATGTCGGGTCCGCGGACGGCTGCGACGATGCAGAACTCGGTGGCTCCGGTGGCAGCTGTTTCCTTGGCGGCCTTGACCAGTTCCGGGATATCCAGCCAGACACCGCGGACGGGGGAGTCGAAGAGGCCCGACTGGCTGCAGAAGTGGCAATCCTCGGGGCAGCCACCGGTCTTGATGGAGATGATGCCTTCCACCTCCACGTCCTCGCCGCAGTGCCGGAGCCGGACCTGGTGCGCCAGTTCCAGCGCCGCGGGAAGTGCATCGTCCGGGAGGCGGAGGACCTCTTCGAGCTGTGTCTGGCTCAGGCCGATGCCGTCCTCGAGGACCTGCACGCGGGCGGTCTCGAGGATGCCGTAGCCTCCGCCTGTGCCGGTCTCGCGGCTCGCTGCGATGGGAAGGTCTGGCTGGATCGTCATTAAGTGGTCCTTCACGTCTGCTTGGAATATCCCTCAGAGCAGACGCTAGTTCTCCTTCGGCGACCCTGTTTTGGAGGGGTTCAACAAAGAATCCGCCAGGGCGTGCATGACGTGGTCAGGGCCGACGTCGTTCTGACTCAGCTGTCCGTATGCTCAGGCGCTAATCAGGGCCGGCACGCGTGTCGGACTTCCGGTTCCGCTATACGGGTGGCGGATGGCTGCGGCGATTGACAGCACCCCCGGGCCGGAGTAACACAGCCAATGGTGGGACCAATCCCGGGCCGCCGCAAGAAAATGTGCATGCACCGTCAGGGCAGAGGTGTCGTCCGCCAGGGGAGCACCGGGCCCAGGCCAACGGTGCGGCACGCTTCAAAGGAGAAGCGCCATGACCGTTGCCCACATCCTTCATCGTGTTGCCGACTACGACGCGTGGCGCAAAGTTTACGACTCGGTCGGCGACATGCAGAAAGACGGCGGGGTGACCCAGGAATCGGTCCACCGCGTGGTCGATGATCCGAACAACGTCCTCGTCATTCATCATTTCGACACTGTGGAAACCGCAAGGGCATTCCTCGGTAGAAGCGATCTGCGTGACGCCATGCACCGCAGCGGCGTCCAAGGCGAACCGCGCATCGAGCTCTTCGAATAACGTCATCCCTCAGGTTCCTGCCAGGCGGGCTCTGCCCGCCGGAAGGCCCTGCCGATCGCCGGTCGACCGTCGACAATGAGCCCAACCTCAAGATTGAAGCAATAAGTCCCGATGCTGGACGAAATACCTTCCGTCTGCCCGTAGTGCTTTTTAGAGTGTCCGTACACGCATTACGTCGGGGATGTTCCCCGAAAAAGCAGGTCAAGGGGGGCCATGAGCACAAGCAAGCCGCTGACACCCAAGGAAGCCCGTGCTGCGGCGCCGGGAAAGGGAGTATCTCCTGTACCCGCACCGCCCCAACAGAATTTGGTAACAACCACTGTCGGTTATCAAACTTCGCCGTCCCGGGGGCGCGAGCATGAGGTGCAGCGCCTGATCCGTGACCTCGCCGTCCTTGCCGCCCGGGATCGCCCGCAGGCCTCGTGAGGGCTCTGCAGGTGCGCCGCATCACGGGGGAAGACGCGCCCTGCTTTGTTCTGTCGCTGCCGCTGTCCTTTGGGTTATGCTCCTGAAATGGCACCGCGAAGTTTTCTTCAATGGCCGGTCGTCCGTCAACTGACCACGGGCGACCTACTGGGGCGTGGTCCATCTGTCACCTCGCCCCGAACGCAGGCAATAGCTCCACGGACGGCCACCGCAGACCGCGTTGTGCAAAGCGTATGCCCGTATTGTGCCGTCGGCTGTGGGCAGCGGGTTTACGTCAAGGACGAAAAAGTCATCCAGATCGAGGGAGATCCGGATTCACCCATCTCCCGCGGTCGCCTGTGCCCCAAAGGCTCTGCCAGCGAGCAGTTGGTCAATTCGCCGGGCCGGCAAATAAAGGTGCTTTACCGCGCACCGCGCTCCACTGAGTGGGAACATCTGGACCTGGCGACGGCAGTTGAGATGGTGGCGGACCGCTTCATCGAAACCCGCCGCAGGACGTGGCAGCAGGAAGACGACCAAGGCAGGCTTCTGCGCCGCACCATGGGCATAGCCTCGCTGGGCGGGGCCACCCTGGACAACGAAGAAAACTACCTGATCAAGAAACTCTTCACAGCCGCAGGGGCGGTGCAGACCGAGAACCAGGCCCGCATATGACACTCCGCCACGGTTCCCAGTTTGGGAGCCTCGTTTGGACGCGGTGGTGCAACGCAATCACTGCAGGACATGGCCAACGCTGACTGCATCATCATTCAGGGTTCCAACATGGCCGAGTGCCACCCGGTGGGGTACCAGTGGGTGGCGGAAGCTAAGGCCCGTGGTGCGAAGGTTATCCACATCGATCCGCGGTTCACGCGCACGTCGGCGGTTTCGGATAAGCACATTCCCATCCGTGCAGGCTCTGATGTTGTGCTCCTGGGCGCCCTGATTAACTACGTCATTACCAACGACCTCTGGTTCAAGGAGTACGTCGGCGCGTACACCAACGCAGCCACCCTGGTTCACGACGACTACCGCGATGCCGAGGACCTGGGCGGCCTCTTCTCCGGCTTCGATCCGGAGAAGAGGGCGTACGACACGTCGTCCTGGTCTTACGCGGAAGCAGAGGACGGCACGATTGATGATCCCGGGCCCGGCTCGGAACACGGCGAGGATGCCACGGCCCGTGCTGCCGGCCATGCCTACGGCAGCGGCGGCCCGCCCTTGGAGCATGCCGAAGTGCAGCGTGACGATACCCTGCAGGACCCCCGGACGGTTTTCCAGATCGTAAAGCGGCACTACGCCCGCTACACGGCGGAGATGGTCAGGGACATGTGCGGTATCGACGTCGCTGACTTCGAGTACCTGGCCCGTGCCATTACTGAAAACTCGGGACGCGACCGGACCACCTGTTTCGCCTACGCCGTCGGCTGGACCCAGCACTCCCTGGGAGCCCAGTTCATCCGGGCTGCAGCCATCCTGCAGCTTCTGCTGGGAAACATGGGACGCCCCGGCGGCGGAATCATGGCCCTGCGCGGCCACGCGAGTATCCAGGGCTCCACCGACATCCCCACCCTGTTCAACCTGCTGCCCGGATACCTCCCGATGCCCAGTGCCGGCCGCCATGACAGCCTTGGCGAATACCTGGAAGCTGTGGGGTCGAAACAACAAAAGGGCTACTGGGCTGATGCCGACGCCTACACCATCAGCCTGCTCAAGGCCTGGTGGGGCGACGCCGCCAACGAGGACAACGATTGGGCCTACGACTACCTGCCTAGGCTCACCGGTGCCCACGGTACCTACGAGACGGTCATGGGCATGCTCGAGGACGAGGTGGAGGGCTACTTCCTGCTCGGACAGAACCCTGCTGTGGGCTCTGCCCACGGCCGCATGCAACGGCTGGGCATGTCGCATTTGAAGTGGCTCGTGGTGCGGGACCTGAATCTCATCGAGTCGGCAACCTGGTGGAAGGACGGTCCGGAAATCGAATCCGGCGAGCTGCGCACCGAGGATATCGAGACTGAGGTGTTCTTCCTGCCGGCCGCAACCCACGTGGAGAAAGCGGGCTCGTTCACGCAAACCCAGCGGCTGCTGCAGTGGCGGCACCAGGCGGTGGCACCGCCGGGGGAGTGCCAAAGCGAACTGCAGTTCTTCTTCGAGCTGGGCCAACGGATCCGGGAGAAGCTGGCCGATTCCAAGGACGAACGGGATCGCCCGCTGCTGGACCTGACGTGGGATTATCCCGTGGACGAGCACGGAGATCCGGATGCCGAGTCGGTGCTTGCCGAAATCAACGGCCGCCACCTGGCGGGCCCTGAGGCAGGAAAACCGCTCTCCGCATACACGGAACTCCGCGCTGACGGTTCCACGTCGGCCGGCTGCTGGATCTACACCGGGGTGTACGCCGACGGCTTCAACCACGCCTCAAACCGCAAGCCGGGCCAGGAACAGGGGCCGGCGGCGTCGGAATGGGGCTGGGCTTGGCCGGCCAACCGCAGGATCCTCTACAACCGCGCGTCGGCCGACCCTGAGGGTAAGCCGTGGAGCGAGCGGAAGAAGTACATCTGGTGGGACCAGGAGCAGGGTAAATGGATCGGGGACGACGTGCCCGACTTCCCGCTGTACCGGGCACCAGGCAGCCACCCGGACCCGTCCGTTGGTGGTGCAGCCGCCCTCAGCGGTGATGATCCCTTCATCATGCAGGCCGACGGCAAGGGCTGGCTGTTCGCGCCGAAGGGACTCATGGACGGGCCCCTGCCCACCCACTACGAGGCTCAGGAATCGCCAGTGGCCAACGCGCTGTACCCGCAACAGCAGAGTCCGGCGCGGCTCGTGTTCCCCCGCGCGGATAACCTCAGTGCGCCAAGTGCCGGCACCCCTGGTGCAGACGTTTACCCGTACGTCTTCACCACCTACCGCCTCACCGAGCACCATACAGCCGGCGGGATGAGCCGTTGGCTGCCGTATCTGTCGGAGCTGCAACCGGAGATGTTCTGCGAGGTCTCGCCCGAACTGGCCGCTGAGCGCGGACTGGAGCCCTACGGGTGGGCCACCATCATTTCGCCCCGCTCCGCCATCGAGGCGAAGGTGCTTGTAACCGACCGGATGAGGCCCCTGGCCGTCGGCGGGCACACCGTGCACCAGATCGGGCTGCCCTACCACTGGGGTGTCGGCAGCAATGCCGTGGTCAGTGGCGATGCGGCCAACGATTTGCTGGGTGTGACTCTGGACCCAAACGTCCAGATCCAGGAATCCAAGGTGGCCTCCTGCGACATCCGGCCGGGCCGCCGGCCCCGGGGCGAGCAACTGCTTGCCTTGGTTGCCGAGTACCAGGCGCGCGCCGGACTGACCACCGAGACCGGTAACCGCGCCGTCACCGATCCGACGATGGAGGACTAGATGGGCCAACTGACCGGACCGACCGACCCTACCGCCGATGCCCATTGGGAGCACAACCACCCGCGCAAGGGGTTCTTCACCGACACCTCAATCTGCATTGGCTGCAAGGCGTGTGAAGTTGCCTGCAAGGAGTGGAACCATAACCCGCAGGACGGCAACCTGGAATTGCTTGGGTCCTCCTACGACAACACTGGGTCCCTGGGTGCCAGCACCTGGCGGCATGTGGCGTTCATTGAGCAGGGCCAGGAACGCATCGAGGAGGCGCGGGAATCAGGCCGGGCCTTGGTCAGCCTGGGCATGCCGCGCATCGGTCCGCCCCAGGCGGCACTCGCAGGGACTGATTTGGCGGACGCGGACACCACGCCGCCGGATACGGCAGACTTCCGGTGGCTGATGTCCTCTGACGTCTGTAAGCATTGCACCCACGCCGGATGCCTGGACGTCTGCCCCACCGGGGCGATGTTCCGCACCGAATTCGGCACCGTGGTGGTCCAAGACGATGTCTGCAACGGCTGTGGAACCTGCGTGGCCGGCTGCCCCTTCGGCGTGATCGAGCGCCGCAGCAACGGCACAGTCAAGGTCGCCACCAGCAGGGAAGAACAGCACGCAAAGCATCCCACGGTGCCAAACGAGGGCATCGCCCAAAAGTGCACGCTGTGCTACGACCGGCTGGTGGCAGACGAGACGCCTGCCTGCGCCAAGGCATGCCCGACGACGTCCATCAAGTTCGGCGACCACGACGACATGGTGGACACGGCCCGGGAACGCGTCGCCACGCTGCATGCGCAGGGCATGACCGAAGCGAGGCTCTACGGCGCCAACGAGAACGACGGCGTCGGCGGTACCGGATCTGTCTTCCTGCTGCTGGACGAACCCGAAGTCTATGGACTGCCGCCGGACCCCCGGGTGCCCACTGCCGATCTGCCCCGGATGTACCGCCGGGCCGGCATGGCAGTAGCGGGCATGGCAGCGGCAGCTGCCCTGGCTTTCCTGGGAGGACGTGCGTGACCCTCTCAGAGTTCGACAGCTTCCGGCCATCCGAGCCTGCCCGCCGCCGCCGGCAGGGCGTCAAGCGCGGCACGGGCCGCCGTCGGGACAACAGTGACGGCTCCCGCGAAATGCCCATGGTGCCGGAGCCGGACTTCACCTCCTACTACGGCCGCCCGGTGGTCAAGCCGGCGCCATGGGGCGATGACGTCGCCATCTACCTGTTCCTGGGCGGCGTTGCTGCAGGGTCCGCCCTGCTCGGCCTCGGCGGTCAACTGACCGGACGGCCGATCCTCTGCCGCAATGCCCGGCTCAGCGCGTTGACTGCGGTGAGCGCCGGTGCCGTTGCCTTGGTGAAGGACCTGGGCAGGCCGGAGCGTTTCCTGCACATGTTGCGGACCTTCAAGGTGACCTCGCCCATGAGCGTGGGCTCCTGGATTCTCAGTGCGTTCAGCGCCGGCACCGCCGTTACTGCCGTGGCGGAAATCGACCGGATGAGCGGAACGCGGCTTCCGCTGGGTGTGTTGCGGAAGGTGCTGCAGGCCGTTGAGGGACCGGCCGGATTCGAAGCTGCGGTCTTCGCCGGGCCGCTGGCGGCCTACACGGCGGTGCTGCTTGGCGACACCGCCACACCTACATGGAACGCCGCGCACGAGGAACTGCCATTTGTCTTCGTGAGTTCGGCCTGCCTCGCATCTGCCGGGCTCGCCATGATCACCACACCGGTCCGGGAGACCGGGCCTGCACGCAAACTCGCCGTGCTGGGCGTCCTGGGTGACGTCGCCGCCATGAAGGTGATGGAACGCCGGATGGATCCGATAGCAGCCGAGCCCCTCCACCACGGCAAGGCAGGTGCCATGCTGAAGTGGAGCGAGCGGCTGGCGGTGGCCGGTGGCTTGGGGACACTGCTGGGCGGACGTAACCGTGTGGTGGCGGCGGTTTCGGGCCTGGCGTTGCTCTCGGCGTCGGCCCTGACCCGCTTCGGGGTATTCGAAGCGGGGCTCGCCTCTGCCAGGGATCCCCGCTACACCATAGAACCGCAAAAGAACCGGCTCGCGGCCCGCCGTGCCGCGGGCGTCACCGGCGACGCGATCACTACTGCCGGCTGAGCGCGCTGCCGGGCTTCAGCGGACCTGGATGCCCTGACCCGCGGTGGTGTGGCCAATCACGGGGTGACCGGGCAGCTCGCCGACCACCAGCAGGCCGCCGGATGTCTGGGCATCCGCCAGGACCAGCAGATCGTCTTCGGTGACGCCGGGACCGGCCTCCACGTGCGGCTGCACCCAGTCGAGGTTGCGGCGGGTCCCGCCGGAGACGAAGCCATCCCGCAGCGCCTCACGGGCCCCTTCGATCAGCGGTACCGCTGAGCGGTCGATCACGGCGCCCACTTCCGAGGCACGGACCATTTTGTACAGGTGTCCCAGCAGGCCGAAACCCGTCACGTCTGTCGCTGCCCGGACGCCGGCGGCCACCGCGGCCTCGGCTGCGTCGCGGTTCAGCGACGCCATCGTTTCTACCGCTTCGGCGAACACCTCGCCGGTCTGCTTGTGCCGGTTGTTGAGAAGCCCGACGCCGAGTGGCTTGGTCAGCGTGATCGGCATCCCCGGCTGGGCGGCATCATTGCGGAGCAGGTGGTCGGGGTGGGCGACACCGGTTACGGCCATGCCGTACTTTGGCTCCGGATCGTCGATGGAGTGCCCACCGAGCACGGGGCACCCTGCTTCAGACGCGACGGCCAGGCCGCCGCGGAGCACCTCCGTCATCAACTCCAGCGGCAGGACTCCGCGGGGCCAGCCAACGAGGTTGATCGCGGTGACCGGCCGGCCGCCCATCGCGTAGATGTCCGAGAGGGCATTGGCGGCGGCGATGCGGCCCCAGTCAAACGCATCGTTGACGACGGGAGTGAAGAAGTCGGCGGTGGTAAGGACCGCCAGATCGTCGCGCACCAGGACGGCCGCCGCGTCGTCACCGCTGTCAAGGCCAACCAGGACCTCTGCGCCCTGGTGGCCGATCAGCCCGCGGACCGCATCTTCGAGTTCGCCGGGCGGAATTTTGCAGGCACAGCCCCCGCCGTGGGCATAGTCGGTGAGCCGGAGCGCCCCGGCGGCAGCATGATCGAGTTGCTGAACTGACATCTGAGCCTCATTCACCCGCCCAGCCTACCCCGCAGGACAACCTGCTATATTGAGGCGCGGTGGCGTCCGGGTCCTGGTGGGCCCCCCGGTCTTCAAAACCGGTGCGGCTGAGCATCTCGGCCTGGCGGGTTCGATTCCCGTCCGCCACCGCCAACTTTCGGCAGTGAATGCCGCGACATGAGGAGGGCTGTGGACCAGGTCGATCCCCGGCGCCTGATTCCCCGCACGAACGACCTGCTGGCACTGCCGGCCGTTCACGAGGCCCGGACAAGGCTGCACGAGCGCGTCATCCGCGAACTGGTCCGGCAAGTCCAGGAGCAGGCCCGGTGCGGCGATCTCCCCCCCGGCGATGTGGAACCAGCCCTGCTCGCCGCGCTGGGTTCACGCACCGCCACGACCCTGCGGCCGGTGCTCAACGCCACCGGCGTCATCGTCCACACGAACCTGGGGCGTGCGCCCCTTTCCACAGCTGCGGTGGAGGCCCTTCTCACGGCCAGTGGCTACGTCGACGTGGAGTTGGACCTGGCAGACGGCAGCCGCTCCCGACGCGGCGCCGGCGCCCGGGCTGCATTGCTCGCCGCCTGTCCCGCCGCCGAGGACGCCCTGGTGGTCAACAATGGAGCTGCGGCGCTGGTGTTGGCCACCACAGCCCTGGCCGCCGGCCGGGAGGTGGTGGTGAGCCGGGGCGAACTCGTGGAGATTGGTGCCGGCTTCCGGTTGACCGATCTAATGGAGTCGACCGGTGCGAGGCTGCACGAGGTGGGCACCACCAACCGGACACACCTGCATGATTACGCCGCCGCGCTCGGACCGGACACCGGCTGCGTACTCAAGGTCCACCCCAGCAACTTCCGCGTGGACGGATTCACGTCCGCCGTTCCGCTCGACGAACTGAGCCGGCTGACCTCGGCACACGGGGTACCACTCGTGGCTGACCTGGGCAGCGGGCTGCTGGCTCCCGATCCTTACCTGCCGGACGAGCCGGATGTTGCGTCCGCCCTGGCGAGCGGGGCCGACGTCGTCATAGCCAGCGGTGACAAACTGCTGGGCGGCCCCCAGGCGGGCCTGCTGCTTGGCCGCAGGGAGATCATCACGCGCTTGGCCCGCCACCCGCTCGCCCGTGCGGTCCGCGCCGACAAACTTGCCCTCGCCGCCCTGGAGGCGACCGTCGCGGGCGCAGCGCCGCCGGTTGTCCAGGCCCTGCACGCCGACGTCGAACAGTTGCGCCAACGTACGGAGCGGCTGGCGCAGGCCCTCGATGTGCCCGTTGTGGCCCATGATGGCAGGGTGGGCGGCGGCGGTGCCCCCGGAGTTCCCCTGCCCGGATGGGCCCTCCGGCTCCCTGAGAAAATCGCCGGCCGACTGCGCACAGGCGACCCCGCCGTCCTGCCGCGCGTCAATGATGGTTCCTGCCTGATCGACCTGCGCTGCGTGCCGGCAGCGGACGACGACACGATTCTCGATGCGGTACGGCAAGCATTGGCAACCCGTGAGGGCGCGGATGCAGGCAGGGCAGGCTGATCAGTGCACGTCGTTGCCACCGCCGGACATGTCGATTCCGGTAAAAGCACCCTGGTCCGCGCCCTTACCGGCATGGAGCCGGACCGTTGGGAGGAAGAACGGCGCCGCGGGCTGACCATTGACCTGGGCTATGCCTGGACAACGCTGCCGTCCGGACAGGATGTTGCGTTCGTTGACGTACCGGGCCACGAACGGTTCCTCGGCAACATGCTTGCCGGGATCGGACCGGCGCCGGTGGTCTGCTTTGTCGTAGCCGCCGATGAGGGCTGGCAGGCCCAGTCAAGCGATCACCGGGACGCCGTCGCTGCGCTTGGGATAGAACACGGCGTGGTGGTCCTTAGCCGCGCGGACCGGGCGTCCAGCCAACGGGTGGCCGACGTGCTTGCACGGACCCGCGTGGAGTTGGCCGGGACCGGACTGAGGGACGCGCCGGCGGTTGCCGTCTCCGCCATCGACGGTACCGGCTTGGCCGACCTGCGTTCAGCGCTCGACGGCGTCCTGGCCAGCGTGCCGCGTCCCGCCATAGATGGGCGGGTCCGGTTGTGGGTGGACCGCTCGTTCACGATCACCGGTTCCGGCACGGTGGTGACCGGAACTCTGGCAGCAGGAACGATCGTCCAGGGTGACCGGCTGGAGCTGCTGGGCCACGCCGGTTCCCGCACCGTCACAGTCCGCGGCCTGCAAAGCCGGGATACCTTCCACGCCTCAGTGGAGCCGGTCAGCCGGGTTGCATTGAACCTGCGGGACGTTGCCCCAACGGATATCCGGCGCGGGGATGCGCTGCTTACTCCCGATGCATGGCCGGCCACCGGCGTGGTCGGCATCCAGCGGACCACCGGCGTCGCCTATTCAGAGGTGCCGGAACAACTCACTGTGCATGTTGGCACGGCCTCCGTGCCTGCCCGGCTGCGACCCTTCGGAACCGATTACGCCCGGCTCGTCCTGGACAGACCCCTGCCGCTTGTCCTCGGAGACCGGATGGTGCTGCGTGACCCGGGAAGCCGCTCGGTGCTGGGTGGGGCACGTGTCCTCGATGCCGACCCTCCGGCCTTGGAACGGCGCGGTGATGGCGCCCGCTGGGCGAAGCGTCTTGCAGCCATGGACCCCGCCGGAGATGTGCTGGGAGAAGTAGCAGCCCGCGGAGCCGTCCAGGTGCAGCATCTGCGCAGGCTCGGTCTGCTGCCCGGGCAGGACGCGGAGCCGCCGTCGGGGGTACGGGCTTTGGGGGATTGGTGGGTGCATGTCCCTGTCCTCGAGGCATGGCAGCAGCGGCTGCGGGCTGCGGTCCAGGCGCTGCAGGAGCGCGATCCCTTGGCACCCGGCCTTTCCATGGGCGCGGCGCGGGACCTGCTGAGGCTGCCCGACGAGAGGCTTCTTCCCCAGGTCATCCGTGGGGCAGCCCTTGATCAGGACAGCGGCCATATCCGGCTGCCCGGCAGCCAGGGAAACCTTGGCCCCGTGGAGCCGGCCATCGCCGAGTTGGAGCGCAGACTCAGGGCGGACGCGTTCCATGCCCCGGAAGCCGACGAGCTGGCTGCCCTGGGCCTCGGCGCCCGGGAACTGGCCGCCGCCGAACGCACGGGACGGCTGCTGCGGCTGCGCGACGGCGTGGTGCTGCTGCCCACGGCGCCAGCCTTGGCGATGCGTACCTTGGCCCGCCTGGACCAGCCCTTCACCACAAGCGAGGCACGCCAGGCACTCGACACGACACGACGGATTGCCATTCCGCTGCTGGAACATCTCGATTCCCGCGGCTGGACCCAGCGGCTGGATGCGGGCCACCGCATGGTGGTGCGCTGACCGCGCGGCCGGTGTCGACGGGAAA
Source organism: Arthrobacter sp. SAFR-179 (assembly GCF_059414945.1). Taxonomy (NCBI): domain Bacteria; kingdom Bacillati; phylum Actinomycetota; class Actinomycetes; order Micrococcales; family Micrococcaceae; genus Arthrobacter; species Arthrobacter sp. SAFR-179. The sequence continues at coordinate 25,505 of NZ_JBPFDM010000002.1, forward strand.
TTATGCCGACCGTCCCATGTCAACCTGACGCAGGATGTCGTCCACGACGCGCTCAAGCGGCTCGGTGGCGTCGATGGTGATGCCGCCTGGTGGGATTTCTTCCCGTGTCAGATGCAGGCGCTCGATCAACTCCCGTTCCTCTTGGCGTCTTCCCCATTCATCCTCCGGGCGCCCGTCAAGCCGTTGATGCAGCGTGGCGAGGTCCACCTCAAGAACGAATACCGCGTCAAACAGGCCAATGAACTTCGAGAGGTTTCTGGAGCCGCCACAGAAGAACGTCATCGCCTCCCGTTGGTCCGCGATCAGGGCCTTCACCTTGTCCACCCGCCAGATGTGGTGGTGGTGCACGGAGACGCCTGTAATGCCGGCCAACGGTTCACCGGTTTCCGGATCGCCTTGATAGGCCAGTTCGCGGTCACCATTGATGGCCTGATAGCCGCGCCGCCGCAATTCGTTGCAGACCGCGGTCTTGCCGGTTCCGGAGCCACCCTCGATGAGGTAGTTCTTTCTGCCCATGCCTGATGGTAACGATTCCAGGTGCCGTGGAATCAATCATGTCCTTGGATGCCAGGTGGGGTGTTGGAAACCGTTCCGCTCACCGGCCGTGGAAGCTTGATGGTTTGATTAGTCAGTGCTCCGTGTAAAACGCTTTGTGGTCTTTGGCCTGTTCGTGGTTTGCGTCAGTACGGCATTCTCCTTCTGGTTCCTGCGGCAGCCCGGTGCGGACGCCCGGGCCGCCTTCTCCGCACCGCCGCAGGCCCGGGTGCTCTTCGAGGCCCGGCCCACCGGGATGGATACTGCCCTGAACGTAACGCGGAGCCCGGACGCCGAGTGGCTGGTGCGGTCCACGGCACAGACAGGGATCCCTGCCCGCGCGCTGCGGGCCTACGTTGCTGCCGCAGACACGGCCAATCGTTCCACCCCGGGGTGCGGAATTGGCTGGAATACGCTTGCGGCGGTGGGCTTCGTCGAATCAGCCCACGGAACTTATGGCGGCGGCACGCTTGGCGCCGACGGGCAGGCGAGCGGCCCCATCGTGGGTCCAAGCCTCAACGGCGATGGATTCGCTGCCATCGCGGACACCGATGGGGGTGCGTTGGACGATGACGCCCTTTGGGACCACGCCGTGGGGCCGATGCAGTTCATTCCCTCCACGTGGCGGCTTGCAGGAAGGGACGGCAACGGCGACGGAACCGCGGATCCCTCCAACATTGACGACGCCGCCCTCAGCGCCGCCACGTATTTGTGCGGCCACGGCCGGAACCTGACAACCGCGCGGGGATGGACAGACGCCGTCCACTCCTACAACCAGTCCGATGCCTATATTCGCCAGGTGCAGGCCCAGGCCGCCGACTATGCCGAAAAAACGGACACTCCGGAATAGGCCGGGCGGCCCCACCTGCCGGTCAGGCGGGCTGCCGCCTGACCGGAAGTGCCTTCAGCCCGTAGACAATGGTGCTCTCCATTCGTTCCAGCTGCGCTTCGGGTTCCAGGGAAAGCCCGGGCAAGCGGGCCAGCAGCGCCTCCAGGGCAATCCTGGCCTCCAGCCGGGCCAGTGGCGCGCCGAGGCAAAAGTGGATTCCGTGCCCAAAGGCCAGATGCCGGTTCGGGCTGCGGTCAATGTCGAACTCAGCCGGCCGCCGGAATTGCTGCCCGTCCCGGTTGGCGGAGCCGATCCAGGCCACGATCGGTGCCCCTGCCGGGATACGCTGCTCACCCAGGACTGTCTCCGCCACGCTTACCCGGTACATCGACTGGACCGGCGACCGGAAGCGCAGCACCTCTTCGAGGGTCTGGGGCAGCAGGGCGGGCTCTTCAAGGACACGCTCGAGTGTGCCGGGCGACTCTGCCAAGCATAAAACGGCGTTGCCGATCAGGTTGGTGGTGGTCTCATTGCCGGCGACGAGCAGCAGACTGCAGAAGCCGAGCAGTTCAGGCACCGTCAGTTTTTGGCCGTCTATTTCGGCGGCCAGCAAGGTGCTGATCAGGTCCTCGCCGGGCCGGCTCCGGCGCTGGTCGATGAGGGCCAGGAAGTACCCGATCATCTCTGCGGCGGTGGCATCATCTCCGCCGCCTGCAGGCCCAGTCCGGGTCTGGCTGACGATCACGTCCGACCATTGTTTGAAACGCTCGCGGTCCTCCGCCGGGATGCCCATGAGCTCGGAAATCACGATGACCGGCAACGGATATGCCAGTTCCTTGATCAGGTCTGCCCCGCCACGGGCAGCGATCCCTTCCACAAGCTCGTCCGTGAGTTCGGCGATGCGTGGAGCCAGCGCGTCAACGGCTTTTGGCGTGAACGCCTGAGTGACCAGAGAGCGCAACTGGCGGTGCCGTGGGGGATCGGTGGTGATGAGGCTTGCGGCGAAGAGCTGTCCGGAACCGGATGGATCATCACCGCCCATGCGGGACGAGAAGGTTGCGTGCTCGGACAGCACGCGCTGGACATCGTCGTACCGGAAAACGTGCCAGCTCCCCGATCGGTCATCCTGAAAGACCGGGGCTGTTGCCCGCATCCGTTCATAAAGGGGAAAAGGGTCAAGCGAATATCCGGCGAGCTGTGTGATGTCCATGATGGCCTCTCTGCCTCCGTGGCGCTCTGCCGGCACGACGGGCCGCCATGCCCTTAAATACGCCATACCCGTCAATGATTGAGCATGGAACCTTGATCTTAACCAAAGCCTGCGCGTGGGTCATTAGTCCCGCCGTCGACGGCCCTGGCAGTTCATGGCCGAAAGCAGCTGTACGCCTGAAGCACCTACTGTGGCGGGGTCCTCATGGCTGCATACGCCTTTCGGCTCGACAAGGAACGGCTTGGCCCGCTGTGGACGTTGCCCCTCCAGCAGTTCGTCTACCGGCAGCTGATGTATCGGATGGAAAGGTACGGCAGCCTGCGCGTCACGCAGACCCAAAACCCGGCCTAGGGTAAGTTCGGACGCATGGATCTGACGACTGGCCCGCTGGAGTGCTTGTTCACGGGCTCCGTATGGGCCGAGGGACCGTTGTGGGTACCGTCGTCGCAGACAGTGCGATGGAGTGACATCCCCAACAACCGCATCCTCGAGTTTGACCCGGCCACCGGTGCCACCCGGGAGTACGCAGTTGGCGTCGAATTCACCAACGGCCGCACCCTGGATGCCGACGGCAGCGTGGTCCAGTGCAGCCACGGCCTTCGCAGGGTGGAGCGCGACCGGGAAGGAACAGTAACCGGCGTGGTGGATTCCTTCGAGGGCCGCAGGCTGAATTCACCCAACGACGTGGTCATTGCCCGTGACGGCAGCATCTGGTTCACCGACCCGCCGTACGGAATCCTTCCGGGGACAAAGGAAGGCCACGAAGGTGAGCAGGAGTACGGCGGCTGCCATGTGTTCCGCTACGAGCCCGCCACGGGATCAATGACGGCGGAAGTCACCGACCTGGTGCACCCCAACGGGCTCGCCTTCTCGCCTGACGAATCCCTCCTCTATGTCGCCGATACCGCCGGCTCCCGTTATGGCGTACCCCTGCGGATCGCCACCTACAGCGTGCATGAGGGCCGCTGCAGCAGCAGGACAGGGGTGCTGGAGTTGGAAGAGGGTTTTCCGGCCGACGGACTGCGGGTCGATGTCCTGGGCAGGATCTGGACTTCCGCGGGTCCGTCCATAAGGATCTACTCACCGTCCTTTGAGCTCCTGGACTCCGTTGCCGTGCCCGAGACCGTTTCGAACCTGTGCTTTGGTGGGTCGGACGGCCACGACCTGTACATCACCGCAACCACCAGCCTGTACCGGATCCGCACCACCGCCAAGGACGCGGCCGCGCGCAGCTTTCCGCCTATCCACCCCTGATTGCGAGGACAACTATGCAGTATCGAACCCTGGGCCACAGCGGCGCTGTCGTCACCAGCTATGCGCTGGGCACCATGACGTTCGGCGCGGAGGCGACGGAGGAAGCTTCCCACGCTATCCTGGACAGCTACTTCGAAGCCGGCGGGAACTTCATTGACACCGCTGACGTCTACAGCGCTGGAGCCTCTGAAGAAATCATCGGCCGCTGGCTGGCCAGCCGGCCCGAGGTGAGGGACAAAGCGGTGATCGCCACCAAGGGGCGCTTTCCCATGGGGACGGCACCGAACGACGTCGGAACGTCCCGCCGGCGCCTGACGCGTGCCCTTGATGATTCCCTCCGCCGTCTTGGCGCGGAACAGATCGACCTGTACCAGATGCACGCGTGGGACCCGATCACACCCCTGGAGGAAACGCTCCGTTTCCTGGATGACGCGGTGACCCGCGGGAAGATCGCCTACTACGGCTTCTCGAACTTCCTGGGTTGGCAACTCACCAAAGCCGTGCACGTGGCACGCAACCAGGGCTGGAACCCGCCCGTCAGCCTGCAGCCCCAGTACAGCCTGTTGGTCCGGGACATCGAATTCGAGATTGTCCCGGCGGCGCTTGACGCCGGAATCGGCCTGCTGCCCTGGTCGCCCCTGGGCGGCGGCTGGCTGTCCGGCAAGTACAAGCGCGACCAGCGCCCTTCCGGCGCAACACGCCTGGGCGAAAACCCCGAACGTGGCATGGAGGCATGGAAGGCGCGCAACGAGAACCCGCGGACGTGGGCTGTCATCGACGCTGTCCAGGACATCGCGGACGCCCACGGCGTAAGCCCGTCCCAAGTGGCCCTGGCCTGGCTGGCAGACCGCCCTGCCGTGACGTCCGTGATCCTGGGGGCGCGGACCACCGAACAGCTCGCCGACAACCTCGCCGCCGCCGACCTGCAGCTCGATGCCGATGAAGTCGACCGGCTCACCCGGGCCAGCCAGCCGCAGACTGGCGTTTATCCCTATGGGCCGATGGCTCAGGAGCAGCGCAGCCGCAAAATGGAGGGCGGCCGGTAGCTCCTTCAAGGGAGGTCCGGGGAAGGGGCTACTCGGGGTGCCTGAGCACGTCCGGAAGCTCGTCCACATACACCGTTTGCGGCGGCTCGAAGTAGATCACCAGCACCTCACTGCCCGCCGGGAACTCACTGGTTTTGTCGTACGGGTGGGCGTGGAACGCCATGATGCCGCCCAGGTAGGGCAGCATGACTTCGCCGATGGTGCCCGGGCCGATGCGCCCGGTCACCCGGCCGATCTTCCCGGTCAGGCTCCGGTCAACGTCCTTGTGCACCGGCAGCCCTACGCACCTGGTGCCTTGGGTGGATGCTTGACGTCCTCGCCTTTTCGGAGCGCGGACGCGAGGGCCGGCAGGTAGTCGCCCGCCTGCGCCAGGATGCCGCCCAGCATCTTGTTGACGCCCTCGCCGCCGTTGAGGACGGTCATGTTGCCCACGTGGGAGAAGGGCTCAGCTGCCGCCGCGATGATGGCGGGCATGTTCTCGGCAAGCTGCTGGGAGATGACCGCGTCCTGGTTGGTGCCCAGGGCCTCGGCCCGGGCCTTGATGCCGTCCGCCTCGGCCAGCGCCTTGGCCTTGATGGCGGACGCCGCGGCGTCGCCCTTGGCCCTGGTTGCTGCGGCTTCGGCCTCGCCGGTGACCTTGGTTGCGCCGGCCGCGGCGGCAGCGGCGGTGGCATTCGCCTGGGCCTGCAGTTCCGTGCGCCGGGCGTTGGCCTGGGCCTCAAGCTCGGTACGCCGCGCCAAAGCCTCGGCCGCGCTGATGTCCGCCGCCTTCTGGCCTTCGGCGTCGGTGCGCTTGGCATAGGCTTTCGCGTCAGCAGGCTTCCGGATGCTTGTCTGCAGCTTTTGCTCCTCACGGTCCGCCTCGAGTTTGGCAACTTCGGTTTCCTGGACCACCACCTGCTGCCGCGCCGTGGCATCAGCCAGCGGCCCGGCCTGGGCGGCGTTTGCCCTGGCCCGTTCCGCGTTGGCCTGCGCCACCGACTGCCGGATTGCCGAGACGCTCTGTGCGTCTGCGATCAGGGCCGCGGCTTCCGCCTCCTTCTCCGCCGCTTCCCGGTTGCGGGTGGCCTCGGCGATCCGGGCCTCCATCTTCACCTGGGCGATGTGAGGCTTTGCGATGTTCTGGATGTAGCCGGTGGGGTCCTGCAGGTCTTTGATCTGGAGCGAATCCACCACCAGGCCCAGCTTTTCCATTTCCACGCCGCTGGCGCTGCGCACCTGCGACCCCAGCTTGTCCCGTTCCCGGATGATTTCTTCCACCGTCATGCTGCCGATAATGGAGCGGAGGTGGCCTTCAAAGACGTTGTACACCTGGCTCTGCATTTTGGGCTGCTGGCCCAGAAACCGGCGGGCTGCATTGGCGATAAAGGGCGGCGCGTCGCCGATCTTGTAAATCACCACGCCTTCAACAATGACCTGGATGCCCTGCGAGGTGACGCAGGAAACTTTGAGTTCGGTTTCATTCAACGTGAGTGACAATGGCCGTACCGTCTGGAGGCCGGGAAGGACCAGGGCACCCTTGCCGGTGACAATCTTGAAATCCATTCCCGCCCTGGTTTCCAGGGTTCCCCGGGTCAGCCCGGAGATAATCAGGGCCTCGTTGGGCTCTGCCACCTTCCACATCAGCTTTGTTGCCACCCAGATAAAAACAATGGCAACAAGCACGCCCAAAATAATGGCAATCAGCGGGAAGAACGGTGCAAAGTCCGGCATGGCCAGGTCCTTTCAATGCCGTGAAGAATGCCTCACGGTAAAACCCCAATAAATGCAGCCGTCCATTTACGCGGGCATTGAAAGCGCAGACAATTCGGGCCCGGCGGCCAACTGTTGTAGACAGTCTGATATGCCCCCGGCCAAGAGTCCAGAGCGGAACAGATATTTGCCTGCAGCAACGGAAACGGGCGTACGACGGCGGACAGTGCGTCCTCCGGCCACGTCCCGTTCCGCTTGGCGCCAGTGGGTCAGGCCGTGGGCGCCGCGATGACTGGGGCGGACCACTCTCGAAGGCCCCTTCCAGCCGGTGGTAGTGATCAGCGCCGATTCAGAAGACCCGAACCCATAGCAAGGAGCGCTTCCACTTCCGCTGAGCGGTGGGCCGCAAAAACGCGGTCCGCATTGGCACGTGTGCTCGCAAGGAATGGTATTGGCAGGCTGGCGTTGCACCCCCTGCAGCGGATCTCATCGGTCCAGACCCAGTTGTAGGCCACGTGGCGTTCCAGGACGCTTTGCATGGTGACGGCCATGGCGGTCGCGATAACGTCAGCTGCGGCGCCGAAACGCGCCGAATCCCCGGTGCTGCAGATGGACCCAACCTCAATATCGATGCTCATGGTGCCTCTTCCCGCGGTCCGGATGGTGCTGTCGAGCATAGTGTGTTCCGCGTCACAACCCTGCATTGGCAAGGTCTCGGTTACCTAACGGAGGCCGCTGGAGGGTCACCCTCTCAGGGCTGCGGGTCCGGATGCACCACGGTGACCTGCAGCGGCATCCTGTTTGTCCTGCGCAGGCGTCCGCCCAGTATGTTCCGTAACCCGCGGGTCACCAGACGTCTTTTAGTCAGGAAGCGGAACTCCGCGGCGTCGGATGTCACAAGACCAACGATGGGCCGTGCCGCCTGCCCGGCGCTCTGCCCCCACAGTGCCACCACCACCTGCAGGGCCCCGAGGCGGTGCTCGAACCCCGGCTGGGACGCCACCCGCCCCAGGAGGTCCGTTTCCACCAGGCCTGGATTCATGCCGTGCACCCGCACGCCCGTACCTTTGGTTTCCAGCCGCAGCGTCTCCGTGAACTGGTGGACCCACCGCTTGCTTGATGCATACGCGTTCTGCAGCGCCACGGGTCCCCGGTCACCCTGGCCATAGAGGTTCACCAGGTCGCCGTGGCCTTGTGCCAGGAACACCGGCAGGGCCACCCTGGCCCCGTGGAATGTGCCCAGGATGTTGGTCCGCACCACACGGGTGAAGTCATCCACGGGCGTCGACGCAGTGGGCCCGTAGACGCCCGACGTGCCGGCGTTGTTGATCCAGATGTCCAGCGTCCCGCGGCTGATGGCCTCGTCCCGGAGTGCTTCCACGTCGGCGAGGTCGGCGGTGTCGCAGCACCTCCCGGACGCCGCGATGCCGTCAGCACGCAGACGTTCGACGGCGGCAGCAACGGCGTCGTCCGACCTTGCTGCCAGCACTACGGCCGCACCGTGCAGGCCCAGTTCCCGGGCCATGGCGAATCCAAGACCGCGGCTCGAGCCGGTCACCACCGCCACCCGGCCGCGAAGCACGTCGTGTGGAAGCACCGCCTGGTGGGAACGCATTCCTCTGTCCTACGCCCGCCCACGAGCCGGGGCAAGAGCCCAAAGCCGCTACCGTTCCGCCCCGGCGTAACGGTCCCGGAGGGCGGCGGCCAGGTAGGGCGCGGTGCGGCTGCTGCCGGAACGCGCGACGGCGGCCGGGCTGCCGGCGGCGACGAGCTTACCGCCGGCGTCGCCACCGGCGGGCCCCAGGTCCATCACCCAGTCCGCTCCGGCCACCACGTCCATGGCATGTTCTACGACGATCACCGTGTTGCCGGCGTCCACCAGGCGGTTGAGCTGGGCCATCAGGAGTTCGACGTCGGCCGGATGCAGTCCCGTGGTGGGCTCGTCCAGCAGGTAGAGCGTGTGGCCGCGCCGGGCCCGCTGCAGTTCAGTGGCCAGCTTGATCCGCTGCGCCTCACCGCCGGAAAGCTCGGTGGCCGGCTGCCCCAGCCGGAGGTAGCCCAGGCCTACCTCCTGGAGTGTCTGTAGGGAACGCGCCGCGGCGGGAACCCCTGCCAGGAAGCCGGCCGCTGCATTGACCGTCATTCCCAGCACCTCTGCTATATTCCTGCCCCGGTAGGTGACCTCCAGGGTTTCCGGGTTGTAGCGCGATCCGTTGCATTCCGGGCAGGGTCCGTAGCTTCCGGGAAGGAAGAGCAGCTCCACGGCCACAAAGCCCTCGCCCTGGCACGTCTCACACCGTCCGCCGGCCACGTTGAAGGAAAAGCGCCCGGGGCCGAACCCGCGGCTCCTGGCGGCATCGGTGGCAGCGAACTCCTTGCGGACCGCATCGAAGAGCCCCGTATAGGTGGCCAGGTTGGATCGGGGTGTGCGCCCAATGGGTTTCTGGTCCACCTTGACCGTGCGGTCGATCCGCTCCAGGCCGGCAACGTGCCCCACGCTGCCCGGGCCCCCGTCTTCGTCCATGTCAATGTCCGGCTCGTCACGTGCCACACGGCTGTCATCACTGGCCTGCCGGGAGGTGCCGGCAATATCCGCGAGAACCTTGCTCACCAGGGTGGACTTACCGGAACCTGATACGCCCGTGACGGCCGTCAGGACACCGAGCGGAAAGGCCGCATCCAGGTTCCGCAGGTTGTGGCGGCTGATGCTGCGCAGTTCCAGCCAACCAGCGGCCTCCCGCGCCGCACCCGTGCCGCTCCCGCCGTCGGCCCTTGACCCTGCTGGGTTCCCGGGGAACAGGAACGGCCGTGTCACTGACCCTGGCACGGCGTCCAGGCCCTGGACGGGCCCGCTGTACAGCACTTGCCCGCCGTCCTCGCCGGCGCGGGGACCCACGTCCACCAGCCAGTCGGCGCGGCGGACCACGTCCATGTTGTGTTCCACCACGAACACCGAATTTCCCGAGGCCTTCAACTGGTCCAGCACCGCAAGGAGGGGTTCGGCATCAGCGGGGTGAAGCCCGGCTGACGGTTCGTCCAGCACATAGATCACCCCGAACAGCCCGGACCGAAGCTGGGTGGCAATCCGGAGACGCTGCATCTCGCCCGGCGAGAGCGTTGGCGTGGCCCGGCCCAGCGCCAGGTAGCCCAGGCCAAGGTCAAGCAGGACGTTGATGCGCTGCAGCAGGTCGCGGGTGATGGCCACGGCCACTTCATTGGACTCAGAGGACTGCTTCCGCGACGCCGTGCCTGCCGTGGCCAGCAGGGTGGTGGGGCGGATGATCTCCGCCAGTTCGGTCATGGGCACGGCATTGAGTCCGGCAATGGTGTGCCCGGCGAAGGTCACCGCAAGGGCCTCGGGCCGAAGCCCGGTGCCATCGCACTGCGGACACGGTCCCGTTTCCATGAAGCGCAGCACCTTCTCCCGCATCGCGGGGCTTTTCGAGTCAAGCAGTGTGTGCATCACGTAGCTTTTGGCACTCCAGAACCGGCCCTTGTACGGTTTGGCCACGCGGTCCCGCTGCGGCGTCACTTCCACCACGGGCTGGTCCCCGGTAAAGAGGATCCAGTCCCGCTGTTCGCGGGGCAACGTCCGCCAGGGAACGTCCACGTCGTAGCCCAGGTGGGTCAGGATGTCGCGCAGGTTCTTGCCCTGCCAGGCACCGGGCCAGGCGGCGATCGCGCCGTCTCGGATGCTGAGGGACGTGTCCGGAACCAGTGATGCTTCGGTGACCGTGTGGGCGGTTCCCAGACCGTGGCATTCGGGGCAGGCGCCTGCCGCGGTGTTGGGGGAGAAGGCATCCGAATCCAGCGGGGCAGCGCCGCCGGGATAGCTGCCGGCGCGGGAGAACAGCATGCGCAGCGAATTGGAGAGGGTGGTCACGGTCCCCACGGTGGACCGGGAAGTGGCGGTGCCGCGCCGTTGTTGGAGTGCGACGGCGGGCGGCAGCCCGGTGATCTGCTCCACCTTGGGGTTGTGGCCCTGCTGGATCAGCCGGCGGGCATAGGGCGCCACCGACTCGAAAAAGCGGCGCTGCGCCTCCGCGTAGATGGTGCCAAAGGCCAGCGACGACTTGCCCGAGCCCGACACTCCCGTGAACGCCACAATCGCGTCCCGCGGCACGTCTACGCTGACGTTGCGCAGGTTGTTCTCACGGGCACCGCGCACGCGGACGAAGCCGTCTTCGCCGTGGCCGGCCGACTCTGTGGGCAGGCCCAACATGTCTGGGTTCAGGGCGGTCAGCTGGTCAACGTTCTGTTCGGCATGCACCGCTTCGACTCTAGTGGTCATCCGTCCGTGGCCCGAACTTGGGGGATCTGTCGGGAGGGCGCGGACGGATTTACACTGAATCATCCCGCGGGGCCGGCATGCACGAGACCCCGCCCGGGGGACCGAGAGATCAACTGCATAAAGTGGAAGGGCCGGCCATGGGCAACGCGTCGCAGGGAGCGAACAGGGCAGTATCCGAGGCCGCATCGGCGAGCCGCAGCCCCGCGGTCCGTATTCTGGCCCGCGCCGGATTTGTCTTCATCGGCCTGGTCCACATCCTGGTCGGCGTCATCGCATTGCAGCTGGACAGGGGCCAGGGCGGTGAAGCCGACCAGTCGGGAGCAATCGGAGCCCTGGCGTCCAAACCTGGCGGCGGGATCCTGCTTTGGGTGGGAGCTGTTGCCTGCGCTGCGCTTGCCCTGTGGATGCTGAGCGAAGCCGTTTTTGGGGCCCGCTCAGAGACTGACTCCAAGAAGAAGCTGAAAAAGGCCGCCAGCGCCGTGGGCAAAGCTGTTGTCTTCGGGTTCCTGGCCTTCACCTTTGCCGTCTTTGCCTCCGGCGGCAGCAAGAACTCCAGCCAGTCCGCCAGCGATTTCACTGCAAAGCTGATGGGAGCGCCTGCAGGGGTGGTGCTGTTGATCGCGGTGGGGCTGGCAATCATCGGCGCCGGAGGCTATTACGCCTATCGCGGCATCACGCGGAAATTCATGAAAGACCTGCAGGACCCCGGCGAGGCCCGGACAGCCGTGGAATGGATCGGAACCATCGGCTACGCCGCGAAGGGCGTAGTGCTCGCCGTCGTTGGTGTGCTGATCATCGTGGCCGCCGCAACCGCCGATCCGTCCAAGTCCTCCGGGCTGGATGGCGGGCTGAAGACCCTCGGAGCGCAGCCGTACGGAGTGTTCCTCCTGGCCGCCATCGCCGCCGGGCTCATTTGTTACGGCGTGTATTCCATGGCCCGGGCCCGCTACGGAAAGTTCTAGCTTGCGCCCTTGAGCCCGGTGCGGCGGGTTTGCCGGGATGCGCGGGAACGTGTCCGCGGCCGGCCGGTCACTCTGCCTGCCGCCTCGGCCAGCGGGATGCGCAGGGCAGGCCCATGGCCCGGCAGGACAACCGAGGCGTCGACGCCGGCCAGGTTCCGCACTGCGGCGAGCGCCGCGCCCGGATCTGCGTGATACATCGGATGCAGCATCTGCGGACCGGACGTCCGGCTGATCGGGTGGCCGCTGACAAACGAATCACCGATGGCGATGGCGCCGGCTTCCGGAAGGAGGATTGCCGCATTGCCGGGCGTATGTCCGGGTACGGAGATGGCCACAGGCCGGCCGGGCAGGGCCCGGAGCGTGGCAGCGTCCCACGCCTCCGCCCGCGTGGCGGGCCTTGCCGCTAATGCGCCCGCCCTGATGGCGTGCACCATCCAGCGGAACACCCGCGGCCGCCACGCCCGGATGAGGACCTGCCCCAGGGTGACCTGGTGCTTTTCCTTCCCCTGGACGTGCGCCAGCTCACCGGGGGCGCACAGGACGGGGGTTCCAAAGGACTCGGAGAAGAAAGCCGCGGAGCCCGTATGGTCCACGTGGCCGTGCGTGAGCAGCAGGGCAAGGGCGTCCGCGGGTTCCAGGTCCAGGTAGCGGAGCGAGGCAAGGACGTGGCGGCGGTCACCGGGATAACCGCTGTCAACGAGGATGAACCCCTTCCCGTCCCGGACCACAATCCAGTTGGAGGCCGGCCCTTCCGCCAAATAGACGCCCGGTGCCTGCTCGGAAAGGCTGGTTGCGGGGTCCCACCCGATGGTTTGCCGATACACAGGTAAAGCGTAGCCCGCAGGCAACCGCGTAAAGCGGATGCCCAGTTGGCGCGCGCACCGGGGGTACCTAACGCCCCTAAAGTTCCTGTGCAGTGGCTGTGCATCCTTTGATCCTGGTCACCTTGGCCCTACAGTATTCCCACCATTGCCTACGATGGGACACGGACAGAGGACGGATGGCGGCGCGCAGCCGCCGCCATCCGTCCCGTGACGATGTGCAGGCAGGAGGTGGACCGATGCATCACGGCGTGCTGCCGCAGGGCCATCCCGTGCACCGACTTCCCGGCCGGGTAATAGCTGCGGGTGCGGTTGGCCTGGTCCTGGCCGTAACGTCCGGGAGTACCGCCCAGACGCAGCCGCCGGTCACGGCCGCCCCTCCGGTCCGCGTTGTGGTTGTGGGGGACTCGCTGAGCACCGGTCACGGCACGTCGCCGCAGCAGGCGTGGCCGGCGTTATTACGCAAAGACCCGCTGGGCGCCGGCCTGGAGGTGGTTAATGCCGCCGAGAACGGCAGCGGTTACCTCAGCACCGGTGACCTTGACGGTACTTTCGGCACCGAGGTTGAAAGCTTCGTGACCCCGGATACCGGCATCGTTGTCTTTTTTGGGTCGGAGAATGACCTGGGCCATGCGCCCGCAGATATTGGTGACGCCGCCTTGGCGGCGATGGACCGTGCCGAAGCACTGGCCCCGGAGGCGAAGCTCATTGTGGTGGGCCCGCCGTCGTACTCTGAAATCCCCGATCCCGCCCTGGTGGACATCAGCGACCAGCTCAGGGCCGCTGCCCGGCGGGCGGGCGGTGAGTTCGTGGATCCCATCGCCGAGGGCTGGATCAGCGATGATTTTGACGATCTCATCGGCCCGGACGGCGACCACCCCACCGTGCTTGGACAGCACTACCTGCTGGAGCACATCGGCGCCCACCTCGAACAGGCGGCCCCTGCGGCGGCCGCCGCGCAGGGACATCCCGACGCCCAGTGAGGGTGCCGGTGCCCGCTGGTTGGACCCAACCCATCCGGACCGGAATAATCGCCGAACAGAGGAATCTGGAGGAATCTCTCGATTAGCCGCAGGGCGGGGCTTACCGTAGAGGGGTGACTGACCGCCCCGATATTTTTACCGTTGGTGAACTGCGTGCCGCAGGGTATGTCCACAAGGACCTGCGCCACGAAATCCGCCACAATCTGCTCGCCGCCCTGGCCGCGGGGCGGGACCCCTGGCCCGGTTTGTTCGGCTTCAGCCGGACCGTGATCCCGCAGCTCGAGCGGGCCCTCATCGCCGGACACGACATCGTCCTGCTTGGTGAGCGGGGACAGGGCAAGACCCGCCTGCTGCGGACCCTGGCCGGGCTTCTGGATGAGTGGTCTCCCGTCATCGAGGGCTCTGAGCTGAACGAGCACCCCTTCGAACCTATGACCGAACAGTCACGTGCCCGGGTCCTGACCGAGGGCGACCGGCTGCGCATCGCCTGGCGGCACCGGTCCGAGCGATACGTGGAAAAGTTGGCCACGCCGGACACCTCGGTGGCCGACCTCGTGGGCGACGTCGATCCGATGCGAGTGGCCGAGGGCCGCCGGCTGGGAGATCCCGAGACCATCCACTACGGGCTCATTCCCCGCTCCAACCGCGGCATCATCGCCATCAACGAGCTCCCGGACCTTGCCGAGCGCATCCAGGTGGCGATGCTCAACGTCATGGAGGAACGGGACATCCAGATCCGCGGCTACGTGCTGCGGCTGCCGTTGGACGTGCTGGTTGCCGCGTCCGCGAACCCGGAGGACTACACCAACCGCGGCCGCATCATCACGCCGCTGAAGGACCGCTTTGGTGCGGAGATCCGGACCCACTACCCGATCGAACTGGAGGACGAGGTCTCCGTCATCCTGCAGGAGGGCCGGCTGGTGGCGGACGTCCCGCCCTTCATCCTGGAGATCCTGGCCCGCTACACCCGCGCGCTGCGACAGTCCCCGGCCATCAACCAGACTTCCGGCGTTTCCGCGCGGTTCGCCATCGCCGGGGCTGAGACGGTGGCCGCCGCTGCGCTGCGCCGGGCAAGCCTGCGGGGCGAGGAGCAGGCGGTGGCCCGGATTATCGACCTCGAGCCGGCCGTGGAAGTCCTGACGGGCAAAATCGAGTTCGAATCGGGCGAGGAAGGACGCGAACAGGGCGTCCTCGACCACCTCCTGCGCACCGCCACCGCCGAAGCTGTCAGGGCGCACTTCCAGGGCCTGGACATGGGCCCGCTCGTGGCCGCCCTCGACGGGCACCGGACCGTCACCACCGGGGAACAGGTGACCGCGCAGGAGTTCCTGGGCAACCTCCCGTCCCTGAATGGCTCGGGCCTCTACGACGAAATTGGGCGGCGCCTGGGCGCCACAAATGACGGACAGCTCGCAGCCGCCGTCGAACTGGCGCTCGAAGGCCTGTACCTCGGCCGTCGGATCTCCAAGGAATCCGACGACGAGGAAACCATTTACGGCTAGCCTCAGGAGGCACCATGGCCATCCACAAGCGGTCCGCCAGGTACGGCCGGTACACCGGCGGCCCGGACCCGCTCGCCCCGCCGGTTGACCTGGCCGAGGCGCTTGACGCCGTCGCCGAAGACGTGATGGCAGGCTACTCGCCGCGCCATGCCCTCCAGGAGTTCCTGCGGCGCGGCGGGCGGGACCGCGACGGGCTGGACGACCTCGCCCGGCGCGTCCAGCAGCGGCGGCGCGACCTGCTCAGCCGACACCGGCTGGACGGGACCCTGGATGAAGTGAAGAAACTCCTGGACACCGCCGTGCTGGAGGAACGCAAGCAGCTGGCCCGGGACGCCATGATGGATGACACGGACCGTGCCTTCCGGGAGATGCAGCTGCAAAACCTCCCGCCCTCCACGGCGGCGGCCGTCAATGAGCTTGCGTCCTACGACTGGCAGTCAAGCGCGGCCAGGGAAGCGTACGACCGGATCAAGGACCTGCTGGGCCGGGAGGTCCTTGAACAGCGGTTCGCCGGCATGAAGCAGGCGCTGGAGAGCGCCACCGATGAGGACCGCGAAGCAGTAAATGCCATGCTCCGGGACCTCAATGAGCTGCTGGCCAAACACCGGCGGGGCGAAGACACGGACGCCGATTTCCAGGAGTTCATGGCCAGGCACGGCCAGTACTTTCCGGAAAATCCGCAATCCGTGGAGGAATTGGTGGATGCCCTGGCCCAGCGCGCGGCGGCGGCCCAGCGGCTCCTGCAGTCCATGTCCGCTGAGCAGCGTGACGAGCTGATGCGGTTGTCCGCCCAGGCATTCGGCTCGCCGGAACTGATGGCGCAGCTCAGTGAGCTCGACGCCGCCCTGCAGGCGCTGCGTCCCGGCGAAGACTGGACGGGATCGGAACGCTTCGAAGGGCAGGAAGGCCTGGGGCTTGGTGACGGGACTGGTGTGCTGCAGGACATCGCCGAGCTCGACGAACTGTCCGAGCAACTCTCCCAGTCCTACAACGGCTCCCGGCTTGATGACCTGGACCTCGATGCCCTGGCACGCCAGCTCGGTGAGAATGCCGCCGTGAGCGCCCGCACCCTCGCTGAGATCGAGCGGGCCATGCAGGATGGCGGCTACCTGCGGCGCGGCACCGATGGCGACCTGCGGCTGTCTCCGCAGGCCATGCGGCGGCTGGGGAAAGCACTGCTCCGGGATACCGCAAGGCAGCTCTCCGGGCGGCAGGGAAACCGGGACACCAGAATGGCGGGGGCCGCCGGGGAACAGACGGGCTCAAGCCGGCAGTGGGAGTTCGGTGACCGCGAGCCCTGGGACGTCACCCGCACCATGACCAACGCCATCCGGCGCATCATGGCCGACGGCGGTGACCCGGGCCGCGGACTGCGCCTCGCCGTCGGCGACATCGAAGTGGCGGAGACGGAGGCACGCACGCAGGCGGCGGTTGCCCTGCTGGTGGACGTGTCCTTCTCCATGGCTGCCGAGTGGCGGTGGGTTCCGATGAAGCGGACCGCGCTCGCACTGCACCACCTGGTCTCCACGCGCTTCCGCGGCGACCGGCTGCAGCTGATCACCTTCGGCCGCTACGCGCAGTCCATGGATATCGCCGAACTCACTGCCCTGCCGGCGCTCCGCGAGCAGGGCACCAACCTGCACCATGGTTTGCTGCTGGCGGGCCGTTTCTTCCGAAGCCATCCATCCATGCAGCCCGTCCTGCTGGTAGTCACCGATGGCGAGCCCACCGCGCACCTGTTGCCGGATGGGGACTCCTGGTTCAACTGGCCGCCGGATGCGGAGACCATCCGTGCCACCATTGCCGAACTGGACCGCCTGGGCCGGTCCGGTGTCCAGACCACATTCTTCCGGCTGGGCAACGACCCCGGCCTGGAGCGGTTCGTCCAGCGGATGGCGCGGCGCGTGGACGGCCGGGTGGTGGCGCCGGAGGTGGGCGACCTGGGCGCAGCCGTGGTGGGGGAGTACCTGCGTGCACACGTCCGCAGCGCCTACGCCGACGGCGACTGGTTCTGACCGGTCCCTTGCCGGGCTTCCGGGCCGGGAATAGCATGGGCGCCATGAGCCAGCTGATGGTGGACCTGATCATCACCCTGGACGGCTTCGCGTCGGGTGAGGGGTGGCCGGGCTGGTGGGGCCTTGAGGGTCCGGAATACCTGGCCTGGCTCCAGCAGGAGGCCGGGAAGGACTATACGTTCCTGCTGGGTGCGAACACCTACCGCCTCATGTCAGGGATGTCAGAGGACGCTGCAACCGGGGGCACGGGATACTCGCAGGACGAAAGTGCAACCCTGACGGGCCTTGCCGCCGTTCCCAAGGTGGTGTTCTCCTCCAGCCTGAAAGCACCCCTCCGGTGGCCGAACTCCGAACTGGTGGCCGGGGACGCGGTCCAGGCCGTCAGGCAGATGAAGCAGACCTATCCCGGGCCCTTGAGTACCCTCGGCAGCCTCAGCCTCTGCCGTTCCCTGGTCACAGCGGGCCTCGTGGACCGGTTCCGGCTGGTGGTCTTCCCCCTGATCACCGGGCGCACGGGACGCGAACGGATCTACGACGGCTACCCGGACGTCGCCCTGGACCTGGTGGACAGCAGGATCTTCGACGGACGCCTCCAGCTGCTTGAGTACATTCCCCGCGTGATAGACCGCCCGCCGCTCAGCGAGCAGCCCTGACGCCGGGTGGTGACTGGTCAGCGCAGCACCACCACTTCTGTTTCATACGCCTGGGACGAACGCATGATGCCCCGGAACCAGCAGACGGCGTGGACGGAAGAGTCCCCCGGCGGAACGATGGGGCGGAGGTTGTCCACCGCTGAGTTCGCCGTTATTGCCTCCCACTCCCACGACGCGCCTTCGTCAACGGTCCGGCCGCGGTAGATTTCGTAGTGGGCCGTGGTGCTGCCGGTCCGGGGGTCCACCGGCGTGGAAATGTACACCCGGTCAAGGTCGTAGGGGTCCACCGCCCCCAGCCCGGTGTAGTCCTGCTCGTGGGGGAGCAGTCCGGGCCCCGCGACGGCGAGATGGTTCAGCCGCCAGCGCGTTCCGTCGAAGCGCGCGTAGAGCATGCGGTGATCATCGACGTCGAGCATCTGCTCACGTTCAAGGGCGCCGTTGACGTCGTTGGCCCGGCAGCTGATGATGGCGGCCAGGTGTCCATCCCGCCCCCGCAGGTCAACCGTCCAGCCGTGGGTGAGGACGTCCCCGTCCAGTTCGGTGCCGGCCTCGAAGACGGTGGTCAGGGAGGCCTGGTCGACGCCGGGTGAGCCAATCAGCGGCTTGCCCACCACCCGCCCTTCGGCGTCGTGCAGCGCATTGTCCCGGATGTAGCCGTGATAAATGCTGTTGTTGTAGTCGCGGGGGTGGTGGTCCGTGGTGATGAGGTCAATGCGGTCAGTGCCGTTGGCGTAGTAGCGGGTGTAGCCGTTGACGTAGCCCACTTTGGGCCGGGTGAAGAGTTTCCCGCCGAAACTCCAGGTACTGCCGTCGTCCCCCGAGACCATCAGGGTGGGATCGTCGTTGATGGCCCGGACAAAGTTGTACACGCGCGACTCGGAGTCCAGCCGGTGCAGGTTGGAATACGTTGCGCCGCGCCCTGCGGCCAGCTCCGTCCAGTCGAAGCGCTCCTCGGGGCCCCATTCGGAGGCGTCGTGGGGCCGGACGGAGATCCGCCAGCGGGAGTAGTTGTCAGTCTTGTGCCTGGCGTACATGGCAAGGTAGCGGCCGTCCGGCCTGACCAGCAGCGCCGGGGCATCATGGTCGTCAGGCTCCAGCCTGTGGTGCAGGACGTGGACTGTGCTGCTCCCGGAGGCCAGGTCCAGGACGGCGACTTCAATGTTGCCGCCGCGGCGCTCGCCGTCCGGGCCCTCCGGAGCGGCTACGGAACCCACCAACAGCGTCTTGTTGACGGGGTCCACCAGGGCCCGCTCGTCCTGGAACCAGCACCACGCGCCGTTGTCGTTGATGGTTTCCGGCGAGCCATGCCCGAATTCCCTGCCTTCGATACTGGATGTCATCCCGTTATCGTTACGTACGGGCTTCGGAGGGTCAACGACAACACGGCGGTCGATCGCGGTCGGTCAGCAACCCGATCATGGGGATGTGCCAGGGGCAGCCTGCAGGACCTTAAAAGACACGGAACACTTGAACCTTTAACTAATGCCGCGGTATAGTTACTTTAAGTTTCAACTATTTCCGGTAAAATGACGAGGCCCACCATGACAGCAGTTGTCCACCCCGCAGCCCTGCCGGCTGATCTCCGTGCGGCCACGATCCGCACCCGGGTCACCGTTCCCCTGCGTTTTCCGGACGGCTATAGCACCTCCGCGGAAGTGATGACCTTCCATGGCCTGGCCGACGGCCGGGAGCACCTGCTGCTCGCCCTGGGCGGGTGGGAGCAGGTGCTGCTGGACGGAGCGGCGGCGCCGCTGGTCCGGGTGCACAGCGAGTGCATGACCGGTGACGTGTTTGGCAGCGAGCGCTGCGACTGCGGGCCGCAGCTCCGGGAAGCCGTGGAGGACATCACTGCCACCGGTGGATTCCTGCTTTACCTCCGCCAGGAAGGCAGGGGGATTGGCCTCTACTCGAAACTTGATGCGTACGCCCTGCAGGACCAGGGCTTGGACACGTATGACGCGAACCTTGCACTGGGCCACGGCGAGGACGAGCGGGACTATGCGGCGGCAGCCCAAATGCTCCGCGCCGTGGGTGCCGCGAGGGTGCGGCTGCTCAGCAACAACCCTGACAAGGCGGCCCAGCTGACGGCGCTGGGAATCGATATCGAGGAGCAGGTTGCCACGGGTGTCCACCTCTCGGAGGCCAACTCGCGGTACCTCGCAGCCAAGCGCGACCGAACCGGGCATACGCTCCAACTCAGCAGGGCCGGCGTCGTACGCCCGGCGAAGGCTGCGGCGGGAAAGGCGCCGGGGCATTCCGGGATGCTCGCCCGCGTGGACGCCCTGGTTCCGGGGCTGCGGGCCAGGGCCGAAGAAGCCGAACAGCTGCGCCGCCTGCCCGCCGTAACCGTGCAGGAACTGCAGGACGCCGGCGTCTTCCGCATCCTCGCACCCGCGGGCGTGGGCGGGTACGGGCTGGGTGCGCAGAGCTACGGCGAAGCCGTGAGGGTCCTGGCCCGGGGATGTGCCTCCACCGCCTGGACCGCCGGACACCTCACCGAGCACGCGTGGATGCTGGCCCGCTGGCCCCGGGAGGTGCAGGAAGAAGTCTTCGCCAACGGGCACATGCCGCTCGCCGCCGCCACCAGCGCGCCTGTTGGCTCGGCACGAAAGGTGCCCGGGGGCTACGCCATCTCCGGCCACTGGAGTTTCGCCTCGGGCGTCATGCATTCGCAGTGGGCCCTGCTGGCCGTACAGCTTGACGGGGTCCGGCTGCAGGCACTGGTTCCCAACGCGGACCTTCAGCTGCTGGACGCCTGGCACACCGACGGGCTGCGGGGGACCGGCAGCAATGACCTCCGTGCGGACGGGCTCTTTGTCCCCGGCCATCGGATGATGGACTGGGCGCAGCTCACCGGTCCCGACAATCCCGGCAGCCTCCTGCACCGGGACCCGCTGATCCACGCACCCATGACCACCCTGTTGAACCTGGTAGCGCCGGCAGTGGCGGTTGGCTCCGCGGAGTACGCCCTGGACCTGTTCCGGCACCAGCTGCTGATGCACAAGGAGCGGAACGGCAGCTTTGTGCGGCAGGCGGATTCGGTCCTGGCGCAGGCCCGCTACGCCAGGGCAGCAGGGGCGGTGTCCACCGCACAACTCCATTGGCAGGCCGCGCTGTCCCTGCTGCCTTCCGAGGGGCAGGCTGACGCCGGACTGCCTGAGGCTCAGCGCGCGCCGTTCCGGCTCTCGCTCGCCCTCGCTGCGGAAGCCGCGCAGGAAGCCGTCCGCCTGGCAGCGGGTGGATCGGGCGGCAGCATGCACCGGCTGTCCCACCCGCTCCAGCGCATCCAACGGGACGTCGGCGTGCTGTTGAACCACCCCACCCTGGGCATCGACCCCATCCTGGAGCAGGCCGGACGCGGACTTCTGGGCCTGGAACTCACCATGCGGTCCTTCTAGCCGCCGCGGCGCCGGGTCCGGCTGCTGCCCCGCCGGCCATTTCCATGTCAGGATCAAGGTATGCCCCAGCGCCTCATGCTGCTCGACACTGCCTCCCTGTACTTCCGCGCCTTCTACGGCCTGCCGGACACCATCCGCCGTCCCGACGGGACCCCGGTCAACGCCGTCCGCGGGCTGCTGGACATGATCGCCCGGCTCAGCACCGACTACCACGCCACCCACCTGGTGGCCTGCTGGGACGATGACTGGCGTCCGCAATGGCGGGTGGACTTGCTCCCCACCTACAAGGCCCACCGTGTGGACGAAGCAGTTCCGGGCGGGACCGACGTCGAAGTGGTGCCCGAGGGCCTCCAGGCCCAGCTGCCCATGATCCGCCGCGTACTGGAGTTGGCCGGGATCGCCATTGTGGGCGCGGCGCACCACGAGGCCGACGACGTCGTGGGCACCTACACGAGCCATGCCGGCTTCCCGGTGGACGTGGTTACAGGCGACCGCGACCTGTTCCAGGTATGCGACGACGAGCGGGCCGTCCGGGTGATCTACACCGCCCGCGGCATGAAGAACCTCGAAGTCATCACGGAAGAAACGGTGGTGGCCAAGTACAAGGTCCTGCCCCAGCAGTACGCAGACTATGCCACCCTCCGGGGAGACGCCTCCGACGGCTTGCCCGGCGTGGCCGGGATCGGCGAGAAGACGGCCGCGTCCCTGCTGCTGAAATACGGGACCCTCGAACGCCTGCTGGCGGCCGCGGAGGAGCCGGGCACGGGTGTATCCGCGCCTGTCAGGGCCAAACTCTCAGCCGCCGCCGCCTACCTGGAAGCAGCCCCCGCCGTCGTCCGGCTGGTGCGTAACCTGGAGCTGCCCACCCTTGAAGAAGCGGGCGCCCGCCTGCAGCCCGTGACGGGGGACCGGCGGGCGGAACTGGAGCAGTTGGCCGCCGACTGGAACCTGGGCGGCTCGGTCCGCCGCCTGCTCGCCGCCCTGGACCTGCAGCAGCAGCCTGCGGGGCCGTCCTGATCACCGGGCACCTCATTCTGTTGCGTCAAACAACGACAATCCCGCCCCGCACAGCGGGGCGCCCATGACGCCGAAAGTACGGGCGTGACAATTCGTTGCGTCCCGGGTCGGCGCATTTCAGGCGGCTTGAAGGAGTTGAATCGCTGATGGTTTGGTGAGGTAACGATCCAGATGAGAGGCCACTTTCCATGTCAGTCACTTCAGATCTTTCTCCGCGCCGGCTTCGGGATATTTTTGGAACATTTGCCAGCGGCCTGACGGTCATTACGGCGACCACTGCGGACGGGCCCGCCGGCTTCACCTGCCAGTCCTTCGCGTCCCTGTCGCTGGAGCCGGCGCTGGTCACGTTCAGCCCGGCCCGCACATCAACCACCTGGCCCGCGCTGCGAAGGGCAGGCTCGTTTACCGTGAACATCCTCCCGGCGGAACACCAGCACCTGGCGGGGCAGTTTGCCCGTTCTGGTACGGATAAGTTCGCGGGCGTCAGCCATGCCCGCTCACCGCTGGGGAATCCCGTGCTGGATGACGCGCTCGCCTGGATCGACTGCGGGCTCCATGAAGAGTACGACGGCGGCGACCACACCATCGTGGTGGCAGCGGTACGCCACCTCGATGCCCGGAACGACGCCGAGCCGCTGGTGTTCTTCAAAGGCCGGTACGCCGGCCTCCGCCCGGCGGAACGCCTGCTCGAAGCGGCGGGCTGAGCCGGAACAGGAGAAGCCGGTCATCGCGGATCGCTTCCTCAATCGAGTCGTCGGTTCCAATGGTGACCGGCTTGCCTTCGGCCAGGTTGCCGGCCTTGGCACTGCGCGGGTCGCCGCCTTCGGCCAGGCACTTCACCACGATGTCGCGGTCCGTCAGCAGCCCGGAATTCGTCGAACGCTTGCCTTGGGCCCATCAAGTAGTAAGCTTGCTGAGCATTACTAGTAAGCTTGCTGATTAAAATGGGATTGGAGCAGGAGCTATGGGCGCAATATTCGGTACGGCCCTGTCACTGATGCTGACCATTGGGGGCGCTGCGGTGGCGGTGAACCGGGGCGTGGGAGCGGCACAGCACCATCTCGCCGGCCACGTACTCCTGGGTGTGGGCATCGGCCTGCTGATCGCCACCGCCCTGCGAACCGGCCTTCGGCTTCTCCTGGCCCGGCCCGCCTCGCCTGCGCGGACCGCTCCCGTGGCACCCCCGGAAGCTGAGTACGCTCCTGTGACTGTTCTCCCTGTCCGGACTGCCCGCACCGCCCCGCTGCGGGGCCGGCATGCCGCTTAAGGTGCAGCCACCAATGGAACAAGTGCAGCCCGTGGCGGCCGGCGCGGCGCAGTCCGTGCCGCAGGGCCGTCCGGGAGCCCGCGCGCTGATCGTCCTGTGCTGCGCCCTTGTTGCGGCTGCGCTGGTTGGGGGTGCAGCCGGCATCCGTTCGGGCGATGCTGACGAAAACGTCCTGCGGGGTTTCCAGATCCGGGTGCTGAGCATCAGCCAGGCCGCGGCCGAGAACAGGATGGACGGGGCGCTGGCCGCCCTGCATGCCCTCGAGAAGGACCTGGGGGATGCGGCAGCCAATGGCCGGCTCTCCGCGTCGCGGTACCGCAGCATCGAGAACGCACTGTCGGCCGTCCGGACTGATCTGGCTACACAGGTCGCGGCAGCCTCCGCGGCGGCGCCCCCTGTCACAGCGCCCGACGCCGTCACGCCCGTCCCTGCCCTCGCCGGCACCGGGCAGGACCAGGTTGCTCCCGTGGAACCGGCCGTCCCCGCCGTCGCGCCGGCGCCGGCCGCCCCCGCGCCCGGGGAGTCCGCCCCGGAAGCTCCGGGCCAGGAGCGGGCGGAGGCTGCGAAGGAAGCCAAAGGCAAGGGCAAGGGTCCGGGCAAGCCCTGACCACAGCAACGGACAACGTCCCGGTCAGGGCAGAATGGACGGATGGTTTCTGCTGACGTCCGCCCCGGTGCCGGCGCCTTCGATCTTGGCGCCATCGGAGCCGGACTTGCCTTCGAAGGATCCCTTTCCGCACTGCGGAATGCGCTGGAAAGCGCTGGTTCGCCGGGCGCGGCCGTGGTGCAGGCGCCGCCGGGGACGGGTAAAACCACGCTCGTGCCGCCGTTGCTGGCTAATCTTTACGGCCGGCAGGGCCGGGTGGTGGTCACCCAGCCGCGGCGGGTGGCCGCCCGTGCCGCCGCCCGGCGCCTCTCAACGCTCGATGGCAGCCGGCCGCCAGGGCGCGTGGGGTACACGGTTCGCGGGGAACGCCAGGCCGGCCCGGACACCCTGATCGAATTTGTCACCCCGGGGATCCTGTTGCGCCGCCTGGTGGCAGACCCCGGATTGGAGGGTACTGCCGCCGTCGTCCTGGACGAGGTGCACGAACGGGGCCTGGAAACGGACCTTCTGCTCGGCATGATCGCGGAGGTCCGTGCGCTGCGGGGCGACCTCGCCGTCGTCGCCATGTCCGCAACCCTGGACGCACCACGGTTCGCCGCCCTGCTGGGGGATGCCGACGGCGGCGGCGCGGCACCCGTCGTGGACTGCCCTTCCGTGAACCATCCACTGGAAGTGCAGTGGCTCCCGGCGCCCGTCCCGCGGCTGGATGCGAGGGGTGTGGCGCGCGCCTTCCTGGACCACGTCGCTGCGAGCGCCGCTGACGCCCATGTCCATGCTGTTGCTGCCGACAGGTCCGTGGACGCACTCGTGTTCCTGCCGGGTGCCAGGGAGGTTTCCCAGGTTGCAGCCTCGCTGCGCAGTCGGGTGGGCAGCCAGGTGGACGTGCTGGAACTTCACGGCCAGGTGGGCCCGGCGGAGCAGGACAGGGCAGTGTCGGGGCGCGGTCCCGGGGATCTCCCGCGGATCATCGTCTCCACGGATCTTGCCGAGTCTTCCCTCACAGTGCCCGGCGTCCGGCTGGTCATTGATTCCGGCCTGGCCCGGGAACCGCGGCGGGACGCCGGCCGGGGCATGAGCGGCCTGGTTACCGTCTCCTGCTCACGGGCCTCCGCAGACCAGCGCGCAGGGCGCGCCGCGCGGCAGGGTCCGGGAACCGTGGTGCGCTGCTACTCCCAGCAGGCCTACGGTGCGGCTCCCGCCCACGTAACGCCGGAAATCAACGTGGCGGACCTGACCGGCGCCGCCCTGGTCCTCGCCTGCTGGGGCGCACCCGGTGGCAACGGGATCGCTTTACCGGACCCGCCGCCCCGGCAGGCCATGGACGACGCCGTAGAGGTGCTCCGGGAGCTGGGCGCCGTCACCGATGAAGGCGTGGTGACGGCAGCTGGCCGGGCCCTCGCCCGCATCCCCGCCGATCCGCGGCTTGCAAGAGCTTTGCTCGACGGCGGCACCTCCACCGGCCACCAGTTTGCTGCCGACGTGGTGGCCGCACTGTCCGGGGACCACCGGGCGCCCGGAGCGGACCTGCCCCGCCTGCTGGCCCAGCTCCGTGCCGACACAGGCGCGGCGGGAAAGCGATGGGCGGAGGAGTCGAGACGGCTGGCCGCACTGGCACGGCGGCAACAGGACGGCGCGGCGGCAGTTCCCGCCTTTCCCGCCACTGGAGGCGATGCTGTTGGGGCCGTCGTCGCCCTCGCCTTTCCTGACCGCGTGGCCCGCCGTGCCCCCGGCAGCGACGGCGCGGAACAGTACCTGCTGTCCTCCGGGACCAGGGCAGGCCTCCCGGTGGGCAGCACCCTGTCCGGCCATGAGTGGATCGCCGTGGCCGACGTAACCCGCGCGGAAGGCAGGGACGCGGCCGGCACCGGCGCCGTCATCCGTGCCGCCGCCCCCATTTCCCTTGGCATTGCCGAAACGGCGGCATCGCATCTGCTGGCTGACACCGTGGACGCGGAATTCACTGGAGGCCGGCTCAGCGCGCGCAAGACCAGGCGGCTGGGATCGATCGTGCTTTCCACCACACCAGTGCGGCCCAGCGCTGAACAGGGCAGGAGGGCGGTGGCGGCTGCGCTGCAGTCCGGCGGACTTGCAGTCCTGTCATGGTCGACGGCGGCGGCGTCCTTCCGGCGCCGCCTCGCCTTCCTGCACCGGGAGCTCGGAGCGCCTTGGCCTGATGTGTCGGACGTGGCGCTGCTGGACCGGCTGGAAGAGTGGCTGGGACCCGAGCTGGGGGACCTTGCCGCCGGGAAACCGGTCACCTCGGTTGACCTGGCGCACCCTTTGCACCGGCTGCTGCCCTGGCCCGAGGCTGGGCGGCTGGACGAGCTTGCGCCGGAGAACCTTAAGGTCCCCAGCGGTTCCCGGGTCAGGATCGACTATCCGGAACCAGGGGACGACGCCGCAGCGCCCGTGGTTGCGGTGAAACTGCAGGAGTGCTTCGGGCTGGCTGAGTCCCCAAAACTGGTGGGCGGCCGTGTTCCGGTCCTGTTCCACCTGCTGTCCCCGGCGCGCCGGCCCCTCGCCGTGACGGATGACCTGACCTCGTTCTGGTCCGGCCCGTACACGCAGGTGCGTGCGGAAATGCGGGGCCGCTACCCCAGGCATCCGTGGCCGGAGGACCCTTTGTCGGCCCCCGCCACGGCACGCACCAAGCAGCGCAAATAGGCGTTCTTCCCAGTGGCTGGACCCGGGAGTGAAAAGTCCGATACACGGCCGAAACGTCCTGTCGACGTGCTGAAACATCGCTGGCCTAGGCTCATTCCCACGCGGACGACGCAGTCCGCATCCACCTACGGAAGGACGTACGCCATGTTTCTCTTGAACAGCCTCAACCTCCTGCTGGACGGGCACCGCAGCGACGCCGCTGCTTTCCGCAACAGCGACGCAGGCTCATTTCCGGAAGGCCGGCTCACCTCGGCTGCCTGGGAAGGCTGGTGGCACGAGGACGCTGCCTAGCGACTCGATGCCTGCGCTGCGATGAACACTGCCACGGGGGCTGCCAGGGACGCACCCACCTCATCGGCGTCCCGCTTCTTCCCCGCCACCGCGAACGAGTGGTCACCGCCCTCCACCCACTGCAGCACGGCGTTGGGCCCGATCCGGGCCACGACGTCCGCCAGGATGCCGGGCGTCGCAAAGGTGTCGCGGGTTCCCTGCAGGAACAGCATCGGTGTAGTGATTCCGTACAGGTGCTCATCACGCAGCTTTTCCGGCTTTCCGGGGGCATGCAGGGGGTAGCCCAGATACACCAGGCCGGAGGCCTCCATGCCGTCGGCGACAGCCATGGACGCCATCCTGCCGCCGAACGACTTGCCCGCCGCCCAGACCGGGCCGCTGTCACCGTTGGCATCGGCCCGGGCGCGGGCCGTATCCATGGCAGCCCGCCAGGCGGCGATGGCGGCCGGAGGGCGGTCAGGGAATTTCCGCCCTGCCTCACGGTACGGAAAGTTGAAGCGGAGCGTGGCCAGTCCCAGGCCGTTCAGGGCATCAGTGAATCCGCGGAGGAACGGATGATCCATCCCTGCACCCGCACCGTGTGCCACCACCACAGTGGCGGTGGGATCTGCGGGGCGGGCATACGCGGCGGAAAAGGTGGTGTCACCAACGGTGACGGTGAACTGCTGATCGGCTGCGGGCATGGAACCATCATGCCGGAGTCCTGCCTGGTCCGCGGGAGTCAGGCATGATGTTCCGGTTCCTGCCCGTGGCTGGGTGTACGTTGTCCCCATGGCGAGCGAACAGACCACCATCACAGTGCAGGGTCCCAACGGGCCGCGTGACATGCGCATTTCCAGTCCCAGCCGCGTCCTCTGGCCGGACCTGGGCCTTACCAAGCTGGACCTGGTCAACTACATCTGCGACGTGGGGGAGGCGTTCATCGCCGCCAACGGGGACCGGCCCGTGTCGCTGCAGAGGTTCTCCGGCACCATCGAGGGTGAGCAGTTCTTCTCCAAGAATCCGCCCAAGGGCACGCCGGATTTCATCCGCTCCGTTAAGGTCGTCTACCCCAGCGCACGGTCACACCCGCAATTGGTGTTCGACGAGCCTGCTGCAGCCGTCTGGGCCGCGCAGATGAACACCGTGGTGTTCCACCCCTGGCCGTCCCGGGCGGAAAACACGGACAACCCGGACCAGTTGCGCATCGATCTTGACCCGCAGCCGGGAACCGACTTCGACGACGCCGTCCCCGCTGCGCTGGTGCTTAAGGACGTCCTGGCCGAGGCAGGTCTGGCCTGCTTCATCAAGACCTCCGGAAACCGCGGACTCCATGTCTATGCACCCATCGAAGCAACGCGCGAGTTCCTCGACGTCCGGCATGCAGTG
This sequence comes from Arthrobacter sp. SAFR-179, assembly GCF_059414945.1. NCBI lineage: Bacteria > Bacillati > Actinomycetota > Actinomycetes > Micrococcales > Micrococcaceae > Arthrobacter > Arthrobacter sp. SAFR-179. The sequence continues at coordinate 53,909 of NZ_JBPFDM010000002.1, forward strand.
ATCGCGGCGGCAAGGGAAGTGGAGCGCCGCATCCCGGACAAGGTGACCACGGCCTGGTGGAAGGAAGAACGCGGCCGGCGGGTGTTCCTGGACTTCAACCAGGCCAACCGCGACCGCACCATCGCCGGCGCCTACAGCCCCCGCGCGCTGCCTCACGCTCCCGTGTCCTGCCCCATCACGTGGGAGGAGCTGGAGAACGCCGATCCAAAGAACTTCACCATCCTGACGGTTCCCGAACGCTTGAAGACCGGGGGGGACCCTTGGGCGGATTTCAGCGCCCATCCGGGCACCATCGACACCCTGCTGGAGTGGTGGGACCGCGACTGCAAAGCCGGCCTGGGGGAAATGCCTTTCCCACCGGACTATCCGAAGATGCCGGGCGAGCCGCCCCGGGTCCAGCCCAGCCGGGCCCGCAAACAGGACTGAACCTATCAGGACTGAGCCAAGCAGGACTCACCATTGCGCCCCAACAAGGGGCACTTTGGCGCGGACACGCCGGCCGTCGTCGTGATTCCCGACGGCGGCCGGCCGCAAAGTGCCCCGTGACGGCCAGCCGGGGCCCGGACCCGGACAGGGCAGGCGGGCGGGCTATTCGAAGCGGGACGGATCGCCCATGCCGCGCCGGACAACCTCGGCCACCCCGCTGGAGAAGTCGACCACGGTGGTGGGCTCGGCGCCGCAGTCTCCGGCGTCGATCACGGCGTCCACCTGGTGGTCCAGCCGCTCCTTGATCTCCCAGCCAACAGTCAGCGGCTCTTCCTCATCCGGCAGCAGCAGCGTGCTGGACAGCAGCGGCTCGCCCAGTTCGGCCAGGAGCGCCTGGACAACGCGGTTGTCAGGAATCCGCACTCCGACAGTCTTTTTCTTCGGGTGGAGAAGGCGCTTGGGAACCTCCCTGGTGGCAGGCAGGATGAAGGTATAGCTGCCCGGAGTAACGGCCTTGATGCTGCGGAAGACATCATTGCCGATGTTCACGAACTGGCCCAGCTGCGCGAAATCCCGGCAGACCAGGGTGAAGTGGTGCTTGTCGTCCAGGTGCCGGATGCTCCTGATCCGGTCCAGGGCCTCCCGGTTGCCCATCTGCGCTCCTAACGCGTAGCAGGAATCCGTGGGGTAGGCGATCAGGCCGCCGTCCCGGATGATGTTCACCGCCTGCGAGATGGCGCGCGGCTGGGGGTCCTGGGGATGAACGTCAAAGAATCTGGCCATGTCCCCGAGCCTACGTTCCCGCGCGCCCCGCCGCACCATATGCCCACGGCAGGCGTCCTGAAATACGGGGTGAACAGGGGAGACTTCCCCTACCGGGTTGCCGCGGGATGGGGCAGGATGTTGTCTGCCCACGTTCCGGCCGGCGCAGTTCCGGCCCCTGTGAAGGAGAGCTCCCCATGCCAACGATCCTCAACCCCTACATCAGTTTCAGGGACAATGCCCGTGAGGCAATGAACTTCTACCAGTCGGTGTTCGGCGGCGAGCTGACACTCAGTACTTTTGGCGACTTCCAGGCCAGCGAGGATCCGGCGGAAGCGGAAAAGATCATGCACGGCATGCTGACCACCACCCAGGGCCTGGTGATCATGGGCGCTGACACCCCCGACAGCATGGAGTACCACCCGGGTTCCGCAATTTCCATCTCCGTCAGCGGTGACGACGAGGTGGAGCTGCGCGGCTACTACGAAAAGTTGATCGCTGATGGGGGAGCGGTGACTGTCCCGATGGAACAGTCACCGTGGGGTGACGTCTTTGGCATGTGCACCGACCGGTACGGCGTAGCGTGGCTGGTCAACGTCAACGCGGCCCAGCCCGCGCCGGCACCGTAAGCGGCGAGGGCCTGCGGCGCGGCAGGTCGGTGCCTCCCGGCCGCCCGCCTGGATCTGCGCTATGCCTTGAGGCCGGGCCTCCGGGCTGGGAGGATTGATGCGTGAGGCCCCTCATGGAGTTCCTGTCCGACAAATGGTGGATGGTGTTCCCACTGATGGCGCTGGCCGGCCGCTGGGCGGGCGGCTGGCGGCGCGGCGCCGAGCGCAGGTACCGGCGCAGGGCTGAACTGGACAACCTCCGGAACCAGGCACTTGAAGCCGAAAGGGCATCCGTGGCCGAGGTGCAGTCACTGATGGACACCCACGACGCCAGCAACCGGCGATGGCTTGAATATGAGCTCGACGTGGGCAAGCTCATCGATTTTCCCATGATGACGGACGTGCGGGAACCGCTAACGGTGGCCTTCCTGCGCGCCAAACGGGAAGCTGACGGCCAACGCCCCCCTTCCGCCGAACACCTGACATCGTTGTCCGGCCTGGACGCATACCGGCAGGCGGTCAATAACTTCGCGGTGGCCCTGGATGTGGCCGAGCGTGAAGCCAGGCGAATCAGGGACAGCAAGTTCAGCGGACCCGAACGCGAACGGCTGGCCACTGCGCGGAAACTCCTGATGATTGCGGAGAACCACGCGGCTACCCCGGCCGAACGGCAGGCAGCCTACAAGCGGGCACGCCGTGAACTGGACGGGCTCATCGTCCTGCCGGACGCCACCGTTGCGGCCCTTGAGGAAAAAATAGCCCCGCAACTGGGTGCCGGCTCCAGGCCGCCGCAGTTCCACCAGGGCTGAAGCCTTTTAGGTGCAGCGTGGGGCGGACGCTTTATCTGGATGTCGACGGCGTGGTCTGTCCATTCGGCCCGGGCGGAACCACCGGCTGGGGGTCCGCCTGGCAGCACGCCGACGCTGGACTGCTGCCCGTGACTTTCGCCGCCGAACTCGTGGCCGGGCTCAACTACCTTGCCCTGACGCCCGGGCTGCGTTGTGTCTGGCTTACCAGCTGGGAGGAGCTGGCGCCCCAATACCTTTGCCCCGCCGTCGGAATTAAAGGCAGCAGCTGGCCATACCTTGCCGCGGACGGGGCGGCCGGCGGGACCGGCTGGTGGAAGCTCCGGGCCATCCAGGAGGACGTCGAAAATACCGGGCCCGACGCCGTCGCATGGGTGGACGACCAGCTGGGCTTCGAGGCTGAAGCACAATCATGGGCGCGTTTCCTGGGCAGGCGCATCCTCACGGTGTCACCGCATCCGCGCCAGGGAATCACGCCCGCAGAACTGGACCTGCTCCGCTCTTTCCTGTCCCGGTCCGTGTTTTGACCTCATGCCCGGGACGCGTACGATCGATAAGGTTTCCCGCCGGTTGTGCCATCGCCGCAAGTCATTCCAAGCAAACAGCTGGTGAACTATGCTGTGCAAGGCAGCCGGGTAAGAGAAACTGCTGAACGTCGACTCTGCAGATTGGGCAACAGGTGGATATCACCTTCATGGTGGCGCTGGTCATCGCACTGGCACTATTTTTCGACTTCACGAACGGCTTCCACGACACCGCGAACGCCATGGCAACGCCCATCGCGACCGGCGCCATCAAACCGAAAACCGCGGTGGCCCTGGCAGCCGTCCTGAACCTGGTGGGCGCCTTCCTTTCCACCGAGGTGGCCAAGACGGTATCGGGCGGCATCATCCGCGAGGGATCCGGCGGTGTCCAGATCACTCCCGAGATCATCTTCGCCGGTCTCATGGGAGCCGTGCTGTGGAACATGATCACGTGGCTGAAAGGGTTGCCGTCCAGCTCTTCCCACGCGCTGTTCGGCGGTTTGATCGGCGCCGCAATCGTCGGTGCCGGGTTCAGCTCCGTCAATCTTGAGACGCTGCTGCAGAAGGTCATTCTGCCGGCCATCTTCGCCCCGGTTATTGCAGGCCTTGCCGCATACGTGTGCACACGCCTTGCCTACGCCCTCACCTCACGCCATGACCCCGAGACGGGCAGCAAGCTCACCCAGAAGCGCGGTGGTTTCCGCACCGGACAGATCTTCACGTCCAGCCTTGTGGCACTGGCGCACGGCACCAATGACGCCCAGAAGACCATGGGCATCATCACGCTGGTCCTGATCGCCGCCGGAACCCAGACGCCCGGATCCGGTCCGCAGCTCTGGGTCATCACCGCCTGCGCCCTGGCCATCGCCATCGGCACCTACGCCGGCGGCTGGCGGATCATCCGCACCATGGGTTCGGGCCTGACCGAGGTCAAGCCCGCCCAGGGTTTCGCAGCCGAGTCCAGCACAGCCTCAGCCATTCTCGCCTCATCCCACCTGGGCTTCGCCCTTTCCACCACCCAGGTGGCTTCCGGTTCCGTCATCGGCTCCGGAATGGGACGCCGCGGAACCACCGTCCGCTGGAACATGGTGGGCAAAATCGCGCTCGGATGGCTCTTCACCCTGCCGGCCGCCGGCATCGTGGGTGCCCTGACCGCCCTGCTGGTGAAGACCGGCGTCGTGGGCGTCCTCATCGCCGCCGTCGCCGGCACCGGCGCAGTGCTCTTCATGTTCTTCTACTCACGCAAGTCCTCCGTGAGCCACCAGAATGCCGTCGAGGTCGAGGAAGCCGGCCAGGCCGTCCGGTTCGCCAAGAAGAAAGCCATGGCCCGCGCCCGGGCCGAAGCCAAGGCAAAAGCCAAGGCCGACGCCAAAGCCAACAACCCCAAGGAGAATCGGCGATGAAGTGGTTGGAACTCCTGGCCGTTGCCGGCGCCACCCTGATAGCTTCCGCAACAGTGGTCACCCTCTACTCGCTCGGCGTCCGGCTGACCGCCATCGCCGCTGACGCGGAACAGACCTCACCGGGCCTGAAGCGCTCCTTCGCCTACATCTGCTTCGGCCTGTGCGGCCTGGCTGTCCTGGTGGGGCTGTACCTGATCATTCCGTACTTCTCGAAGTAGCAACTCCGGGCCGCAGCCCGGGCAGGTGCGGGGCCCTGGACAGGGATTGGCCCCTTGGCTGGGCCGGTGCGCTTGTCTAGGCTGGGGCCATGCCGCGCATCCAATACTTTGTGGCCGCGTCCATAGATGGCTTCATCGCTACCTCCACGGACGACCTCGGCTGGCTTCGGCAGTTTGACGGCTTCGAGGGCGGTGCCGAGAGTTACAACGGGTTTATGGCCGGTGTGGGCTGCATCGTCATGGGCGGGGAAACCTACGCCTGGCTGATGGAACATGAGCCCGGCAAGTGGCCCTACACCGGTACGCCCAGCTACGTCTTCACGCATCACGAATACCGTGCCCCGGACGGGGCGGACATCACGTTCGTCCGCGGTGACATCCAGGAATTCGTCACGGACTTCCGCAGTGCTGCAGGCGACAGGAATATCTGGGTGGTGGGCGGCGGCAACCTGGCCGCCCAGTTCGCGGACGCCGGGCTTCTGGATGAGATCATCCTCTCCGTCATACCGGTGGTGCTGGGCGGCGGGAAGCGGCTGTTGCCGATGAAGGGCCCGACGCCACCGCTTGAGCTGGCTGCCTCCAGCACCCTGGGCAGGGGGATCGTCGAGCTGCGCTACCTGATGCCCGGAAGGACAAGTCCGCAGCCCTGACGGCCGCCGCGTCAGCCGGCGTTGTCCCTGAGCATGTTGGTGATCCGGGCCGTTGACAGGCGCCGTCCCTGGCCGTCGGTCATGACGATCTCATGGGTGGCGAGCGTGCGGCCCAGGTGGATCGCCGTGCAGGTACCCGTGACCAGGCCCTTCGCGATGGACCGGTGGTGGGTCGCGTTGACCTCAATGCCGACGGCGTGCCTGCCTGGCCCCGCATGCATTCCTGCAGCGAACGAGCCCAACGTCTCCGCCAGCACCACATGCGCCCCGCCATGCAGGATTCCTGCCACCTGCGTGTTCCCCTCCACGGGCATGGTGGCAACGGTACGTTCCGGACTCATCTCCAGGAAATGGATGCCCATCTTGACCACCAGGGCCCCGACGCCAAACCTCCCCAGCCAGCCGTGCATGTGGTCGGGAATTCCGGCGGCTGCAAGCTCCTCAGCGAAAGCACCCGGCGTGAAATTGTCTGTCATGGCAACTAGGCTGGCACCTGTGAGTGAAACAACCAAACCGGCCCCTTTCCCGTCTTCGGCCATCGAAGAGGCGGCTGCCGCGCAGCTTTCGTCCTCCACGCCCCGGCCCGCTGCAAAGGCCGCCGCCCCCGCTGCCGGTGGGTCTGTTTCAGCCACGGAAGCACCCGTCATTCCCATCACAGGGCAGCCGCGCCTGCTGGTCCTTGACGGCCACTCCATGGCGTTCCGTGCCTTCTTCGCCCTGCCCGCGGACAAGTTCTCCACCTCCAACGGCCAGCACACCAACGCCATCCATGGCTTCACCTCCATGTTGATCAACCTCATCAAGGAGCAGCAGCCCACCCACGTCGCTGTTGCATTCGATGTCTCGGACGAGTCCACCCACCGGAAGACCGAGTACAGCGAGTACAAGGGCGGCCGGAACGAAACGCCCCGCGAGATGAGCGGCCAGATCGACCTCATCGCCCAGGTCATGGAGGCCTGGGGCATCAAGACCATCAAGATGCCCGGCTACGAGGCCGATGACATCCTGGCCACCCTTGCCGCCATGGGTGAGAAGGCCGGATTCGAGGTCCTGCTGGTCTCCGGCGACCGGGACGCCTTCCAGCTCATCACCGACAACGTCTTCGTGCTCTACCCCCGGAAGGGTGTCAGCGACATTCCCCGGATGGATGCTGCCGCCATTGAAGCGAAGTACTTCGTCAGCCCGTCCCGCTACTCCGACCTTGCGGCCCTAGTGGGGGAGACCGCGGACAACCTTCCCGGCGTGCCGGGCGTCGGGCCCAAGACCGCGGCCAAATGGATCAACCAGTACGGCGGCCTGGAAGGCGTCCTGGAACACCTTGACTCCATCGGCGGCAAGGTGGGCGACGCCCTGCGGGAGAATGTCGACGCCGTGAAGCGCAACCGCCGCCTGAACCAACTCCACACGGATCTGGACCTGCCCGTCACGCTGGAGGACCTCTACCAGCCGCGCCCCGACCAGGCCGCGATTGAAGATCTCTTCGACCAGCTGGAATTCAAGGCCATCCGCGGCCGGTTGTTTGCCCTCTACGGCGACACTGACGCTCCCGCTGCCGAACGCGAAAGCATCGAAACCCCGGACTACACCACGCCGGCCACTGCCGCGGAACTTGTCGCTTTCCTGGCAGCCGGTGCGGGTCAGCGGACCGCCCTCGCCGTGGACCTCGTGCCCGGCCGGATCGGTGAGGACGCGGCCGCTCTGGCCATTGTGCGCGGTGATGCCGCTGTCTACGTCGACCTCGCCGGCCAGGACGCGGAGACCGAGAATGCGCTGGCCGCCTGGCTGCGCGACCCCGAGGCACCCAAAGTAATGCACGGCTTCAAGGCTGCGCTCAAGGCACTTACGGCCCGCGGCCTTGAGCTGGAAGGCGTAGTGGATGACACCTCCATCTCCGGCTACCTCATCCAGCCGGACCGCCGCACCTATGAACTGGCAGAACTTGCCCAGCACCATCTCAATGTGGGAATCCCGGCCGCCACGGCGAAAGCCGGGCAGCTGGAACTTTCGTTCGACGGCGACGACAACGCTGCCGCCGACTCCCTGGTCCAGGCAGGCGCGGTGGTGCTGGCCCTGAGCCGCTACTTCGCGGACGAGCTCAAGGAGCGCCGGGCGGAGGAACTGCTGTCCACCCTCGAGCTGCCGGTCAGCCGCGTCCTTGCGGACATGGAGCTCGCCGGCATCGCGATCGACATGGACAAAATGGACGAGCAGCTTGCCGACCTTGCCCGGGTCATCGACCAGGCGCAGGAACAGGCGTTCGCGGCCATCGGCCACGAAGTCAACCTGGGCTCGCCCAAGCAGCTGCAGACCGTCCTGTTCGAGGAACTCCAGCTGCCCAAGACCAAGAAGATCAAGTCCGGCTACACCACGGACGCTGCGTCCCTGAAGAACCTCCTGGAAAAGACCGGGCACGAGTTCCTGGTCCAGCTCATGGCCCACCGGGAGGCCGCCAAGCTGCGGCAGATGATCGAGTCGCTGAAGAAGTCCGTGGCGGAAGACGGCCGGATCCACACCACCTATGCACAGAACGTGGCAGCCACGGGACGGATCTCCTCCAACAACCCCAACCTGCAGAACATCCCCATCCGCAGCGAGGAGGGCCGGCGCGTTCGCGGCATCTTCGTGGTCAGCGATGGCTACGAATGCCTGTTGTCTGCCGACTACTCCCAGATCGAGATGCGCATCATGGCGCACCTTTCCGGGGACGCCGGCCTGATCCAGGCGTACAAGGACGGCGAGGACCTGCACCGCTTCGTCGGCTCCAACATTTTCCACGTCCCCACGGACCAGGTCACCAGCGCCATGCGCTCAAAGGTGAAGGCCATGTCCTACGGCCTTGCCTACGGTTTGACCTCCTTCGGCCTGTCCAAGCAGCTGGAGATCTCCGTCGACGAGGCCCGGACCCTCATGAAGGACTACTTCGACCGCTTCGGCGCCGTCCGCGACTACCTCCGGGGCGTGGTGGACCAGGCCAGGGTGGACGGCTATACCGCCACCATCGAGGGACGCCGCCGCTACCTTCCGGACCTCACCAGCACGGACCGCCAGCTGCGCGAGAACGCAGAGCGCATTGCCCTCAACAGCCCCATCCAGGGCTCCGCGGCGGACATCATCAAGCGCGCCATGCTGGGTGTCCACGCCGAACTGCAGGCGCAGGGCCTGAAATCCCGGATGCTGCTCCAGGTTCACGACGAACTGGTCCTGGAAGTTGCCGCCGGGGAGCGGGCCGCGGTGGAGAAGCTCGTTACCGAACAGATGGCCGCAGCTGCCGACCTGAGCGTGCCCCTGGAAGTCCAGATCGGCGTCGGACCCAGCTGGTACGACGCCGGGCACTAGGCTCGGCGGAGCACTCTCCGAAGAGGATACGTTTAGGCTGGTCAGCGGCCGGATGCATTGACTAGGCTCGGGTAAATGGGTGATCTGAGCGGAAACTATGAAATCCGGCGCTTTCCCGCTGTGTCCAAAGGCAGGGACGGGTACGCAGAGGCGGAGGCATGGGCGCGAGCAGTTGCCTTCGGCTTCCACGACTCGACCCGCACTCCCGAGCATGTTGCGCGTTCAATGGCCACCTACGAGGCAGATGGCAGGATCTTCACGGGCGCCTACCAGACGGGAACGCCAGCGCAGCACTCGCTCCCGGCCGAGGTTCCTGTGGCCACCTTCGGAACGTTCCGAAAGACCCTTAACATCGGGTTTGGCCGGATGCTTGAAGCCCAAATGGTCACCGCCGTTACCGTTCGGACCTCCCACCGCCGGCGAGGCCTGCTGCGCCGCATGATGACCGGGGACCTGCAGGCAGCCAAGGATGACGGCATTGCAGTGGCCGCGCTCACTGCATCCGAGGGAAGCATCTACGGACGGTTCGGCTATGGCGTCGCCAGCATGGAACGCACTGTCAAGGTGGACACGACGGCCCGGTTCAACCTGCGCCACCAGGCCACGGGGACCGTAGAGGTGGCTGATCCCAAAGTCCTGCTCGACGTTGCCCCCACAGTTTTCGCCCGGGTACACCGCCACACTCCCGGATCCTTGGGTCGCCAGGAGTGGTACCGGCAGTTGGCATCGGGGTCGCTGGGCCGTGACGGGAAGGAAGACCCTGCCATCAAGGCAGCGCTCCACTACGGGCCGGACGGCAGGGTGGACGGGTACGTCTCCTACAAGTTCGCCGGCTGGGACACCACGCCCGCCACGGTGGAAGTGGTGGACCTCCTGGCTGCCACGGATCACGCCTACCTGGAGCTCTGGCAGTATTTGGCTGCCATCGACCTCGTTGAACGCATTTCGTGGAATGAAGCGCCGGTGGATGATCCGCTGGCGTGGGCGCTGGTGGATCCACGCTGCATCGACGCCTCCGACAGCCGCGACATGCTCTGGCTCCGGATCCTGGACGTCCCGCAGGCCCTCTCGGCGCGGCACTACCCGGTTGACGGCCGGCTGGTCCTCAACGTTGAGGACCCGCTGGGCCTCACTGCAGGAACTTTCGCCCTGGAGGTCAAAGGCGGCCAGGCCGCCGTCGAACCTGTCCCCGTGGGAGAGAAGGCTGACCTGGCTCTGGATGTCTCGGCCCTGTCCTCGATCTACCTCGGCGGAATCAGCCCCGTAACGCTCAAGGCGGCAGGCAAGGTCTGCGAGGCAACTCCCGGCGCAGCATTCAAGGCGCAGCAGATGTTCGCGGTGGAACGGGCAACACACTGCCTGACCCACTTCTGATCTCCTCCCGTGTCCTGCACGCCCGCTTTGACCCGAATTGCGGGCAGCGACTAGAATAAACGGGCGTGTACCACGTGCACGCACTTGCGGCCCCTTAAGGGCTGCATTGAAAGCAATCCACAAAATCAGGATGACCCGGAGGATCCGTCGGATTCACCGCGAATCGCGCCTGCGTTCCATAACGCGGGCGCGCCGGTTTGCCTGACCGACTAACTATCCACAACGGAGCCCCTACTACATGACCATCACCTCCACCGAGAAGCCCGGTACCCCCGTAGTCGCGATTAACGACATCGGTACCGCTGAGGACTTCCTCGCAGCTGTCGACGCCACCATCAAGTACTTCAACGACGGAGACCTCGTCGAAGGTACCGTCGTCAAGGTCGACCGCGACGAAGTCCTGCTCGACATCGGTTACAAGACCGAAGGTGTCATCCCCTCCCGCGAGCTTTCCATCAAGCACGACGTTGACCCCGGAGACGTTGTCTCCGTTGGCGATCAGGTCGAAGCCCTGGTGCTCACCAAGGAAGACAAAGAAGGCCGTCTGATCCTCTCCAAGAAGCGCGCGCAGTACGAGCGCGCCTGGGGCGACATCGAGAAGGTCAAGGAAGAAGACGGTGTCGTCACCGGTACCGTCATCGAGGTTGTCAAGGGTGGTCTTATCCTCGACATCGGCCTGCGCGGCTTCCTGCCCGCATCCCTCGTCGAGATGCGCCGTGTGCGCGACCTGGCTCCGTACATCGGCCAGCAGATCGAAGCCAAGATCATCGAGCTGGACAAGAACCGCAACAACGTGGTCCTGTCCCGCCGTGCATGGCTCGAGCAGACCCAGTCCGAGGTCCGCTCCACCTTCCTCAACAAGCTGGAAAAGGGCCAGGTCCGTCCCGGCGTTGTTTCCTCCATCGTCAACTTCGGTGCATTCGTGGACCTGGGCGGCGTAGACGGCCTGGTTCACGTTTCCGAGCTGTCCTGGAAGCACATCGACCACCCGTCCGAGGTTGTCGAAGTTGGCCAGGAAGTCACCGTCGAGGTTCTCGAGGTGGACCTGGACCGCGAGCGCGTCTCCCTGTCGCTCAAGGCTACGCAGGAAGATCCGTGGCAGACCTTCGCCCGCACCCACGCCCTGGGCCAGGTTGTTCCGGGTAAGGTCACCAAGCTGGTTCCGTTCGGTGCGTTCGTCCGCGTCGAGGACGGCATCGAAGGCCTGGTCCACATCTCCGAGCTGGCTGTCCGCCACGTGGAGCTGGCCGAGCAGGTTGTCTCCGTTGGCGACGAGCTGTTCGTCAAGGTCATCGACATCGACCTGGAGCGCCGCCGCATTTCGCTGTCCCTCAAGCAGGCCAACGAGGGCGTCGACGCCGACAGCACCGAATTCGATCCGGCTCTGTACGGCATGGCCGCAGAGTACGACGAAGAGGGCAACTACAAGTACCCCGAGGGCTTCGATCCCGAGTCCAACGAGTGGCTTGAAGGCTACGAGAACCAGCGCGCAGCCTGGGAGCAGCAGTACGCTGACGCCCAGGCCCGCTGGGAAGCCCACAAGAAGCAGGTTGCCCAGCACGCTGCCGACGACGCTGCAGCTGCAACGTCCGGCGACAGCGATTCCGGCACCACCAGCTACTCCTCCGAGCCTGCTGCCACCGACACCGGTGCCGGCACCCTGGCTTCGGACGAGGCACTTGCTGCCCTGCGCGAGAAGCTGACCGGCAACTAATTGCCGCCGGTCCGGATTCCGGGCCAACGCAACAGACCCCCTGCCAATGGCAGGGGGTCTGTGTCGTTTAATGTGGTGCGCCGGCTTCGTGCTGCAGGTCTGTCCTTAAAGTTCGACGACGGCGCGAACAGTCCCGTCGTCGTCGAAGATAAGCTGGGCGCCGGCTGAGGCGAGAAGGCGCTGGGCGCCGGCGTTGCCCGCCAAAGTGCGGGCGGTTACCCGCGACAGGCCGGCCCTCCGGGCCTCTTCCAGCACCAGATGCAGGGCAGCACCTCCGATCCCGCGCGCCCGGAAGCTCCGGCCAAGCCAGATACCAGTCTCGGCGGACGGGGTGCCCGCACTGGTGACGCGCTTGAGCCGCACCGAGCCGGCAACCCGCCCGCCGCTGAAGACGGCCCAGGACTTTTCCGCAGCGGGTCCGTCCAGCCCGCCGGCGGCAGCGTGGTGGTAGCTGTAGAACCAGGCGGTGCGCTCCAGGTTCCAGCCGGGGCCGCCCAGCGGGGGCGCCACCTCATCCGGGGAGGCATCGCGTTTGGCCAGCTGGAGCAGCTGGTCCGCTACAGTTTCGTCAACGTCCACCAGGGTCACATCAGGTGAGGCGTTCATCCACCCATTCCGTTCCATTGGGAGTGAGCGTAGCGGACCCCGCCGTGAGCTGCAGGATGCGGTCGCTTGCGGCGGCAATCGCGGCAGCATGGTCCGGCACGGCAATGCGCAGCACCGTGTGCCGGTCCTGGTAACTGGATTCCGCCATGACGGTGCCGGCGGCACGCAGATCGTTCTCCAGCCGGCCCGCAGCCGCGTGCGGTACGGCGGCGGAACAGATCCGGAGCCTGCTGCGGCGCACCAGGGGTGCCAGCTCCAGGGCTGCGGAGACCGACTCGGAATAGGCCCGGACCAGGCCGCCGGCGCCGAGCAGGACGCCGCCGAAATAGCGCACGACGACGGCACTGACGTCACTGAGGTCGCTCACCCCAGGCGCCGTCTCACGCTTCAGCAGTGCCTCGAGCATGGGGATGCCGGCGGTTCCGGCGGGTTCGCCGTCGTCGCTGGAGCGCTGGATGCTGCGGTCCGGCCCGATGACGAACGCCGAGCAGTGGTGCCGGGCGTCGTGGAACCCGCGGCGGAGGACCGCCACCAGGTCACGGGCCTCCTCCTCGGTCCCGGCCCTGCGCAGGACGGTGATGAACCGGGAGCGTTTGATTTCGAGTTCGTGCCGGAAGTCCTGGCCGGCCGCGAGCGTGGCGTACGAGGTGGCCCGGCTGTCTTGCTCTTGCATCCGCCCCAGTCTAGGCCCCACCAAACCGCCTGTCCCACCGTCGCCGAAGCCGACCGCGTGGGCTAGTAGGCTGGCGGCGTGCTGAAAATTGGACTGACGGGCGGGATCGCATCAGGGAAATCCGTAGTGGCCGCGCGGTTGCAGGAACGGGGCGCCGTGCTGGTGGACGCTGATGCCCTGGCGCGGGAAGTGGTGGAGCCCGGAACCGAGGGATTGCGCCGGATTGTGGAGGAGTTTGGCGCCGAGATGCTCGACGGCGACGGGCGGCTCGACCGGGCACGGCTAGGCGCGGCGGTGTTCCGCAGCCAGGAGCGGCTGGCTGCGCTGAACGCCATCGTCCACCCCCTGGTCCGCGCCCGCGCCGCGGCCATCACGGCAGCGGCGCCGGACGACGCGATCGTGGTCCAGGACATCCCCCTGCTGGTGGAGACGGGGCAGGGGAGTGCCTTCCACCTGGTGCTGGTGGTGGATGCCCCGGAGGACGTGCGGCTGCAGCGCATGCAGGAGCTGCGCGGCATGACCGCGGAAGCGGCGCGTTCACGGATGGCCGCACAGGCCACGCGTGAGGCACGGCTGGCCGCTGCCGACGCGGTCCTGGACAACTCAGGGACAGTGCAGCAGCTGCTTGACCAGGTGGACAGGCTTTGGGACGGGCGGCTGGTGCCTTTTGCCCGCAACCTGGCGGCGGCCAGCCGTGCCCCGCGGAATGGGGGACCGGTGCTGGAACCGTACCGGCCGGAATGGGCGCAGCAGGCCACGAGGATCGCGGCCAGGCTGGCGGCGTCGGCACCCGGACTCATCCTGGCCGTGGACCACATCGGCTCCACCTCCGTTCCCGGCCTGGCCGCCAAGGATGTCATTGACCTGCAGGTTGCGGTGCCGGACCTGGAGGCAGCGGCCAGGATCGCGCCGCTCCTGGCTGCTGCCGGTTTCCCGGCGGTGCGGGGGATCGAATCCGACACCCCAAAACCCGGCGCTGCAGATCAGTCCGAATGGCTGAAGCGGTTCCACGCCAACGCGGACCCGTGCCGTGCCGCGAATGTGCATGTCCGGGCGGCCGGCTCGGCCGGTTGGCGTTACGCCCTGATGTTCCGGGACTGGCTGCGGAGCGATCCCTCGGCGCTCAAGCTTTACGCGGCACACAAGGCCGGGCTGGCAGCACGCTTTGCCGGTTCGGGCACCACGAACGGATACGCCGAAGCCAAGGAACCCTGGTTCACGGACGTGGCGTGGCCGCGGATGTCCGCCTGGGCGGAGGCAACCGGGTGGGTGCCGCCGTCGTACACGTCCTAAGGCAGGAACCCGCACGGCCTCTGTTCGCCTGTAACGGACGGGACCGTTCACTGTCGGTGCCCGGCTGTAGATTAGATCCATGAGCCTTGCGCAGGAGATCAACCGTGTTGTAGCGCCCTTCGAAGTCATCAGCGAATTCAAGCCCGCGGGCGACCAGCCGGCCGCCATCGCCGAGCTGACGGAGCGCATCAACAACGGTGAGAAGGACGTTGTCCTGCTCGGTGCCACGGGTACCGGCAAGAGTGCCACCACCGCCTGGCTCATCGAACAGGTGCAGCGCCCCACCCTGGTGATGGTCCAGAACAAGACCCTCGCCGCCCAGCTGGCCAACGAGTTCCGCGAGCTCCTGCCCAACAACGCGGTGGAATACTTCGTCTCCTACTACGACTACTACCAGCCCGAAGCGTATGTGGCCCAGACGGACACCTTCATCGAGAAGGACTCCTCCATCAACGAGGAAGTCGAAAGACTCCGCCACTCTGCCACGAACGCGCTGCTGACGCGCCGCGACGTGATCGTCGTGGCCACCGTTTCCTGCATCTACGGCCTGGGAACCCCCGAGGAATACATCGCGGGCATGGTGACCCTGCGAAAAGGCGCCGAGATGAACCGGGACCACCTCCTCCGCAAGTTCGTCGCCATGCAGTACGCCCGCAACGACATGGACTTCCACCGCGGCACCTTCCGGGTACGCGGAGACACCGTGGAAATCATTCCCATGTATGAGGAACTGGCCATCCGGATTGAATTCTTCGGGGACGAAATCGAGAACATCCAGACCCTCCATCCACTGACCGGCGAAGTCATCCGGGACGAAGAAGAGATGTACGTGTTCCCGGCCTCGCACTACGTCGCCGGGCCGGAACGGATGGCACGGGCCATCAAGCGGATCGAGGATGAACTGGCCGACCGGTTGAAGGTGCTGGAAAGCCAGAACAAGCTGGTGGAGGCCCAGCGGCTGCGCATGCGCACCACCTATGACCTCGAGATGATGCAGCAGATGGGTTTCTGCAACGGCATCGAGAATTATTCATCCCACATCGATGGCCGCGGGCCTGGCACCGCGCCCCATTGCCTCCTGGACTACTTCCCGGACGACTTCCTGCTGGTGGTGGATGAGTCCCACGTGACCATTCCCCAGATCGGCGCCATGTACGAAGGCGACATGTCCCGCAAACGGAACCTGGTGGACTTTGGCTTCCGCCTGCCGTCCGCCATGGACAACCGGCCCCTGAAGTGGGACGAGTTCCTGGAACGGGTGGGACAGACCGTCTACCTTTCCGCCACGCCCGGCAAGTACGAGTTGGGCAAGGCGGACGGGTTCGTCCAGCAGATCATCCGCCCCACCGGCCTGGTTGACCCGGAGGTGGTGGTGAAGCCCACCAAGGGCCAGATCGACGATTTGCTCGGTGAAATCAAGACCCGGGTGGAGAAGGACGAACGGGTCCTGGTGACCACGCTGACCAAACGCATGGCCGAGGACCTCACGGACTACCTGCTGGGCCACGGCGTCAAGGTTGAATACCTGCACTCCGACGTGGACACCCTGCGGCGGGTGGAGCTCCTGCGCGAACTGCGCATGGGTTCCTTCGACGTCCTGGTAGGCATCAACCTTCTCCGCGAGGGCCTCGATCTTCCCGAAGTGTCCCTGGTCAGCATCCTGGACGCGGACAAGGAAGGCTTCCTGCGCTCGTCCACGTCCCTCATCCAGACCATCGGACGTGCCGCCCGCAACGTATCCGGCCAGGTGCACATGTACGCGGACCGCATCACCGACTCCATGGCCAACGCCATCGACGAGACCAACCGGCGGCGCGCCATCCAGGTGGCATACAACAAGGAACACGGCGTGGACCCGCAGCCGCTGCGGAAGAAGATCGCGGACATCACGGACCAGCTGGCCAAGGAAGACGCCGACACCCAGGAACTGCTGAAGAACAACCGCCTGGCCAAGGGTGCCAAACGCGCCAAGTCCGGTGCGAAGGGCGGCGCACAGGTACGTGCCGATGGCCTCGCCGCTGCACCGGCCGAGGACCTGGTGGGCCTGATCGAGCAGCTGACGGAACAGATGCATGGCGCCGCCGCCGAACTGCAGTTCGAAGTGGCAGCCCGGATCCGCGACGAAGTCAGCGAACTGAAGAAAGAACTGCGCCAGATGCAGGCCGCCGGCCACGCCTAGGGACGGTGCGCTTCCACCCAGGCCCCGCATCTCCACGCAGGCTCGGCGTAGCATGACGGCGGGCACCCACCCGGGTGCCCGCCGTCATGCTTTTCCCAACGATGCTGCGGCCTTTACTTCCTGGCCGAGTCGATCATTCCCTTTGCTTCCTGCATCAGGCCTTTGGCCGCATCAGCGGGGGATTTCCGGTCAAACAGCACATCGGTGCTGTACCGCTGGATCAGCGCCTGCACCCCAGAGGAACCGGTGGGAGGCACCGGCGGACCACTCTTCAGATCCGGCTTGATGTCCTTCAGGAACGCCGCGGCCGCCTTGTCCGCGGGTGTAAGCAGCGGGTCGATCGCGGTCTGGACCTCAGAGTTGGTGGGGAAACCGCGCTCGGTCAGGATGGTCTTGGCCGCGTCCAGGTTATTGAGCATGTAATTGACCACTTCGGCGGCTTCCTTCGGGTGCTTGCTGCGCGAGGAAACTGACCAGAACATGGACGGCTTGTAGGACATGCCGTTCTCCTTGGCGCTGCCGGTGGAGCTGGGCGCGCGGAGGATCTTTACGTCCGTCTTCAACGCTGACTGGAGCGCGTTCACCTGGTTGGTCCACCACCAGGACATGGCCGTCTTGCCGGTGGCGAACAGGGTCTGTTCCACGGGGGCGCTGATATCCTCGGTGGCAATGTTGGCCGGAGGGGCCGCATTTTGGTTGCGCAGGTTCAGCACGTTCTGGAAGAAGGACGTGGCGGTGTCTTCCTTGAAGCCCAGGCCTCCGTCCTCCGAGTACAGTGACTCGCCGTGCTGCATGGCCCAGGTATTCAGGTCGGAGTCGGTCAAGGAGTAGGAACTGCCGTAATTTGTCTGGCCGGCCTTCCCCGCGGCCGCGGCGATCTGGGCGGCGGTCCTCGTGTAGTCGTCCCAGGTCCAGGTCTTGTCGTCCGGGATGGGAACTCCGTAGTCCTGGAACATCTTGGTGTTGATCATCACGGCCTTGGCGTTCTGGCCGGTGCTCAGGCCGTACTGTTTGCCGCTGACCTGACCGGATTTGAGGGCGTCCTGGTCAATTTTGGATGTGTCGATGTTCCCCTGCTTGGACAGATCCAGCAGTGCGCCGCGGCCGCCGTACTCGGCGATGTAGGCCTGGTCCATCTGGATGACGTCGGGCGAATCGTTGGCCGCGGTGGTGGTGGCCAGTTTGTCCCAGTAGCTGCTCCATACTCCGGGCTCAGCCTGGATCTTGATGTTGGGGTGGGATGCCTGGAATGCATCGATCACCTGTTGCGTCTGTTTGTTCCGCAGGTCGTTCCCCCACCAGGTGAAGCGGACGGTGACATTTCCTCCGCTGTCGCCCGAGGCCGACGGGGAGGACGAGCAGCCGCTGGCCAGCATGGCCAGGGCAGCGGCGGTGGCTAGGGCTTTGACCACCATGCCAGTGCGATGAGGAGTCTTCATTGACCAACCTTGATTTTTGGGACGGACATCTGACAGAGTGAGAAAGCGTTTTCTGGCTCCAGCGAAATTATTCCAACCGGAATTGCGGGTCGTCAACGGGTTGGGGGAAAACGTTATCCAAGCTGTTGCGCCGCGATACCTGCCGGACCTCCGGGCGCGCGCCGCCACCCGGCTGGGGTACAGTTAAAGCCACGTAGGGGAGTATCCCAAGCGCTACGATCGTCAACACGCAGGGCACAGTTGCCCCGCCGGGCGTAGCGGGCCGCCACATCAGCACCAAGTGCACAGGCTGGCCGGAGAGACTTACACCATTCTTGTGTACCCTGCGAAAGGCTGCCCTGTGCTTGATTTGCCCGTTTGGTTCGAGGTTGGCTCGTTTGTCGTCCTCGGCCTGATTCTCCTGATCGATCTCCTCCTGGTGGTCCGGCGCCCGCACGAACCGTCCATGAAGGAAGCCGGTCTGTGGGTGGCCTTCTACGTCACCTTGGCCCTGGCCTTCGCCGGCGCCATGTTTGCTTTCACGGGTCCGGAGTTCGGCAGCCAGTTCGTGGCCGGCTGGGTCACGGAATACAGCCTCAGCATCGACAACCTGTTCGTGTTCATCATCATCATGGCCAGGTTCTCGGTCCCCCGGAAATACCAGCAGGAAGTGCTGATGGTGGGAATCATCATCGCCCTGATCCTGCGCGGCATCTTCATCATGCTCGGCGCCATCGTCATCGAGCAGTTCAGCTGGGTGTTCTACATCTTCGGTGCGTTCCTGCTGTGGACGGCCTGGAAGCAGGCCCAGGACGAAGGCGAAGAGGAAGAGGACCGGGAGAACCCGCTGATCGCCAGGATCCGCAAGGTCATCCCCATGTCCGAAAAGTTCGACGGCGGCAAACTGCGCACCACGGTCAACGGCAAGAAGGTCTTCACTCCCATGGTGATCGTCTTCATCACCATCGGCCTTACGGACCTGCTGTTCGCGGTGGACTCCATTCCCGCCATCTTCGGCCTGACCCAGAGCCCCTTCATTGTCTTCACGGCCAACCTGTTCGCCCTGATGGGCCTGCGGCAGCTGTACTTCCTGCTCGGCGGCCTGATGAACCGGCTGATTTACCTGAAGCACGCACTGTCCTTCATCCTTGCGTTCATCGGCGTCAAGCTTGTCCTGCACGCAATGCACGTCAACGAATTGCCCTTCATCAACGGCGGACAGCACATCGAATGGGCTCCGGAGATCCCCACCTTTGTCTCCCTGGCCGTGATCGTGGGCACCATCATCATCGCCGTGGTCGCCAGCCTGCTCAGCTCCAAGGCTGAGGCTGCCAAGATCGATCCCCGGCTCGAGGAAGACGCGCGCAAGAGCCACAGCGACGCCGAGTAGGCGCCCGCCCCGCTCATTCAATCCGGAAGATCCCGGCCGCCTGCGCGGCCGGGATCCCGCCTTTTAAACCCCTTTAGGAGGCAGCGGACCAAACCCCCTGTGGCGCCCGCCGCCGCGGGACTATGCTCTGAACATGGCCCGCACCCTTGTGTTGGAGCAGGACGTGCGCCACGTGCAGCGGCGCACTGTCGTGCTTTTGAGCGTGGCCCAGGTCTTCAGTGGACTCGGGACTGGATCAACGGTGTCCATCGGCTCGATCCTGGCCGTGGAGCTTTCCGGTTCCAGCGCGTGGGCCGGTGCCGTGGCGACGGTCATGACCCTTGGGGCCTCCGCGGCGGCGCTGCCCCTGGCGTCGCTTGCCGAGCGGCGTGGACGCCGGGCCGGCCAGGTGGCCGGTCTCTCCGCGGCTTTGGCAGGCGCCGTGCTGATGGTGCTGGCTGTTGTGTTCGGCCTCTTCGTCCTGTTGCTCCTGGGGTCCGCGGGCATCGGCGTGGGCACGGCGGCCAGCCTGCAGGCAAGGTTTGCCGCCGTCGACCTCGCCGCGGCCGAGCACCGCGGGCGGGCCTTGTCCACCGTGGTCTGGGCGGTGACTGTGGGCGCGGTGGCCGGGCCCAACCTGATCCAGCCAGGTGCAGCCGTGGGAGCGGCGCTGGGGCTGCCGCCGGTCGCGGGCCCGTTCGTGATTTCCGGCGCCGGGCTCCTTATTGCAACGGTGATCCTGTTCATCGGCCTTCGCCCGGACCCGCTGCTGCTGGCCCGCCAACGTGCCGGGACCAATGCTGCCGGTGTTGTCCCGCTTGCAGGGCAAGCACCCGCAGGAGGAGCGCCGGCCGGGGTTCCTGCCGCCCCTGCCACTGCCGTCCCTGCCCCTGCCGCCGTGCCCGCAGCGGCGGCTGCCCGGGGCTCGCTCAGCCGCGGCCTGGGCGCCATTCGGAGCTCGCGGACAGCCCTGCTGGCGGTGACCGGCGTCGTGGCCGCGCATGCGGTGATGGTCGGCGTGATGTCCATGACGCCGCTGCACCTCCAGCACCTGGTGGAAGGACCGGGACCACATGCAGGGCACGTTGCCGAAGGGGACGTGCTGGTCATCATCGGCTTCACTATTTCACTGCACATCGCCGGGATGTTTGCGCTCTCCCCGCTCATGGGCTGGCTGACCGACAGGGCCGGCAGGGTGGAGACCATCATGATCGGTTTCACCGTGCTGATCGCGGCCGTGGTCGTTGCCGGGTTCGGCCAGTCCTCCACTGCGGCAGTGGCCGTGGGGCTGGTGCTGCTGGGCGTGGGCTGGTCCGCGGCAACGATCTCAGGCTCCACCCTGCTGGCCGAAAGCGTGGGGCAGGACGCCCGGGTGGCGGTCCAGGGTGTCTCCGACATGCTGATGGGCGCCGCGGGTGCCGTTGGCGGCGCCCTGTCCGGGCTGGTCCTGGGCTTCGCCGGCTACCTTGGCCTGAACCTGTTGGGTGGGGCCATCGGGGCGGCGGTCCTGGCCGCGGCGGTTGTCACCCGCCTGTCACGCCGGCAGTCAGCGGCCACCTGACCGCACCATGCCCAGCAGGCGCGCAAAGATCCTTTCACCGTCGTCGGCGATTCCGTCGTGGTGGAAGTCGGCCGTCTCCCAGACCTGCAGCCCGCGCACGGCCGCTGCAGTCCGCAGGGAAAGGTCCCGGTCCACGTAGATGTCGTCTGAGTAGACCGCTGCTGCCACGGGAACGGTGTTCGCCGTCAATGCCTCAGGGCTGTACAGCGGCGCCCAGTCCTGCTTGGCGGCCAGCAGTTCTGCCACGTCCCGCAGCGGCCGGAGGGCGGGGTCCTGCTCGAAGTACCACGGGTACACCATCTCGCCGGTCAGCAGCAGGGGATCGGCGTCCGGCCGGAACCACGGGTTCTCGCCGAGCATCCGCCAGGCGGACCAATTGGTTGCCCCGCCCTGGCCGTAGATGGATTCGTGCATCAGCGCGTACAGCGGATTGGAGCGGCGGGAAACCACGCTGTGGAGCTGCTCAAGGAACGCGTCGGAGAGCCTGGGTCCTGCGGGCGTTTCCACAAAGGCGTCCTCGAGCAGGTAGTGGAGGCTGTCCACGCGCGTGTTGCCGCCCAGGAACGCGCCGGCCATCTGGAACCGTTCCACGGTGAGGGGCCCGCCGTCGGGCAGGAATTCGGGCGTGGAGCGGAGGTGGCGGGCGATCCGCTCCACAGCCTCCCTGTCCTCGGGATACCAGCGGAAGTACTCATCGTTGCGGGCAGCCACCCGCTGGTAGGTTGCCCGGTACACGTCATCCGCGCTGCCCGTGAGTGGGGCGAGCCCGCCCGTGATCAGCACTTCCCGCAGGCCCTCCGGCGCAAAGGACAGGTAGGTGAGCGCGCAGAAGCCCCCGTAGCTCTGGCCGTAGATGGTCCAGGGCGGTGATTCCAGCGCCTGGCGGATCAGTTCCGCGTCCGCCACGATCGAGTCGGCCCGGAAGTGCTGCAGGTAGGCGGCCTGCTCCGCTGCGGTTCCGCGGACGGGCAGGGTGGTCCGGTCGAGGGGTGTGGAAAGCCCGGTGCCGCGCTGGTCAAGCATCAGGATGCGGAAGTCCTGTGCTGCCGCCTTGCCCCATCCGCCCAGGGAACCCCATCTGTTGCCGCGGCCGCCGGGGCCGCCCTGCAGGAAGAGGAGCCACGGCAGCTGTGAGGCGGCCTCCTCGCTGTGTGCAGCTGAGATATACTCCCGGGCAAAGACGTTGATGGTTTCCGCGGAGCCGTCCACTGAAGCGAAATGGTCCAGGGGGACTGTGAAGCAGTGCTCCACGGTGCGCATGCCACGGAACTCATGCCGGGCCCTGACCTCATGCCCGGCCACGATCGCCTGGCCCTGCCGCGCGTCAGCCACGGGAGGAAGCGGGAAGGGACATGCGGGACGGTGCCCGGCCGAACTGGTCCAGTGCTTCTCCAGTCAGCCTGAAGGTGGACCAGCCATCCATGGGGAGGGCGCCGAGGCGGCGATAGAAATTGATGGAAGGCTCGTTCCAGTCCAGCACGCTCCATTCCACCCGTGCGTAGCCGTTCTCAACGGCGATGGCCGCAAGGTGCTGGAGCAGGGCCTTGCCGTGTCCTTCGCCGCGGGCTTCCGGAGTGACATACAGGTCTTCGAGGTAGATCCCGTGCACGCCCTCCCAGGTGGAGTAGTTCAGGAACCACAGGGCGAAGCCCTGCACCTCGCCCGCCGCGTTCTCGGCCATGGCCGCGAAGACGCGGGGGGTCGCGCCGAAGAGCACCTGCTCCAGCCGTTCGGGGGTGTTCCGGACGGCGTCGGGTTCCTTCTCGTAATGGGCCAGTTCATGGATCATCCGGAGGATGGCGGGCACGTCATTCGGGGTTGCGGGGCGGATTACACTCATTGTTCGAGCTTACCGCCGGCGTCAGAGCCGGTTGACGTCCGTCACCCTGACCACCGCTGTTCCGGTGGCATCGGACGCGGCAAGATCCACCTCAGCCGTGATACCCCAATCGTGGTTGGCCGCCGGGTCATCGAAAATCTGGCGGACCTTCCAGGTTCCGGGTTCCTCAGTGATGATGAGCAGGCCCGGCCCGCGGGCATCCGGCCCTGTCCCAATATCGTCGTGTTCGTCGAAGTAGTCGTCCAACGCGTCTTCCCAGCGTTCTGCACCCCAGCCGGAACCGCCGTCGAGCTCTCCCAGCGCGGCGGCGTCCTCGTCCGCGAAAAGTTCCACCCGCCGGAACATCTCGTTGCGCACCATCACCCGGAACGCACGGATATTTGAGGTGAGCGACGGCGGTGGAGGCGGCGGTGCGTCGTGGGGCGTCGGCGCCGCCCCGGAAGCCAGTTCCTCCCATTCGTCCAGGAGGCTGGAGTCCACCTGCCGCACCAGCTCGCCCAGCCAGGCCGTCAGGTCCGCCAGGTCCTCGCGAAGCATGTCCTGCGGGACTGTCTGGCGCAGCGCCTTGAAGGCATCGGCCAGGTACCGCAGCACGATTCCTTCGGACCGGGCCAGGCCGTAGAACTGGACAAATTCGCCAAAGTTCATGGCCCGCTCGTACATGTCGCGGACCACCGACTTGGGCGCGAGTTCGAAGTCTCCCACCCAGGGCGCGGCCTTCCGGTACACCTCGAACGCTTCGCCCAGGATCCCGGCGAGCGGCTGGGGGTAGGTGACCTCGTCCAGCATGGCCATCCGCTGGTCGTAGTCGATGCCGTCGGCCTTCATGGCCGCTACCGCCTCGCCACGCGCCTTCTTCTGTTGGGCGGACAGGATCTGCCGGGGTTTTTCCAGGGTCGCCTCGATCACGGAGACCACGTCCAGAGCGTACGACGGCGACTCCGGGTCAAGGAGTTCCAGTGCGGCAAGTGCGAAGGGGGAGAGCGGCTGGTTCAGGGCGAAGTTCGGCTGCAGGTGGACGGTCAGCCGGACCGTGCGGCCGTCGGTGCCCTGTTCCTCCGGCGGGATCCGTTCGATAACCTCGGCGGCCAGCAGTTCCCGGTAAATGCCCAGGGCCTTCTTCATCAGCCGCAGCTGGGAGGACCGCGGCTCGTGGTTCTCCGTGAGCAGCCGCCGTGCCGCCGCGAACGGGTCGCCGGGCCGTTCCATCAGGTTCATCAGCATGGCGTGTGTCACCGTGAAGCTGGACGTCAGCGGATCCGGCACCGATTCCACCAGCCGCTTGAACGTCGGCTCACCCCAGGAAACAAAACCCTCGGGCGGCTTCTTCTTCACCACCTGGCGCAGCTTCTTCTGATCGTCCCCGAACTTGGCGGTGGCCTTGGCCATCGCCTTGACGTTCTCGATTACATGCTCGGGTGCCTGAACCACCACCGTCCCGGCGGTGTCGTAGCCGGCCCGCCCGGCCCGGCCCGCAATCTGGTGGAACTCGCGTGAGTTGAGCAGGCGGGTGCGGACGCCGTCGTACTTGCTCAAAGCCGTGAGCAGCACAGTGCGGATGGGAACGTTGATCCCCACCCCCAGCGTGTCCGTGCCGCAAATAACCTTCAGCAGCCCCGCCTGCGCCAGCTGCTCCACCAGCCGGCGGTACTTGGGCAGCATTCCGGCGTGGTGCACGCCGATCCCGTGGCGCACGAGGCGGTTAAGCGTCTTACCGAACCCGGCGGCGAAGCGGAAGTTGGCAATCAGCTCCGCGATCCTGTCCTTCTCCTCCCGGGTGCAGACGTTGATGCTCATCAGGTTCTGGGCGCGGTCGATCGCTTCGAGCTGGCTGAAGTGCACCACGTAGACGGGCACCTGCCGGGTGGACAACAACTCCTCCAGCGTCTCGTGGACGGGAGTCTGGTGGTAGTAGTAATGCAGCGGAATGGGCCGTTCGGCGGAGCTGACGGTAGTGGTGGCGCGGCCGGTCAGCTCCGTGAGCCCCGTTTCGAACCGGGTGACATCGCCCAGGGTGGCGGACATCAGCAGGAACTGCGCCTGTGGAAGCTCCAGCAGGGGGACCTGCCAGGCCCAGCCCCGCTGCGGGTCGGAGTAGAAGTGGAACTCGTCCATGATCACGGCGCCGAGTTCGGCTGCGGAACCTTCGCGCAGCGCAATGTTGGCCAGGATCTCGGCGGTGCAGCAGATGATGGGGGCATCCTGGTTCACCCCGGAGTCACCGGTGATCATGCCGACGTTCTCTGCCCCGAAGATCTCACAGAGCGCGAAGAATTTTTCGGACACCAGGGCTTTGATCGGCGCTGTGTAGTAGCTTCGGCGGCCCTGCGCCATGGCCTGGAAGTGTGCCGCAATGGCCACCAGGGACTTCCCCGACCCGGTGGGGGTGGCCAGAATGACGTTCGCCCCTGTTGCCAGCTCCATGATGGCCTCGTCCTGTGCCGGGTACAGCGACAGGCCCCGGCTTTCCGTCCACTCCACAAACCGGGTGTAAAGGGCGTCGGGGTCGACGGCGGCGGATTGGACGGGGGCGGACAGATCGCTCAGCTGGTCAACGAGTTTCATTGACTTCAACCTTAGTGCCACGTTGCGGGCGGATCAGGAGTCCGTTGCGGGTTAGGCTACGCCTTGCCCGTGTGTGCGTCAGAAGCTGGAGAATTTTATGAAATGGGACCCCGCGAAGTACGTCCAGTTCGGCGACTACCGGAACCGGCCGTTCTTCGATCTCACAGCCCGGATCCATGCCGACGCTCCCGCACGGGTGGTCGACCTGGGCTGCGGACCGGGGAACCTCACGGCCACCCTGGCTGAACGCTGGCCCGGCGCCCAGGTCCTGGGTGTGGATTCCTCCGCGGAGATGCTGGCAAAGGCGGCAGCCCTGGTGGAGGAAGGTTCCTCCCTTCAGTTCGAGCAGGCGGACATTGCCGACTGGATGCCGGCTCCGGAGACGGACGTTGTGGTCACCAATGCAGCCCTGCAGTGGGTTCCGGGCCACCAGGACATGATGCGGAAATGGCTGGAAGTTCTGCGGCCGGGGGCCTGGTTTGCCATGCAGGTGCCCGGAAACTTCAATGCCCCCTCGCACTCGCTCATGCGGGAGCTCGCGGGGTCGCACCGGTGGGCAGCGAAGCTGGACGGGGTGCTGCGGGGCGGCGAGTCAGTGGGGGAGCCGGGGGACTACCTGGGCATCCTGCTCGACGCCGGCTGTGCGGCGGACGCGTGGGAAACCACCTACCATCAGGTCCTGCCCGGGCCGGACCCGGTGCTGGAATGGGTCCGGGGCACGGCACTGCGGCCCGTCATGGCCGTCCTCGAAGATAACGACGCCACGCGTTTCGAAGCCGAATACGCGGCCGCCCTGCGGGATGCCTATCCCCGCGGTGTCCATGGCACCGTTTTTCCGTTCCGCCGGATATTCGCCGTGGGGCGCAAAGCGGGCTGAGCGCGAGCCCGCCGCATGGTTTTCCAGCCGGTCACAGGCTGTGACAGCAGCGGAAAGTGATCTGGCTTACAATGACGACTGTGGTTTAGGGGTCAAGCCGCTGGCCCCCTCTGCGGCCCAGGCATTTACAGGGGGTATTTTGCTGGTCGGACTCATGAGGCGGCAGCTTGCCGGTCAATACGCGTACGTTGGGGCGATCGTTTTCCTCCAGCTGGTCCAGGCAGCGGCAAACCTGCTGCTGCCCACGGTGAACGCGGCCATCATCGACGATGGGATCGTTGCGGGCAAACCGGAGGTGATCGCGCGACTTGGCGTGCTCATGGCCGTTATTGCCGTGGTGCAGGCGGCATCCGCCATTGCGGCGGGCTACCTTGGTGCGGTGGTGGCCATGAGGACGGGGCACCGTCTGCGGGCCGAGGTTTTCACCCGGATCCAGTCACTGTCCTCCCAGGACGTGGCCCTGTTCGGAACGCAAAGCCTGACCACCCGGGCAACGAACGATGTGCAGCAGATCCAGGCTTTCGCTGTACTTGTCTTCACCATGCTCTTCGCAGGGCCCGCCATGGGCATCGGCGGCATCGTCCTGGCCGTACAGCAGGATATGGCGTTGTCCCTGGTGGTGATCGTCATCGTGCCCCTGCTCCTGCTGATCATGTACCTGATCGTCCGGCGCCTGATTCCGCTCTATCGTGAGGGCCAGGACCTGCTCGACCGGTCGGGGGGGATCCTGCGCGAGCAGATCATCGGTGCGGACGTCATCCGCGCCTTTGTCCGCCAGGACCATGAGATCCGGCGGTTCGCGGAGACCAACGCGGGATTAACCGCCAACAACCTGCAGTCTGCGCTCCTGGTGGCGGGGATGCTGCCCATGATCATGCTGGTGGTCAATACCAGCTCGGTTGCCATCGTATGGTTCGGTGGGCACCGCATCCAGGCTGGACTGATGAACCTTGGCGCGCTGACGGCATTCATTGCCTATATTATGCAAATCCTGCTGGCGATCATGATGTCCATGTACGTCCTGATGACGGCGCCGCGTGCCGCAGTCTGCGCCGAACGCATCCAGGCGGTCCTGGAGACCGAGCCGTCCGTCCCCAATCCGGCCGGCCACAGCGCCGCCGCGCCGGCGAAGCCCGTGGCCGGCCTGCCAAAGCAGCCGGCAACGCTGGCGTTCCAGGGTGTTGCCTTCTCCTATCCGGGAGCAGAAGCGCCCGTGCTGGCGGATATCACCTTCACCGCGGCTCCCGGCACTACCACCGCAATCGTTGGCTCCACCGGAAGCGGCAAGACCACGCTGCTGAACCTGATTCCACGTTTCCTTGAGGCGACCAAAGGCAGCATCACCCTGGCCGGCCACGACATCCGGGACCTGCCCCTGGACCAGCTCCGCGCTGCCATGGCCATCGTGCCCCAGCACTCCCACCTGTTTACCGGAACCATCGCAGACAACCTGAGGATGGCGGCCCCTGACGCCACGGATGGGGAACTCTGGGCCGTCCTGGAGGCGGCCCAGACCATGCGGTTCATGCGCGACCTCCCGCTTGGACTTGCAACCCCGGTGGGCCAGGGCGGTGCCAGCCTCTCAGGCGGGCAGCGGCAGCGGCTCTGCATCGCAAGGGCCCTGTTGCGAAAGGCACCCCTGTACCTCTTTGACGACAGCTTCTCCGCACTGGACTACGACACCGATACGAGGCTGCGGCAGGCCCTGGAGCAGGGGCTCGCCGACGCAACGATCATCATTGTTGCCGAGCGCCTTTCCGCCGTGGAGGACGCGGACCGCATCCTGGTGCTCGACGACGGCCGGCTGGTGGCGCAGGGAACGCACCAGGAGCTGCTGGAAACGTCCGCCACGTACCGGGAAATCGCCGAGTCCCAGCTCGCGCTGGACGGCACGCCGTGACGGCGGTGGAAGAAGCAGGGGAGACGGAGCACAGGTTCTGGCCGACGGCCGGAAGGCTCCTTGGACTGCTGCGCCCCTTCCGACTGCAGATGCTCGGTGCGGTGGCGGCAACCTGCGCCTTCGCGACTCTCAACGTTGCCGCCCCAAAGTACCTGGGCGACGCCACTGACGTGGTGGTGGATGGCATCTTCCAGGGAAGCCTTGACCAGCGCCTCGGAATCCTGCTGGCCGCCGTGGCCGTCATGTACGTCTTTGCCTCCCTGTTTAACTGGATCCAGGGCGCGCTGACCGCACGCGCAGTCCAGGGACTCATGTACGGCCTGCGTGCAGCAGTTGAGGACAAGCTGCACCGCCTCCCTTCGACCTATTTCCGGCAACGCTCCCGTGGTGACGTCCTGAGCAGGGCCACGAATGACATCGACAACATTGCACAGGCCCTGAACCAGGTCCTGACCCAGCTCATCGTGTCCGTTCTGATGCTGTGCGGTTCCCTGGCCATGATGCTGTGGATCTCGCCGTTGCTGGCGGCCATTGCCATTGCCAGCGTTCCGGTCTCCACCTGGATCACCGTCCTGGTGGCCAGGCGGTCCCAGGAGCACTTCGCCAGGCAGTGGAAGGAAACGGGCGAGCTCAACGCACACGTGGAGGAATTCGTCAGCGGGCATGAAGTCATCAAGGCTTTTGGCCGGCAGGCACAGGCGGCGGAGGTGTTCAGGGCCAGCAACGGCCGCCTTGCCCGGGCAGCGGCCAAAGCCCAATACTCAGCCGGGGTGGTCCAGCCGCTGATGGTGCTGATGTCCAACCTTAACTACATTGCTGTTGCCGTGGTGGGGGCGCTGCAGGTCATCGCCGGAACCATGACCATTGGCGGAGTCCAGGCATTCATTCAGTTCAGCCGGTTGTTCACCCAGCCGGTGGGGCAGATCGGCGGGCTGCTGAACGTGATGCAGTCCTGCGCCGCATCCGCAGCACGGGTTTTCGTGCTCCTGGACGCCGGCGAAGACCCGCAGGAGCCCCCGGGCAAGGCAACCGGCGTGGCTGCAGCAGGGCGCATAGCCTTCCACGACGTCACGTTCGGCTACCCGGGCTCCGTCCCGGCGGTCCGCAACCTCACCTTCACGGTGGAGCCCGGCCAGGCAGTGGCCATCGTAGGACACACCGGCGCGGGCAAGAGCACTGTGGTGAACCTGCTCATGCGGTTCCTGGAACCTTCCTCCGGACGGATCACCATGGGCGGGAGGGACATCGCCGACATTCCCCGTGACCAGCTGCGGGCCCGGTTCGGCGTAGTGCTTCAGGATTCCTGGCTCTTTGCGGGGACAATCCGGGAAAACATCGCTTATGGCCTGCCCGGTGCCACGGATGCTGCCATCGTTGCCGCCGCCGAAGCCACCTACGCGGACCGTTTCATCAGATCCCTGCCACACGGCTACGCAACGATGCTGGAGAACAGCGGGGAGCCGCTCAGCCAGGGGCAGCGCCAGCTCATCACCATCGCCAGGGCACAGCTTGCCGGGCGCAGCGTGCTGGTCCTGGATGAAGCCACCAGCTCCGTGGATTCCAGGACCGAGCTGCTCATCAGGCAGGCGATGCAGCGGCTCCGCCAGGGACGGACCAGTTTCGTGATTGCGCACCGTTTGTCCACCATCCGGAACGCTGATCTAATTCTCGTCATGGACCATGGACGCATCGTCGAGCAGGGCACGCATGGAAGCCTCCTTGCTGCCAACAGCTACTACGCAAGGCTGTACAACGCGCAGTTCGCCGAACGTGACGGCCGCGCCGGCGTTCTGGAGGGTGGCCTGTGAGTAACGGCGCCGGCTTCCCCGGTTCCTGGCGGCCCAACCCGGCCAGCACTGTTGCGTTGTTTGAGCAGCTGCGGCTCCAGGTCATCCACCTGGCAGACAGCGGCGCGCTGGCACCGGGTGCCAGGCTGCCTGCCGTGCGGGCCCTCGCGGAGAAGCTGGACGTCGCCCCGCACACCGTGGCCAGGGCGTACAAGGAACTGGAGGCTGCCGGCATCGTTACCACCCGCGGCCGCAACGGGACGGTGGTTGCCGCACGGGATGAGCGGCTGGGAGGCCTGTCGGCCGCGGCTTCCGCCTACGCCGCCGCCGCCAAATCCCAAGGGGCCAGTTTCGCCGAGGCAGTGAAGATCCTGGCGGCCGCCTACGATGTTCCCTGATGGCGGAACCGTAAGTGTTCGAAAAAGTTTTCGATTAGCATAATGGGGTGCCTAAAGCCGTAGCTGAAGAAACCCCTGCCCCCTCCGCTTCCCCCGTTGTCCCCTCCGCTGCCGCACCGCAGCGCCCGGACCTCTCCCGCCTCGTGGTGAAGGGCGCGCGGGAGCACAACCTGCGCAACGTGGACCTCGACCTGCCGCGTGATGCCATGATCGTCTTCACCGGCCTGTCCGGATCCGGCAAGTCCTCGCTCGCGTTCGACACGATCTTCGCCGAGGGCCAGAGACGCTATGTCGAATCGCTGTCCGCCTATGCACGGCAGTTCCTTGGCCAGGTGGACAAGCCCGACGTCGACTTCATCGAAGGCCTCTCCCCGGCGGTCTCCATCGACCAGAAATCCACCAGCAAGAACCCGCGGTCCACCGTAGGCACCATCACCGAGATCTACGACTACATGCGCCTGCTGTGGGCCCGTGTCGGCAGGCCGCACTGCCCCGTCTGTGGCGAACCCGTGTCCAAGCAGACACCGCAGCAGATCGTGGACCAGCTTCTTGAACTCGACGAGGGAACCCGCTTCCAGGTCCTGGCGCCGGTGGTGCGCGGACGCAAGGGCGAGTTCGTTGACCTCTTCAAGGAACTCAGTGCAAAGGGATACTCCCGCGCGCGGGTGGACGGCAACCTGGTCCAGTTGAGCGATCCCCCCAAGCTGGGCAAGCAGTTCAAGCACACCATCGAAGTGGTGGTGGACCGCCTTGTAGTCAAGGAAGGCATTAGCCAGCGGCTCACCGATTCCATCGAGACCGCCCTGGGACTGGCTGAAGGCCGGGTGCTGGCGGAGTTCGTGGACCTTGAGGCCGACGACCCCGGAAGGATCCGGGCGTTCTCCGAGAACCTCGCATGCCCCAACGAGCACCCGCTCGCCATCGACGAAATCGAGCCCCGCTCCTTCTCGTTCAACAACCCCTTCGGCGCCTGCGCCGCCTGCAGCGGTATCGGCACCCGCCTCGAGGTGGACGAGGAACTCATCGTTCCCAACCCGGAGCTGTCCCTGTCGGAGGGCGCCATCGCGCCCTGGTCAATGGGCACCGCCACCACCGAGTACTGGAACCGGCTCCTGGAAGGCCTGGCAAAGGAAGTGGGCTTCTCCATGGCCACGCCGTGGGAGAAGCTGGGCAAGGACGTGCGCCAGACCATCCTGCACGGCAAGGACCACAAGGTGGTGGTGCAGTACCGCAACCGCTTCGGCCGCGAACGCAAATACAGCACCGGTTTTGAAGGTGCCATCCAGTACGTCCACCGCAAGCATGGCGAGACCGATTCCGACTGGGCCCGCGACCGGTACGAGGAATACATGCGGCAGGTTCCGTGCCCCGCCTGCAACGGCGCGCGGCTCAACCCGGCATCCCTGTCGGTGCTGATCAACGGCAAGTCCATCGCCGAGGTTGCGGCCCTGCCCATGCGGGACTGCGCGGAGTTCCTCAACAACCTGGTCCTGACCGGGCGCGAAGCGCAGATCGCCCACCAGGTCCTCAAGGAGATCCAGGCCCGCCTGACCTTCCTGCTGGACGTGGGCCTCGAATACCTCAACCTCGAGCGCCCGTCCGCCACCCTCTCCGGCGGCG
Source organism: Arthrobacter sp. SAFR-179 (assembly GCF_059414945.1). Taxonomy (NCBI): domain Bacteria; kingdom Bacillati; phylum Actinomycetota; class Actinomycetes; order Micrococcales; family Micrococcaceae; genus Arthrobacter; species Arthrobacter sp. SAFR-179. The sequence continues at coordinate 85,816 of NZ_JBPFDM010000002.1, forward strand.
AAGCCCAGCGCATCCGGCTGGCCACCCAGATCGGTTCCGGCCTGGTAGGCGTCCTCTATGTCCTCGACGAACCCTCCATTGGCCTGCACCAGCGCGACAACCGCCGGCTCATCGAAACCCTCACCCGGCTCCGCGACATGGGCAACACCCTCATCGTGGTCGAACATGACGAGGACACCATCCATGTAGCGGACTGGGTCGTCGACATCGGGCCCGGCGCCGGCGAGCACGGTGGACAGGTGGTCCACTCGGGAACGTACAAGGAACTGCTGGACAACAGGGAATCACTGACCGGCGACTACCTGTCCGGCCGCAAGGCCATCGCGGTGCCCAAAAAGCGCCGCAAGTACGACAAGAAGCGCGAGATCAAGGTGGTTGGCGCACGGGAGAACAACCTCGTCAACGTCGACGCCGCCTTCCCGCTGGGGCTCTTCACCGCAGTGACGGGCGTGAGCGGTTCGGGCAAGTCAACGCTCGTCAACGAAATCCTGTACAAGGTGCTGGCGAACAAGCTCAACGGCGCCAAGCAGGTGGCCGGGCGGCACAAGACGGTCCAGGGGCTGGAGCACCTGGACAAGGTGGTCCACGTGGACCAAAGCCCCATCGGCCGCACCCCCCGCTCCAATCCGGCCACCTATACGGGCGTCTTCGACAACATCCGCAAGCTTTTCGCCGAGACCACCGAGGCGAAGGTCCGCGGCTACCTGCCCGGCCGCTTTTCATTCAACGTCAAGGGCGGCCGCTGCGAGGCATGTTCCGGCGACGGCACGCTGAAGATCGAGATGAACTTCCTCCCTGACGTCTACGTCCCCTGCGAAGTGTGCCACGGCGCACGCTACAACCGGGAGACGCTCGAGGTGCACTACAAAGGCAAGACCATCGCCGACGTCCTCAACATGCCCATCGAAGAGGGCGCCGAGTTCTTCGCGGCATTCTCGCCCATCGCACGGCACCTGAATACCCTGGTTGACGTGGGACTGGGATATGTCCGCCTGGGACAGCCTGCAACCACCCTCTCCGGCGGTGAAGCCCAGCGCGTCAAGCTCGCGGCGGAACTCCAGAAGCGGTCCAACGGGCGCAGCATCTATGTCCTGGACGAGCCCACCACGGGCCTGCACTTCGAGGACATCCGCAAGCTGCTCATGGTCCTGCAGGGGCTGGTGGACAAGGGCAATACCGTGATCACCATCGAGCACAACCTCGACGTCATCAAGAGTGCCGACTGGCTGGTTGACCTGGGACCCGACGGCGGTTCGGGCGGCGGCCAAATTGTCGCCGCCGGCACCCCGGAGCAGGTGGCAAAGTCCAGCACCAGCCATACGGGGAAATTCCTGGCCGAAATACTCGGCTAAGCGGGGGAAATTCCGGCGAAGTATTCCTCCCGGGGAATGCGAGTTTCAGGCACTCCTGCTGTCGTGAGAAACTAACCCGGTGACTTCAACAACAGTGCCCGTGATCTTTGACCTGGACGGCACTCTTGTCGACCCTGCAGGTGGAATAACCGAGGGAATTGCCTCAGCCCTCCGTGGACTGGGACTCCCGATTCCCGGCCAGGACCTGCTCGATGCGATGATCGGCCCCAAACTGAGCGACTCCCTGCTCAACGTGGCAAAGGTCCCGGCGGACCGCCTGGAAGAGGTGGTCCGCCGCTACCGCGAGCACTATGTGTCCACAGGGATAGCCCAAAGCCGGCTGTACCCGGGCATCCGCGACATCCTGGAATCCTTCGCCGCCGCGGGACAGCCTGTGGCAGTAGCCACCCAAAAGCCCCAGCGCCTGGCGCACAAAGTACTGGCACACCATGGCATCGACGGATTCTTCCATGGCATCCACGGTTCCGCCGATGACGAAGCGGCAGTGGACGGCGTCCCGCTGGGCAAGACCCAAATCATCGCCGCCGCCCTGCGGGACCTGGACACGCAGCACGCCATCATGGTGGGGGACCGCGCCCAGGACGTGTCCGGCGCAATCGCCAACGGACTGGACTGCATCGGCGTCGCATGGGGATTCGCGCCGGACGGCGAACTGGAGGAAGCCGGCTCTGTGGCCGTCGTCAGTACCCACGGGGAATTGGTCGACGTCATCGAGCGGCTGCAGGCTGTCCACGCTGCGGCAATGAGCGGGGTGAGCAACGATGGAAATGTTTGATGCCGTCCGCTGGACCACGCGCAACCTGATTGCCGGCACCTGCCGGCCCACCGTCGTCGGACTGGAAAACGTCCCCTCCGACGGCCCCTTCATCGTGGCTCCCAACCACCTGTCCTTCTTCGACAGCGTGATCGTGCAGGCACTGATGCCCAGGCCGGTCGCTTTCTTTGCCAAAGCCGAATACTTCACCACCGGCGGCGTCAAAGGCAAGGTCATGAAGGCGTTCTTCGAATCCGTGGGCTCCATCCCGGTGGAGCGCGGCGAACAGGCCGCCAGTGTCCAGGCGCTCAAGACGCTCCTGGACATCCTTGAGGCAGGCCGCGGCATCGGAATCTACCCGGAGGGAACCCGTTCCCGTGACGGCATCCTCTACCGGGGACGCACCGGGGTCGGCTGGCTGGCGCTCACCACCGGGGCGCCCGTGATTCCCGTGGGCCTGATCGGCACCGAGGAGCTCCAGCGTGCCGGCGAAAAGGGGGTCAGGCCGCAGCACTTCACCATGAAAGTGGGGGAGCCGCTTTACTTCGACAAGACCGGGCCGGACCACTCCCTTCCTGCCCGCCGGGAAGTCACGGACCGGATCATGGATGCCATTGCCGAACTCAGCGGCCAGCAGCGCTCCACCAGCTACAACCAGAGCAAGACCGCAGAATAGCCGCCTGGCAGGGAGACCCGGCACGGCTTAGTAGACTTGATAGGTGGCAAACCCAGCAAGTTACCGGCCCAAAACCGGTGAAATCCCCACCAACCCGGGCGTCTACCGTTTCCGTGATCCGCACGGCCGGGTCATCTATGTCGGCAAAGCGAAAAGCCTCCGGTCCCGGCTGAACTCCTATTTCGCCAACCCGGCCGGGCTGCTGCCCAAGACCTACGCCATGGTCCACGCGGCCAGCAGCGTCGAGTGGACCGTGGTTGGCAGCGAACTGGAGTCGCTGCAGCTCGAATATACCTGGATCAAAGAATTCAAGCCGCGCTTCAATGTGGTGTTCCGGGATGACAAAACCTATCCCTACCTTGCCGTGACCATGAGCGAGAAGTACCCCCGGGTACAGGTCATGCGGGGGGACAAGCGCAAAGGCACCCGCTACTTCGGCCCCTACACTGCCGGTGCCATCCGCGAAACCATGGACACCCTGCTCCGGGTCTTCCCGGTCCGCAGCTGCAGCGCCGGCGTCTTCAAGCGCGCGCAGGCCAGCGGACGCCCCTGCCTGCTGGGATACATCGACAAGTGCTCCGCCCCATGTGTGGGGCGGATCGAGCCGGAAGACCACCGGGCACTGGCGGAGGATTTCTGCGCCTTTATGGGCGGCGAGGCCAAGCGGTTCATCACCAAGCTGGAAAAACAGATGGCCGACGCCGTGGCGAAACTCGACTACGAGCACGCCGCACGTTTGCGGGACGACATCACCGCCCTGCGCAAGGTCTTCGAGCGGAACGCAGTGGTGCTGGCCGAGGATACCGACGCCGACGTTTTCGCCCTGCATGAAGACGAACTGGAGGCCGCAGTCCAGGTGTTCCATGTCCGCGGCGGCAGGATCCGCGGCCAGCGCGGCTGGGTGGTGGAAAAGGTGGAGGACTTCACCACTCCGGACCTCGTGGAGCACCTGCTGCAGCAGGTCTACGGCGAGGACGGCGACACCCACGGCCGGCTGCCCCGCGAAGTCCTGGTGCCCGTGGCACCCAGCAACGGGGAGGACCTCGCCAAATGGCTGGGCGGCATCCGCGGTGCCAAGGTGGACATCCGGGTGCCGCAGCGCGGAGACAAGGCGGCGCTGATGTCCACCGTCCGCGAAAATGCCGAGCACGCGCTGAAACTCCACAAGACGCGGCGCGCCGGGGACATCACCGTCAGGTCCCAGGCCCTTCAGGAACTCCAGGAAGCGCTGGACCTGCCCGTGCCCCTGCTCCGGATCGAATGCTTCGACGTCTCCCATGTCCAGGGCACCAACGTGGTGGCGTCAATGGTGGTGGTGGAGGACGGGTTGCCCAAGAAGTCCGATTATCGCAAGTTCTCCATCACCGGCCCCGCTGCAAACGATGACACGGCGGCCATGCATGACGTCCTGACCCGGCGGTTCCGCCATTACCTGCAGGACAAGTCTGCCCAGGTGGATGAATCCGTCCTGGCCTCCGACGGGCAGGATGCGGCCCAGGAAGTGGCGGTGGACAAGAGTTCCGTACTGGACACCACCACACCTGCCCCCAAGGCAAAATTCGCCTACCCACCCAACCTGGTGGTGGTGGACGGCGGGCAGCCTCAGGTGAACGCGGCGGCCCGTGCCCTGAGGGACCTGGGCATCGACGACGTCTACGTCGTGGGCCTGGCCAAACGACTGGAGGAAGTGTGGCTTCCGGACAGCGACTTCCCCGTCATCCTGCCCCGCACGTCGCAGGGGCTGTATCTGCTGCAGCGGATCCGTGACGAGGCGCACCGCTTCGCCATCACGTTCCACCGGCAAAAGCGGGGCAAGGCCATGACGGTGTCGGCGCTCGACGCCGTCCCGGGCCTCGGCGCCTCCAAGCGGAAAGCCCTGTTGGCCCACTTTGGATCGGTCAAGGGCGTCAAGGCCGCCACTGTGGAAGAGCTGGCGCAGGCAAAGGGGATTGGTCCGGCACTGGCCACCGCCATCGTGAACCACTTCGGGTCCGACGGACCCGAGGCCGTTGCCGTGCCCGCGATCAACATGACCACCGGTGAAATCATCGAGACTTAGCGCCGGCCCCGGAAACTTAGCTAGGGTAAAGGACGGGCAGCGCCATTGCGGCTGCCGGCGGACAACGAGGAAACGGGGCAGGCTTCATGGCAGACACGACGGCGGGATCCGGAGCGGATCAGGACGGGCTGGAGCCTGTCAAACCGCTCGAAGCGGAGCTGCTGGTGGTTACCGGAATGTCCGGCGCCGGGCGGAGCACCGCGGCGGACGCCCTGGAAGACCACGGCTGGTATGTCGTGGAGAACCTCCCGCCCCAGATGCTCGGCACGCTGGCGGAGCTCGTCTCACACGCCCCGCAATCGATTCCCCGGCTCGCAGTAGTGATCGATGTCCGCAGCAAGGGCCTCTTCGCGGACATCCGCGCGGCCCTGGGGGCTCTCGCCGCAAGCGGGGTCACCTTCCGTGTCCTGTTCCTTGACGCCAGCGACAACGTCCTGGTCCGGAGGTTCGAACAGGGGCGCCGGCCCCACCCGCTGCAGGGCGGTGGACGGATCCTGGACGGCATCGCTGCTGAACGCGAGCTGCTGCAGGAACTGCGCGACAGCTCCGACGTCGTTCTGGACACCTCCAACTACAACGTCCATGGCCTGGCCACCGCAATCACTGAACTGTTCAGCGAAACCGGGCCGGTGGCCCTGCGGCTGAACGTCATGAGCTTTGGCTTCAAGTACGGCCTGCCGGTGGACGCGAACTATGTGGCCGACGTCAGGTTCATTCCCAATCCGCATTGGGTGCCGCAGCTGCGCCCGCTGACCGGCCTGGACAAGGACGTCAGCGATTACGTGCTGGAGGCCGAGGGCGTCAAGAACTTCGTGGACCGCTACGTCCTGGCCCTGGAACCCGTCCTGGAGGGGTACCGCCGGGAGAACAAGCACTACGCCACCATCGCCGTCGGGTGCACGGGCGGCAAACACCGCTCCGTGGCGGTTGCAGAGGAGCTTTCCAAGAAGCTTGCGCAGTACCCGCGGGTCACGGTGACCACCGCGCACCGGGATCTGGGCCGCGAATAATGGCCCTGTTCACCGGAGCCCTGCCCCTGGTGCCGCCCGCCACAGGCAAGGGCTCGGGCCAGCAGGACAAGGGCCCCAACGTGGTGGCTTTGGGGGGCGGGCATGGCCTGGCGGCCTCACTGTCCGCGCTGCGCCTGCTCACCTCCGAACTTACCGCGGTGGTCACGGTGGCGGACGACGGCGGCTCCTCCGGACGTCTGCGCGAGGAGTACGGCGTCCTTCCGCCGGGAGACCTCCGCATGGCCCTGTCCGCGCTCTGCGACGACACCGACTGGGGCCGCACCTGGCGCGATGTCATGCAGCACCGGTTCCGTGCCGGGAAGGGGCCCGGCGGGTCGCTGGACGAGCACGCCATGGGGAACCTGCTGATCGTCACGCTGTGGGAGCTGCTGGGCGATACCGTTGCCGGGCTCAAGTGGGCCGGCGCGCTGCTCGGCGCCCGCGGCCAGGTCCTGCCGATGTCCACCGTCCCGCTCACCATTGAGGGTGATGTGCGCGTGACCTCACCGGACGGCGGAACGGCACTGGAGACCATCCATGGCCAGGCGCGGTGTGCCGTAGCCGGTTCGCTCGAGGAAGTCCGGCTCCTGCCCAAAGCGGCGCCCGCCTGCACGGACGCCCTGACCGCCATTGAGCTGGCGGACTGGGTGGTCCTGGGCCCGGGCTCCTGGTACACGTCAGTCCTGCCGCACCTGCTCCTGCCCGAAATGCGCCAGGCGCTCTGCAGCACGCCCGCCAAGCGCTGCCTGACCATGAACCTCGCCATGGACACCAAGGAAACCACCGGCATGACCGCGGCGGACCACCTGCACGTCCTTCGGCGGTACGCCCCGGAGTTCAGCGTGGACGTGGTCCTGGCCGACCCCACGTCCGTACCGGACCGGCAGGAGTTCGAGAAGGCAGCCGGCATGATCGGGGCAGAGGTGGTCTTGGGTAAAGTAGGGGCGTCGGGACGCCGCCCTGTCCACGAGCCGCTGCGGCTGGCGACGGCGTACCAGGACATTTTTGGGAACAGTTAGGAAGGTGCCATGGCACTGACAGCATCAGTCAAGGAAGAACTGTCCCGTCTGGACATCAAGAAGTCATCAGTGCGCAAGGCCGAAGTCTCCGCCATGCTCCGGTTCGCCGGGGGACTGCACATCATCTCCGGCCGGATCGTCATCGAGGCGGAAGTGGACCTCGCCTCGACGGCCCGCAGGCTCCGTGCCGCGATCGCCGAGGTCTACGGACACCAGAGCGAGATCATCGTGGTGTCGGCCGGCGGGCTCCGGCGCGCCAGCCGCTACGTGGTCCGCGTGGTCCGGGACGGCGAGGCGCTGGCCCGCCAGACCGGTCTCCTGGACGGCAGGGGACGCCCCGTGCGCGGCCTGCCGTCCGCCGTCGTCAATGGATCCGCGGCAGATGCCGAAGCCGTATGGCGCGGAGCCTTTTTGGCCCACGGCTCACTCACGGAGCCCGGCCGGTCATCCTCGCTGGAGGTCACCTGCCCGGGGCCGGAATCAGCGCTGGCCCTGGTGGGCGCGGCCCGCCGGCTGGACATCCAGGCCAAGGCCCGGGAAGTCAGGGGAGTGGACCGTGTGGTCATCCGCGACGGCGACACCATTGCCGCACTCCTCACCCGCATGGGAGCGCACGACGCACTGATGGTGTGGGAGGAACGCCGCATGCGCAAGGAGGTCCGGGCCACCGCCAACAGGCTCGCCAACTTCGACGACGCCAACCTGCGCCGTTCCGCGCAGGCAGCCGTGGCCGCAGGGGCAAGGGTGGACCGGGCGCTGGAGATCCTGGGCGACGACGTTCCGGACCACCTCAAGTACGCGGGTGAACTGCGGGTGGCGCACAAGCAGGCAAGCCTGGACGAGCTGGGCCGCCTGGCCGATCCCGTCATGACCAAGGATGCAATTGCCGGCAGGATCCGGCGCCTGCTGGCCATGGCGGACAAGCGTGCGCTTGACCTGGGCATCCCCGGAACGGACGCCAATGTGACGCCTGAAATGCTGGACGAGTAACCGCCCCATAGAATCAAAAATAATTCCGGGCACCAGCTGCCCGGATGCACGATCCGAGAGTTACCAACCGGGCCTGCGGGTCCACGATATTGGAGGATTTTGTGACCGAGTACGTATTGCCGGAACTCAGCTACGATTACGCCGCCCTCGAACCGCACATCTCTGCGCGGATCATGGAACTGCACCACAGCAAGCACCACGCCACCTACGTGGCGGGCGCCAACAACGCCCTGGCCCAGCTGGCCGAGGCGCGCGAAAAGGGCGACTTCGCCAACATCAACCGGCTTTCCAAGGACCTCGCGTTCCACACCGGCGGCCACATCAACCACTCCGTCTTCTGGAAGAACCTTTCCCCGGACGGCGGCGACAAGCCCGAGGGTGAGCTGGCTGCCGCCATCGATGACGCCTTCGGCTCCTTCGATGCCTTCCGCGCACAGTTCTCCGCCGCTGCCCTGGGCCTCCAGGGATCGGGCTGGGGCTTCCTCGCCTACGAACCCATCGGTGGAAACCTCGTCATCGAGCAGCTGTACGACCAGCAGGGCAACACCGCCCTGGGCACCACCCCGCTGCTGATGCTGGACATGTGGGAGCACGCCTTCTACCTGGACTACGTCAACGTGAAGGCCGACTACGTCAAGGCGTTCTGGAACATCGTCAACTGGGCAGATGTCGCCCAGCGCTTCGAGGCAGCACGCACCAACGCAACGGGCCTCATCACCCTCCCGTAGTGACCGGGGTTATACCCCGCTGTAACAAACTTCACATTCGGACTTAAACTGGCCGGGATGTGGACGGTCCGCCCCCGCACTTGCGGGGGCGGACCCAGTTAAACGTAAGATAGGTCACGGAAGGCGGTTAGCCTTCAGCAATGAGGCTGGTCGCCCTCCGTGTTAATCATCTCTGCCCAATGGCGTGCGGGATCTGTTAGTTGGCTTGATAGCCCGCTCAACTAGTTGTGCTTCTGAAAGCACCAAGGAGACTGAAAAAGTGACGACCCGTATTGGTATCAACGGCTTTGGCCGTATTGGCCGCAACTACTTCCGCGCAGCACTCGCTCAGGGCGCGGACCTCGAGATCGTTGCAGTCAACGACCTCACCAGCCCCGAAGCTCTGGCCCACCTCTTCAAGTACGACTCCGTCGGCGGCCGCCTGAAGGAAACCATCGAGGTCAAGGACGGCAACATCGTCGTCAACGGCAACGTTGTGAAGGTCCTCGCCGAGCGCGATCCCGCCAACCTCCCGTGGGGCGAGCTGGGCGTGGACATCGTCATCGAATCCACCGGTTTCTTCACCAAGGCAGCCGACGCCCAGAAGCACATCCAGGCCGGTGCCAAGAAGGTCCTGATCTCCGCTCCTGCCTCGGACGAGGACATCACCATCGTGATGGGTGTGAACCACAACCTCTACGACAACGCCAAGCACAACATCATTTCCAACGCATCCTGCACCACCAACTGCCTCGGCCCGCTGGCCAAGGTGGTCAACGACGAATTCGGCATCGAACGCGGCCTGATGACCACCGTTCACGCCTACACCGCAGACCAGAACCTGCAGGACGGCCCGCACAAGGACCTGCGCCGCGCCCGCGCTGCCGCCATCAACATGGTCCCCACCTCCACCGGCGCCGCCAAGGCCATTGGCCTGGTCCTGCCGGAGCTCAAGGGCAAGCTGGACGGCTACGCCATCCGCGTCCCCGTGCCCACCGGCTCGGCCACCGACCTCACTGTCACGGTCTCCCGCGAGACCACCGTGGAGGAAGTCAACGCTGCCCTCAAGCGTGCGGCTGAGTCCGAAGAACTGCAGGGCTTCCTGACCTACACGGACGAGCCCATCGTGTCTTCCGACATTGTCGGTGACCCCGCGTCCTCCATCTTCGACTCCGGCCTGACCAAGGTCATCGGCAACCAGGTCAAGGTTGTTTCCTGGTATGACAACGAATGGGGCTACTCCAACCGCCTCGTTGACCTCACGGAGCTTGTGGCATCCAAGCTGGGCTAGGGTTAGACACATGACATCTCACACCCTCAACGAACTGATCGCTGAAGGTGTCCGCGGGCGGTACATTCTGGTTCGAAGTGACCTGAATGTGCCGCTCGACGGCTCTACAGTCACTGATGATGGCCGTATCAAGGCCTCCCTGCCAGTGCTGCAAAAGCTCACGGACGCCGGTGCCCGCGTGCTGGTTACAGCCCACCTCGGACGCCCCAAGGGCGCCCCGGAAGACAAGTACTCCCTCCGTCCCGCAGTGGACCGCCTCGCCGAACTGGCAGGCTTCAAGGTCACCCTGGCCGCCGACACCGTCGGCGATGCCGCCAAGGCGGCCGCCGCATCGCTGCAGGACGGCGAAGCCCTTGTCCTCGAGAACGTCCGCTTCGACGCCCGCGAGACCAGCAAGGACGACGCTGAACGCGGAGCCTTCGCGGACGAGCTTGTGGCATTGACCGGCGGCAACGGCGCGTACGTGGACGACGCCTTCGGTGCCGTCCACCGCAAGCACGCCAGTGTCTACGACGTCGCCACCCGGCTCCCGTCATACCAGGGCGACCTGGTGCACACGGAGGTGGAAGTCCTCCGGAAGCTGACCGCTGACACCCAGCGCCCCTACGTGGTGGTGTTGGGCGGTTCCAAGGTCTCGGACAAGCTTGCGGTGATTGACAACCTGATCGGCAAGGCTGACACCATCCTGGTGGGCGGCGGCATGCTCTTCACATTCCTGGCGGCGGCTGGCCACAAGGTTGGTTCGAGCCTCCTTGAGGAAGACCAAATACCTGTTGTCAAGGACTACCTGAAGCGCGCAGCTGACGCCGGAACCGAATTCGTGGTTCCCACGGACGTCGTGGTGGCGGAGAAGTTTGCTGCCGACGCCCAGCACGAAACCGTGGCGGCCGACGCGATTGAAGGCAGCAGCTTCGGCGCCCAGGGCATCGGCCTGGACATCGGGCCCGATACCGCGGCTGCCTTTTCCCAGCGGATCAAGGGTGCGCGGACGGTTTTCTGGAATGGCCCCATGGGTGTCTTCGAATTCGAGGCGTTCTCGGCAGGCACCCGTGCCATCGCGCAGGCCCTGACCGAGACTGAGGGATTCACCGTGGTGGGCGGCGGCGATTCTGCTGCCGCAGTCCGCACCCTGGGATTCAGTGATGACCAGTTCGGGCACATTTCCACCGGCGGCGGCGCCAGCCTTGAATACCTTGAAGGCAAGGAACTCCCCGGCCTGAGCGTCCTGGACCGATAGAACCCGGCCGGTAGAACCACCCGCTGCTGACCAGCAGCAACCGGACTTCACAGTCCTCCGGCCGGCAGGTTGCCCGCGGCAGCCTGCCGGCCGCACCCATATCAAGAACTTTTTGGAGATTACGTGACTACGTCAACGAACGGCGCTTTCGACCGCAAGCCCTTCATCGCGGGCAACTGGAAAATGAACATGGACCACGTGCAGGGCATCACGCTCCTGCAGAAGCTGGCCTGGACCCTCTCCGACGCCAAGCACGACTACAGCCGCGTTGAGGTAGCCGTCTTCCCGCCGTTCACGGACCTCCGCGGTGTCCAGACCCTGGTCCAGGGCGACGACCTCCAGGTCGCCTACGGTGGCCAGGACCTGTCCCAGTTCGATTCGGGAGCCTACACCGGTGACATCTCGGGGCAGTTCCTGAACAAGCTCGGCTGCAAGTACGTCCTGGTGGGCCACAGCGAACGCCGGACCATCCACAACGAATCCGACGAGGTCCTCAACGCCAAGGTCAAAGCTGCCTTCAAGCACAACCTGGTTCCCGTGCTCTGCGTGGGCGAAGGCCTGGAGATCCGCCAGGCCGGAACGCACGTGGACCACACGCTGCAGCAGCTCCGCGCCGGCGTGGCCGGGCTCACCAACGAGCAGGCCGCTGAACTGGTGGTGGCCTATGAACCCGTTTGGGCCATCGGCACCGGCGAAGTGGCAGGACCGGAGGACGCCCAGGAAATGTGCGCCGCCATCCGCGCCGAGCTGGAGTCGCTGTTTGGAGCGGAAACGGCCGGCAAAACCCGCCTGCTCTACGGCGGCTCGGTGAAGGCCAACAACGCGGCCGCGATCCTTCAGGAACGCGACGTGGACGGCCTGCTGGTGGGCGGCGCAAGCCTGGACCCGGCCGAGTTTGCTAATATTGTCAGGTTCGAGAGCCACCTGGTCACGGACTAGTCCGTAGCCAGCCAATACTCCCGCAATCCCAACTTCTGAAAGGCCGTCGTGGACGTTCTTCATGTCATTCTGCAGATCCTCCTGGGGATCACCAGCCTCCTGCTGACGCTGTTGATCCTCCTGCACAAGGGACGCGGCGGCGGGTTGTCCGATATGTTCGGCGGCGGCATGAGCTCGGGCCTCAGCTCTTCAGGCGTGGCAGAACGGAACCTCAACCGCTTCACCATCATCCTGGGCGTCACCTGGGGCGTGGTGATCATTGCCCTCGGCCTGATCATGCGGTTCAGCGGGGCCGGGGATTCCTGACCCCTGCGGGACAAGGTCCTTTAGGCCCTGCCGGTCATAAAGCCTGCAAATTAGACTGTGGCTGTCGGAAAACCGGCAGCCACAGTCTTGTTTAAGCTGCAGGTCCGCCGGCGCTCCCTTCGAGGCAGGAGTCGTTATGGTCCACCCATCATCCGGGTTCAGGGGCACCCGCGCCGGCGTGACGGCAGGGTCCGGTTCGAGCCTTCAGTCCACCGACTCGTCGTCGTCGCGTCCGCTGCCGCGCATCCGCGTGTCCTATTGGTGCGCCAAGGGGCACGAGACGCAGCCCGTGTTCCTGAAGATGCCGGAGGACCAGATTCCCAGGATGTGGGACTGCAGGCGCTGCGGCGCTGCGGCTTCCCGGGACGGCCGTGCCGCGGCAGCTGACGACCCCTTTGACGACGGCTACAAAAGCCACCTGGAATACGTTAAAGAACGACGCTCCGGCCAGGACGCCGAAGCTGTCCTGGCCGGAGCGTTGGAAAAGCTACGCGCCCGCGGCGTCCTTCCGGACCAACTGCTGCGGGACCCGTGAGGCTGCATTCTCGTCGATCAGCCACAGGGTACGCGACGTTCCGCGGGGACCGGAGGCTGGTACCTGGACCGGGTTGGCTCCGGCCAGGGCCAATCCCACCGCTCCTGCCTTGTCCTCCCCGGCGACAACCATCCATACCTCCGCCGCAGTATTAATGGCAGGCAGGGTAAGGGAAATCCGCAGCGGCGGCGGCTTGGGCGAGTTCCTGACGCCCACCACCGTGCGGTCCTTTTCGCGGATGCCGGCCTGTTCCGGGAACAGTGATGCAATGTGTGCGTCGGGTCCCACGCCGAGCAGCACCACATCCAGCCGGGGGAGTGCGGAGGGTTCCTCCGGCCGGTCGTCGGACATGTCAGCGGCATGCTCGGCTGCAGCAGCGTCCCGCAGCCGGCGTGCGTAGTCCTCGGCGGCCTCTTCCGGAGTGTCGAACTCATCTGCGGAACCAGGGGAATGCACCCGCTCCGGGTCCACGGGGATGTGGGACAGCAATGCGTCGAACGCCTGCCTGGTATTCCGCTCAGGATCAGTGGACCCCACGAAACGTTCGTCACCCCACCAGAAGTTGACCTTGGACCAGTCGACGGCGGGTGCTGCCGGTGAATCCGCAACAGCCTTCAGCGTGCCAATCCCCACGGTTCCCCCGGTGAGCACCACGGTGGCTTCGCCGTACTTGTCCTGGACATCAACGAGCTTGGTGATCAGCCGTGCCGCGATGGCGGCCATGAGGACGGACGAATCCGGATGGATGCTTACTCGTGGGTCAACGCTCACTGGGTCGGACGCTCCTTAGATTGGTACGTGGCAGTCCAATAGTAATCACTTCCCCAAACACTTCGTCCGGGTCAAGGCGGCGGAGTTCTTCGGCGAGGCAGTCGCGGAGGCTGCGCCTCGGCAGTGAAATGCGCTGGGCGGGCTGGCCTGGTTGGGTCAGTTCCGCCACGGAGAGTCCGGGTCGGAAGAGCTGGACGTCGCCGCCGGGGCGGGTGAGCCGGACGCGGCGGATGCCGGTTCCGGCGGGGTCCGCGACGATGGTGACGGGGGCGTCCAGGGTCAGGGTGAGCCACGCTGCGAGCAGGATGGTGGACGGTGAGTCCGAGGCGCCTTCGACGGCGACGGCCGTGACCGGGGAGGAGTCCACCTCATCCAGGGCCGCCGCGAGCTGGATCCGCCAGTTAGTCAGCCGGGTCCAGGCGAGGTCTGTGTCCCCGGCCTTGTAGGTGCGGTGGATCCGTTCCAGTGCCGCTTGCGGGTCCGGTTCGTTGGCGGAGTCGGTGATCCTGCGGTGCGCGATCGCACCGATGGATGTCTCGCAGGCATTTTCCGGGGCGCCGTGCGGCCACCAGGCTACGATCGGGGCGTCCGGGAGCAGCAGCGCGGCCACCAGGGATTCGGACTCGTGGGCCAGCTGACCGTAGCCGCGCAGGACGATGACTTCCGAGGCGCCGGCGTCCCCGCCCACCCGGATCTGGGCGTCGAGGCGGTCCTCGTTATCCTTCCCGGCGTCGGCCAGGACGATGATCCGGCAGGGGTGTTCCCGGCTGGCGTCGTTCGCCGCCTCGATCGCTTCTTCCTCGAGCCCGGATTTGGTCACGACCACCAGGGTCAGGACCCGGCCCAGGGCGATCACGCCTCCCTGCTCGCGCAGGGCCATGAGTTTCTTGGACACCTTCGAGGTGGTGGTGTCGGGCAGGTTAACGATCATGGCCTTCTCCAGGTTCGTCCGTCACGGGCCAGCAGCTCGTCGGCGGAGGCGGGGCCCCAGGAGCCCGGGGCGTAGGGCTCGGGCTGTTCTGCCAGCGAGGCCCAATATTCCTCGAACGGGTCGAGGATCTTCCAGGACAGCTCCACTTCCTCATGCCGCGGGAACAGCGGCGGCTCGCCCAGGAGCACGTCCAGGATCAGCCGCTCGTAGGCCTCCGGGGAGGACTCGGTGAAGGAGTGGCCGTAGCCGAAGTCCATAGTCACATCCCGCACTTCCATCTGGGTGCCGGGGACCTTGGAACCGAACCGGATGGTCACGCCCTCGTCAGGCTGGACCCGGATTACTACCGCGTTCTGCCCGAAATCGTCCTCGCCGTGGTCCCGGAACAGCAGGTTGGGGGCGCGTTTGAAGACGACGGCGATTTCCGTCACCCGCCGCCCCAGCCGCTTGCCCGCACGGAGGTAGAACGGGACCCCGGACCAGCGGCGGGTGTGGATGTCCACGCGGACCGCGGCGTAGGTCTCGGTGGTGGAATCGGCCGGGATGCCTTCCTCTTCCAGGTAGCCCTGGACCTGCTCGCCGCCCTGCCAGCCGCCGGTGAACTGTCCCCGCGCTGAGTGCGTGGACAGGTCCTCCGGGAGCTTGACCGCGGCGAGGACCTTTTCCTTCTCGGCCCGCAGGTCATCGGCGTTGAAGGAGATGGGCTCCTCCATGGCCGTGAGCGCGAGCAGCTGCAGCAGGTGGTTCTGGATCACGTCGCGGGCCGCGCCCACGCCGTCGTAATACCCCGCCCGGCCGCCGGTGCCGATGTCCTCTGCCATGGTGATCTGGACGTGGTCAACGTAGTTGGCGTTCCACAACGGTTCGAACAACTGGTTGGCGAAACGCAGTGCCAGGATGTTCTGCACCGTTTCCTTGCCCAGGTAGTGGTCGATCCGGAACACCGCGTCCGGCGGGAACACCGACTCGACGATGTCGTTCAGCTTTCGGGCCGACTCAAGGTCGTGCCCGAACGGCTTTTCGATCACCACGCGCCGCCATTTGTCCCCCTCGGCCTGCGCCAGGCCGTGCTTGGACAACTGGCGGCAGACCTGTTCGAACGCCTTGGGCGGAATCGACAGATAGAACGCGTGGTTCCCGCGGGTGCCGCGGACATCGTCGAGTTCCTTGATCGTCTCACCCAGCCGCTCAAAGGCTGCATCGTCGTCGAACTCGCCCTGGACAAACCGGATGCCCTCGGACAACTGGTTCCAGACCGCCTCATCAAACGGTGTACGGGCGTGAGCCTGCACCGAAGCCTTCACCTCGGCGGCGAAATCCTCCTTGTCCCACTCCCGGCGGGCGAACCCCACCAGCGCGAAACTCGGCGGCAACAGCCCCCGGTTGGCGAGATCGTACACAGCCGGCATCAACTTCTTCCGGGCCAAATCACCCGTCACCCCAAAGAGGACCAACGACGACGGACCGGCAATCCGGTTCAAACGGCGGTCACGCGGGTCACGCAGCGGATTGCGCCCGCGGCCCGCGCCCTTCCTGCCGTATTCAGTTTCTGGCATGGTTGCTTTTGTGCCTTAGCTTTCGGTGGTGGACGCGCGGGTGGACAAGGCAGCGGCAATGTCCTGCAGCTGCGCCACGCCGGCGGCACGGTCGGTGAGGTGGAGGCGCAGCACGGGACGGCCGTGCCCGGCCAGGACCTGGGCGTCTCCTGCAGCCTGCGCGGCGATGAGTTCGCCGAAGCTGAAGGGCCGGTCCGGGATCCCCAGGTCCTCGGCGGGCGTCGCCGTAACCTGGAGGAAGACGCCAATGGCAGGTCCGCCCTTGTGGAACTGGCCGGTGGAGTGCAGGAAGCGCGGGCCCCAGCCGAACGTCACCGGGCGGCCGGTGGCGGCGGCCAGTTCGTCCCGGATACCCTCCAGGTTGGCGAAGGCCAACCGGTCAAAGTACGCCTGGACGCTCAGGTAGCTGTCCGCGGCCAGGGTCCCCAGCAGGGCCTTGACGGCGCCCTCTGCGGTGGCAGCGTTTCCGAGCCAGTCCCCGCCACGCACCTCAATGGCGCCATCGACGAACGCTGCAGGCGTAGGCTCCGGCTGGGCGTCCAGGAGTCCGCGCGCGGCCACTTTTGCGGCCTCGACGTCAGGCTGGTCGAAGGGGTTGATGCCCAGGAGCCTGCCGGCAACGGCCGTGGCGAATTCCCAGACCATCATCTGGGTGGCAAGGCCGCCGGCAATGGCCACCTGGTTGTCGACGGGTTCGACGTCGGCATCCGCGGCCACGAGCCGCACCACCAGGACGTCAGGGGCGCCGGAGGTTACCTCCGGGGCATCCGGACCCGCGACAACCGGCAGGATGCCGGTTTCCAGTTTGCCGGTGGATTCAGCGATGAGCTGTTCAGCCCAGTCGGCGAACCCAACAATGCCGGAGCCGTCCTCGGCAATGACGATCTTATTCCGCAAGGGGCTGGTTCCGCCCAGCGCGGCACCCAGGGCCAGTCCGATGTTTTCGGGGGCGTCATCGTTCAGGATTTCGGCAGCTTCCTCAGCCTCGTCCAGGAACGCCTGGATATCCACGCCGGCCAGGCCCGAAGGAACCAGGCCGAACGCGGTGAGCGCGGAGTACCGGCCACCGACGTTGGGGTCGGCGTTGAAGACAGCGCGGTAGCCCGCTTCCCGGGAGGCCATGTCCAGCGGGGAACCCGGATCCGTCACGATGATGATCCGGCTCTTGGCGTCCAGGCCGGCCTCGGTGAAGGCCTGCTCGAAAATCCGTCGCTGCGAGTCGGTTTCCAGCGTGGAGCCGGACTTGGACGAGACAACGATCGCGGTCTGCTCCAGCCGGTCAGCCAGGGCAGCCCGGACCTGGTCCGGGTCCGTGCTGTCCAGCACTGTCAGCTCGACGCCGGCGGTACCTGCGATAACCTCTGGGGCCAGCGAAGATCCGCCCATGCCGCAGAGCACAATCCTGCTGACGCCCTCGGCGCGCAGGGCGTCGCGGAGTTCCAGGATGTCCTTGACCAAAGGCTGCGAGACTGTTGCCGCCTCCACCCAGCCGAGGCGGATTGCTGACTCGGACTCGGCGTCGGGACCCCACAGGGTGTGGTCCTTGGCGAAGATCCGGGTGGCGACCCGGTCCTCCACGAGGGCGGGAAGGTGCTGGTCAAGCGCCTGCTGGGCAGCGCCGGTGGCGTCGAAGCTGAGAGTGCTCATAGGTGTTAGGAAGCCTTCCGTGCAGAGGCGAGGGCGCCTTCGACGTCCGCCAGCAGTTCCTTCCAGCTGGCCACGAACTTGTCCAGGCCTTCCGTTTCAAGGAGTGCTACGACGTCGTTGTAGGAGATCCCCAGCTTTTCCAGGGCGTCGAGGGTGGCGTTTGCTTCGTCATAGGTGCCGGTGACGGTGTCCCCGGTAACCACACCGTGGTCGAAGGTGGCGTCCAGGGTCTTTTCGGGCATGGTGTTCACCACGCCGGGGGCAACGAGCTCGGTGACGTAGAGGGTGTCCGGGTAGGCCGGGTCCTTCACGCCGGTGGAAGCCCACAGGGGACGCTGGGGGAGTGCGCCTGCGTCAGCGAGCAGGGCCCAGCGCTCGGTGGCGAAGAGCTCTTCGTAGACCTGGTAGGCCAGGCGGGCGTTGGCCAGGCCGGCCTTGCCCTTGAGGGCCTTGGCCTCGTCGGTGCCGATCTTGTCCAGGCGCTTGTCGATTTCCGTGTCCACGCGGGAGACGAAGAACGATGCCACGGAGTGGATCTTCGAGAGGTCGTGGCCGTTTTCCCTGGCCTGCTCCAGGCCGGACTGGAAGGCGTTGATGACGGCGCGGTAGCGCTCCAGGGAGAAGATGAGGGTCACGTTGACGCTGATGCCCTCGGCGAGGGTTGCCGTGATGGCCTCAAGGCCCTCGATGGTTGCCGGGATCTTGATGTGGACATTGTCCTTGTTCACGCGCTGCGAGAGGTGCTTGGCCTCCGCGATGGTTCCTGCGGTGTCCCAGGCAAGGCGTGGGTCGACCTCAATGGAGACGCGGCCGTCAACGCCCCTGGTGGCGGCAGCCACGGGTGCGAAGAGGTCGCAGGCGTCGGCGACGTCCGTGGTGGTGATCTCGAAGATCGTGTCCTCCACGCTGGCGCCTTCGGCTGCCTTGGCGGCGATGATGTTGTCGTAGTCAGTGCCGGAGGTGATGGCAGCATGGAAGATGGACGGGTTGGTGGTCACACCAACCACGTTCTTCTCTTCGATGAGCTTGCGCAGGGTGCCGGTCTGCAGGCGTCCGCGGGAAAGGTCGTCGAGCCAGATGGAGACTCCGGCGTCGGAGAGCTGCTGGGTGGGAGTAGTCATTTTTCGTATCTCCTAAAAGATGAGGTTTCAGGCCTGGAGGCTGGAGAGGGAGTCCTTGGCTGCGGCAGCCACTGCTTCTGCCGTGATGCCGAACTCCTGGAAGAGGCGCTTGTAGTCCGCGGAAGCGCCGTAGTGCTCAAGGCTGACGGAACGGCCGGCGTCGCCGACGAATTCGCGCCAGCCCAGGGCCAGTCCTGCTTCCACCGAGACGCGTGCCTTGACGGCGGCGGGCAGAACGGACTCGCGGTAGGCGGCGTCCTGTTTCTTGAACCATTCGACACACGGCATGGAGACGACGCGGGCTGCGATGCCTTCGCCCTGGAGGGCTTCGCGGGCCTGGACGGCCAGCTGGACCTCGGAACCGGTGGCAATGAGGATCACGTCGGCCGGCACCGTGGCGCCGTCCTTTGATGCCTCAGCCAGGACGTAACCGCCCTTTGCCACACCTGCCGTGGAAGCGAAGGTGTCACCGTCGGCGTCGCCCGCGCCCCGTTCCCAGGTGGGGATGTTCTGGCGGGTCAGGACGATGCCTGCCGGGTTGGCGTGGTTTTCCAGCATGGTCTTCCAGGCCGCCGCCACTTCGTTGGCGTCGCCGGGACGGACCACGTCCAGGCCCACGATGGCGCGCAGCGAGGCGAGCTGCTCCACCGGCTGGTGGGTGGGGCCGTCCTCGCCCAGACCGATGGAGTCGTGGGTCCATACGTACAGCGACGGCACACCCATGAGGGCACCCAGGCGGATGGCCGGACGCTGGTAGTCGCTGAAGATCAGGAAGGTTCCGGAGAACGCACGGGTGTTGCCCGCAAGGCTGATGCCGTTCACGATCGACGCCGCGGCGTGCTCGCGGATGCCGAAGTGCAGCACGCGGCCGTAGGGGTTGCCGGACCAGGCGCCGGTCTGCTTGGAGGCCGGCACGAAGGACGGGGAGCCTTCAATGGTGGTGTTGTTGGACTCAGCAAGGTCGGCGGAGCCGCCCCAGAGTTCGGGCATGACCGGGCCCAGGGCGTTGAGGACCTTGCCCGATGCTGCGCGGGTGGAAACGTCCTTGCCGGCCGGGAAGACCGGGAGGGCTGCGTCGATCCCCTCCGGAAGTTCCTGCGCTTCGATGCGCTGCAGGAGTGCTGCGCCTTCCGGGTTGGCTGCCTGCCAGGCGTTGAAGGTCTCTTCCCATTCCTTGCGCTCGGACGCGCCGCGCTCCACCACCTGGCGGGCGTGGTCAAGGACTTCCTGGTCCACCTGGAAGGACTTGGCGGGGTCGAAGCCCAGGACCTCCTTCAATGCGGCCACCTCGTCGGCACCGAGGGCGGATCCGTGGATCTTGCCGGTGTTCTGCTTCTTGGGTGCGGGGTAACCGATGATGGTGCGCAGTGAAATGATGGACGGCTTGGAGGTTTCGGCCTTGGCGGCGAGCAGGGCGCTGTAGAGCTCCTGGACGTCTTCCTTGTATTCGCCGGTCCGGGTCCAGTCCACCCGCTGCGTGTGCCAGCCGTACGCTTCGTAACGCTTCAGGACGTCCTCGGTGAAGGCGATGTCGGTGTCGTCCTCAATGGAGATGTGGTTCTCGTCGTAGATGACCACGAGGTTGCCGAGTTCCTGGTGGCCGGCCAGCGAGGAAGCCTCGGCCGTCACGCCTTCCTGGAGGTCGCCGTCGGAAGCAATGACCCAGATGGTGTGGTCGAACGGTGATTCGCCGGCGGGGGCGTCGGCGTCGAACAGGCCGCGCTGGCGGCGCTGGGAGTAAGCGAAGCCCACGGAGGATGCAAGGCCCTGGCCCAGCGGGCCGGTGGTGATCTCAACGCCGGCGGTGTGCTTGTACTCGGGGTGCCCCGGGGTCAGCGAACCCCAGGTGCGGAGCGCTTCCAGGTCCTTCAGCTCCAGGCCGTAGCCGGAGAGGAACAGCTGGATGTAAAGGGTGAGCGAGGTGTGGCCGGGGGACAGCACGAAACGGTCGCGGCCCAGCCACTGCGGATCGCGCGGGTCATGGCGCATCAGCTTCTGGAAAAGCAGGTACGCGGCCGGCGCAAGGCTCATGGCGGTTCCGGGGTGGCCGTTGCCCACCTTCTCCACGGCGTCGGCGGCCAGGACGCGGATGGTATCCACGGCACGCTGGTCCAAGCTGGTCCATGACAGTTCTTGCTCTTCCAAATGTGGCACGAAAACCGGGCCCCTCTCTGTGCTGATGGCGGCGGTACACCGGCTCCGTTTAAGGGCGCACTGCGTGGCGCCCGCTGCGGTGTGTACCAGCCGTTCACCATCGAAACGTTGATCCTTGCATTCAGTCACGGACAGCAGCGGGAATGCGTTTTCCACCGCTTTCTTGCTGCGTGCTGATCTGGTGACAGCTTAGCCCGTATCCATTCTCCGGGCGGGCCAAATCTCACGTTTTGGACGCAATTTCCCCTTTTGTGAATCAGCATTCCGACCGGTTGAGTTAATCTGCTCGAATGGGCCCGTGAGCAATCAATTGCGCATATGGAAGGGCCGGGACAGGGCCTGCGGCGCGGTATGATATTCGAAGGCCAACGCCGGATGGGCATCGCTATCGCCGCCCGGGGTTTCCCGACTGTTGCACGCTCTTGGAGCATTTCCTCCCTTTGTGCCGTGCCCGGGTCCGGGCCGCACGACCGGAGCTGCATTGCCAGCCTCAACTGCCACACAGAACGGGTGACTGCCACCGTGAGCACTACAGATACGCCGCTGAACGCATCCCGGGCCTCCGGCGCCGGGTTTGCCCGTAAGGCCAAGGCGTATCTCGCCCTCACCAAGCCGCGCGTGATCGAACTGCTCCTGGTCAGCACCCTGCCCACCATGATCTATGCCGAACGGGGCTTCCCGTCCATCGGGCTGATCCTGGCCACGCTGGTTGGGGGCGCCTTCGCCGCCGGCAGCGCCGGCGCGTTCAACTGCTACATCGACCGCGACATCGACAAGCTGATGCACCGTACGGAAAACCGGCCCCTGGTCACGGGCGAAGTCACCCCGCGCGAGGCCCTCGTCTTCTCCTGGCTGCTGGGCGCGGCCGCGATCGTGATCCTGTGGTTCGGTGCCAACCCCCTCTCGGCCTGGCTCGGGCTGGCCGCCATCTTCTTCTACGTTGTCATCTACACCATGATCCTCAAGCGGCGCACGGCCCAGAACATCGTCTGGGGCGGTGCCGCCGGCTGCTTCCCGGTACTGATTGCCTGGGCTGCCGTCACCAACTCCGTCGAGTGGCCGGCGGTGATCCTGTTCATGGTGATCTTCCTGTGGACGCCGCCGCACTACTGGCCCCTGTCCATGCGCTACGGCGAGGACTACCGGAACGCCAACGTCCCCATGCTTGGTGCCATCGCTGGCGCCAAAGTGGTGTCCGTCCAGGTGGTCCTGTACGCCTGGGCCATGGTGGCCTGCTCGCTGCTGATGATCCCGGCGGGAGGGGCCGGTTGGGTCTACACCGTCACGGCAGTCATTGCAGGCGCATGGTTCCTCTACGAATCACACGCTCTCTACGCCCGCGCCCAGCGCGAGGACGTCCAGGACAAGCGCGCCATGAAGGTCTTCCACGGATCCATCAGCTACCTGACCCTGCTGTTCATCGCACTGGCGGTGGACCCCTTCGTCGGGAATGCAGTCATCGCCGGGTAGGCCCAGGCAACAGCCATGGCGGCTCCCACCTGATGGTGGGGGCCGCCATCTGCTTTAACAACCTGTGTCATAACCGAGGGAGGCTGGACGGGTATGACTTTTCTGTCATATCCGTCACGTTAACTGTCATCAAGAATGACAAGCTGCTTACGGTGGAGCGGACCCTTCCCTCGACCAAAGGAAAATCCATGGAAGCCCGTCCCTCCACGGTCCCGGCCCCCAGCCACAGCCCGCCGGGTAAAAACCGCTTCAGATTTCCCCGCCCGTCCTTTGCTGCCCATCTCGGTGCCGACGTACCGGCATCCCTGGTGGTGTTCCTGGTGGCCCTCCCGCTCTCGCTCGGCATCGCAGCCGCGTCGGGAGCGCCCATCATGGCCGGGCTCATTGCCGCAGCAGTTGGCGGAATCGTGGCCGGAAGCCTTGGCGGCTCACCGCTGCAGGTAAGCGGACCCGCAGCGGGCCTTACCGTCGTCGTGGCCGGCCTGGTCCAGGAGTTTGGCTGGCAGGTGACCTGCGCAATCACCGCAGCCGCCGGCGTCGTGCAGCTCCTGTTGGGCATCAGCCGCGTGGGCAGGGCCGCCCTGGCCGTTTCGCCGGTAGTGGTCAAGGCAATGCTCGCCGGCATCGGCGTCACCATCATCCTGCAGCAGCTCCACGTACTCCTCGGATCAAAGCCGGCAGGCTCGGCCCTCGAGAACCTCGCCGCACTGCCGGCAGCCATCACCAACCTGGAACTGCACGCAGCCCTGCTGGGACTCACCGTCGTTGCAATCCTCTTGTGCTGGAAGTTCCTGCCCGCCGCGGTCCGGCGGATTCCCGGCCCACTGGCCGCCGTCGCCGCAGGCACGGCACTGGCCGTGGCCTTTGCCCCCGGCGTCGAGCGCATCTCACTGGACGGCTCGATCGTCGATGCGGTCGCCCTCCCGCAGCTTCCGGACAGCAACTGGCGCGCCTTCGCCTTCGCCATCCTGACCATGGCCCTGATCGCCAGCATCGAGTCGCTTCTCTCCGCCGTTGCCGTGGACAAGATGCAAACCGGCCCCCGGACCAACCTCAACAGGGAGCTCATCGGCCAGGGCACGGCCAACATCGTTTCCGGGTCCCTCGGCGGGCTGCCCGTAACGGGCGTCATTGTCCGCAGCGCCACAAATGTTGAGGCGGGTGCGGCCACTCGCGCATCTGCAGTTCTGCACGGTGTGTGGGTCCTGGCCTTCTCTGCCCTCTTTGCCGGCCTGATCCAGCTGATCCCGCTGGCCGTCCTGGCCGGCCTGCTGGTGGTAATCGGCGCGCGCCTGATCAAGGTGGCCGATATCAGGACCAGCCTGCGGACGGGTGACCTCCCCATTTACGCCGTGACCCTTGTCTGCGTGGTGTTCCTGAACCTGCTTGAGGGTGTCATGATTGGCCTGGCCCTCGCCGCTGCCAGTGTGCTGTGGCGTGTCCTGCGGGCCCCCATCAAGGCCCACCGTCCCGCCGCGCCGTCAGCGCCCTGGCGCGTCACCGTCGCGGGATCGTGCAGTTTCTTCGCACTGCCAAGGCTCAACCACGTCCTCCAGTCTGTCCCCGACGCCACGGACGTGGTGGTGGAGCTGAACGCGGACTACGTTGACCATTCCTTCCGGGAAGCCCTGTTGGCCTGGCAACTCCAGCACCAGGCCGCGGGCGGCACGGTAAATCTTGAGGAGCACGGCAACACGGTCTTCCAGGACGCTGCCCACCAGGCTCCCCGGCGGGAGGAGGCCGCCGAACTGCCCCTTCCGCCCCGTAAGGAGCCACTGCTGCAGGGCGTCAATAAATACCACCGCCGGTTCGCCCACCAGGTCCGCCCGCTGGTGCATGACCTGACGGAAGCGCAGAATCCGGACAGCCTGTTCGTGGCCTGCGTGGATTCCCGCGTTAATCCCAACCTGATTACCAGCAGCGGTCCCGGCGACCTCCTCACGCTGCGGAACATCGGCAATGTGGTGTGCGGCAACGGCCAGGACGACTCGACCGCTTCAGCCCTGTCGTTCGCCGTCAACGGCCTGGGGGTGCAGTCGCTGGTGATCTGCGGGCACTCCAACTGCGGTGCCATGAAGGCGTTGCTCGCAGAAGCCGACGGCGGAGACAACAGTAGCCTGGGGCCGGCCTTCGGGCGGTGGCTGGACCATGCCCGGCCAAGTCACACGGAGTTGCTGGCAGGTCATCCGGTGGGCCGTCAGGCGGCCGCAGCGGGATACAGCCGCGTGGACCAGCTGGCGATGGTCAATGTGGCCGTGCAGCTGGCCAAGCTGCAGAACCACCCGGTGGCGGGCCCGCCGCTGGCTGCGGGGAAGGTCCAGGCCACCGGCCTCTTCTACGACATTTCCACCGCCCGGGTCCTGCAGATCACGGCCAGCGGCATCGAAAATCTCGACCCTGCCTGCGACGCCACGTCTCAGGTCAAGGCTTTCGCGGAACGGTAACGTCCCGGGTTTCCCAAGGGAGTCCGAAACCGGCAGGCGCCCCGGTCCCATCAGGGGCCGGGGCGCCTGCCGCGCTTCCAGGGGGCGGGGCGTTCGCCTACTCCGCTGCCCCGGAGGATTCCAGGGGACTGGAGTGGGCGATGTCCCAGGCGTTCGTTGACGCCGCCATCAGCAGGGCGGCGCCGAGCATGTGGGCGGCCACCAGCAGTGCCGGAATGCCGTTGTAGTACTGCGTGAAGCCGATGACGGCCTGGAGCACGGTGACGCCCAGGAGTGCCAGGACGGCCGTCCGGAAGCGCCCCTTAATGCCACGCCTGAAGACCAGCACCAGGGCCACCGCGGTCCCGGCCGTCACCAGGTAGGCGGGCACAGCATGGATGTGGGAGAACAGATCCCAGTCCAGGTCGTTGCGGGGAGCGTCAGCGTCACCGGCATGCGGGCCCGCCCCCGTGACCACCACACCCAGCATCACGGCAACGGCGGAGAAAAGGGCGACGGCGGCCGTCACCGGGCGCAGCACGGCGGGCAGTACGGCGGGCCGGGAGGCAAGGAAGCGGCCGGTCCGTCCGAAGGCCCGGTTGACCAGCAGCGTGGCGAATACCACCAGCGCCATGGAAACCAGGAAGTGCAGCCCAACCACCCACGGGTTGAGGTTAGTGAGGACCGTGACGCCGCCAATCACTGCCTGGGCGGGGATACTGGCCAGCAGGCCCAGGGCCAGGAGGAAGAGGTCCTTGCGTTCCTTCCTCAGGTTCCACAGGTACACCAGCATCAGGGCGGCAACGGCGGCCAGCGCGAACGTCAGGAGCCGGTTCCCGAATTCGATAAAGCCGTGGATGCCCATCTCGGGCGTGTTCACCAGTGAATCCGTGGTGCACCGGGGCCAGGTGGGGCAGCCAAGGCCTGACGCGGTCAGGCGAACCGCGCCGCCGGTGACCACCAGGAGCGTCTGGCCGATCAGGGACGCGACGGCGAGGCGGCGGATCCTGGCGTCCACAGTGCGTGGGAGCCGCGATGCCAGGCGGCCGGCGAGTTGGGGGAGGCGTGAAGCCGTGGTCACGATTATCTCAATTCCACTTGAACCAACGGATGGCTGCGGCCCCGGCGATAACCGTCCAGAGCAGCAGGATGAGGGCGGCGCCGCCGTCTACGGCGCCGTCCAGGAAGGCAGCCCGCAGTGACTCGCCCAGGGCGCCGGACGGCAGGAAGTGCACAATGGCCTGCGCCGCGGCAGGCAGTCTTTCAGCGGGTATCACGATGCCACCCAGGGCACCGAGGAGGATCCACAGCAGGTTGGTGATGGCCAGCGTGGCCTCCGGTCGGACTGTTCCGGCCACCAGCAGCCCCAGCGCGGTGAAAGCCGCTGCGCCCAGCGCGAGCAGTGCCAGCCCCGGGAGCCAGCCCGCCGCCGTCGGCTGCCATCCCAGCGCCAGGGCAACCAGCCCCACCACCACCACCTGCAGGCACAGGACGGCCAGGACCGAAAGGACCTTGCCGGCAATAAGGCCGCCACGGCCCAGCGGTGTGGTGGACAGGAACCGGAGCACTCCGTAGCGGCGGTCGAAGCCGGTGGCGATGCCCTGGCCGGTGAACGCCGTGGACATCGCGCACAGGGCCAGGATCCCCGGAACCGCCACGTTGATGCGGCTGGAGCCCATTCCGTCCAGGAAAGGGGTCACCGTGAGGCCGACCAGCGCCAGCAGCGGCAAAACCACTGCCAGGATCAGCTGTTCACCGTTCCGCAGCATCGTCAGTGCCTCGTACTTGCCCTGCAGCAGGACGCGGCGCAGCAGGGAGGCCGGCTCCTGCGTCTCCTGCGTTGCTGCCGTGCTCATCGGATGTCCTTTCCCGAAATGTCCAGAAAGACGTCTTCAAGGCTACGCGCCTGGAGGCTCAGTGATGTGGGCATGACGCCCTTCGCTTCCCACCACTGGGCCAAAGCGGAGAGGTGGCCCGGGGTCAGGGCCCCGGTGACGGTGTAGCTTCCGGCGCGGGATTCGGAAACGTCCACGTCGTCCGGCAGCACCGCGGCCAGGTCCAGGCCCGCCGGGGCCTCGAACACCAGCGTCCGGATGTGCTCCCCGCCCTGGGAGTCGGCCGGGCTGCGCTGCAGCAGCTCCTGCACGGTCCCTTCCGCAACGTTGCGGCCGCCGTCGATGATGTACACGTAGTCCGCCAGGCGCTGGGCGTCGTCCATGAGGTGGGTGGTGAGGATGATCCCCATCCCGCTGTCCCGCAGCTCGGCGATCAGGTCGAAGACCAGCTGCCGGGACTGCGGGTCCAGCCCCGCGCTGGGCTCGTCAAGGAAGAGGACTTCCGGCCTGCCGATAAGGGCGGCGGCGAGAGCGAGACGCTGTTTCTGGCCGCCGGACAGCCTGCGGACGCTGGTACGGCTGAAGGTGTCGATGCCCAGCCTGCCCACCAGGTCCTCCAGGGGCCACGGGTGGGCATACAGCCCTGCGATGTGCCGCAGCAGTGGCAGGGGCCGTGCCGACGGCGGGAGGCCACCGTCCTGCAGCATCACACCGACGCGGGAACGCAAGTCAGCTGCTGCCGCCGCCGGGTCCTGGCCCAGCAGCGAAATGCTGCCGCCGCTGCGTTTCTGCAGGCCCTGGGCGCATTCGAGCGTGGTGGTCTTTCCGGCGCCGTTCGCGCCCAGAAGCGCGGTTACCTGTCCGCGTTCGGCGATAAGTGAAACGCCGCTGACAACCCTGAGCATCTTTCCGTCGAGACTGGAAAGGGGGCCAACGTCCTTAATGAGCCCATGGATGGACAGGACGGGGGACTGGGGGAATCGCACCACAGTATTCTACGGGATGTAGTATTTCCCGATCTCCGCACCGGCTTAGCGGCTGGGGCAGCCAAGGTCAGCCTGCCCTTACTGGAGTGCGGGACTAAATTACGACATGATTGTGTTGTGTATTCCATGACCAACGCTACTGCTGTGCCCGTGGCCGGTGCCGCGGCATCAAGTCCTGTGGCTGATGCCGACGAGCGCACCCGGGACCGGGTCCTCGCTGCCGTCCTGGAACACGGACCTGTCAGCGCGGCCGAGCTCGGAGACATGCTGGGGTTCACCCCGGCCGCTGTCCGGCGCCACCTGGACCACCTCTCCCGTGCCGGCGTCATTGAGGTCAAGAAGGTGGCCAAGCCCGGAGCAGGTGCCGGCCGTCCCGCCCGCCGCTACGTCCTCAGCTCCCAGGGCCAGTCCAGCCTGGGCAACGACTACCTGGACATCGCCGCCCTTGCGCTCCAGCAGCTGCAAAAGGTGGCCGGCCCGGATGCGGTGCGCGCCTTCGCCGAGGAGCGTTTTGCGGACATGGAGCGCCGCTACGCACCCGAAATCGAGCAGGCTGGGCCGGACATCCGGGACCGTGCCAATGCACTCGCAGCCGCCCTGACCCGCGACAACTTTGTCGCCTCCGCCGCGTCCATCGAGGCAAAGGCACCGCTGCCCGCCGCACTCTCGAGCGTGCAGCTCTGCCAGGGCCACTGCCCCATCCAGCAACTGGCGGCCCGCTTCCCGGTGTTCTGCGACGTCGAAACCGAAGTTTTCTCAAGGCTGGTGGGCGTTGACGTCCGCCGCCTCTCCACCCTGGCGCGCGGCGGCCACGTCTGCACCACCCACATTCCTACAGGCAGGCTGTCTGCCAAACCGGCCACCGCGCCGGGTGCAGCCCCCGCCAGCCTGGACGAAGTAACCAACCATCAGTAAGAAAGGCCGTGATGACGGACCAACTATCAGAGAAAGCAGTAGCCGAAAACACTGTGATCTCGGAGATTCTGGAAAAGAATCCCGAGCTCCACGGCATCGGCAACTACGAGTACGGGTGGGCTGACAAGAATGACGTCGGCGCCAACGCACGCCGTGGGCTCAGCGAAGAAGTCGTCCGGGACATTTCGGCCAAGAAGAGCGAGCCGGAGTGGATGCTTGACCTGCGCCTGAAGGGCCTGAAGTACTTCGACCGCAAGCCCATGCCCACCTGGGGTGCGGATCTGTCGGGCATCGATTTCGACAACATCAAGTACTTCGTCCGTTCCACCGAGAAGCAGGCTGCCTCCTGGGACGACCTCCCCGAGGACATCAAGAACACCTACGACAAGCTGGGCATCCCCGAGGCCGAGAAGCAGCGCCTGGTTTCCGGCGTCGCCGCGCAGTACGAGTCCGAGGTTGTTTACCACCAGCTGCGCGAGGATCTTGAGCGGCAGGGCGTCATCTTCCTGGACACCGACACCGCGTTGAAGGAACACCCGGAGATCTTCCAGGAGTACTTCGGCACCGTCATCCCGGTGGGAGACAACAAGTTCGCCTCCCTGAACACGGCAGTCTGGTCCGGCGGCTCCTTTGTCTATGTTCCCAAGGGCGTCCACGTGGACATCCCCCTGCAGGCATACTTCCGCATCAACACCGAAAACATGGGCCAGTTTGAGCGGACCCTGATCATCGCGGACGAGGATTCCTACGTCCACTACATTGAGGGCTGCACGGCTCCCATTTACACGTCGGATTCCCTGCACTCCGCAGTGGTGGAAATCATCGTGAAGAAGGGCGCCCGGGTCCGATACACCACCATCCAGAACTGGTCCAACAATGTGTACAACCTGGTGACCAAGCGTGCCATCTGCGAAGAAGGCGCCACCATGGAATGGGTCGACGGCAACATTGGCTCCAAGGTCACCATGAAGTACCCGGCCGTGTACCTGGTGGGCGAGCACGCCAAGGGCGAAACCCTGTCCATCGCGTTCGCCGGCGAAGGCCAGCACCAGGACACCGGCTCCAAGATGGTGCATATTGCACCGAACACCAAGAGCTCGATCATTTCCAAGTCCGTGGCCCGCGGCGGCGGACGCGCAGCATACCGCGGCCTGGTCCAGGTCCGTGAAGGCGCCAAGCACTCCGCCAACACCGTCCGCTGTGATGCGCTCCTGGTGGACACCATCAGCCGCTCGGACACCTACCCGTACATCGACATCCGTGAGGACGACGTTGTGATGGGCCATGAGGCAACTGTTTCCCGCGTCAGCGAAGAGCAGCTCTTCTACCTGATGTCCCGCGGCATGCGCGAAGACGAAGCCATGGCGATGATCGTGCGCGGCTTCATCGAGCCGATTGCCCGCGAGCTCCCCATGGAGTACGCACTCGAGCTGAACCGCCTCATTGAACTGCAGATGGAAGGGTCCGTCGGATAACGATGACTGAAATCACTACTGAAAAGGCACGCATCGGCGCGCCCTCAGCCCAGCCGTTCATCGACGGCTTCACCGAAGAGGGCGAGAGCCTCTCGCCGATCAACGCCAACGGCAAAGCCCCGCTTGCGGGCGCTTCAGCCAAGAGCCACTCCCACGGCGGCGGCGTGGGCGTACCGGACAGCTCACGCGCCGGACGGCTGACGTCCTACAAGCTCGCTGACTTCAAGCCGCTCACCGGCATGGAGGAGGACTGGCGCTTCACCCCGCTGAAGCGGCTCCGCGGCCTTCACTCGGAGGTCCTGTCCGGCGCGGCTCCCACCGTGATCGTCAAGGGCCCGGAGGGCGTTGTTGTCGAGGGCGTCGGCCGCGACGACCAGCGGATCGGTACCGCCGGCATCCCCGAGGACCGCGTCTCCGCCAACGCCTGGGAGAACTTCGCCCAGGCCACCGTGGTGACCATCCCCGCGGAGTTCGAAGCCTTGACGGAGATCACCGTCGACATCGAAGGCACGTCCCTCGAAGCTGCCGCGCAGCACCTGGTGATCGTCGCCGAAAAGTTCTCCAAGGCTGTTGTGGTCCTGAACCACAAGGGCTCAGCAGTCGTCTCAGAGAACGTCGAGATCATTGTGGAAGACGGCGCCAGCCTGACGATTGTCACGCTGCAGGAATGGAATGACGACGCCGTCCACGCCTCCTCCCAGCAGGCAAAGATCGGCCGTGACGCCAAACTCAAGCACGTCATGGTGAGCCTTGGTGGGGACCTGGTGCGCGTCACGCCGTCGGCCCGCTTCACCGCCCCCGGTGGCGAGGCCGAACTGTTCGGCCTGTACTTCGCCGACGCCGGACAGCACCTTGAGCAGCGTCTCTTCGTTGACCACGCGGTGCCCAACTGCAAGTCCAACGTCCTCTACAAGGGTGCCCTGCAGGGCCGCAACGCCCACGCTGTCTGGGTTGGTGACGTCCTGATCCGCAAGGAAGCAGAAGGCACCGACACTTACGAGGCCAACCGCAACCTGCTGCTCACCGATGGTGCCCGCGCCGACTCGGTGCCCAACCTCGAAATCGAGACAGGGCTGATCGAGGGTGCAGGCCACGCCAGCGCCACCGGCCGGATGGATGACGAGCACCTGTTCTACCTGATGGCCCGTGGCATCCCCGAGGATGTTGCCCGCCGACTGGTGGTCCGGGGCTTCCTGAACGAAATCATCCAGCAGATCAAGGTCCCCTCCATTGAGGAGCGGCTGACCGAAGCTGTTGAGCACGAACTCGCACTGACGGACAACTAGAAGCTACGGAGCACGGTTTTCAGATGACTGACCAGCCAAAGGGCGAGCTTGTCTGCAAGGTGGACGAAATCCAGGTGAAGCAGGCGCTGCGGATCCTGATCGACGACTACCCTGTGGCGATCGTCAAGGATTCCATGGGGGAGATCCACGCGATCGGCGACACCTGCTCGCACGCGGACATTTCATTGTCCGAAGGCGACGTGGATGGCTGCACCATCGAGTGCTGGGGCCATGGCTCGCAGTTCGACCTCCGCAGCGGCCAGCCGCTGCAGCTGCCCGCCTACGATCCCGTCCCGGTATTCGCCGTCGAGATCGCAGGGGATGAGGTCTACGTGGATGTCACCAACGTCCTCAACGGCGCCGAAGCTCCGAACTTCAGCTAGCACCACAGAATTACGAACCACACTTCCAGACACAGAGCGCACCGCAGCCGGCAGGCGCGGCGCAGAGGAGAACAAGACATATGTCTACTCTTGAGATCAAGGACCTGCACGTCAGCATTGAGACGGAACAGGGCACCAAGGAAATCCTGAAGGGCGTCAGCCTGACCATCCGCACCGGCGAAACCCACGCCATCATGGGCCCGAACGGCTCCGGAAAGTCCACCCTGGCCTCAACCATCGCCGGACACCCCCGCTACAACGTGACCAGCGGCTCCATCACCCTGGACGGCGAGGACGTGCTGGAGATGAGCGTGGACGAGCGTGCCCGCGCCGGCGTCTTCCTGGCCATGCAGTACCCGGTGGAGGTCCCCGGTGTCAGCATGACCAACTTCCTGCGTACCGCGAAGACCGCCATCGACGGTGAAGCCCCCAAGCTGCGTACCTGGACCAAGGACGTCAAGGCTGCCATGGAGCAGCTGCGCATCGACGCCGACTTCGCCCAGCGCAACGTCAACGAAGGCTTCTCCGGCGGCGAGAAGAAGCGGGTGGAGATCCTCCAGCTGGAACTCTTCAAGCCCAAGTTCGCCATCCTGGACGAGACCGACTCCGGCCTGGACGTTGACGCGCTGAAGGTTGTTTCCGAGGGCGTCAACCGCGCCCACGCCGAGGGCAACATGGGCACGCTGCTCATTACGCACTACACCCGCATCCTGCGCTACATCAAGCCCGACTTCGTCCATGTGTTCGTGGATGGCCAGGTTGTTGAGGAAGGCGGCCCCGAACTGGCCGACCGCCTCGAAGAAGAAGGCTACGACCGGTACGCCAAGGGCGCCGGCGCAGCCACCATCGCGGCCCCCGCCGCAGCACAGGCCTAGTAAGGACTCGTCATGACCGAAATCAAGCCGGGCCGCACGGCCCTGGAGGACGTCGAAGAGGCGCTCAAGGACGTCATCGACCCTGAGCTTGGCGTCAATGTTGTGGACTTGGGCCTGTTGTACGGCCTGAAGTACTCCGACGATGACGGTGCGCTGCTGATCGACATGACGCTCACCACCGCCGCCTGCCCGCTCACCGATGTGCTCGAGGAGCAGGTAGGCCAGGCACTGGACGGCGTTGTGGACGACTGGCGCCTGAACTGGGTGTGGATGCCGCCTTGGGGTCCGGAGCGGATCACCGACGACGGCAAGGACCAGATGAGGGCCCTCGGCTTCAACATCTAAAAAAAGTACGACGACGGCGGGTCACCTTCCCCAAGGAAGGTGACCCGCCGTCGTCGTTCCCCGCTCCCTCGCCAATCTCGCAAGCTCGATTGGGGCCCCTCGGGAGCGTGGGCCCACCCACCGGCCCCACGCATCGACTGCTCCGTACCTGCCGTTATCACGCGTGAAAACGACAGGTACGCAGCAATCGATGGGGTTTAAAGGGTGGCGGCGCTGAAGGTGTCGCACTGCTTGATATCGCCGGACTGGTAGCCCCGCGTGAACCAGCGCTGGCGTTCCTCACTGGAACCGTGCGTCCAGCCCTCAGGGGAGACCCGGCCGGTGGCGGCTTTCTGGATCCGGTCATCGCCCACCGATGCGGCGGCGGACAACGCATCGTTCACATCCTGCTCGGTGAGGGGTTCCAGGTACGGCTGCCCCGTTGCGGGATCCGCCGTGGTGGAAGCGTACTTGGCCCACAGACCGGCGTAGCAGTCCGCCTGCAGCTCGGTGCGGACGGACCCGGACTCCGGTCCCTGCGGATCCTGCTGCGCACGCCCCAGGTCGCCGAGGACGTTCTGGATGTGGTGGCCGAATTCGTGGGCCACCACGTACTCCTGGGCCAGGGGGCCGCCGGAGGAACCAAAGCGGTCCACCAGTTCCTGGAAGAAGCCGGGATCGAAGTACGCGGTGGTATCCGTGGGGCAGTAGAAGGGGCCCACATCGGACGTTGCGGACCCGCACCCGGTGTTGGTGCCGCCGCTGAAGATCACTGCCTCCGGGCGGGGGTACTGCACGTTGTACTGCTTCAGGTAGCCGGGCCAGAACGCGTTGAGGCTGTTGACGGTGCCGGTGATCCGGCAGTCAAGCCGCGCGTCGGCGTCCGCCCCGGTGCTGCAGGCCGGAGCCGTGCCCTGGGACTGTCCGGCGGTTCCGCCGTCAGTCAGTCCTCCGAGCATGTTGGGATTGATGCCAAGCAGGAGCGCAACGAGCAGCACCAGGCCGCCACCGATTCCGCCGCCGATTTTCACGCCGGTGCCCATGCCCCGCCGGTCCTGGACCTGGGACGGATCAAGCTGCACGTTGTCATTGAAACTCATATCGTCACAATACCCGCGGGCCGGGGACTCAACCCATGGCGGCCGGTAAAGTTGGTTCGTGCCTTTCCTCGACAAGATCCAGCTCTGGGCTGGCCAACGGCCGCACGACACCGCCGTGGTGATCGCCGGAAGGCGCCTTGACTGGGCGGAGCTGCTGGATTCCGCTGCCGGACTGGTGCCGGAAACGAAGTCAGTCACCACCTTGTGCGAGTCCAACTCCGTGGACTTCGCCGTGAAGTTCGCTGCCGCCGTGGCCGGAAACCGCCAGTGCGCTGTCCTGGATCCTTCCTGGCCCGCACCCCTTCAGGAGGACATTGTCCGGCGGGTGGAGGCCTGCGCCGTTCCGGCCCCGGTCTCCCCGGATGACCACGTGGCTGATGGCCCGCCTGACACCGGCTTCCTCATCGGCCTGACCTCCGGCACCACGTCCGTGCCCAAGGCATTTACGCGTTCGCGGCGGTCATGGCAGCAGTCCTTCGACGCCTCGATAGAGTTTTTCGGGCTTCGGCAGGATGACGTCACCCTTGCGCCCGGCCCGCTGGCCGCCAGCCTGAACCTCTACGCCCTGGCCGAATGCCTCTACGCCGGGTCCGAGTTCCAGACGCTGGAGACGTTCGACGTCGGCGACGTCCACGCTGCCATCACGCATGACAGGGTGACCCGCCTGGTACTGGTGCCCACCATGCTGCGGATGCTCAGCGAACGGGGGATGACGGGGTGCGTCGACGCTTCCGGTATCCGCACCATCATCTGTGCCGGCTCCAAGCTCGACGCCCGGACCCTGGAAGCGGCCCGGCGCTGGGCTCCTAATGCCACCATTTACGAGTACTACGGCGCCTCCGAGCTGAGCTTCGTCTCCGGCCTTGGCCTGGCCCCAGGGCAGGACGCGGCCGCGGGCGGCACCGGAATCGGGCGGCCCTTTCCCGGCGTCGACGTCCGGATCCTGGACGACGACGGCATCGTGGTTCCGGCGGGTGGCTACGGCAACATCTGCGTCCGCAGCGGCATGGTGAGCAACGGTTACCTGTGGGGCGATGACGGCGAGGCGCTGCGGTCCTTTGGTGACTGGTACACGGTGGGGGACCAGGGCTACCTCCTGGACGGGGAGCTGCACATCCTTGGCCGCCGCGCCGATATGATCCTTACCGCCGGACGGAACGTCTACCCGCACGAGGTGGAGCTGGCCCTGGCCGCAGTCCCCGGCGTTGCGGCAGCGGTGGCCGCCGGCATGCCGGACGATCTGCGCGGCCAGCGGATAGTGGCGGGGGTGGTGGCGTCCCATGGCGGGCTTACGGCAACGCAGCTGCGGGCCGGCCTGGAGGACATCCTGTCCCGGCACAAGCGGCCCCTGCAGTACTACCTCCTGCCGGAACTTCCC
Organism: Arthrobacter sp. SAFR-179; assembly: GCF_059414945.1. Taxonomy (NCBI): domain Bacteria; kingdom Bacillati; phylum Actinomycetota; class Actinomycetes; order Micrococcales; family Micrococcaceae; genus Arthrobacter; species Arthrobacter sp. SAFR-179. The sequence continues at coordinate 121,342 of NZ_JBPFDM010000002.1, forward strand.
ACCACAGACCGCGGAAAGGTCAGCCGGAGCCTCCTGGTGGAGTGGATCAATGCCCGGGACCCCAAGGTACGGGCCCTTGGCGGCTGACGTCCTGCCGGCCGGGCGCCTGCCGGCGGACCGCCAGCCCGTGATCATCGCCGCGCGCCGGACTCCGGTGTGTCCCGTCAACGGAGCCCTGCGGACCCTCCGGCCACATGAACTGCTGGCGCCGGTCCTGCGCGGCCTGGTCGCCGAACTGTCATTGGATCCGGAGTCCATTGCCGACGTCGTGATCGGCAATGCCGTGGGCGGCGGCGGAAACGTGGCCAGGCTCGCCCTGCTGGAGGCGGGACTGCCCGTCACCGTACCCGGGATAACCGTGGACCGGCAATGCGGCTCAGGCCTGGACGCCATCGTCCTCGCCGCCCGGCTGGTTGCTGCCGGTGGCAGCCCGCTCTACCTGGCAGGGGGAGTGGAGAGCACCAGTACCGCGCCCCTGCGCGCGCACCGGAAGGACGACGGCGCCCCGGAGTTCTACCACCGCGCCCAGTTTGTGCCGGCGGGCTTTGGGGATCCGGACATGGGCGTCGCCGCGGAAACGGTGGCGGAGGAATACGGCGTGGGCAGGGACCGCCAGGATGCCTTTGCGCTGGCCAGCCACCGGAAAGCCCTCGCGGCGGTCAGCGGGGGGCGGTTTTCAGACGAAATCGTGCCGCTGGCCACTGCTGCCGGGGCTGTTTCCACCGATGGCGGGCCGCGCGCCGGCCTAAACCCCGCCATTATGGCGAGGTTCCCTGCCGCCTTCGTGCCCGGGGGGACCGTCACCGCCGGAAACTCCTGCTTTGACGCGGACGCCGCATCCGCCGTCGTCATCACTTCCCTTGAGCTCGCGCGGCAGCTGGGGGTGCACGATGGCCTGCTGGTGCGCGGCACAAGCACCGCGGGCGTGGCCCCGCAGGTGCTGGGGATCGGCGCTGCCCCCGCGGCCCGGGAGGTGCTGGCCGGAGCCGGTGTATCAGCCGGGGAGGTGGACCTGGTGGAATTCAATGAGGCCTTCGCATCCCAGACACTTGCCTGCCTGGACCAGCTGGGCATTGATGCCGGGCGGGTGAACCTGGACGGCGGCGCGCTGGCGCTGGGGCATGCCTATGGTGCCTCCGGCGCGGTCCTGGTGACGCGGCTGCTGGCCCAGGCGCGGAGGGCGGGTGTTCCGGGAACGTTGGGGCTGGCGATGATCAGCATGGCCGGTGGCATGGGGACCGCGGCGCTGCTTGAGTACTGCGTGCCCTCACAAGCCTGATCTTCAGGCTGGGTGGTCCTCGGCCTCGCCCAGACCGCGCGCGGCGAGTGCTTCGCCGGTCTGCCGGGCGTAGGCCACGGAGGTAATAAAGACCGGCAGCACCAGGGCCCGCGGGTTGCGTTCCAGGCCCCTGGCCCTGGCGGAGTCCCGGACGTCGGCGAATGTGCCGGCGATGAATGGGATGCTGCGGAGCATGATGCCAATGGTCAGTGCGAAGCGTTCCGGATCGGCACCCAATCTCTTGAAGGGACGCGCCACCCGGACAACGCCGTCCAGGAGCTGCTGAATGGGAGTGGTGCCGGTAAGCAGGGACGCTGCCACCACGCAGACCAGGATGTTCAGCACAATCCGCGCCGCGGTGGGACCGCCCAGCTGCCACCACTGGAAGAGGCCGATGGCCAGCAGCACGGGAGCGAGCGGCCGGACGGCACCCCACAGCCGTTTCATGCCGGCGCCGGCCAGCAGGAACAAGCCGGAGAGAACGGCCAGCACGGCTGCCGAAATACCCCAGTCCACGATGATGAAGGACGCCAGCCCGCAGGCGAAGACCAGCGCGAACTTCAGTGCCAGCGGCGCCCGGTGCAGGAGGGAATTGCCCGGCACATAGTTGGCCAGGAGGAACCCGTGGCCCCTCATCGGGTGTCCCGGGCTGCGTGATCAAGCCCTTGGAGGCACCACGAACGGTAGGCTGCCACGGCTTCGGCGGGGGCGCCGTCGAATGCCACGCGGCCCGCTTCGATGACCAGGACGCGGTCCATCTCCAGGGCAAGCCCAAGGTCATGGGTGGACATGATGATTTGCTGGTCCAGGGTGGCCAGTGTCCTGCGGAGCAGCTCGCGGTTGCGCAGGTCAAGCAGTGTGGAGGGTTCGTCCAGGACCAGCACCGCAGGGTCCACGGCGAGCACGGCGGCGAGCGCCATCAGTTGCCGTTCGCCGCCGGACAGCTCGTAGATGCTCTGGTCTGCCAGGTGAAGGAGTCCCAGCCGGCCAAGCGCTGCCTCAGCCTGGCGGCGCCGTTCCGGGCCGTTCTTCACGGAGCGGCGCAGGGACAGCTCAACGTCCTCCCTGCCGGTGGGCATCACCAGCTGGGAGAGGGGGTCGGTGAAGACGAAGCCGACGTTCCGCCTGACTTTGCGTACGGCACGCACTGTATCGTCGCCGTCGACCGCCACCCTGCCGTTGGTTGGCTGGATGAGCCCGTTGACCAGGCGCAGCAGCGTGGACTTGCCGGAGCCGTTGGCGCCGATGATGCCCACGCGTGCCTCCTCGAGCCGGAGGGTCACCGCGTCGAGGAGGACTTTGGGTTGCGGGGAGTTCTCTGTTTCGACGGCGACGGACACCTGGTCAAAGGTCACTGCGGGCATGGCGACGGGTCCTAGGCGTTTTCGGTTGTCACGGCAAGGCGGCGCACGCGGCGCACCAGGACATCGGGGAAGGCCCGGTGAAGGGCGACGGCGATGACGGCCGCGAGCACATTTTTGATGATGTCTCCCGGGTAGAAGATGAGGTCGCTCAGGAACGCCTGCTCCAGGGTGGCCTTGGAGTTCATTGCGATGCCCATGATGCCCAGCGAGTGCACCACCACGATGCTGGTGACCGTGGCGGACAGGAAGAACCAGAGGGCGCGGGCCCTGGTGGTGCGTTTGATCACCACAGTGGCCAGCCATCCGACAATACCCGCTGCGATGGGGAAGGCGATGATGTAGCCGGCCGAGGGGCCGGCAAGGATGCCCAGGCCGCTGCGGCCCTGGCTGAAGATGGGGAGGCCGGCGAGGCCCAGGAGGGTGTACAGGCCGACGGCGGCAAACCCGCGCGCCGGGCCCAACACCAGGCCGGTCAGCATGACGGCCAGGGTCTGGAAGGTGATGGGGACGCCGAAGCCGTTCAGGGCCAGTCCCGGCACCAGGGCGGCGCCGGCCACGAGGGCGGCAAAAACGGCGATGAGGCCCAGGTCCGTGCCGTTCCAGCGGCGGCGCTCCGTCCGCGGGCTGCTCTTCGGGGTGGTGTCGGTGTTGCTCATTGGGGTCCTGTCGAGGTTGTACAAGCGGAATCTAATGTACAGCCGACGCTACCGGGGTGGAACGGGGCCCATTTTGTAGGGGACCTACTAAACAGGGGACCGTCGGCTTTGGGCTGGGCACAAGGAGCTTCCACCTGGATACCGTTGGCGGACCCGTTGGTGGGAGACGGGCTGGTCTCGCACTATGAAGCCCCGGAGCCTGCTCCTGCATGTGCCTCTCGGTCGAAGCTGCTGAGGCTGGCCTGCGCGAGGAGGTGTAGGGGCATTAATTAGGGGGAGCCCGGGATTGTTTTGGGTGCCTGAAGCAACAACACTGAACGAACTGGAATTGCATTGGCATTTAAATCGGGGGGCTAAATTGATCAACCAACCATTATTCCGCAGGAGTGAGCCTGGTACTGGTGCCTGGACTTTCTTTCTTTTCGTAAGTCGGGGGGTTGATCGTTCGGCCGGTCCCCGCCGCCGTCACTGGCCGAATCTGCGGTTCCACGGACTTTTGACAGCGATGTTCGTTGTGTTCTGTGCCCTGGTGGTACCGATCCCGGCGTCGGCCGACACGGGCGATGTTGGCGTTCCGGGTCCCTCGCATTCCGGCACCGCCACACCCACAGGCACCAAGCGCGCCACGAGCGTGTTGTGGTTCAACGACGGATCCTGGTGGGGAAACCTGTGGGACTCTGCCACCTCCGATTTCCACATCTTCCGGTTCGACGCCGTGACCAGTTCCTGGGTGGATACCGGCGTGGCCACGGAAGGACGGGCGGACACCCATCATGACGTGCTGTGGGACGGGAAGACGCTGTATGTCGCAAGCTACAAGTTCGTGAACGATGAGTCGCCGGCTGAACCGAATTTCCCCACAACGATGCGCCGTTACAGCTACGACTCTGATACCGGAAAGTACGCGCTGCTGGGTTCCTCCCAGATCAACAACTCCAAGGTTGAAGTCCTGACCATCGACAAGGACTCCACGGGCAGGGTCTGGTCCAGCTGGCAGGAGGACAACAGGATCTACCTGAACGTGACCGCCACTGACGGCAAGACGTGGGGCACGCCCTTCCAGGTTCCCGGAGCAATGAGCAACGTCTCCGTGGACGATACGTCGGCCGTGATTGCCTTTGACGGGAAGATCGGTGTGATGTGGAGCCGCCAGGTGGGGGACTCCACCGACGGCATGTACTGGAGCTACCACATCGATGGGGCGTCAACCACGGACTGGAGCACGCCTGTGGCGGCGGTGTCCGGGCAGCGCAGCAGCGATGACCACATGAACCTGAAGTGGCTGGACTCCTCGGGAGGCCGGGTGTTCGCCGCCATCAAGACGTCATACACTTCGGCGTCACAGCCGCTGATCCAACTGCTGGCCCTCAGTGGCACCACGTGGTCCGCACACACGATCGCCACCGTTGCGGAATGCCCCAACCGGGTGATCGTCATGATTGACGAGAGCAGCCAGAAGCTGCGCACTTTCGCTACCTATCCAAAGCCGAGCGGCACGACGGACGCCGGTGTCTGCAGCACGTCCGGCGGTGCGATCTACGAAAAGTCGACGCCGCTGGACAACATCAAGTTCACCACCACCAAGACGGCCCGCATCGTCGATGCCGACCAGTTCGTGCACAACGTGACGTCGACGAAGCAGAACGTCAACAGTGCGGCGTGGGGTACGGTCGACAGCGGCCTGTTGCTGCTTGCAGACGTCAATGCCACAAGCCAGTACTGGCACTACTACGATCCCACCGGCGGGGGAAGCAATGACACCACCGCTCCGACCGTCACCGCCACGTCCCCCGCTACCGGTGCCACCGGCGTGGCGGTGACAGCCAATGTGACAGGGACGTTCTCGGAGGGATTGGACCCCTCCAGCGTCACATCCAGCACATTCACATTGACGGACGGGACGGCGCCTGTGGCCGCCGCTGTTTCCTACGCCACGTCCGGCAAAGTTGCAACGCTGGACCCCGGTGCGGACCTTGCAAGCGGCACAAAATATACAGCGACGATCAAGGGCGGCACCGGCGGCGTGAAGGATGTTTCCGGTAACGCCCTGGCCGTGGACAGGACCTGGACTTTCACGACGGCCGGGGCTCCGCCGGCGCAGACTCCGATCGCCGTTAAGGCTGCTTCGCTGGGTGGTGCCCTTGGAGCAGCCACCACACCAGAGGTGTATGGCCTCAAGGACAACGGCGGATACCAGTGTTTTGAACGCGGGTGCATCCTCTACTCGCCGGCATCAGGGGCCCACGTCTCAACTGGTGCGATCCGAGGCTTGTGGGCGGCTACAGGGTTTGAAGGTGGCAGGCTCGGCTACCCGACCACCGACGAGGTGGGCGGCCTCAGGGACGGCGGGGTCTACCAGAACTACCAGGGCGGCGCCATTATCTGGTCGCCGGCCACAGGACCCCATATCTCCGTCGGCGCGATCCGAGGCTTGTGGGCGGCTACAGGGTTTGAAGGTGGCAGGCTCGGCTACCCGACCACCGACGAGGTGGGCGG
>NZ_JBPFDM010000002.1:127236-463610 GCF_059414945.1 Arthrobacter sp. SAFR-179
CCTCAGGGACGGCGGGGTCTACCAGAACTACCAGGGCGGGGCCATAATCTGGTCACCGGCCACAGGACCCCATATCTCCGTCGGCGCCATACGCTCCATCTGGGCCTCCACAGGGTATGAATCGGGTCGACTCGGCTATCCCACCAGTGATGAATACGCTACGGGGAATGGAGGCGTGGCCCAGAACTACCAGGGTGGCGTCATTCACTGGAGCCCAAGCGGCTTCTACATCTCTTGGTCGTAAAGGACCGGGCCTGATGACTTGGTAATGTGTGCCGCATGCCCATCAAACTGGAGAACGTCGGCATTGCAGTCCGGGACCTGGAGGAGGCCATCGCATTCTTCACCGACCTCGGCCTCACCGTCCTGGGCCGTCAGACGGTCAGTGGAGAGTGGGCCGATACCGCCGTAGGCCTCGACGGCAACCATGCCAAAATCGCCATGCTTCAGACACCGGACGGCCACGGCCGGCTCGAACTGTTCGAGTACATCCACCCCGAAGCGATCGAGACTCTTCCCACCCTGCCCAACGAGGTCGGCATGCACCGCGTGGCCTTCTCGGTGGACGACATCGACGCCGCACTGGAAACTGCGGCCAGGCACGGCTGCCACCCCCTGCGCGGGGTTGCCACCTACGAAGACGTCTACAAGCTCACCTACGTCAGGGGACCGAGCGGAATTATTGTCATGCTCGCCGAGGAACTGAAGAAGGGCTGACCGCCTGCTGCAATATACTCCCAACATGCCCAAAAAGCACCCAGCCCTTAATGCCCATCGGTCCGTTACCGTTCTGAGCGGAGGCCACCTGTGAGCGGCGGTCTCGTTGCCCTGCTCGACGACGTTGCGGCCCTTGCCCGGATTGCTGCAGCTTCCGTGGACGATGTGGCCGCCGGTGCCGCAAAGGCGGGGGCCAAGGCCGCCGGCGTGGTGATTGACGACGCCGCCGTCACCCCGCAGTACGTTTCAGGAGCGGACCCGTCCCGCGAACTGCCCATGATCAAGCGGATCTTTTGGGGCTCCATCCGGAACAAACTGCTCATCATCCTCCCGGCACTGCTGCTCATCAGCGCCTTCGTCCCGGGCGTGATTCCCTACATCCTCATGCTGGGCGGCACCTACCTATGCTACGAGGGCGCGGAGAAGGTCTGGCACAAGCTCCGCGGCAGTCACCATGAGGACGAGGACTCCCCGTCAGTGGAACGCGGGCCCGACGCCGAGGCCAAGGTTGTCAAGGGTGCCATCACCACCGACTTCATCCTCTCCTGCGAGATCATGGTCATCTCGATGAACGAGGTGGCGGCGGAGTCCATCTGGGTCCGCGCCTTCATCCTGGTCATGGTGGCGTTCGCCATCACAGTGCTCGTATACGGCGCGGTGGCACTGATCGTCAAAATGGACGACATCGGAATCCACCTGGCTGCCAAGGACTCTGCCCGTTCCCAGCGCCTCGGCAGGCTCCTGGTGAGAGGCATGCCGGCCGTGCTGGCCGCGATTACCTTCGTCGGAACGATCGCGATGCTCTGGGTTGGTGGGCACATCATGCTGCAGGGAGCCCATGACCTCGGCTGGCATGCGCCCTACGACCTGGTCCACGCCCTCGAATCCCCGGCAGCAGAGGTTCCGGTTGCCGGCGGGCTCCTGGGTTGGCTGGTCAACACCCTTTGCTCGGCGGTCCTCGGACTCGCCTGGGGCCTCGTCGTCCTGGCCGTCGTGGGTCCGCTGCTGAAAGTCCTGCCATTCGGCAAGGCGAAGGGCAGCCACGAAGAAGGTGCCGCGGAGGCCCGGACAAACGGCCATCAGCCGGAGAAACACGAAGAACGATAACTGTCTGTCATCCGGGAGGATGCCCTCTAAAACGCGTACCGGATGCGGCAGTAAGGGGCTATGTCTGAAATGAGCGCGGTGAGCTGGCGCACGTAGCCCGCCTTGGCACGTGACCGGTAGCGGACGTTGTTGAAGCCATTGGACGAGGTCTTCGACTCCTGAAGATCGGGACGCCACAGGACGTTTTCGGCCTGCGGATGCCAGCCCAGGTTGACCTGGTGCAGTTGCTCGTTGTGCGTCAGGAAAATGACCTCTGCGGCCAGCTGTGCCTTGGCTGCCGGCGTCAGGGTGGCGTCGAGCTGGCGCAGCAGTTGCTCCCAGTCCGCGAGCCAGGTGTCCGTGACAATGACGGGGGAGAAGTTCACATGCACCTGGTACCCGGCGGCAACGAAGTCGTTGATGGCCGCCATCCGTTCCGCCACCGGTGATGTCCGGACGTCGACGGACTTCGCCAGGTCCGCGGGCATCAGCGAAAACCGGATCCGGGTATGCCCGCCATGATTCCAGTGCAGCATTGCCGGGTTAACGAACTTGGTGGCAAAGGACAGCTTGGCGTTGGGCAGTTCGCGGAAGAGCGTGACGAGATCCTCCACGTTGTCGCTGATCAGCGCATCAACCGAACAGTCGCTGTTCTCGCCGATGTCATAGACCCACAGCTCCGGGTCGCACTGATTGGGCTCCAGCTTCAGCCCCTGGCGGGTGGCGTGCCGTTCGAGCGTGGCGGCGATCTGGTCGATATTGGCGAACACGGTAACGGGGTTGCTGTACCCCTTGTGCCGCGGCACGTAGCAGTAGGCGCACGCCATGGCGCACCCGTTCGCCGTGGAGGGCGCGATGAAGTCCGCTGACCGGCCGTTCGGCTTGACGGACAGGGACTTCTTGACGCCCAGAACCAGCGCCTCGGTTTTGATCCGTGACCAGCGCGGGACGTTGGCTTCATCACCATGGACGTCCGGGATATTCCAATGGTTGTCCACCAGTACGACGTCGGCATCCGGCCAGCGTGCCACGATCTCCTGGCCCCGGGGCAGCTCCAAAGCGGCCGCCTGTGCGTAGATGCGCCGGATTTGGAGCAGCCGATCGAATTCCATGACCACATTCTCCACGACCTTCCCGGGCAGCAGGCCGCCTTGAGTCCACGGCATCAGCAGGAAACCTCCCGCCGCATGCTGTTGTTGAAAATTGGCTGCCCTGCCGGACGGTAGACTGGATTGTGCCGTTCTCCGGCTACTCTGCCCTGGCGTCCCTTCGTACCGTGTACGCGGACCGCGGCGTTCCCTGTTGTGAAAGGCCTTACCTGCTGTGATTACTGTCCAGGATCTTGAACTGCGTGCCGGTGCCCGGCTCCTGATGGACCAGGTGAGCTTCCGCATCGATAAAGGGGACAAGATCGGCCTGGTGGGCCGCAACGGCGCGGGCAAGACCACCCTGACGCGTGTCCTTGCAGGCGAAGGCCTTCCCGCCGCCGGCAAGGTGACCCGCAGCGGCGAAATCGGCTACCTCCCGCAGGACCCCCGCACCCCGGACATGGAGCAGCTGGCACGCGACCGGATCCTCTCCGCCCGCGGCCTGGACATCGTCGTCGGGAAGCTCCGGAAAGCGCACGATGAAATGGCCAGCGAAGATGCCGACGTCCAGCGCAAGGCCATGAACCGGTACGACCGGCTGGAGTCCGAATTCCTCGCAGCCGGCGGGTATGCTGCCGAGGCCGAGGCTGCGTCAATCTGTTCCAACCTGGCCCTCCCTGACCGCCTGCTGAACCAGCCGCTCAAAACGCTGTCAGGCGGCCAGCGGCGCCGCGTGGAGCTCGCCCGCATCCTCTATTCCGATGCCGAAACGATGCTCCTGGACGAACCCACCAACCACCTTGACGCCGATTCCATCGCCTGGCTGCGTGACTTCCTGAAGAACCACCAGGGCGGCCTCATCGTCATCAGCCACGACACCGACCTGCTGGAAGCCACCGTCAATAAGGTGTTCCTGCTGGACGCCAACCGCGCCCAGATCGACTTTTACAACATGGACTGGAAACGGTACCTCCTGCAGCGGGAGACGGACGAGCGCGCACGGAAGCGTGAACGCGCCAATGCCGAGAAGAAGGCCCAGGTCCTCATGGACCAGGCCAACAAGATGAGGGCGAAGGCCACCAAGGCTGTGGCCGCACAGAACATGGCCAAGCGTGCCGAGCGTCTGCTCAGCGGCCTGGAAGCCGTCCGCGAGCAGGACCGCGTGGCGGCGCTGCGGTTCCCCGATCCGTCACCCTGCGGCAAGACCCCGCTCACCGCAGACGGGCTCAGCAAGTCCTACGGCTCGCTGGAAATCTTCACCGACGTGGACCTGGCCATCGACCGCGGTTCCAAGGTGGTCATCCTGGGACTCAACGGTGCCGGCAAGACCACGCTGCTGCGCATGCTCGCCGGGGTGGACGCCCCGGACACCGGCGAGGTCATCCCCGGCCACGGCCTGAAGGTGGGCTACTACGCCCAGGAACACGAAACCCTGGACCACGACCGTACCGTTCTCGAGAACATGCGCTCCGCCGCACCGGACATGAAGGACGCCGAGGTGCGCGGCATCCTGGGCTCATTCCTGTTCTCAGGCGACGACGTCGACAAGCCCGCCGGCGTTCTCTCCGGCGGCGAAAAGACGCGCCTGGCCCTGGCCACCATCGTGGCTTCCAGCGCCAACGTCCTCCTCCTCGACGAACCAACCAACAACCTCGACCCCGCCAGCCGCGCCGAAATCCTCGGCGCCCTGCGCAACTACACCGGCGCCGTCGTTCTGGTCAGCCACGACGAAGGCGCTGTCGAAGCCCTGAACCCCGAACGCGTGGTCATGCTTCCCGACGGCGTCGAAGACCTCTGGAACGAGGACTACCTGGACCTGATCACCCTGGCCTAAGCCGCTCCATGCCTTGCGTTCGCTGCGCGACGCAGGTGCGCGCCCGTGGCTACTTCGCTGCGCGACGCAGGTGCGCGCCCGTGGCTACTTCGCTGCGCGACGCAGGCGATTTCCCGCGTGCTGGCTCGTTCCTCGCCTTTGACGCACGCTACATAAATCACCTGCGCCGCTCCGCTCGTGCCTTTGTGGCCTTTGCTCAGCGGAGGGGCATTTCCTTAGCGCCTGTAATCCTGTGCAGCTCGTCGTAGGTGATGCTGAACATCGCCGTGTGGTCTCCTGCTCGGGCCCAGAGGAGTCCGTGGTCCTGTCCGACTATCGACCGCTCCGCCCGGGGCAGCGAGCCGTCCCTTTCGGCACAGCCAAGGGGAAATCACGCGCGTCGCGAAGCGGACGGAACAAGCGCAATCAGCAAAGCGCCGCCGTCGTACTCCATGCCCTAGTACCCCTGCGCGTCCAGGAGGGCGTCTTCTTCTTCCTCCGCTGTGGCCTTCTTGCGCTTGCGCGGCGGGGCCGGGCGGCGGGCGGCAGGGACGGCGGAATGGACGGCGCCGTCCGGCAGCGTTTCTTCCTCGTCCTCTGCGTCGATCGCCGCATTCCGGGCCTGCTGGCGGGCCGCGTAGCCGAAGCCGACGAACATGAGCACGCCGAAGGCGAACCACTGCAGCGAATAGGACAGGTGCGTCCCCTCGTCCGTGGACGGCTTGGGGAACGCCACGGGCATGTCGGCGGACGGAGGCGCTTCCGACGCAAGCTGGCCGTAGGCGCCCGTAAGCAGCGGGTAGCCCAGCTGCGTGGCGTAGGTTGGCAGGTCAATGGACGCGAGCTGGCCTTCGGGGGCCCCGCGCTGAAGTTCCGGCTCGCCATGCTTCAGGCGAACGACGGCGGTGACCTCACCCGAGGGGGGTGCCGGCACCGAATCCGGGCTGCCCGGATTCCTGTTGCCGATGGGCAGCCAGCCGCGGTCGATGACCACCGTTTCGCCGGTGGTGAGGCGGAAGGGGACCACCACCTCGTAGCCCGGCTGGCCGTTCAGCGGCCGATTGCGGACAATCCGCTGGCCGGCCGCATCGTACGAGCCCTTCAATTCAACCTGGGTCCACTCCTTGGCAGGGTCAAGCTGGTTGAACTGGTCCCGTGCCTGCGCAAAGGGGATGGGGGTGGCGGAGTAATTGCTGACCACCCGGTTGATCTCGGCCAGCGTCTCCGCACGCCGGTCCATCTGCCAGCGGCCTAAAAATACGCAGGCGGCGGCAAAGATCGCGGCCAGCAGGAGATAGCCCAGCCATTTGCTGGAAAAAAGGAACCGGTACATTCAGATGTCCTGTGCCGGTGAACCGTCATCGCCGGGGCTAAGGGGAAGCGTTTCCTTCCAGAGCCCCCGGGTCTGCAGGTAGTCCTCCAGCCATTCCCGGTGGTCGGCGCAGGCAAGCCAGATCTTGCGGCGCTCGGGGGCGTGGATCTTGGGGTTGTTCCAGAGGAGCTGCCAGGACGCCTGGGCCCTGCACGCCTTCCGTGAGCACATGGCGGTCCCGGACGCCACGTCCGATCCTGCCGCGAAATCGAAAAGACTCATGATGCCTGCCGCTCCTCCCCGGGGTCCTCATCCTTCACCAGTTCGCCTTGAAGCACAGCGCTTCCGGGTTCATCCTCCGGATCCGGAAGAACCGGGCTCTCAATCTCCGCCAGGGGGGCGGAATCCAGCAGCAAATCACTGTGGGCCTCGGCCTTGTCGCTGCCGTTGGCGATGACCACCGCAATCCAGGGCAGGAATACAGCGCCGGCCACCGCGATGATCTTGAACCAGCCGTCCACCACGAAGATCATGATCAGGCACACCATGCGGATTCCCATGGCCAGCGCGTACTTGATCATCCGCTGGCGCATGTCCTCAGAGTGCGCTCCGGCGGCGTCAGTAATGCTGTGGACCTCGGTATCGCCGGAGAACCGGCCCGGTTCTTCGGGCGCGGAATGTCCCGCATGGTTTTCAAGGGTCACGGTGGATGATCACGCTCCAAAGGCTTCCCTCAATTCTCGCACCATCGGCAGTGCTGCCCAAACCCGCAGCGGGCCTGCCGCTAAGATCGGAGGCAGCCCAAACCACACCCCCACTACCGCGGCGCAGCCTGCCGCAGAATCCCGGAGCCCCTTTATGACTGAAACAGCTTCCGCACCACGCAGTGTCCTCATCACTGGCGGCAACCGCGGTATCGGCCTGGCCATCGCCCAGGCGTTCCTGGCCAACGGTGACAAGGTGGCGGTGACCTACCGCAGCGAAACCCAGCTTCCGGAAGGAATCCTGGGCGTCAAGGCGGACGTCACCGATGAGGCATCCGTGGACGCGGCCTTCAAGGAAGTGGAAGCTGCCCACGGTCCCGTCGAAGTACTGGTGGCCAACGCCGGCATCACCAAGGACACCCTGCTCCTGCGCATGAGCGAGGATGACTTCACCTCCGTCATCGACACCAACCTCACCGGCGCCTTCCGTGTCATCAAGCGCGCGTCCAAGGGCATGATCCGCCTCCGCAAGGGCCGTGTGGTCCTCATTTCCTCGGTCTCCGGCCTCTACGGCGCACCGGGGCAGATCAACTACTCCGCATCCAAGGCCGGCCTCGTGGGCATCGCCCGGTCCCTCACCCGCGAACTCGGTTCCCGCGGCATCACCGCCAACGTGGTGGCGCCCGGCTTCATCAACACCGACATGACAGCCGAACTCCCCGAAGCCACCCAGAAGGACTACCTCACCAGCATCCCCGCCGGCCGCTTTGCCGAAGCCGCCGAGGTTGCGAATGTGGTCCGGTGGATTGCCAGCGATGAGGCCGCCTACATCTCCGGTGCGGTCATCCCGGTGGACGGCGGCCTGGGCATGGGCCACTGACCCTTCCGGTCATTGCCCCTGCAGGAAACTAGCCGGGCGCCCCTTATTTGTCGGAGCCGCACAACGGATATCCGCAGCAGCCGCTGGCATGATGGACTGCAGACCACAACGATTTAGATGTTTCGAACAAAGGAAGCTCGAATGGGACTGCTGGACAACAAGACGGCCATCGTCACGGGATCATCGCGGGGCATCGGCGCCGACGTAGCAAAGATCCTCGCCTCGGATGGTGCCGCCGTCGTGGTCAACTACCGCCAGAAGGCGCCCCGCGCCAACAAGGTGGTGCAGGGAATTGAAGCCGCCGGCGGACGCGCTGTCGCCGTGGGCGCCGACCTCACCACGCAGGAGGGCGTGCAGGCCCTGGCCAGCGCCGCGATGGAGAACTTCGGTTCGCTGGACATCCTGGTGCTGAACGCCTCGGGCGGCATGGAAACCGGCATGGGGGAGGACTACGCCCTCAAGCTCAACCGCGACGCACAGGTCAACATGCTCAACGCCGCTGTGCCCCTGATGAAGGAAGGCTCCCGCGTGGTTTTCGTTACCAGCCACCAGGCGCACTTCATCAACACCGTGCCCACCATGGAGGCCTACGAGCCGGTGGCCCGCAGCAAGCGCGCGGGTGAGGACGCGCTGCGCGAACTGATCCCCAACCTCGCCGAAAAGGGCATCTCCCTGGTAGTGGTGTCCGGCGACATGATCGAGGGAACCGTCACCGCCACGCTCCTGGACCGCTCCACCCCGGGCGCCATCGAGGCCCGGCGGGCTGAAGCCGGCAAGCTGTACTCCGTGGAGGAGTTCGCCGAGGTGGTGGCAAGCATGGCAACAGCCGACGTCGAATCCGGCCATACCGAGTACGCCGGCGGAGCAGATTACTTCGGCAAGGGTACCCAGCCCGCCAGCTAGGCTTCCCACTTCGTGAGAAGGGCCCACGCCGCAAGGAATTCCTGCGGACGTGGGCCCTTCCCTGTTAAGAGCGGCTAGACCCCGGCGACGTGGCGGACCGCGTCCAGGTACGGCATGTTGAGGGCGGCGTCGGCCACGGCGCGGACGGCAGGTTTGGCGTTGAACGCGACGCCGATCCCGGCGGCACCGAGCATGTCCAGGTCGTTGGCGCCGTCGCCCACCGCGATGGTGTGCTCGAGGGCGACGCCTTCGGCCGCCGCCCACTCGCGCAGGTACTTTTCCTTGGCCGCCCTGTCCACCACGGCGCCCAGCACCTTGCCGGTCAACACGCCGTCGACGATTTCCAGTTCATTGGCCTGCCAGTAGTCCAGGCCCAGGTCGGCTGCGATCGGTTCGAGGATCTGGTTGAAGCCGCCGGACACCACTGCCACCGTGTGGCCGGCCGCCTTGAAAGCGGCCACCAGATCGCCAGCGCCTTCACTGAGCTTCACTTCGTTGCGGACGGAATGGACGACGTCGGCCGGCAGCCCGGCGAGCACGGCCACCCGGGCGTGCAGGCTCTGGGCGAAATCCAGTTCCCCGCGCATGGCAGCTTCCGTGACGGCGGCGACTTCGTCCCGCTTGCCGGCATAGGCCGCCAGGAGCTCGATGACCTCCTGCTGGATCAGGGTGGAATCCACATCCATGATCAACAGCTTCCGGGCAGCGGAGCGGAGGCCGGCCGGAACAACGGCAGTATCGAAATCGCTGGTGGCCGCCCCGGCCACGGACCTGCGCAGGGCGGCGAGCCCGGCCTCGGTCGCATCCGAAAGGGCCAGGTCAAGGATGTGGACCTGGTACCGGTCGCCTTCCGGGGAGGATTCGGACAGTACCTGGGCGCCGTGCGATGCGAGGACGGAACGCAGCTGCTCCAGCCCGGTGGGGGTCACATTGAGGCCATAGCTGACCGCAGTCACGTTCGAAGTCATGCCTGCAATCTTAGCCAGCGCCGACGGGACCGCTGGAATCCGTTGCGGACCCGCCGCTGCGAAGCAGCCACGGGCCTTCACACCGGTTATCAGTCATCTTCTATTTTGTCCTAGTGTCTACTCCTATGAGTGATGTTCTGGAACTGGACTCCGTCAGCGTTGTCCGAGGCAAAAAGACCCTGCTGGACAATGTCGACTGGCAGGTCAATGAAGGCGAGCGGTGGGTCATCCTTGGCCCCAACGGCGCCGGCAAAACCACCCTTCTCCAGATCGCTGCGGCCCGTCTCCACCCGAGCAGCGGCACCGCGGGCATCCTCGACGAAGTGCTGGGCCGCGTTGACGTCTTCGAACTGCGGCCGCGCATCGGCCTTTCCTCTGCAGCCCTTGCCACCCAGATCCCGGAACACGAGAACGTTCTCAACGTCGTGGTCACCGCCGCCTACGGCGTCACGGGCCGGTGGCGCGAAGGCTACGAGCGCGACGACGAACGGCGCGCGTTCCGGCTGCTGAACGACTGGGGCATGGGGCCACTGCTCAACAGGACCTTCGCCACGCTGTCCGAAGGCGAGCGCAAGCGCGTCCAGATTGCCCGTGCCCTCATGACGGACCCGGAACTGCTGCTCCTGGATGAGCCGGGCGCCGGGCTGGACCTGGGCGGCCGCGAAGAGCTGGTCCACAAGCTGGGCGAACTCGCCGGCGACGAGTCCGCGCCGGCCATGGTCCTGGTCACGCACCACCTTGAGGAAGTCCCGCCCGGCTTCACCCATGCCATGCTCCTGCGCGACGGCAGCGTCGTGGCGGCCGGCCCCATCACCGAAGTCCTGACTGAAGAGCACCTGAGCACCACCTTCGGCCTGCCGCTTGCGGTCACCGAGAAGGCGGGACGCTACACCGCCACCGCACGCCGCTAGAAGCGGCCTGCGCTACTGCCTTGGAACTCTTCAGCAGCATCATTGTGTTCATCGCCGGTCTGTGGGCCGGCACCATCAACGCCGTAGTGGGCTCCGGCACCCTGGTCACGTTCCCCGTACTCATCGCCCTAGGCGTGGCCCCGGTGGTGGCATCGATGAGCAACGCCATGGGCCTGGTGGCCGGCACCGCGGCCGGGGCTTTCGGCTACCGGCGTGAACTTGCCGGGCGGGGACGGCAGGTGCTGCGCCTGCTGCCGGCGTCGGTCCTGGGCGGCGTGTCCGGCGCCTGGCTGCTGCTGCACCTGCCGGAGAAGGTGTTCCACTACGTTGCGCCGGTCCTGCTGGTCCTGGCGCTGCTGATGGTGGTGTTCCAGCCAAGGCTCCAGGACTGGGTGCGCAACCGCGAGGCCAATCCGGAGCACGCCGTCCGGGACAAACGCCACGGCATCCTCCTGGTGGTCCTCGTCTACCTCGCCGGCGTATACGGCGGCTACTTCGTGGCAGCCCAGGGGATCCTGCTGGTGGGAATCCTGGGCGTCTTCCTCACCGGGACCATCCAGAACGCCAATGCCATGAAGAACATCCTGGTGCTCGGCGTCAACATGGTGGCCGCCATCTCCTACCTGCTCTTCGCCTTCGACCGGATCAACTGGCTCGTGGTGCTGCTCATCGCCGTCAGCTCCACCATCGGCGGGATCCTGGGCTCCAAGGTGGGCCGAAAGCTCTCGCCGCGCGTCCTCCGGGCCGTGATCTTCAGCCTGGGCATCGTGGCCCTTGCCGTCATGATCGCCAACCTGCTGAAATAATCACCCGGTGACCTTCCACTACCTCGAATCCGCCGACGACCCGCGCGTCAGCGACTACACCACCCTGACCGACGTGCACCTTCGCAAGCTCCGTGAACCGGCCGAGGGGATGTACATCGCCGAGTCGTCGCGCGTCCTGCGCCGGGCCCTGGCAGCCGGCCACCGGCCGCGTTCGTTCTTCCTCGCGGAAAAGTGGATGGCGGACCTCGACGACGTCTTCCGGGCGTATCCCGACATTCCCGCTTTCATCGGCTCGGCAGCCCTGCTCGAGGAGATCACGGGTTTCCACCTGCACCGTGGCGCCATGGCGGCCATGCAGCGCCCCGCGCCGGTGCCGCTGCCGGAACTCCTGGCCGGCGCCCGCCGCGTGGCCGTGCTGGAGGACATCGTGGACCACACGAATGTGGGTGCCATCTTCCGCTCCGCCGCAGCGCTGGACATCGACGCCGTGCTGGTCTCCCCGCGTTGCGGTGATCCGCTTTACCGCCGCAGCGTCAGGGTCAGCATGGGCACGGTGTTCCAGGTTCCCTGGGCACGCATGGGGGACTGGCCGGGCGACCTGCAGGTGCTGAAGGACCACGGCTTCACCGTCGCGGCACTGGAGCTGACGCCGGACGCGGAGGACATCGACGCCGTCGCGTCCCGCAACCTTGACAAGCTCGCCCTGGTGCTGGGCACCGAAGGCGCCGGCATGAGCCCGGAGACGCTCGCCGCCGTCGACCTCGCCGTCAAAATCCCCATGCGCAATGGCGTGGATTCGCTCAATGTGGCTGCTGCGTCGGCCGTGGCGTTCTGGGAGCTGCGGGCGCGGTAAGGGGGCGGATAACCGGTTCGTCAGCCCCTCCCGCATCGGCTATGATGGATAGTTGGTTGTCCTGCTTTTTCAGCTTCGGCTGATGCAACAGATCCCAGCCATCCCATTCATACCTGGCAGCTGGCAAAATCCAGTTGCGCGAACAAAGGTCCCATTATGAAGTCTGATACCCACCCGAAGTACGAAGCTGTTGTCTTCAACGACCTGGCCTCCGGCACCAAGTTCCTGACCCGCTCCACCGTGTCTTCCAACAAGACCATCGAGTGGGAAGACGGCAACACCTACCCGGTCATCGACGTCGAAATCTCTTCCGAGTCCCACCCGTTCTACACGGGCAAGCAGCGCATCATGGACTCTGCAGGCCGCGTCGAGCGCTTCAACGCTCGCTTCAAGGGCTTCGGCGGCAAGAAGTAATCTTCTTTCCCCAAGGTCTGATGGAAAGCCCGCACCGGCAACGGCGCGGGCTTTCTGCTTTTAACCGTGCACCTGTTTTCTGGGGCAGGATGGAAAGCATGACCCAGCCACGTATTCCTGCCCATGATGCCACCACCAACCAGCACCTGCACGGTGAGTACAAGGTCCCGGGCGGCAAGCTGGTGGTGGTGGACCTGGCCGTGGCGGACGGCGCCCTGGCTGACGTCTCTGTGAGCGGCGACTTCTTCCTGGAGCCGGACGAGGCACTGGAGGACATCAACCGCGCCCTGACCGGCCTTCCTGACACCACGCCTGCCAAGGACCTGGCAGCGGCCGTCACCGCCGCCCTGCCCGCCGGTGCCGTGCTGTTCGGCTTCTCCGCTGACGCCGTGGCCTTGACCGTCCGCCGTGCCCTGGCCAAGGCAACGTCCTGGGGCGACCACGAGTGGAACGTCATTGCGCCGACCGTGCTGCCCACCGAAATCAACGTTGCCCTTGACGAGGTCCTCACCGAGGCCGTTGGCGCCGGTGCCCGCACGCCCACGCTGCGGTTCTGGGACTGGCAGGAGCCGTCGGTGGTCATCGGCAGCTTCCAGTCGGTGCAGAACGAGGTGGACCCCGAGGGCGTGGCCAGGCACGGCATCAACGTGGTCCGCCGGATCAGCGGCGGGGGAGCGATGTTCATGGAGGCCGGCAACTGCATCACCTACTCGCTCTACCTGCCGCAGACCCTGGTGGACGGGCTCAGCTTCGCCGACTCCTACCCCTTCCTGGACGCATGGGTCATGGCGGCACTGGAACGGCTGGGCATTAACGCCTTCTACATTCCGTTGAACGACATCGCCACGGACCAGGGCAAGATCGGCGGTGCCGCGCAGAAACGCCTGGCCAACGGCGGCATGCTGCACCACGTCACCATGAGCTACGACATCGACGCCGACAAGATGGTGGAGGTGCTCCGGATCGGCAAGGAGAAGCTTTCGGACAAGGGCACCCGCAGCGCCAAGAAGCGGGTGGATCCGCTGCGTCGCCAAACCGGCCTGGCGCGCACGGCGATCATTGAGGCGATGATGGGCGTTTTCAGCGAGCGTTACGGTGCAACCCCGTCATCGTTGGCGGGACACGAACTGGCGGCAGCCGAGGAACGCGTGGCCACCAAGTTCGGCACCAGGGAATGGCTCCACCGCGTCCCCTAGCCCCATCGACTGCTGCCTACTCGTCCCGCAGCCTATCCACTGCTGCGTAACTGCCGTTTTGCGGCCTGAAAACGGCAGTTACGGAGCAGTCGATGAAGGAACGACGACGGCCTGTGCGGTGAGTGCGCGCAGCAGGTGGCTGCGCTGCTCGATGATGATCCGGCGCAGGGCGTGCGGCGCGTCCGGGTTGGCGTCCAGCCAGTCATCCGTCCGCCGCACCACCGGATGGTCCCCGGGGCGGGTGCCTGTCAGGTCCTGGGCGCCGGGATAGAGGCCGCGGACAATCCGGCTGGCGATTTCGATGCTGCGTTCTTCCCAGACAGCCAGCAGGCAGTCGAAGTAGGGTTCCACGTACGGCTCCAACAACACCGGAGGCGCGGTGCTGAATCCATTGATGGTGGCGGTGAGGAGTTGGTTGGAGAGCTCGTTTCCGTGAACGGCGGCTTCCCAGGCCGCAGCCTTGACCGCCGCGTCGGGTCGGGACGCCATGGCCGTTGCGTGGCCGGCGCGGCCGGATGCCGTGGTGTCCCGCGCCAGCTCTGCGTCGAGCTCGGCCGCGCCGGCCTGTCCGTTGGCGGCGAGCGCATGCCACAGCTGCCAGCGCAGCTCTGCGTCCACGGACAGCCCCGGCACGGTAGCCGTGCCGTCCAGCAGGCCACGGAGCCGGGGGAGCGCTGCCGCATCATGCCGGCTGAGGGCGGCAAGGGTGCGGGCCCAGGCAAGCTGTGCGTCAGAACCGGGGACGGCCCGGTCCAGTTCGCCGGCGGCGGCCTCAAGTAAGGAAGCACGGACACTCCCGCGGGTGCCCGCCGGTGTGTAACGTTCGACGGCGGTGGTGGCGTTGTCCAGGATGTTCAGCAGGACCCCGATGCCGGTTTCAGCCGGGGCAAACGCCGTCACGGCGTCAACGTACAACGATGCCGGAGTTTCACCGTCGCGGGCGGAGTTCCAAAGCGCGGTCCAGCAGAGGGCACGCGCCATGGGGTCCGTGATCCGGTCCAGGGATGCGCGCACCGTTGCCTCGGAGACCGGGTCCAGCCGCACCTTGGCGTAGGTCAGGTCCTCATCGTTGACCAGCAGGAGCGCCGGCCGTTGCTGCCCGGCGAGCTGGGGGAGCTCCGTCCGCTCGCTGGCCACGTCCGTTTCGATGCTCCCGGTCCGCACCAGGGCGCCGCCGGCATCAAAGTCATAGGAACCTATCCGGAGCCGGTGCGGACGCAGCTCCTCACGTCCCGTCACCGGATCCACCGCTTCCTGGACGATGGCCACCCGGCCCGGCACGCCGTCGTCGTCCGTTGCACTGGAAGCTGAAAAGTCCATGGACAGGCTGGAGATGCCGGAGGTCTGCAGCCACTGCCGGGCCCACCCGGACAGGTCCCGCCCCGAGGCCGCCGCCAGGGAAGCCAGGAGGTCGGCCAGCGACGTGTTGCCGTAGGCATGCTTCCGGAAGTACTCCCGCGACCCGGCAATGAAGGCGTCAAAGCCCACGTAGGCCACCAGCTGCTTAAGCACGGACGCGCCCTTGGCGTAGGTGATGCCGTCGAAGTTCTGTTTTGCCGCTTCAAGGTCCGGGATGTCGGCCACGATGGGATGGGTGGTGGGGAGCTGGTCCTGCACGTAGGCCCAGACTTTGCGTTTGTTGGCGAAGTTGACCCAGGCGGTGTCCCAGTCCGTGGCCCGGTCAACACCGAGGGTTCCCATGTAGTCGGCGAAGGACTCCTTCAGCCACAGGTCGTCCCACCACTGCATGGTCACCAGGTCGCCGAACCACATGTGCGCCATCTCGTGCATCAGGGTGTTGGCACGCGCCTGGTACTGGGCGTCCGTGGCCCGCGAGGTGAACACGTAGCTTTCCGTGAACGTCACCAGCCCCGGGTTCTCCATGGCGCCGAGGTTGTATTCGGGAACGAACGCCTGGTCGTACTTGCCCCAGGGGTAGGGGAAATCGAAAAGGCGGTTGAAAAAGTCCAGGCCCTTTTTCGTGAGGCTGAAGAGCTCCCCGGTGTCGAAGGAGTCCGCCATGGATGCACGGCAGTAGAGGGCGAGCGGGACGTCCAGCTGGCTGCCGTCGTCGAGCGTTGCCTGCCAGCGGTCCGTGGCCTTGAAGTACGGCCCGGCCAGGATGGTGGTGATGTAGGTGGACATCGGCAGGGTGGTGGCAAAGTCCCAGCATGCCGTGGCGGGGTCGCTGGTCAGCAGGGTGCGCTTGACCTCCGCGCCGTTGGACGCCACGTGCCAGTCAGCGGGGGCCATCACGTGGAAGGTGTAGGTCGCCTTCAGGTCGGGCTGCTCGAAGTTCGCGAAGACGCGGCGCGCATCAGCAGGCTCGTACTGGGTGTACAGGTAGCACCGGCCGTCCGCCGGGTCCACGAACCGGTGCATGCCTTCGCCGGAACGGCTGTACAGCGCCGTTCCCGTGACCGTGACCTGGTTCTCGGCCCGCAGGTCGTCCAGCCGGATCCGCGCGCCGTCCACCACATCCTCAACCCGCAGGCCCCTCCCGTTGAGGAACACGCTGTGCACGTCACCGCCGATGAAGTCGAGGAACGTACTTGCGCCAGGTTCGGCGGTGAAGGTGATGACACTGCGGCTCGTGTAGCCGGTGACCGCCGGATCCGCTGCCTGCCGCACATCCAGGGAGATGTCGTAGCTGGTAGTGCTGATCAGGGCTGAACGTTCGGCGGCTTCACGGCGCTGCAGATTCTCATGTGACACCCGGCTATCTAATCACGGCGCCGATTCATTGGTTCAGCCGGCGATCAGGAAGGCCGCAGCCAGGCCCAGCACGGCAATCAGGAGCCACGAAGCGAGTGCCGCCAGGAGCGCCGGTCCGCCGGTGTGGAGCAGGGTGCGGATACGGACCGCAGAGCCAAGGCCGAACAGGGCCGCACCCAGCAGGATGTCCTGCAGGGTGGCCCCCAGGTCGAGCAAGCCTGCGGACAGCCAGCCGGTTGAGCGCAGCGCCACCATGGCAACGAAGCCCACGACGAACAGCGGCACCAGCGGCGGCATTTTCTCAGCCACGCCATCCCCGGTGCCCACGGCACGCACCCCGTTTCGGTGGTGCGCACCTGCCAGCGCGGCCACGGGGGCCAGCAGCAGCACCCGGGTGAGTTTGACGACGACGGCGACCGCCAGGGCGGCGGTCCCGGCGGTTTGCGCCGTGGCCACCACCTGGCCCACGTCGTGTACCGAGGCACCGGTCCAGGCTCCGAACACTGTGGCCGTGAGCCCCAAGGGTTGCGCGAGGAGGGGGAGGACGCCGATGGCGAGCGTGCCGCAAAGAGTGACCAGGGCCACGGGCAGGACGGTTTCCGCGTGCCGGATGCGGCGGACGGCGGCCATGGCGCCAATGGCGGAGGCGCCGCAGATGGAAAATCCCGTGGCCACCAGCAGTGAGGTCACGGGCGGAAGGCGGAACAACCGCGAAATCGCATACGTCCCGCCGAAACTGGCTGCCACCACGCCCACAATCAGGACCAGGGCCAGCCAGCCGAGGCCCAGGACATCCATGACGCTGACCTTCAGGCCCAGGAGTACGATTCCGCCGCGCATCAGGTGCTTGCCGGCGAAGTCCAGCCCCGGCCGTGCGCGGCCTCCCGTCCACGTGCCGGCACCGGGCAGGTTGGCGGCCAGAACGCCCAGGACCACGGCGAGGGTCATTGCCGGCAGGGCCGGCAGCAGTCCATGCACCAGGAAAGCCGCTGCGACGGCGGCAGCGGCGGTCATCAGCCCCGGAACCAGGCGGGCAATCCGCGGCCCGGAACTGCCGCGGCCCGGCGCTGGGAGGCTTCTGCTGACTGGCACTCACCTACTGTGCCCGACGAGGCCCGTAAAGTACGAACCGGGGCATTGGCGCCAACACGCCACAATGGATGGCAGTAATGAATTCGAAACAAAAAGATGGTTGGCTATTGGACATGTCAGACCTATTCCAGGATTACTCCGAGGCCGCGGGCCGATCCGGAGCCTACGACGAGATGTTCGCCCCGGGGCAACAGGCCAGGGACTCGTACGGGCAGGTGGCGGACGCACTCCGGAAGCTCTCCCTGGCGGACGTCACCGCACGCGCCGACTCCATGGCGCGCACCTTCCTGGACCGCGGGGTGACCTTCGACTACGCGGGCGAGGAACGGCCCTTTCCGCTCGACATCGTGCCCCGCGTCATCCCGGCGGCCGAGTGGGACGTCCTGGAAAAGGGGGTCGCCCAGCGGGTCCGTGCCCTGGAAGCCTTCCTGAACGACGTCTACGACAAAATGACGGTGGTGTCCGACGGCGTGATCCCGCGCCAGCTGGTGACCACCAGCGCACACTTCCACCGGCAGGTCCACGGCTTCGAACCGGCAGGCGGGGTCCGCGTCCACATCTCCGGCATCGACGTCGTCCGCGACGCCGCCGGCACGTTCCGTGTCCTGGAGGACAACGTCCGCGTACCCTCCGGTGTCAGCTACGTGCTGGAGAACCGGCGCGCGATGGCCAAGGGCCTGCCGGAGGCCTTCGGTCAGCAGCTCATCCGTCCCGTCGAGGAATACCCGCGCCGGCTGCTCTCGGCCCTGCGCAAAACCGCACCGGCAGGCGTCGACGATCCCACCGTCGTCGTCCTGACCCCGGGCGTGTTCAACAGCGCCTACTTCGAGCACACCCTCCTGGCCGGCCTGATGGGTGTGGAACTGGTGGAGGGCCGCGACCTGATCTGCCGCGGCAACCGCGTCTACATGCGCACCACCGCCGGTGAACAGCGTGTGGATGTCATCTACAAACGGATCGACGACGACTTCCTGGACCCCCTCCAGTTCCGCTCCGACTCCATGCTTGGCTGCCCCGGCCTGGTCAACGCCGCCCGCGCCGGCGGCGTCACGATTGCCAACGCGGTGGGCAATGGCGTTGCCGACGACAAACTGGTTTACAGTTACGTCCCTGACCTGATCCGCTACTACCTCAGCGAGGAGCCCATCATCGCCAACGTGGACACCTTCCGCCTCGAGGAAAAGGAAGCCAGGGAGTACACCCTGGACAACCTCGCGGAACTGGTGGTCAAGCCCGTGGACGGTTCCGGCGGCAAGGGCCTGGTCATCGGCCCGGATGCCTCCAGGGATGAACTGGACGCCCTCCGCCAGCGGATCATCGCTGACCCCCGCGGCTGGATCGCCCAGCCGGTGCTGCAGCTCTCCACCGTCCCCACATTGAGTGGAGACAAGTTCGGCCCCCGGCACGTGGACCTCAGGCCCTTTGCAGTCAACGACGGCGACAACGTCTGGGTCCTCCCCGGCGGCCTGACCCGCGTGGCACTCAAGGAAGGGTCCCTGATCGTCAACTCCAGCCAGGGCGGCGGATCCAAGGACACCTGGGTCCTTGCCGATTCACCCCAGATGCCGGTGGAAACCGTTCCCCGCCAATCCGTCACGGTCCGTGAACGGGTCTCCGTGTGGCCGGTGGAAAGCAACTGGCGCGACCGCCAGTCGGAGCAGCAGCAGTGAGCCGCGCCGCCGTCGGGCATTTCCCTTACACCGTTCCGGGCGCGCAGGAGGTAGCCGCGAATGCTTAGCCGAATTGCCGAGTCCCTGTTTTGGATCGGCCGCTATGTCGAACGGGCGGACGGTACCGCCCGCATCCTTGACGTGCACCTGGAACGCCTCAACCACCTCCCCATGGAGGAGCGCAGGAGCGTCGCCCAGGAACTGCTCGCGGTCATGGGCGCCCGCCCCCAGAGCGAGGATTTTGGCCTGCCCGAACTGCTCCATGCCCTGGCCTATGACAAGACCAGCGCCACGTCCATCGCCGGCTCCCTGGGCGCCGCCCGCGAGAATGCCCGCCGGGCCCGGGAAACCGTGTCCTCGGGGCTCTGGGAGAGCCTGAACACCACGTACTACGGCCTGAGCCAGCACCGCAAGGACGTGGTGGGTACCTACCGCTTCTGCAACTGGACCCTGGAACGCACCGCCATGGTCAGCGGACTTGCCGACACCACGGTGAGCCACGACGAAAGCTGGCTCTTCCTGGTCCTGGGCCGTTCCCTGGAACGTGCGGACATGACGGCCCGGATGCTGTCCACCCGCGACGTGCTCTCCGCCGGCATGTCCTGGGTGAACATGCTGCGCTGCGCCGGCGCCTACGAGTCCTTCCTGCGCACCCGCCGCGCCGCGTTCGGTGACCAGCACGCCGCCGAATTCCTGCTGCTGGACCGGCTCTTCCCCCGCTCCATCGTCTACGCGCTGCGGGACGCCGACGAGTGCCTGGCCAAGCTGGACCCGTCCGCGCAGCGGGTGGGTTTCATCAACGATGCCCGCCGCATCGTGGGGCAGGCCAGGACCTTCCTTGAGTTCCACCGGACCGACGACCTCATGTCCGAGCTTCCCGAGCACATGGAACGGGTCCAGAAGGCAGTGTCCCAGGCCTCGGACGCCATTTCCCGTAAGTACTTCAATCAGGCGGACGAACTGGCCTGGGTGGGAGAAGTGTCATGACCCGGTTGAGCATCGTCCACAGGACGGCCTACAAGTACAACAAGCGCGTCACCCTGTCCTACAACGAGGCCCGGATGACGCCGCTGACGGATTCGCAGCAGGTGGTGCTGGAGTCCGTGGTGAAGGTGTCCCCGTCCCAGGCGGCGGTGAGCACCTACCGCGACTACTGGGGGACCAGGGTCACAGCCTTTGACATGCAAATGCCCCACGAGAACCTCGAGGTGGTCTCCAACATCACGGTGGAGGTGCACCGGGCGGGGAAAATCCCTGCGGAAGCGGACATCGTGGGCTGGGACGTCCTGGCCGCACCGGAAACACTGGACACCTTCAGTGACTGGCTGCCGCAATCCCGTCTAAGTGGGCCGGGCGAGGAAGTACTGGGCATCATCCCGGACGTTGTGGCGGGGAAGAACCCGCACGAAGCTGCCATGGCCGTCTTTGCCTGGATGCGGGGCGAGATGACCTACATGTCCGGCTCCACCGCTGTGACCACCAATGCGGAGGAGGCCTGGGGCCAGCGCCAGGGCGTGTGCCAGGACCTGGCTCACCTGGCCATCGGTGCCCTGCGCAGCTGCGGCATTCCGGCACGCTACGTCTCCGGCTACCTGCACCCGCGGTCAAGCGCGGGAATCGGCGAGACCGTGGCCGGACAGTCGCATGCCTGGCTGGAATGGTGGGACGGTGACTGGCGCAGCTGGGACCCCACCAACCACAAACCTGCCGGTGACTTCCACGTCACGGTGGCCCGGGGCCGCGACTACCGGGACGTGCCCCCGCTCAAGGGCATCCTGTCCGGCGGCGGCGGGTCCGCCCTGAACGTCAGCGTGGAGATCACCCAGCTCGCCTGAGGCATCAGGTTCCCGGCCGCCACGGCCGGGGAACCTGATGCCGGGGGCTTTATTCCGGCGCCGTCCTGGCGGCGCTGCTGATCTGGGTCCACCACGTCATCGGATCGGTGACCTGGAAGCGGCGGCCGGTGACCGAATCCGGGGTGATGCGGACGAAAGCGTCCTTCCGCCCCGACTGCCACGGGAAGAGGTACAGGCGGGAGGTTTCCAGCACGTCCTCAGTGCTCTTGACCAGTGCCGCGGTGCCCTTGATCACCACACTCCAGGCCAGCCCCGTTTCCGGATCCACGCCGTCCGCCTCCACGGCCACGGGGGCATCGCCGGACGCTGCCGACAGCTTTGTTCCCTGGCTTGTCCGGAAGACCAGCGTGCCGCTGTCCACGGTGTAGTTGACCGGGAAGATGTCCGGGCGCCCATCCACGAGCACAGCCAGCCTGCCCACGGAGACCGTCCGCAGCAAGGCCCAGCATTCATGGTGTTCGAGGTTTTGGACTGGGGTAGATGACTCGTTGCTCATGCGGTGAGCATACGCCCTTCACCAGGGGCTGGGCTTGTAATCCTTCAGGAAGACGCCGTACTGGTCCTCGCCGTTCTCGCCCATGACGATGGGGTCGTAAACCCGTGCCGCACCGTCCACCAGGTCCAGCGGAGCGTGGAACCCTTCCTCCATCAGCCGGACCTTGGTGAAGTGGGGGCGTTCATCGGTAATCCAACCGGTATCGACGGCCGTCATCAGGATGCCGTCAGTGTCCAGCATTTCCTGGGCACTGGTGCGGGTCATCATGTTCAGCGCGGCCTTGGCCATGTTGGTGTGCGGATGTCCCGGCCCCTTGTAGGCCCGGGAGAACTGGCCTTCCATCGCGGAGACGTTCACGATGTACTTCCGCCGTGCGCTGGAGCGCCTCATGGCCCCGCGCAGCCGGCTGACCAGCAGGAACGGCGCGGTGACGTTGCAGAGCTGAACCTCGAGCATTTCGAGCGGATCCACTTCGTCCACCACCTGGGTCCAGCTGTTGATGGTGGCAAGGTCAGGGACCAGGCCGCCGGCGTCGATGGCGGTGCCGGAGGCGATGCGCTCCAGCGAGGCGGACCCGGTGGACAGTGCCAGTGAAGTGATGGCGTCGCCGGCCAGGACCGGGTGTTCGGTGACGCTGCCGGCGAGCGCCAGCGGATGCTTGTCGTGGGCATGGCCGAAGGTCAGCAGTTCGGGGCCGCCGTTGGCCTGTTCCAGTGCTGCGGGCAGCGGCTCGTCCTCGGCGTCCACCAGCGGCTTGTAGGCGTTGCCGGAACGGCGCACGGTCTGGGCGGCGTTGTTGATGATGATGTCCAGCGGACCGGCCTCGTTGAGGGAGTCAGTCAGGGCCATGACCTGGGCAGGATCGCGCAGGTCGATGCCCACGATCCGGAGCCGGTGCAGCCATTCCCCGCTGTCTTCCATGGCGGCGAAGCGGCGGGCCGCGTCCTTGGGGAAACGGGTGGTGATGGTGGTGTGCGCTCCGTCGCGCAGCAGCCGGAGGGCGATGTACATCCCGATCTTTGCGCGGCCGCCGGTCAGCAGGGCCCGCCGTCCGGTCAGGTCGGTCCGGGCGTCGCGCTTGCTGTGGCTGAAAGCAGCGCATTCGGGGCAGAGCTGGTGGTAGAAGGCGTCCACCTGGGTGTAGTGCTGCTTGCAGATATAGCAGGGGCGGGACCGGATGAGGTGCCCCGCGATGTTGCCCGTGGCCGACGGTGCCAGCTTGTTGCCGCGGGTCTCGTCGTCGATCCGGTCCGGCGCAGCGGTGGCCGTTTGGGCAATGACGGCGCGGTCGGCGTCGGCAATGGAATCCCGCTTGGTGACCCTGCGGTGGCGCTTGACCGCCTTGAACATCTTTCCGGTTGCGCGGCGCACCGAGATGTAGTCCGGGTGCTCCTCGTCGTACGCGTGGATGGTGTTCAGGACCTTGAGGCAGGCCTGGATGTCCTCAGGGGTCAGATCGGGGGAGCTCATTGGGAAAATTTTACAGCGTACGCCGCAGGCCGGGGCACCATCAGTGGTGCCCCGGCCCGCAGATGCCTTGGGATGCGGTGTCCGGGTCAGGAAACCCGGGCGCCGGGTGCGGCTTCCGCAGCCGCAGCCGCATGGGTGCTGGCCACCTTGTCCGCAGCCTCGCGCATGTCCGGGTATTGGTCCGCGGCCGCCTTCACGGCGCTGGGGAGCTGACTCAGGTGCCTGGCGGCGAGCTGGCGTTCTTCATCGCCCGGTTCCGGGACTTCCTGGCCTTTGGACAGGACCGTGATGCCGGACTCGGTGACCTTGAAGCCGCGTGCGCGGTCAAGGTCCGGGTCCAGCCCGATGGCGGCACCGGCAGGGACCTTGACGTTCTTGTCCAGGATGGCGCGGTTGATCACTGCCCCTGCCCCCACCTGCACCTTGTCCATCAGGACCGAGTCGATGACCCGGCTGCTGCTGGCCACGTAGACGTCGTTGGAGAGCACTGAGCCTTCCACGATGCCGCCGGAGATCACCACACCGTTGGCAACGATGGAGTCCAGGGCTGTACCCACGGTGTTGTTCTGGCCCCGGACGAACTTGGCCGGCGGGGAAATGCTCTGCCGGGTGTAGATGGGCCATTCGGAGTTGTACAGGTTGAACACGGGCAGCGGGGAGATGAGGTCCATGTGGGCGTCGTAGAAGGAGTCGATGGTGCCAACGTCGCGCCAGTAGGTGCGGTCGCGTTCGGTGGAGCCGGGGATGTCGTTGAGGGTGAAGTCGTAGACGCCCGCCTCGCCCTGGTTCACGAAGTACGGAATGATGTCCCCGCCCATGTCGTGTTTGGTGTCCAGGCGCTCGGCATCGACGTGCAGCGCGGCCACCAGGGCGTCGGCGTCGAACACATAGTTGCCCATGGAAGCCAGGAACTGGGAAGGATCTGCGGCAAGCCCGGGGGTGCTGGCGGGCTTTTCCACGAAGGCGGCGATCTTCTGGGGATCGTTCTGGTCCACTTCGATGACGCCGAACTGGTCGGCCATGTGCAGCGGCTGACGTACGGCCGCCACGGTGGCTTTGGCTCCGCTGTTCACGTGCTGGGCCACCATCTGGGCGAAGTCCATCCGGTACACGTGGTCCGCGCCGACCACCACCACGATGTCGGGGTTGGCGTCGTGGATGAGGTTCAGGGACTGGTAGATGGCGTTGGCGCTGCCCAGGAACCAGCTCTTGCCCACGCGCTGCTGGGCGGGAACCGAAGCGATGTAGTTGCCCAACTGGGTGGACATCCGCCAGGTCTCGGAGATGTGCCGGTCGAGGCTGTGCGACTTGTACTGGGTGAGCACCACGATCTGGAGGTAACGGGAATTGACCAGGTTGGACAGCGCGAAGTCAATCAGGCGGTAGCTGCCGGCGAAGGGCACGGCGGGCTTGGCCCGGTCTGCCGTCAGTGGCATCAGCCTGTTTCCCTCGCCACCTGCGAGGACAATGGCCAGGACTTTTTTCGTTAACGGCATGATGGTCGCTCCTGTACGCCTTCGTAACTCCCCAAGACAGTCCGGTAGGCCCGGACTCCTTCACACTAGAACAGTTATGCGTGAAGGACTACCTTGGGTCTTGTGCGAATAGACATTGTGACTAAAGAGTTCCCGCCCGAGATCTACGGTGGCGCCGGGGTGCATGTCGCCGAATTGAGCAGGGTGCTTAGCAAGCACGTTGACCTGCAGGTTCGTGCGTTTGGTGCTCCCCGCGACGCCGACTACCATGGCGCCGCGGTGACGTCATACCAGGTCCCGGAGGACCTCGGCGGGGCGAACGCGGCGGTGCAGACCCTGGGCGTGGACCTGCGCATTGTGCCGGACGTCCAAGGCGCGGACCTGGTCCATTCGCATACCTGG
This sequence comes from Arthrobacter sp. SAFR-179, assembly GCF_059414945.1. Lineage (NCBI taxonomy): Bacteria > Bacillati > Actinomycetota > Actinomycetes > Micrococcales > Micrococcaceae > Arthrobacter > Arthrobacter sp. SAFR-179. Next base: position 152,025 of record NZ_JBPFDM010000002.1, read on the forward strand.
TACGCCAACATGGCGGGGCATCTGGCCTCCCTGCTGCACGGAATTCCGCACGTTCTGAGCGCCCACAGCCTCGAGCCACTGAGGCCGTGGAAGGCTGAGCAGCTCGGCGGCGGCTACGCCCTTTCTTCCTGGGTGGAAAAGACTGCCTATGAAGCGGCAGCGGCCATCATCGCCGTGTCCGAGGGCATGCGCCAGGACATCCTGCGCAGCTACCCCAACGTTGATCCGGCCAAGGTCCGGGTGGTCCACAACGGCATCGACGTGGAGCTGTGGCAGCGTGATGAAAACGACGACGCCGTCCGTGCCCTGGGCATCGACCCCGCCAAGCCAAGCGTGGTCTTTGTGGGAAGAAACACAAGGCAGAAGGGCGTCCCGTACCTCCTGCGGGCGGCCGCGAAGCTTCCGGCCGACGTCCAGCTGGTCCTGTGCCTGGGCGCGGCGGACACCCCGGAACTGGCAGCCGAAACCGCCGCCCTCATCGAGGACCTGCAGAAGCAGCGGACGGGCGTTGTCCTGATCGAACGGATGCTGCCGCGCCACGAACTGATCCAGGTGCTCAGCCACGCCACCGCCTTCGCCTGCCCCTCCATCTACGAACCGCTGGGGATCGTCAACCTCGAAGCCATGGCCTGCGGCGCTGCTGTCGTGGCCAGCGCCACGGGCGGCATTCCCGAGGTGGTTGAGCACGGCCGGACCGGACTGCTGGTGGACCTGGAACAGGTCACCGACGGCACCGGCACGCCCCTGGACCCTGAAAAGTTCGTCAAGGAGTTCGCTGCGGCTCTCACCGAGGTGGTGTCCGATCCCGAACGGGCCCGCGCCATGGGGCAGGCCGGCCGGGAACGGGCCGAGAAGCACTTCTCTTGGGAGTCGATTACGGAAACCACCCTCGAGGTGTACCGCTCGGTGCTGCCGGCACAGAGCTGACCCACCTGAAGCTTTAACGACGACGGCGCCGCCCGCCTTGCAAGGTGGGCGGCGCCGTCGTCTTTGCTGCTGTTTGGGACGGCTACTTCCGGTTCCCGGCCGTGCGCGCCAGCAGGACCTTCTCGTCCACGGGCGACTGCCCGCTGGCCCGCTCGCTCCGGAAGTGGGCCCGCGCTTCGTCCTGCCGCGTCTTTTCGGCGCCAGTGGCGATGGCAGCCCGCACATGGGTTTCGCCATAGCCGAAGGCGTCCACCAGGTCCAGGGCATGCGGCCGGATCCTCTCCAGCAGCCTGTTGATGTATCCGCCCACAGTCCGGGCGCGCTGCATGGAAAGCCGGCCGTTCATGAGGTACCAGGACAGGTTCTTCTCGATCAGCGACAGGCCGAAGAGGTCCCGCAGCCAGGTCAGGACCTTCCTGGTCCCGGGATCGTCCACCTGCCGCAGCGCGTCCGTGAACGCTTCCCACTGCAGGAGTTCGGCATGTGCCCGGGCGGCGTCGATGAGTTCGTTCTGGTGCCGGTTGAACAGCGCGGCGCCCTTGTCCTGCGGCAGCCGCTTGCTGCCCTTCAGGGCGGTCCCGGCCTCGGCCACCATGGTCTGCACCCTGTCGGTCAGCAGGGCGCGCTGGCCTTCCTCGTCCCGCAGCGCGATCGCAGCCTTTTGGACCGAGCCGGTGTCGGCCACGAACTGGGCCACCTGGCGCAGCCCGGTGCGGTGGACAGCTGCACCCGCAGCCTGGTTCACCACGTAGCGGGCCAGCACGCCGAAGTCCACGCTGCGGAATTCCTTGGCGTAATCAGCCAGCAGGCGCTTGGCCACCAGCTGCAGCAGCACCGTGTTGTCGCCCTCGAAGGTGGCATACACATCCAGGTCCGCGCGCAGTGAGGCGAACCGGTTCTCGATCAGGAAGCCGGCCCCGCCGCACGCTTCCCGGCATTCCTGGAGGGTGTCCAGGGCATGCCAGGTGCTCAGGGGCTTCAGTGCCGCTGCAAGGGTTTCCAGGTCCTGGCGGTCCGCGTCCGTGTCATGGGCGCCGGAGAAGACATCATCGAACTTCTGCAGCAGCTGCTCGTGGGCAAAGCTAGCCGCGTAGGTGGTGGCAAGCCGGGTGAAGAGGCGACGCTGGTGCCGCTGGTAGTCCAGCAGGACCTCTTCCTCAGTGTGCGAGGAGGCGTTGAACTGGCGGCGTTCGGTGGCGTACTGGATGGCCGCCTTCAGGGCCACCTTTGAGGCCGCGACGGCGGCGCCGTCAAGCGAAACCCGGCCCTGGACCAGCGTGCCCAGCATGGTGAAGAAACGCCGGCCGGGGCTGGCGATGGGCGAGGTGTAGGTTCCGTCGGCATCGACGTTGCCGTACCGGTTCAGGAGGTTTGTCCGTGGAATGCGGACATTGGTGAAGTGCAGCCGGCCGTTGTCGATGCCGTTCAGGCCGCCCTTGATGCCGTCGTCCTCCCCGCCGATTCCGGGCAGGAATTCCCTGCTGGCCGGGTCCCTCAGGTCGACGTAGAAGGCGTGTACCCCGTGGTTCACCCCGCGGGTGACCAGCTGGGCAAAGACAACAGCGCCCAGGCCGTCGATGGCAGCGTTGCCGATATAGTCCTTCCATGCCGCGCGGAACGGGGTGTGGATGATGAACTCTTCGGTGGCGGGGTCATAGGTTGCGGTGGTGGCGATGCTGGCCACGTCGGAGCCATGGCCGCTTTCGGTCATAGCGAAGCAGCCGGGTATTTCCAGGTTCATGATTCCGGGCAGCCACTTGGTGTGGTGCTCTGCGGTGCCCAGGTGCATCACCGCGGATCCAAAGAGTCCCCACTGGACGCCGGCCTTGATCTGCAGCGAAGGGTCAGCCACTACCAGTTCCTCGAACCCTGCGATGTTTCCGCCGTGGTCATCGGCGCCGCCCAGCTCTGCGGGGAAGGCGCGGTGCACGGCTTCATGCTCTACGAGGTATTTCAGCTGGCCGAACACCCGGGCACGGTGCTCCGTATGCGTCAGGCCCTCGATCTTGTGCAATTCCGGCCTTGCGGCCAGCTCCCTTGCCTGGAGCCGTACGTCGGCCCACTTGCCGAGGAGTTGCCGTCCCAGTGCCTCGACGTCGACGGCGGGGGCAGGGCTGTCGCCCATGGGTGTGGCTGCAGGGGTTGCCGCGGGCCGAAGACCCTTGCGGGCAGGGCGGTCCACTACGTCAGTCATGTCACAGTCCTTCTTTGGCGGATAACTTGGTGGTCGATGGGGCGGGAGTGAGTTCGGGGGCTATGCCTACACACAGCCACGCCGTGATCTGGCGGGCCATGTTTTCCTGGGTTGGCTTGGCGGGGGAGTCCGGGGTGCTGAGCCATTGCTCGCCGGCGTTCCGCACCAGGCCGATGGCCGCTTTGGGCCAGTAGCCGATGACGGTTTCGCCGACGTCGCCCAGATGCGAACGCATGGGGGTGGCGATCATGTCGGCGATGGCGTCAAAGAAGTGGCCCAGAGGGCCGCCCAGGGCGGCCGGATGTGGCGGGTTGGAAGGTTCCGCTGGGGCATAGCTGGTGACGAACGTATAGACATTGGGGCTGGTGTCCGCCATTTGAAGATAGGCAGCCACCATGGCCAGCAGGCCTTCCCGGGGAGTGACGGCACTTTGGGCAGCTTCCTGGATGCGTTGCTGCATTTGACTGAGCACAACTTCGCCCACGGCCTGCTGCAGCCCGGCTTTGTCCCCGAAATACCGGTAGAAAACCGATTTCGAGGTGCCTGCGGCCGTGGCGATGTCCTCCATGGAGGCGTCACTGCCCAGCGCGTGCACCGCACGGCGGGCCTGCTTAATCAGTTCGCGGCGCCGTTCCTCCCGGTGGCTCTGCCAGCGTGCGGAACGTCCGTCAGTGGCTGCGGGAGACGGAGCCTCCATGGCCGGGGGAAGAGTTGCGTCCGGGAAGTTCACGATACCCAGCGTATCAGGTACGCTGGGTATCGGTAACCACTTGTGACCAGAGGAGCCATCATGTCCACAGACGGACAGTCCACCCCCGCAGCAGAGGGATCGCCCCGCGCCTCCGTCCCGGCAACCCGCAGGGCGGTGATCGTCGGGGCCAACCGGATTCCGTTCGCCCGCTCCGGCGGCGCTTACGCAAAATCCTCCAACCAGGACATGCTGACAGCCGCCCTCGACGGCCTGATCGCACGCTTCGGCCTCCAGGATGAACGGATCGGCCAGGTGGCCGCGGGAGCCGTACTCAAGCACTCCAGGGACTTCAATCTCACCCGTGAGGCCGTCCTGGGCTCGGCACTTTCCGCCGAGACCCCCGTGTACGACCTCCAGCAGGCGTGCGCCACAGGTCTCGAAACCGTGGTTGGCCTGGCCAACAAGATCAAACTCGGGCAGATCGATTCGGCCATTGCCGGGGGAGTGGACTCAGCCTCCGACGCGCCGGTAGTGGTCAGCGAGGGACTGCGCGAGGTGGTCCTGGACCTTCACCGGGCCAAGACGCTGCCCCAGCGGCTGCAGATCCTGGCCCGGCTGCGGCCCAAGGACCTGGCACCCCTGGCTCCCGGCACGGCCGAGCCCCGCACCGGCCTGAGCATGGGCGAGCACCAGGCCCTCACCACAGCGCAATGGAAGATCCCGCGGGAAGCACAGGACGAACTGGCGCTGAACAGCCACCGCAACCTGGCGGCCGCCTACGATTCCGGCTTCTTCGATGACCTGATGACCCCCTACCGCGGACTGACGCGGGACGGCAACCTGCGGGCCGACACGTCCCTTGAGAAGCTCGCCTCCCTAAAGCCGGTGTTTGGCCGGAACCTCGGGGCAGATGCAACCATGACGGCAGGCAACTCAACACCACTCACAGATGGTGCCTCCACCGTGCTGTTGGCATCCGATGAATGGGCAGATGCCCGTGACCTGCCCAAGCTGGCAACAGTAGTGGACGCCGAAGCTGCAGCGGTGGACTTCGTCCACGGCAAGGACGGGCTGCTGATGGCCCCCGTGTTCGCCGTACCCAGGCTCCTGGCCCGCCAAAATCTTACGCTGGCGGACTTCGACTACTTCGAAATCCACGAAGCATTCGCCGCCACCGTCCTCAGTACCCTGGCCGCATGGCAGGACGAAGACTTCGGCCGCACCCGCCTGGGCCTGGACGGCGCCTTTGGCAGCATTGACCGTTTGCGCCTCAACGTCAACGGGTCCTCGCTCGCAGCAGGCCACCCGTTTGCGGCGACCGGTGGCCGCATCGTTGGCACGCTCGCCAAGATGCTCCACGCCAAGGCGGCTTCCACCGGTCGACCTGCCCGCGGCCTGGTTTCGGTCTGCGCAGCCGGCGGCCAGGGCGTCGTCGCGATCCTGGAATCTCTGTAGGGGGACGGCATGGCTGATACATACGCCCAACTGGTCAACAGCGGCCCGGGCCGCAACCTCGCCAGGAAACTCGGCCTTCCGCAGCCCGCTGTCCTGCGGCGCTACGAGCCCGGCCAGCCCCTGGTTGCGGGCCCCGTCGTTGTCCTGGGCGACACAGGCGGCGCAGACAAACTTGCCGCTGAGCTGCTGTCCTGGGGCCTGGACGTCAGGAGGCATGCCGTTCCGGCCGAAAAGCTGGGCGCCATCATCCTGGTCCTCGATGAGCTCGGGCACCCGGCAGACCTGGAAATGCCGGTTCTGGCCGCAGCAGGTTCCCTCCGGGACCTGAGAGCCGGCGGCCGGGTCATAACGTTGTCCCGCCGCGCGGGGGAAGCCTCTACTCCCGAAGCTGCCGCGGCACGGCAGGGGGTGGATGGTTTCCTGCGCTCCCTGGCCAAGGAACTCCGGGCGGGAGCAACGGGTAATGGCGTGCTCCTTGCTGATGGCACCACCTCCACCAGCCCCAGCGCCCTGGGTGCTGTCAGGTTCTTCCTTTCAGCCCGTTCAGCGTTCGTGGACGGGCAGTTCCTGACGGTCTCAACGGAGGACGGCGCGCTGCCCGCGGACGTGGAGCGGCCACTTGCAGGAAAAGTGGCCGTAGTAACCGGTGCGGCCCGCGGCATCGGTGCCCAGATTGCCCGGACGCTGCACCGCGATGGCGCCACGCTGGTCCTGGTGGACATCCCCGGAGCGGGAGACCAGCTGGCAGCCGTAGCCAACGAGGTACACGGCACTGCACTGCAGCTGGATATTACCGGCGCCGACGCGGGACGGCGGATCATCGACCACGCGGTGCAGCGGCACGGACGGCTGGACATCGTGGTGCACAATGCCGGAGTCACACGGGACAAGCTGTTGGCCAACATGGACCAGGCACGATGGAACCAGGTCATCAACATCAACATCGCCGCCCAGCTCCGGATCAACCAGGCACTGCTGGCCTCCGAACACTTCCGCTCTTCGCCGCGTATCGTTTCTGTTGCCTCCACCAGCGGTATCGCCGGTAACCGGGGGCAGACGAATTACGCTGCGTCCAAGGGGGGAGTCATGGGAATGGTCCGTGCCAGCGCCCCGCTGCTTACGTCCAATGGCGGAACCATCAATGCCGTGGCCCCCGGATTCATCGAAACCGACATGACCGCACGCATTCCCTTTGGCGTCCGGGAGGTGGCACGCCGGTTGAACTCCCTGCAGCAGGGCGGCCTGCCCTCCGACGTTGCCGAGGCCATAGCATTCCTGGCAAGCGATGCTGCAGGCGGAATCAACGGGGAGGTGCTGCGGGTGTGCGGGCAAAACCTGGTGGGGGCATGACCCTCGCACAGCCGGTCATCCTGGCCGAGATGCCGTCCTTGTCCAAGCTCTACGTCAATGCCGCCGCCCAGGCAGCAAGGCGCAGGCTCCTGGGAACCCACGACTCCGCCGTCCTCCCGGCCGAGAGCCATGAGGTCAGGGGAGTGAGGGTAGGGGTGGAAAACCTCACCGCCTACCAGCACCTCATCGGTGAGACGGCAAGTGACGTCCTGCCCGCAGGTTTTATCCACGCCATCGCGTTCCCGCTGGCCATGAGCGTCCTGAACCGCGATGACTTCCCGCTGCCCCTGCTGGGAATGATCCACCTGCGCAACAGCGTGCAGCAAAGGTCGCCACTGGTCTTCACGGACGTCCTGGACATGACCGCCAGGGTGGAAAACCTCCGCGGCCACCGGTCCGGAACGCAGGTGGACGTCGTGGCGGAAGTGCGCCCTGGGGGCTCGGGGGAAGTGTATTGGCGGGGCGTCTCCACCTACCTCTCCAAGGGGGTGTTCCTGCCCGGGATCGACAAACCCACTGCCGTTCCGCCCAGGGCCGACTTCCAGCCGCCGGACCCCACGGCCCTGTGGCACCTCGGCGTCGATACGGGGCGTGCCTACGCCGCAGTGTCAGGGGACTTCAACCCGATCCACCTGAGCGTGCTCTCGGCCAAGGCCCTGGGCATGCGGCGTTCGATAGCACACGGGATGTACCTGGCCTCGCGTGCGCTCGCAGATGTCGGGCCTGCCCGTGGCGACTCTTTCACATGGGACGTGGAGTTCGAGGCTCCGGTGTTCCTGCCCTCCCGGGTTGCCTTGGAAATTGCCACCGAGCACAGCGGTTCCGGGTCGTGGAAGCACTCCCGGTTCGTCGCCTGGAGCCCCCGCTCCGGGCGCCGGCATTTCAGCGGGACAGTTGCCGCGCTTTAGCCGGCCCGTGTTCCGCAGCGGGGCCTAGTCCTGCGGGCGAACAGCCCGCAGGATGCGGTGGAGGCTGAGGAGGACCGACTCGGAGGCGGGCAGGGCACCTTCGGTCGATTCCCTGCCCGCGGCAGCTGCCATGCAGGATTCCAGTGCTTCCTTCGCGGCATCGAACCGCTGATTCTGGGTCTCTTCGTCAGCCTCGCTGTAGGAGGACAGCAGCTCTCCGGTTGCCGTGATGGCAGCGGCAAGCGGCTCGCTGTCCTGCAACGGGATTTCGTACGGGACCTCGCTCTCCCAGATGACGTCGGAGAGCACGTCCGTCATGTCCTGGATATGGAACGTCACCCGCTCAAGTTCCCGCAGGTCGCGGTAGTCCTTGTCCACGTCCCTGGGGTGCAGTTTCCGCCGGGGGTTGGCACGGCGGCTGGCGTCTGCCTCCTTGACCAGGTGACGCACCGAGCTTGCGGCGGAGGCCAGTTCATCCGACCGCCGCGACCAGTCCTCATGTTTCGGCGGCCACTCCTCGGTGATCGCCGCCCCCATGTCGGTCAGCTGCCGGCCAAGGGCAATGCGCAGTTCATTCAGGCTTGAAGCCGCCGCGTCAAAGTGAAGTGGCGGGAAAACGAGGAAGTTCACGGCGATGCCCACGGCCACGCCGGCACCCATCTGGACCAGGTATCCGAACGAGAAATCGTCCGCGTTGCTGCCGCCCACCAACAGGACCAGCAGGGCCGCCGTCGGAATCCAGTCGCTTCCCGAACCGATGCCGGGCAAACCGCCAAGGAGCACGCCTACTCCCATGAAGAGTGCCACCGTCAACGGGGAGGGCTCGGCAATACTGACCAGGATGAAGGCGAGGCCGATTCCCATCGCCAGCCCCGCGAGCGCCTGCGCCCCCTGCCGCACCGAGCCGGCAACATTGTGGTACATGGCCACCAGGGCGCCCAGGGGCGCGTAGTACGCGTAATGCGAGGCCGCGCCCGGCATGAGGGGCGCAATGGCGAACGCAAGGCCCGCGGCAAGCGCGGCCTTGGCAGCCAACTGCAGCCGCTGCGCCGCAAAGGCAGCGGAAAGCCCCGCCACCGATTGTTTGAGAAGTTGGGTCCCCCGAGCCCACCGTGCATCCGGTCGTGCTTGAGTATTGCCCATCCGGACCACAGTAGGGCCGGAGGCCCGTCAGGACAAACCGGCTGCGGAACGCCGCACTTCCGCTGCCAGGCGATGCGCCCTTCCCGGCGTGCGGCCTTCCTCCTGGCGGCGCGGGATGTAGCCGAAGCCCAGCCCGTAGGCGGGGTCCGCAAAACCGATCGCCGCGTTGGCGCCCTCGTGGCCGAAAGCCCGGTGGCTGCCAAAATTCCGCGACGGGTGGGGCTTCATGAAGATGACGGCAAAGGCGTTGTCCAGGCCGGAAGAGCGGTCCAGGCCCCACACCTGTTCCCGGCTCATGGCCTCCACCGTCCGGCTCGTCAGGAACGGCTGCCCGCCGTCGACACCTGTGGTCGCGGCGGCGTAGAGCCGCGCCAGGCCCTCCGCTGAGCCCACCCCGCCGGCGGCGGACATTCCGGCGGCCCGGACGCCGGGGTTGTTCGGCAGCTCCATGATGGTGCTGACGGGCGCATTGCTGTTGAGGCCTTCGAGGCTGAGCGGGTCAATCCAAACCTGGCCGGGGCCTTCCTCGTAGAGCACGTCCCGGTATCGCGGCTCAAGATCCTCCGGGAGCCCCAGGAAGAAATCCACTTCCTGCGGCTTCCGGATCCTGCGGTGGTACATATCCTGCAGCGCCTCGCCTGTGACACGGCGGCACAGCTCCTCCATCAGGATTCCAATGGTCAGGGCGTGGTAGCCGAACTGCCGCCCGGGTTCCCAGGACGGAGCGGCAGCGGCAAGGCGTGCCGCGGCAGCGGGCGTGGTGAACTCGTCCAGGCTGAATCCGCCCTCGACACCCATCAGCCCCGCCTGATGCGACAACGCTTCCCTGACCAGCAGCCTGTCCTTTCCCTGGGCGCCGAATTCCGGCCAGTAATGGGCGACTGTCTTGTCCAGGTCAAGGACACCATCCTGAACAAGCAGGGCGATGACCATGGCCGCAACCCCCTTTGAGCAGGAATAGGCTCCGGTCAGGGTTTCGACACCCATGTCGGGGCCACCTGTCAGGCGCACTACCGGTACCCCGTGCCGGTAGGCGGCAAGCTGCGCGCTGTAGCGGGGGTCCTCAGCAAGGAACGACTCAAACAAGGCCAGGACATTTTCGTACCCGTCGGCCACGAAACCAAGAGATGTCTGCATGTCCTCCAGTGTAGGAGGAAAGCGGTTTCCTGCTAAGTGATCAGCTTAGCGGGAAGCTCCGTGTCCCCGCGCGACTTCTTCGCCCTGGCGCACCGGCCCCGGCGGCGTGCCGTCGCCGAATGGACGGCCGCCCAAGGACTCCCTGCCATGGTCCTCCAGCCATCCACCCAGGTCCGGGCCGGCAGGAACAATGCCGGTGGGATTAATGTCCTCGTGGACGATGTAGTAGTGCTGCTTGATCTGCACGAAGTCGATGGTGTCCCCAAAACCCGGCGTCTGGAACAGGTCCCGTGCGTAGCCCCACAGGTTGGGCAGCTCACTCAGTTTCTGCCGGTTGCACTTGAAGTGGCCGTGGTACACGGGGTCGAACCTGGCGAGTGTGGTGAACAGGCGCACATCTGCTTCGGTGATGGTGTCGCCCACCAGGTAGCGTTGCCGCGACAGGCGGTCTTCGAGCCAGTCCATTGCAGTCCACAAGCGGTCGTACGCCGTGTCATACGCTTCCTGGGAACCGGCGAAACCGCATCGGTAGACCCCGTTGTTGATCTCGGTGAAGACGCGCTTGTTGACCTGGTCGATTTCGTCCCGAAGGTGTTCCGGGTAGAGCTGCGGCGCACCTGGCCGGTGGAACTCGGTCCACTCGGTGGAGAAGTCCAGGGTGATCTGGGGGAAGTTATTGGTCACGACTTCGCCGGTGCGCACATCCACGATGGCAGGCACGGTGATTCCCCGCGGATAACCCGGAAAACGTTTGAAATAGGCCTCTTGAAGGCGCTCTATGCCAAGGACCGGATCAACTCCGCCGGGGTCCAGGTCGAACGTCCAGGACCGCGCGTCGTGTGTGGGGCCGGGCTGGCCCAGCGAGATCGCTTCTTCCAGCCCCAGGAGCCTGCGGACAATGACCGTCCGGTTTGCCCACGGGCAGGCGCGGGCGGCGATGAGGCGGTACCGGCCTGCTTCCACCGGCCACCCCGGTTCTCCGTTGCTCCCCGGAGCGGCATCCCTGGTGATCCGGTCCTCAATGTAATTGGTGTCCCGGGTGAATTCGGCACCGCCGGTCACATAGGCTCCTCGGGTACTGTGCGTTTCCTGGCTCATGCCCCAAGCCTATGCGCCACCTACCGGTTCCAGGCGCCTTCCAACAGGATTACCGAGACGGGCTGCCAGGCGACCAGCCAGGACCCCGCCACCAGGAGGGTGAACAGGGCAATCCACACCACGGAGGGAACAGACGTGGCCCGATACAGCAGGTAGGCGTCGGAGGTCCCAAGGCTTCCCCGACGCCGGACGTGGACCTGGGTGAGTTTGAGCAGGTCGCGGACAGCAGCCACCAGGAGTGCAAGGCCGAAGATGACGGCCACATGGCCCACGACTGATGCCGGCGCAAGGATTGTCAGGGCGGCCGCGGCGGCAATGGCGGCGGCAGTGATGAGGAAACCGGCCAGGTTGCGCAGGAAGATGAGCGATACAGCCAGGACCAGCGCGCTGACGGCCATGGCGGCGGGGCCCCACCCGCGGAGCCCGCACCATACAAAAGCGGCGCCGGCCATTGCGGGTACCGGATACCCCCAGAAGCAGGACCAGGCCGTCGCAACCCTGCTCCTGCTGTAGGAGGTGGTGGTGCCGGAATGGTCCAGTCTGAGGCGGATTCCGGACAGCCGCTGCCCGGACGTCACCGCCGCGAACGCGTGGCCCAGTTCATGAATGGCAGTGGCCAGGAGCCCAAAGTAGCGCCAGGTGCGGCGCGGTATGGACAGCGCGACGGCGGCAGCCAGGGACAGCAGCATCTCCACCCACGTGATGTTTGGCACCTCTGACTGAGTGAACGCTGAGGTGAAGGCGTTCCATAAGCTGGCTGCGCTGTCCACCGTTGCCTCCTTGGCTGCCGGTCGGCGTCGTAATTGTCTTCTCCAACGCTACGCACTCCAGCTGGGCGCCGGCTTAAAGCCGAAAGGCACGCCGTGTGCGGCGTGCCTTTCGGCTTGGGACGTATCGTTGGGATTACCGCCCCGGGAAGGTTCTTGATTATCCTTCGCACTCGGTGCAGTAGCTGTGGCCGTCTTTTTGACGGGCAATCTGCGACCGGTGGCGGACCAGGAAGCAGGAATAGCAGGTGAACTCATCCTCGGCCTGCGGGATGACCTGGACTACGAGCTCCTCAGCGACAAATTCGCCGCCAGGGACGCCGGCGCCGTCCAGTCCGTCAGCCTCGTCCAACTCCTGCACAACACTGCGGGCGTCGGGAGCATTTGCTGACTGGAGCTGCTCGAGTGAGTTGTCCTGCGATTCCTTGACGTCGGAACGCAGTTCATCGTAATCGGTTGCCACTTTGGGTGCTTCTCTTTTCTTTGATTGGCTGTCGGGTATGAAACGTACAGCATAGGGCGGGTATTCCCCAACAGGGAGGGTAGATCCGCTGCCTATTGGGTAAAGGTTCAAAGGAGAAGCCGCAGGCTTTGTTAGCGCAGTGTGGCTGCATGGGCAGTGCGGGGACAGTGTGCCGGTCCCCCTGCATGACGGAAGGGGCAGTGTGTGGAACAACTCACGGCAGAGTTCGGAGGTGCAGGACAAATCGGCGTGGGCGTCGGTCCTGTGCTGGAGAAGTTCATCGACGTGTCGAGGATTGTGGTCCTGCGTGGTGGGGGCCTGGGCGACCTGATTTTCGCCATCCCGGCGATGGCCGCGTTGAAGGCGGCGTATCCGGGATCAACCATCACACTGCTGGGGACCCCCATCCACAAGGCGCTGTTGGGAGCCCTGGAAAGCCCGGTGGATGAGGTGGTAGTCCTGCCTTTCGCCGAAGGAGTCCGGCCCGGGGAAGAAGATTCAGCTGAACTGGACCGTTTTTTTGCTGACATGCGCGGCCGCAGCTTCGACCTCGCTGTCCAGTTGCATGGCGGCGGCCGCTATTCGAATCCCTTCCTGCTGCGGCTCGGCGCCCGCCACACCGTAGGGACACGGACCGCCGATGCGGCCAGCCTGGAGCGCACCATTCCCTACCTCTATTACCAGCACGAACCACTCAGGGCCTTGGAAGTGGCCGGTTTCGCCGGCGCCTTCCCTGTCGATCTCGAAGCCCGGCTGGCACCCGCTGCCGGGCTGGCAACCCACAAAGCCGGCAACGGCGGTGGCGACGGTCCGCTGGTGGTAATCCATCCCGGCGCCACTGACCCCCGCCGTCGTTGGCCCGCTGAAAAGTTCGCTGAACTTGCCGCAGCCTGCGCAGCCGACGGCTCGCAGGTGGTCATCATAGGCGACAGCAGCGAGCAGGATCTCGCGGAGGGGATCGCGTCCCGGGCGGGGGCGGCGGCTGTCCATTCCGCTGCCGGCGCCCTGGATATGGAAGGGCTTGTGGCGCTGCTGGCGGAAGCAGACGTGGTGGTTGCCAATGACAGTGGCCCCCGGCACCTCGCCCAGGCGCTGGGCGTGCCTACGGTGGGTATCTTTTGGGCCGGCAACGTCATCAACGCGGGTGCGCTGGGCCGGAGCCTGCACCGCGTGCACGCTTCCTGGGTTACGGCCTGCCCCACCTGCGGCATTGACGTGACGCAGGTGGGCTGGACCGCACCCCGGTGCATCCATGACGACTCCATGGTGGCGGCTATCGGCGTGCAGGAGGTCTACGAGGATGTCCGCAGCCTCGCTGCCACGGTATATGCAAAGCAGGACGCATGAGCGGCCCGGCGGCAGCGGAGCAAGCCAGCCAGCGGCTTCCCGCTGACGGTAAACCGGAGCTCCTGGTCCTGCGGGCCTTGAAGCTGGGCGACCTGCTGGTGGCCGTACCTGCCCTGAAAGGCATCCGGCGTGCGTTTCCCGAACACCGGCTGCGCTATGCGGCGCAGGGGTGGCTGTCGGAAGCACTGGGGCTGGTGGGCGGATACGAACTGTTCCCCACGCACGGCTTGGACGAGCCATTGGCGATGGAACCAGGACTGGTGGATGTGGCCGTGAACCTGCACGGCAGCGGCCCGGAGAGCCAGGGGCGGATTGAGGCGCTGAAGGCCAGGCAGACCGTTGGCCACCGCAGCGCCTTCCGGGAGGGCCCGCCGTGGCGGCCTGAACTGCACGAGCGCGAACGCTGGGTGAGGCTCCTGGAGTGGCATGGCATCGATGCGGACCCGCTGGATGTAGGCCTGAACACGCCCCACGTCCCCAGTCCCGTCCCCGGCGCAACGGTCCTCCACGTCGGGGCTGCCTACGGCAGCAGGCTGTGGCCGGCGGAACGCTTTGCGGCGGTGGCAGCGGCGCTCGCAGAGGCCGGGCACCAGGTGGTGTTCACCGGCGGGACCTCGGAAAGGGAACGCGCCGAGGAAGTATGCCGGCTGGCGGGGCTCCCGGGCACCACCATGCTGGCCGGTGTGCTGGGCCTCGGGGAGTTCGCGGCCACCATCGCGGCCGCACGCCTGGTGGTCTCTGCCGACACCGGCGCCGCACACCTGGCGTCCGCCTACGGCACTCCTTCCGTCGTGCTTTTTGGACCGGCACCGCCGGAAATCTGGGGGCCGCCCCCGGGACCCCACGTTGTCCTGACCCGCGCTGAATTGCGGCGCGGGGACACGTTCGCGGCCCAGCCGGACCCTGCCCTGCTTGCCGTCCAGGTTCCCGACGTCATGGCTGCCGTCAGGGGGCTGGGATTGCTCTAGGCCTGCGGGTTTGAGCCGCATTAATGCGGGTCTGCAGGGGGTGGCTTTGGGCCCGAGGGCCTAAAATTGGGTGCATGAGCACTGAGCTGGTGATTGCTTTGGTGTTGGGGTCGGCGTTCTTATGGGTCACCATAACGCTGACCATCCTGTCTGCCATTGACCGGCCCGAAAGGAAAGCGCGCCGGCAGGAACGGCGCGAACTCCGCATGGAGAATCGGCGGATTGGGTACCGTCCGGTTGCCGCGGGTTCCCATCCCCAGGCACGGACCCGGCATCCGCGCGGCCGCAGGCTGCACCTGCATTGACGACGGCGGACCCGCCCCGGGTGCATCGGCGTGGAGCACCTGGGGCGGGTAAGCACGCCCAGCCAGGCGCCCGCCGTCGTACGCCTTGCGCTGAAGGCCCCGCAGCCGGTCAGTTGGCCGGGCTGTCAAGTCTTGACGGCGTTCGTCGGAACCCTGACACTTTCCCGATGGGAGTAAGCGAGGAGTTGCGGGCGCTGACTGGCGTGGTGGACCGGCTTGCGGCACGGTTTCCCGCGCTGCCCCGGGAACGCATTGAGGACGTGGTGCACCAGGAGCACAGCCTGCTCGACGCCGGCAGGGTCCGTGCGTTCATACCGGTCCTGGTTGAACATGCTGCCAGGGACCGGTTGGCGCGATAGTGCCACTGCCTTTTCAGGGCGCCGGTGCCACGTCTATAAGCACCTTTCCGACTGTTCCCTGCTCCACTGCATCGTGGGCTGCGGCCGTCTCCGCGAGGGTTAACCGCGTCAGGGGCAGGCCATGTTCTTCGCCTACCCTGAGCGCGCCCGCGGCGAGGGCCTCGGCAACGCCGGCTACCGCATTCTGTTTCTGCTCGTCCGTGACCGTGTAAGTGAGGATGAATTGATAGCGGACATTCCTGGTCATGCTTTCGCGGATGGGGACCGTGAGTGATTCGCCGGGGTTGGCGGCGTAAATTGCGATGGTGCCGCCAGGCTTGAGCACGTGCAGGTCGGCGTCGATGTTTGCCGGTGCGTTGACGTCCACGATCATGTCCACCCCGCCGGGGGCTGCCTCATGGACGGCATGGACGACGTCGGCCTTCCGATAGTTAATGACCTCGGCGGCGCCGGCGCGGAGGGCGAGTTCCGCTTTCCGGTCTCCGCTGACGGTTGTGATGACGTCAGCACCGGCCCACCGTGCCAGCTGGATGGCTGCATGGCCCACCGCGCCTGCACCGCCGGTGACCAGCACGGTCCGGCCCGCCAGGGTGCCGGGGGAGAGCTTCGCCGGTCCATCCTCCCTTGACGTCAGCGCCCGGTGCGCTGTCAGTGCGGGGATCCCGAGCGAGGCGCCGGTGTCAAAGGATTCGGCGTCGGGAAGCGCCACTGCTTTGTGGGCGGGCACCACGACATATTCCTGCGCGGTTCCTTCGTTGCTGCCCCAGGCCACATCCCACAGCCAGACACGGTCGCCCAGGCCGAATCCTGCCACTCCCGAACCGAGCTGGTCGATAAGGCCGGCTCCGTCCTGGTTGGGAACCTTGGCGGTGTCCAGTTTGCTGCTGCCGCTTCCGGCCCGTGACTTCCAGTCAGTGGGGTTCACTCCCGACACCACCAGACGGACCCGGACCTCGCCCGGACCTGGGTCCGTCACAGGCTTGTCCCGGAGCTGCAGCACTGATGAGGGACCGGTTTCCCCGTACACAATTGCCTTCACGTCTTCTCCCACGTCCGGATGCATTTGCTTTACGCCTCAAACCTACCGAACCCCTGCCGCCCAGGAGGCAGGAAGGGTCAGGGGACATGCCCCGGGGCTGGAAGCGGGCACGCGGCCGGCGGGTGTCCCTAGAACCGGGGCGTGCCGCGGAGCCGGCGGGGCCGGCCGTCAGGGTCCACGAGGAACCGGTAGATGGGATCGGCCCACAGGCGGTGGAGGGGCGGGACGGGTTCCGTGACATGGTGGCGCACCTGACCTGCCGGGCGGGGCGCATGGCGGCCCTCACTGTGCCACTGGTCCAGGGCATCGGCCGTGCTGTTCCACAGCTGCAGTGCTGCCCCGTTTCCGTGGAGCCGTGGATCGTCTTTCTCAAGGCCCAGGTGTTCCGCCCAGAGCTCGAGCCGCAGTTCCTTGGCGAGCGGCTGGTGCGGGAAGGTTCCGGAGTCAGCATGCGGCGTGCTGTCGGCGGAGGTGTCCATTACTGCACAGGTGAGCTCACTGTCGGTGGTCCAGGACCGCCGGTTGAAATTGTCTGATCCACAGGTGAACCAGGTGTCGTCAATGATGCAGATTTTGGCGTGGACGTAGATCGGAGTCCCCTGGCTGTTTTCGAGGTCGAATATCCCTACCCTGTCAGGCGCGGCCCGGCGGAGCATGCTGATGGCGCGCAGTTGCCCCAGGCGCTTGGGCGGTCCACTCAGCGGGCCATCGGTGTCCGGGTACCTGGGCACAACGATGATCACGTTCAGCCCGGGGTTGCGTTCCAGGGCGCTTGCGATTCCCGCCGCCACCTCTGTGGACCACAGATATTGATCTTCGACGTAGATGAGCGAACGGGCCTGGGCGAACGCCTTCGTGTAAGCGCGCGCTATGCTCCGCTCGCCATGTGGTGCGAAGGGGAATGGCGGGTGCTTCACGCCGTAGGTCCGCAGGAGCTGCACGGCATGCGGACCTGCCGGCCGAGGGGGAGGAGCGGACTCAGGGAGCGGCTTGGGATGCCTGGGCATACGGGCAAGGCGCTGGAGCAGCATCCGGTACGGGGTACGCCGGTCCAGCGGGTGGGGATCGTTCCACCGCTCGGCGAACACCGCCAGCACATCTGCAACCACCGGGCCTCGCAGTTCAAGGGCGGCATCGTGCCACGGGGGCCTTTGCCCGTAACGGGAATCCATTTTTACCGCCTGGGGATCTCCCGTGTGGCCTGCGTTGTCGCGACGGCTGTGTGAAAGGTCCAGTCCGCCCACAAACGCCACATCGCGGGAGGGATCGGTACGACGGCGGATGACCACCAGCTTCTGGTGATGGGAGCCGAAGAGACGCACTCGCTGATCCAACAGCGCCTCGCCGCCGGAGTCGTTGATCTTCCGGCTGAGAAGTTCATTCGAGCGGCCGCTGATAGGGGCGGACACCTTTTCGCCATGGGATCTCCAGACAAGGCCCCGTACTTCCACGCCGGAGCGCGCCAACCCTGCGAGCAACCCGCCAATGGTCGTGCCGCCTGCCTCCAGTTGCTCGTCGGCATCGCCGCGCCAGTCCGTGAACCACACGCGGTCTCCCGCCTGCAGCACCGACAGCTCCTCATGCAGCCTGGAAAAGTAGGATGCCCCATGAATCAGGGGACGCACCAGATTGCCTTCTGACCAGGGGCCGGATTCCGTACCGGCAGCATGTACATCCGATGCAGCGCTGCCCCACTCAGCCCACTTCAGAAACCACCTGCCAACCGTGCTGTCCACTCGGCGCTCCTTCCGGGCCCGGGGAACAGGCCGCTGCGGTTTTCAAACTAGCCTACGGCCGGGCATGAACCTGCCGCTGCTGGTAGACGGAACCGAAAAGGTTCAAAGCAGAAACGCCCAACCGGGCCGGCGGGAATAGGCTTATGCAGGATCGTCCCAAACGAGGGCGCGCTCGCCGTGGCCGTGGTCCGGCTCCCGCAAAAGTGCGTCCGGTGGTATTGGACTGCCGGCCGCGGCATCCCTATAGCTCCCATCTGCAACGAGAGAATGAGTCAGACCCATGTCACTGAAGGAAAAGCTGAAGGCCGATGTCATCGTCCACATGAAGGCGGGCAACAAGGTTGGCCTGACAACTGTGCGCAACGTCCTGGGCGAAATCGAGACGCGGGAAAAATCCGGCAAAACCCCGGTGGAGCTCGACGACCTACAGATCACCGCCCTCCTGCAGAAGGAAGCGGCCAAACGCCGTGACACCGCCGCCACCTATTCTTCTGCCGGCCACGACGACCGGGCCCAGGCGGAGATCACCGAAGCTGAGATCATCGAAGCCTACCTCCCTAAAGCCCTGACCCGGGCGGAAGCTGAACAGATCGTCGATGAGGTCATCGCCGCCCTGACAGCGGATGGCACGGAACTGACCATGCGCTCCATGGGCGCGGTCATGAAATCCGTTACCCCCAAAATTGGCGGCCGCTTCGACGGCAAGGCCGTCAGCGAGATTGTGAAGGCCCGTCTGGCCTGATCCTGAAGGCCGGGCTCACACGGGGACATGGGATTTGGGCCGGCGGCGATTGGGGGGGCGGCATCCGGTCTCAGAGATACCTTGGCCGCCGGCCCTGTCCCTATGTGTAAGGCCCTGCCCCAGCAGCAGGACCTTGATTTCAACGGTAAGGCCGGTTCCGAAACGGCAGCCCACGTTCGCCGCAAGTTTCGCTCAAGACTGGGCCCGGCACCTCTTGGATTCGACGTTCCCGGGCACGCATCGGAATCCCAACGGAAAGCAGGGTCAAACCCTGCGATCCGGGCCTATAGTCAAAGGGACGGCACGTGCCATTTGTGTGGGGGATTGACTGTCCTCGCCCGGAGCCGCATTACAACGAATCGAGCCCACCGTGGCCGCTACCCCCAGAACGCCCCTTCCCGGCCCCCGTCCCCTGCGCAGTGGTCGAACACACCCATCCGGCCAGAGTTCCGGAGCAGGATGGCGCATTGGCTGGGTTGTGGCCGGAACAATGGCAGCAGGCCTCTTCGCTGGAATGCTGCTGGCCGCTGCCCCTTTCATCCGGGCGCGTGAGAGTGAGGTCATGGGTGCCGTTTTGTGCGGCTTTGCGGTGGGGTGGGGCCTGTTGGCCCTTCTGTCAGTCCGTTTCACTGACCAGCCGCAGCGGTGGGCTGTGGCACCTGCACTCTTCATGGGGGTTTCCGGTTTGCTGTTGGCGTGGTTCGGCGCCCCGGTGGATATCGTGGTCAGCTGGGTGTGGCCGCCCGTCCTGCTGGCTTTGGTGATCTGGATGTTTTTCCGTTCACGCCGGCAACTGCATAGCCGGAGCAGGCGATGGGTGCTGTACCCGGTCATCGCGGTGCTGGGGCTTGCCTCGCTGGGTGGCGCCTACCAGACCCTGGGCGCCGCGGCTGATGCGGGAGCCTTCCCAATGCCCGGCCAGCTGGTGGACGTCGGCGGCTACAGCCTGCACCTCAACTGCACAGGCACGGGAAGCCCCACCGTGGTGCTCCAGCCCGGAGCCGGTGAGATGTCATCCAACCACGCCTTGCTTTCGACTGCAGTCTCCGGCCGGACACGGGTGTGTGTCTACGATCGGGCCGGCAGGGGCTGGAGCGGGCCTGCCGACACAGTCCAGGACGCCACACAGATAGCTGCGGACCTCCACACCCTGCTGCACAGCGGAAACGTTCCGGGACCCTACGTGCTGGCTGGTCATTCCTTTGGCGGTCTCTACGTGCAGACCTTCGCCGCCAACTACCCGGACGAGGTCGCCGGCATGGTACTTATCGACTCTACGGACCGCGCACCAGCACCGGTGCCCCGGCCGGTTGCAGTCCGCGGCGGATATGACCTCCTTGGCCGGGTCACGGCCTTCATCTCAATACTGGGCCGGGTTGGTGCGCTGCGTTTGTATGCCCCTTTCGAGGACGTCAACAGCCTCCCGCCACATCAACGGGGCGAAGTCCGCGCCAATATTGCTGACGCAGGCAACATGCGCAGCACTCTTGACGAGTACGTTCAAGCGAACACCTCGATGGAAGAAGCCGCATCGTTGCAGGACTTTGCGGGCAAACCGCTTGTCGTCCTGACAGCGGGCGTCGGAAATGACGCCAAGCACGAGGCTTCGCAGAACGGCCTGGCCACGCTGTCTGCCAACAGCCTTCACAAAACCATCGATTTTGCGTCCCATGAAGCGCTCGTCGCCGAACCTGACGCCGCAGCAATCACCACCCAAGCAATCCTGGACGTCGTCGGTTCGGTGCGGACGGCAGTGCCCCTGGCAAAGTGATGCCGGGGCTCGCCGGCGGCGGGCTACGGCCAGCCGCTGTATTGATTTCAGTTCGAACATTTTTGCCCCGGTAGCCGAGACCCAGGGGCCATGCTTCAGGCCCGGCGGGCGGGTAGCCCGGCCGCCCGAGTATCGCTGGCTCCAATATGATCGTGTCGACCATTGAATCGATGACTGCCCGGCTGGTTGGCGGGCTGCCTTTGCGCCTTGGCCGGGGGAGGGTCGTCAGCCGCGGACTCTCCTGATCCTCACCCTGTGTCGCCTTTGAGCCGGGGTGGGACTGGTTAGGGGTCGGGGGCGCCCCCAGGGCCTGTGAGGCCGGTAGCTGATGGGGTCGGGAGGCGCCGGCGCTGAAGCAACTCTCGACGAGCCCTTCCTGCGGCGCCGCATCTCCAGGAGAACGAGAATGGTCAGGCCGATCCATACGAAGGCGGCAACGAATATCAAAGCTACCGCCTGAACCGTGCTCATGACTCGACTGTCTGCGTAGACGTGGAACCGTTCCTGCGAAGGCTTCTCGAGCGATCACCCTCGTCGCCGATGCATCGCGCAACGGCAGCCGGCAGGTGAGGTGATGGACGGAAGATCCAGGGAGCCTGTTTCGACAGGAATCCCGCGAACGGAAGGTCAGGCGCTGGGTGATGGCCAGCAGGGGTGGACATGGCGCGTGGCTTTCCGCGATGGTTCGGCTGACTTCATAGCCCAATGAGTCAAGTTTCCGCTCGTCCGGACGGCGTGGCAATAGCATGCGGCGCCAGCTCTGCCCTCTTCCCGGGGGCACGAAAAGGAGCGTGGCGGACTGTGGTCAGACCAGCCAGCGCCACCAGCGCGGCTGCTCCGGTTCCGGCGTCGGTTCAGGTTCAGGTTCCTCACCCAGAGCCAGCGCGGCTTGGACAATGTCGTCCGCGGTGAGCGTCATGACAGCCTCGCGGTCGAGCGCATCGAGGCTTTGTTCCTCGTCGAGCGACAGTCGCAGCGCCTGGCGGTTGAGCGCCTGCTCGAACAGGGTGCGGGCGAAGCGGGCGTTGCCGGAGTCCTCGCCCGCGTGAAGCCCGGTGAGGATACGGCGGAGCATCTGGTCGGCCCCCGGCTCCAGCGTGTACTCGTGCTGCGCCAGCATCTGGTGAAAGATCGTCTGGAGTGCGTCGACCGAGTAGTCGGGGAACGTGATCTCTCGGGCGAACCGAGAGCGCAGGCCGGGGTTGGAGAGCAGGAAGGCCTCCATCAACCGGGGGTACCCGGCTACGATCACGACCAGGCGGTGGCGGTGGTCCTCCATCCGTTTGAGCAGGACCTCGATCGCCTCGGGACCGAAGTCCATCCGGCCGTCCTCGGGGGCCAGCGCGTAGGCCTCGTCAATGAACAGGACGCCGTCCAGCGCTCGCCGGATTACCCGGTCCGTCTTGATGGCGGTCGCGCCTACGTACTGTCCCACCAGACCCGAGCGGTCGACCTCAACCAGGTGGCCTTTCTGCAACAGTCCCACCGCGCGGTACATCTCGGCCAGGAGCCGCGCCACGGTGGTCTTGCCCGTGCCCGGGTTCCCGAGGAACACCAGGTGCTGTGAGGTGGCCACCTCCGGCAGGCCATGCGCCTTTCGGCGGGCCTGGACCTGGAGCAGTGCGACGAGGGCCCGCACCTGTTCCTTCACGGTCTCCAGGCCCACCAGCGCGTCGAGCTCGGCCTGCACCTCGGACAGCGGCCTGGCCGGCCCCGGCCTTGCCCCGATGAGATCACCGACCAGGTCGTCGACGCGTTCTGAACCAGGCAGCTTGAGTTGATCGGCCAGATGGCCGATGGTTTCGCGGAGGTCATCGAGCGGACGGCGGCTGGGAGCCATGCATCCACTGTAGTACTCGATTCCCGGCCGGAGTGGGGTTGGCCTCAGCGGTATTAGGACGAGTTTTTTGTCGCAGTATTCATGCGGTAGACGGCTCAACGGCTACTCCAAGCCCTGCATCCCAAGGTGACAGCAAAAAACCCTCCCCGTGGAGGCGGGGAGGGTTTCTTGGTACAGCCGCTCCGGAGGGCTAGAAGCTGCCGTACTCGATCCTGGCCTGGCCGCCGGTGGGAACGGTGATCCGTCCGCCCTGGAAATCCTGGCCGGTCCCGCCGTCGGCCGTGACGTAGTTGTCGGTCGTCGGATAGCCGAGCCTGCCGAACTCGAAGCCGGTGGCCGCCCAGGCGTCGCGGGTCTTGCCGGTTGAGAGCCGAACGCCGGTGGCCGGACTGGAAATCAGCGCCCCCCTCTCGAAGTTCACGTACGAGCCGCCGTCCTTCAGCCCGGTCACCTTGTTGGTCGCGGGAAACCCCAGGGCCGCCAGGCCGCCGATGGCGTCGAATTTGGAGCTGTAGTCCGAGGACATCGAGTACGCGCCCAGCTGTGGGGACCAAAAGATGGTCCCGCCCTGGTAGTTCTGCCTGACGCCGCCGCCGACAGGAATCTCATCGCTGGTGGGGTAGCCGAGGTAGCCGTTTTCGAATCCTGCCTGTGCCCATGCACCCCGGGTGCCGCCGGTGGAGACATGGGCTCCGCTGGCAGGGGACCACAGTATGGAGCCCCGCTGAAAGTTCTGGTACAGGCCGCCGTCCTTGATGGCCACTTCCGGGCTGACGGCCGCGCCGAGGGAGCGGCCCATCTCTTCGTGTTTGGTCAATATGTCCCCGGTGACGGCGTAGGTCCCGACATTCGGCACGTGGTAGATGACGCCGCCCTGGTAGTTCTGGGCAACGCCGCCGGAGATGGCGTACTCATCCGTGGTGGGGTAGCCGAGTGAGCCGTGCTCAAAGCCCTGGCCGGCCCAGACGTTACGGATGGAACCGATGGACAGGATTGGGCCGGTGCCAGGTGTCAGCAGGATGGCGCCGCCCTGGTAGCTCTGGAACGCGCCGCCGTCCTTGAGTCCGGTCACGACGTCACTGACCGGGTAGCCAAGGATGCCGGACTCGAAACCGGTGGAGGCCCACTTGTCGCGGATGGGACCGTTGCTGCTGATGAAGGCGCCTGTGGCAGGGGACCACATAATGGCGCCGCCTTCGAAGCCCTGCCAGGATCCGCCGCCCTTGATCCCCCCGTTTTGGCCGGTGACGGGGAAGCCCAGCACGCCATTCTCGGCCCCTTGTTCCCGCCACTTGCTGTTGATCACGCCGGCGACGGCGAACGCGCCGGTCTTCGGCGAGTAGAAGATCGCTCCCCCTTGGTAGGCCTGGTAGAGCCCGCCGTCCTTCAGTCCGCTGATTTCGTCGCTCACGGGGTAGCCCAGGAAGCCGTTCTCGAATCCGGTAGCCGACCAGCGGTCACGGATGGCGCCAACGGAAATGTGCACTCCGCCTGCGGGCGACCACAGGATCGCTCCGCCTTCGTACAGTTGATACACCCCGCCACCTTTGAGGCCAGCCACCTCATCGGTGACGGGGTAGCCGAGGCGGCCGTTCTCAAATCCGTACTCACCCCACTTGCTGCGGGTGGCACCTACGGAGAGCTTCGGGCCCGTGGCGGGAGACCAGACAATGGCTCCGCCCTGGAAGTTCTGGAAGGCGCCGCCGTTCCTCAAACCGCCGGTCTCATTGGAAGCCGGGCTGCCCAGGCCGCCGGCGGGCCCGTCGGTCTGGGAGTACTTCCCGGTGATGGATCCGAAGGGGTTGGATGAGTACGGGGTGAAGACGTCATCGACAGCTCCCATGATGATCCGGTCTCCGGGCCGGTTGCTTCGCAGGAACCGGTTGACCACATCCAGGCTCGTGGAGAGGCAGCCGGCGGAGGTGGTCCTCCCGGCGTGCAGGAAGATCGCATAGGAGGCGCCCTGCACAGTGTTCATGTCGGGCTGGCGGTTGTAGTTGATCACCGCCGCCTGCTCGTAGTAGCCCTGGTTCATGTAGGTGTAGAGGTTCTCGTCAGAGGGCCCGCCGCGGCCCTCGAAGTACTGGTTGTAGGTGGGGCCATATTCCCCGCCCCATCGGGAGTCCGCATTGACCGTGTGGTACGCCAAAGCTGTCCCGGGGTTGGCCCGGCCAAGGGCCTCCGTGACACTGTATGAGCCGGTGGGGGACTTGAAGGTGTCCTCCCAAGTCAATCCCGGCGGGGCGAAGCCCTTGAGGCCGGAGTAGCCCCAGTCCTGCCATTCCTGCATGTAGCTGTTGCCGGACCGGACGCAGCCGGTGATGGTGACAACGTTGGATTCACGGCTTGTGGCGGTGGCGAACGTGACGCGGTTGGCGCCGAAGCTGTTGTATTTGACCTGACCCGCGGACAGCCGCTGGCAGGGGTTGTTCACCTGGGATGCTGCCTGGGCGCTGCCGGCTCCAAGGAAGGCACTGCCGGCGACGGCGATCACCGCCATCGCCAGAGATAGCGGTTTGGTTTTGTGCACAGTTCCTTCTTCCTGTCGGCGCAGCCGGGCGCCATCCTCATGAGCGGTGAAGCGCAGAAGGCCGTAAACCTCGATTGACGTGGGCAAACACGCGTTCTGGCGCGGCTGCACCTAGGCTACCCCTCCTGCTGACCTGCTCACGCCACCATGTGCACGGCGGGGGACGAGGACCTACGACATCATCGTCATCACTGAAACCATCAGCCGAGCGTCCCTGGAAATCAGCGGCGATCCCTTCAACCCGCTCCGAGGTGCTGGCATCCGTCGATGCCGTACACATAAAATGCGAAATCCATCACCAATAGAAAGATCCCCGTGAAGCAAAGTATTTTCGCCCGCGTCGCCCAGCTGGCCAAGGCCAACCTGAACGCCCTTCTGGACTCCGCGGAAGACCCGCAGAAGATGCTGGACCAGATGGTCCGGGACTACTCGGAGAACATCCGTGAAGCCGAGTCCGCGGTGGCGCAGACCATCGGCAACCTCCGGATGGCCGAGGAAGACCACGCCCGCGCCGTCAACGAGGCCAACACCTGGGGCAGTAAGGCGATCGCTGCCTCCCGCAAGGCCGACGAGTTCCGGGCCGCCGGGAACGCCGTGGACGCTGACAAGTTCGATGCCCTGGCCAAGGTCGCCATCGGCCGGCAGATGACCGCTGAATCCACTGCCAAAGCGCAGGAACCAAATCTTGCCGCGCAGAACCAGGTCGTCGACAAGCTCAAGAACGGTCTGGGCGAGATGCGGGGCAAGCTCGGGGAGCTGACCGCCAAGCGGAACGAACTGGTCAACCGTTCCCGGGTCGCCGCAGCCCAGTCCCAGGTCCACGATGCGCTCAAGGCCCTTGACGCCGGAGACCCGACGTCGGCGATCGGCCGGTACGAGGAGAACATCCGCCGGCAGGAAGCCACTGTCCGCGGCCAGCAGGAACTAGCCGCTTCGTCCCTGGAGGCCCGGTTCGCGTCCCTGGAAGACCTCGGGGAGCAGACCGAAGTGGAAGCCCGCCTCGCCGCCCTCAAGTCCATCGACCGGAAAGCCATCGACTACTAAGGGGCGGCTTATACATGGGTCCTGGATCCCTCGCCGGACAGCATAATTTATGGGAGACAACGGGGACGCCGCCCTTTCAACTTCGTGGAGAAGCGGCGCCGACCACGGGGTGAGGGCTTTAACCGGTCACACGTACTCCGGCGACTGCCCCGGTCCGGGGCCTATCGCCCGGGCTTGGCAGGGAGAGGTGCGCGGAAACGTAGCCTTGCTGAAGCATGATGACTTGGGATGTGGTTCCTGGACAGTCAGCTGTGAGCTCGACGGGCCAGAGGGTGACCGTGGGATGCTCCTGCCGGATAAAGATGGTGGCGCTGGCGGCACCGACGCAGGCAGCAGTGACCGTGTACTGGCCCGCAACTGGCACCTGTTCCCTGCCCCCAAAGCCTCTGGCCGGGCCATCCATTGGACCCTCCTGGAAGAGGAGGACCGGCCCGGGCACGGCTTTCAGGAGTGCGTCCAGGTCCTGGTAGTTTCTTGCTT
Source organism: Arthrobacter sp. SAFR-179 (assembly GCF_059414945.1). Taxonomy (NCBI): domain Bacteria; kingdom Bacillati; phylum Actinomycetota; class Actinomycetes; order Micrococcales; family Micrococcaceae; genus Arthrobacter; species Arthrobacter sp. SAFR-179. The sequence goes on from NZ_JBPFDM010000002.1 coordinate 178,319, forward strand.
CGCGCTGAAGGACCAGAGGATCAGCGGGTCCTGTGGCTGATTCCGTGACCAGTGACGGGTCAGTTGTCGCAGGGCGGCCGCGTTCGGCTGTCGGCGTGCTCGCCGGATCCGGGTAGTCATAGGCGCACCCCGTCGTGGCGGCTATCGGCACCAGAAGGCACAGCGTAACGGCCAGGCGGGCGCCGAGGCCTTTCTTGTCCATGCTTCCCATGGTCGCCACGCCCGCGATTCAAAGCAACAGCCGTGGCGGTCGCCCAAGCTGGCCATGTGATGGCTTCTCCCACCACCCGGGCCAGCACCTGGAACCTTGACTCCGGGTCTTGCTCGCTGCGTGGTTTGGTGATTGCGGGCGCTCTCCCGGACGGTCCGCGTCAGCTCCGCGACATCCGGCACCCACCTAAATTTGGGTAACCCTCTCATTGGAGTTGAGGTTCTCCATGGTCTGGGTAGCGCTCCTGGGGTCGGCCGGCCGGCTCCGGGCCTTGACCAAGGCAATCAGTAAGGTCAGGATGGTGCCCATCCAGGCAATCGCGGCCAGGAGCACCAGTCCGATCGCCACTAAGGGGTTCATGCCGAAAGCCTAGGACTTAAAAGGCGGGAATCCGGGACGCAACTCCGCACCGTCCCATACATGCATGGTTGGAACCAGGCCTCGCATGGCTCGTGATACAGGAAAGCCCCGGAAAATCACAGATTTTCCGGGGCTTCCGTTTGTGCGCGGAGGGGGACTTGAACCCCCACCCCCTTTCGAGGACTAGCACCTCAAGCTAGCGCGTCTGCCATTCCGCCACCCGCGCAGGTGGTAATCCGGGAAGCCGTCCCGCCTTTCAGCGTTTCGCGCCTCTCCGAAGCAGCGAGAAAAACTCTAACATGACTTTCCGGGAACAACGAATCGAGGCGAGTAGGTAGGCTGAGGACAGCGATTCAGCTCGTGCCAAGCAGTCATTCCCTACCAAGGAGCCTCCAATGCCTGACGTCCTGCCCGAGGATGAAGTTGTCCGGATCTGCCAGGAACTCATCCGGATCGACACCTCCAACTACGGCGACGGGTCAGGGCCGGGGGAGCGTGCCGCGGCAGAGTATGCCGCAGGACTCATTGAGGAAGTGGGCCTGGAAGCGGAGATTTTCGAATCCGCCCCCGGCAGGGCCAACGTTGTCACCAGGATGGCAGGGGAGGACCCCTCTGCCAGTGCCCTGGTGGTCCACGGCCACCTTGACGTCGTTCCCGCGCTTCGCGACCAGTGGTCTGTGGACCCGTTCGGTGCGGAACTGAAGGATGGCCTCATCTGGGGCCGCGGCGCCGTCGACATGAAGGACATGGACGCCATGATCCTTTCAGTCCTGCGGAACTTCGCCCGGGAAGGCAGGAAGCCCAAGCGGGACATTATCTTTGCGTTCTTCGCTGACGAGGAAGCCGGCGGCGTCTACGGCGCGCGCTATGCCGTGGACAACCGCCCGGAACTTTTCGAAGGCGCCACCGAGGCCATCTCCGAGGTGGGCGGATTCTCCGCAACTATTGGCGGGCAGCGGACCTACCTGCTGCAGACGGCGGAGAAGGGCATTTCCTGGCTCCGGCTCGTTGCACACGGGCGGGCAGGCCACGGCTCGCAGATCAACACGGACAACGCCGTGACCCGCCTGGCAGCCGCCGTAACGCGCATCGGTGAATACAAGTGGCCCATCGAGCTCACGCCCACCACCCGCCAGTTCCTTGACGGAGTGACAGAACTCACGGGCGTCGAGTTCGACGCCGACAATCCTGATCTCCTGCTCAACCAGCTTGGCACCGTGGCCCGGTTCGTCGGGGCCACCTTGCAGAACACCACGAACCCGACGCTCCTCAAGGGCGGCTACAAGCACAATGTCATCCCCGAGTCTGCCGAGGCCCTGGTTGATTGCCGCACCCTGCCCGGCCAGGAACAGCAGGTCCTCGAAATCGTGCGCGAACTCGCCGGCAACGGAGTGGACGTCAGCTATGTCCACAACGACGTCTCCCTCGAGGTCCCGTTCGCAGGCAACCTGGTGGACTCTATGATCGATGCCCTGCACAAAGAGGACCCCGGCGCAAAAGTGCTGCCCTACACGCTGTCCGGCGGTACGGACAACAAGTCGCTCAGCCGGCTGGGCATCACCGGCTACGGCTTCGCACCCCTCATGCTCCCGGACGAGCTGGACTTCACCGGCATGTTCCACGGCGTGGACGAGCGTGTGCCCGCGGACTCCCTCAAGTTCGGCGCCCGGGTGCTGAACACGCTGCTCACCAACTACTAAGAGGGATCTACCGTGACTCCAGAGGACCTGCTGCCGGATGAGCTCTTGGAGCGCATCCGGGGCCGCGCCGCAGGGTACGATCAGGACAACGCCTTTTTCCACGAGGACCTGCGGGAGCTTGCGGCGGCAGGGTACCTGAAGCTTTTCGTGCCAGCGTCCGACGGCGGCCCGGGCCTTGGGCTCGAAGCGGCGGCGCAGTGCCAGCGCAGGCTGGCAACGGCCGCCCCGGCCACCGCGCTGGCCGTCAACATGCACCTGGTGTGGACCGGCGTCGCGCACGTCCTCGCAGCCCGCGGCGACCACTCCCTGGCCTTCGTCCTCAAGGAAGCCGCCCAGGGCGAACTCTTCGCGTTTGGCAACTCGGAGGCGGGCAACGACTCAGTCCTCTTTGACTCACGGACGGTGGCCACGCCGGATCCGGATGGCAGCTACTCGTTCACCGGGACCAAGATCTTCACCAGCCTCTCGCCGGCCTGGACCCGGTTGGGAATTTTCGGGAAGGATGCTGCTGCGCGTGACGGGGCCGGGGAGCTCGTCCACGGGTTCATCAGCCGTGAAACGCCCGGCTACCGGATCCTGGACGACTGGGACACCCTGGGCATGCGGGCCAGCCAGTCCGCCACTACGGTCCTTGACGGCGTGACAGTCCCGCCGGACCGGATCTTCCGGAAGCTGCCTGTCGGCCCCAACGCCGACCCGCTGATCTTCGCGATCTTCGCGTGCTTCGAAAGCCTCCTGGCCGCCGTCTACACCGGGCTGGGTGAACGCGCACTGGCCGTGGGCGTGGAGGCGGTCAAGCGCCGCACCTCGTTCAAGAACGGTGGACGCAGCTACGCACAGGCCCCGGACATCCGCTGGAAAGTGGCGGACGCTGCCATGGCCATGGACACCCTGTACCCGCAGCTCCGGTCAGTCACGGCCGACGTCGACGCCCTGGCCGACCACGGGGCCCAATGGTTCCCCAAACTGGTGGGGCTGAAAGTGAATGCCACCGAAACGGCGCGGCGCGTGGTGGACCTCGCCATCCGCGTCAGCGGGGGATCGAGCTACTTCAGGGGCTCCGAGCTGGAGCGGCTCTACCGGGACGTGCTCGCGGGAATGTTCCACCCCTCCGACGACGAATCCGCACACAACACCGTGGCCAACGCCTGGCTGGGCCCGCTGGAAAATTAGAGGGTCCGCTGGACTGTCATTCCCTAGACGGTCCGCTGGACCTGCATCACCCGGCGCCGGAGCCAAAAGCGCCTGCCGCCGCCCACGTAGAGCTTGCTGCGTTCCAATTCCCACTTGCCGTATTCGGAGTGTTCCACCAGGCGCCGGCGTGCCTCCGGCAGGGAGTCATCAGGGCTGACGGTCAGTACGAGGTACTCGTACTGCCGCAAATAATCCCGCTCCCGCTGGACCGAGCTGGTGAGAAATTGTTCCTTCATTTGCTCTCCATTTTCGTCCTTTTCCGGCTAACGTGAAGTCATGAGCATCGATCCGCGTGTCGCGCTTTCGTCCCTGACCACCGCTTTGGAAGAACACCTTATAGCAGCATCGAACCGCCGCGGGGACGGTGACCCCTCAGTGGAGTCAGCTTTCTTCGCCGTTGCCGATGCCTTCGAAGTTTACGAGGACGCGCTCTACGAGGCCTACAACGAGGTCACTCCGTTGCAGGTCTTTGACGACGAGGACGAAGAGGACGAAGAAGCCGACGTGGATGAGGACGAGGACCTGGAAATCGTCGAGGAATAGCAGCCCCGGTCGAATGCGGCCGGCTCTAAAAGGCGGAAACATCCTCCAGGGCGCGCGCAATCTGCGGCGGCAGCGGCGCGGGCTGGACGTCGAGGATCTCCTTCAACTGCACAGGTGTGCGGGCGCCCACAATGGCGGTGGCAACTCCCTGCTGTGACAGCAGCCATGACAGCGAGACATCCTGCGGGCTCCGGCCCAGGCCGTTGGCCGCCATGCACACGGCATCAACGATGCGCGATGGCTTCTCCTCCAGGTAAGGCTCCACATAGGCCGCTTCGCTGGCCGACGCCGCGCGTGATCCTCCGGGAATGCCGCCCCGGTATTTCCCGGTAAGGACACCCCTGCCCAGCGGAGCCCAGGCCATCAGGCCCATCCCGGCGTCCTCGGCTGCCGGGATCAGTTCCGCCTCTGCAGTCCGCTCAAGGAAGGAATATTCGGCCTGGACAGCCACCAACGGCACACTGCTGGTGGCCGCGGCCTTCGCCGCCTGCCAGCCCTTGAAGTTCGAAATTCCGGCGTACCGCGCCCGCCCGGTCCGTACCGCGAATTCCAGCGCAGCCAGCGTTTCATCGAGGGGAACATTGCCATCCCACGCCTCGGCAAACCAGAGGTCTACATAGTCGGTGCCCAACCTGGCCAGGCTCGCGTCAAGTCCGGTGAGCATTGCGTTGCGTGACGTGTCCACCGCACGGCGCCCGTCCGGCGTCGTCATCCCCGCTTTGGTGGAGATGGAAATCTCAGTCCGGGACACAACATCACCCAGGAGCGAGCCAAGGATCGCCTCCGAGCCCCCGCCCGCGTAGGACGCCGAGGTGTCCACGTGCCGGCCGCCGGCGTCAAGGAAAGTACGCAGCAGCTCGGACGCGTCCTGTTCATCAGTTTCCCCGCCCCAGGACCGGGTGCCCAGGGAGAGGGCAGAGACTCGCAATCCACTGTTCCCCACGTAACGCTGCTGCATAGCAGCAAGCTTACGGGCAGATGCCCTCCTGCCATGCCGTAGGGTCTTAGCGTGAACTGGTTTGAAGCGGCCCTGCTGGGCCTAGTGCAGGGACTGACCGAATTTCTACCTATTTCATCGAGCGCACACCTGCGGATCGTGGGGGAGTTCCTCCCCAACGCGGAGGACCCGGGCGCGGCGTTTACGGCCATCACCCAGCTCGGCACTGAGACCGCCGTCCTGATCTTTTTCTGGCGCGACATCGTGCGCATCGTCAAAGCCTGGGCAGGTTCCCTCAGGGGCAGGGTGCCGCGGCACGATCCCGATGCCCGCATGGGCTGGCTGGTGATCCTGGGCAGCCTTCCCATCATCGTGCTGGGCCTGCTTTTCCAGGACCAAATCGAATCCGTGCTCCGCAGCATGTGGATCGTGGCCACCATGCTGATCGTCTTCGGACTCTTCCTCGCTGTGGCCGACGCCGTGGGCACCCAGAAACGGGACCTTACCCACCTGACCTACAAGCACGGCATCCTCTACGGGCTGGCGCAGGCCCTGGCCCTGATTCCCGGCGTCTCCCGTTCCGGGGGCACCATCACCGCCGGCCTGCTGATGGGGTACACCCGTGAAGCTGCGGCGCGGTACTCATTCCTGCTCGCCATCCCCGCGGTCTTCGGCAGCGGGCTCTACCAGCTGTACAAGGTGGTGACCAAGGAGGGCATCTCCGGTCCGTTTGGCCTGCCGGAAACCGCCCTCGCCACCGTCATCGCACTGGTAGTGGGCTACGTCATCATTGGCTGGTTCCTGAAGTTCGTGTCCACCCGCAGCTACCGGCTTTTTGTCTGGTACCGGATCTTCCTGGGACTGGCCCTGTACCTCCTGCTCGGTTTCGGGGTCATCAGCGCCTAGGACTAGGCTTGGCTTGTGAAATCCTGGACTTCCCGCCCCGTTCCTGCCCTGCCCGGAAACATGCCCGCCCTGCAGCTGTTCGATACTGCGGCAGGCCGCGAAGTGGCGCTGGAACGGGAAGCCAGGCCATCCATGTACGTCTGCGGCATCACGCCATACGATGCAACCCATATGGGCCACGCCGCCAGTTATGTGGCCTTTGACCTGTTGAACCGCGCGTGGCGCGACGCCGGCGGCGACGTCTCCTACGTCCAGAACGTGACGGATGTGGATGACCCCCTGCTGGAACGCGCCACCGCCACCGGCGTCGACTGGCGGGACCTCGCCGCCGAACAGGTGCAGCTCTTCCAGACAGACATGGAGGCCCTGAATGTGCTGGCGCCGGACCACTATGTGGGCGCGGTCGAATCCATCGGCCTGATTGTGCCCGAGGTGGAAAGGCTGGTCAGCCTGGGCCTCGCGTATCGGGTCGCCGGCACCAACGGGGAACCCGACGGAGATGTCTATTACGACGTCGAAGCGGCCGGCAAGCAGTCAACGGCACCGGACGCCTGGGCCCTGGGATGCATTTCCCACCTTGGTGAAAGCGAAATGCTGGAGCTTTTCGCCGAGCGTGGCGGGGACCCCGGCCGTGCCGGGAAGCGGCAGGCCCTTGATCCGCTGCTGTGGCGAGTGGAACGGCAGGGCGAGCCGAGCTGGCCCGGTGGCAGCCTGGGCGCAGGCAGGCCCGGCTGGCATATCGAGTGCACCGTCATTGCCCAGAAGTACCTGCCGTCGCCCTTCACGGTGCAGGGTGGCGGTTCGGACCTGATCTTCCCGCACCACGAGATGGGGGCCGGCCATGCCTACTCCCTGGCGGAGGTGCCGCTTGCCCGGCACTACGCGCATGCGGGGATGGTAGGGCTCGACGGGGAGAAGATGAGCAAATCCAAGGGCAACCTGGTGCTGGTCTCCAAGCTTCGCGCCGCCGGTGAAGACCCGGCAGCCATCCGCCTCGCAATCCTTGCCCACCACTACCGGTCCGACTGGTCGTGGACGGACGAAGGCTTCACTGCTGCCAAGGCGGACCTGGCAGCCTGGCGGAAGGCGCTCGACCACGCTCCGGAAGGTTCGGGCCAGGCCCTGCTGGCCGAAATGCGTGAGGCACTGGCGGCGGACCTCAACGCGCCGGCAGCGGTTGGCGCTGTCTCGCGCTGGGCACGGTCCGCGAACGACGGCGGTGCTGCTGCCAGCCCCGCAGACCGCGCCCTGGTTAAGGATGCGGTGGACGCCCTCCTGGGCATCCGGCTCTAAGGCATCGGGCTCCAGGGCTTCGACGCCCCCGGGAGGAAGCAGTTCGGTTGGCGCGCCGCGTTCTGGAAGTGACCACTCAGCTGGCTGTGAACCAGAAGCGCATGACAGATTTGATCCAGCAAAGCCCCGCTGCACCGTTGTTGGAGATGGTGGGCGCCGGGGCTGTCACGGTCGCTACTGCGTGACAGTCTGGTCGCGTCCGGGAAGGGTTCGCAGTGAAGCTGCCTTCGCCTCCCTGGCCGGGGTGAGTCCCTTGCCAGCTTCGAGCGGTAACACTGTCCGGCACAGGCTCAACCGGGGCGGTGATAGGCGCCTCAATCGGGCCTTGCACACCATCACGATGACACGGATGGTCCACGATCCCGGAACAGGGACTACGTCACCAAACGCACTCAAGAAGGCCGCAGCTACCCGCGAGGTCCGGAGGTCCCTCTAGCGTTACATCGCCCGAACCCTCTACCGCCAACTCAACACCCTGTACGCCACCGCGGAACCGGCCCCATCCCACACTGCCGGGGCAGCCCGTTGCCTGGAACAGGAGCACACCTAGCGCATCACCTAGGATTCTCGGCCCCGTGCGAGGGAGTCCTCCGAACTTCCAGGCATTGCTAAGCCAGTGCAACGCGCCAGTATACGAAAGCTAGGCACGGTTCTCTGGAACGATGAGGGGCCCTTCCGCAGGTTTGTCCAAGGTTTTGATCAGGATCGTTGCCGCTTGGAGTTGGGTGGGTTTAGCGTCGGGGCATCACTCGTTGGGGGGTCGGGCTTTCGGGAACTGGGGATTGCCGCGGATCTGTTCGTAGAAAGTTCGTGGGGGATGTCTACTGTTCAGGGCTCGATTCGTTCTGCCGTTTTTAGGCCTGTCTCGGTTGGTTTTCTCGCCATCAGGGCTGCCATCACCGCTGTTGTTGCTTTCGGCATTACGATCGCTGGGCTGAGTGCGCCCGCTTTCGCCGTTCCTGAGATTGCGGGTTCTGCCCCTGTTGCTCCAGCCTCTGTGCAGGCTCCATCGTTGGCTCCCATGCAGTCGACTCCTTCGGTGCAGGCGGGCGTGTTCGTGCCGGTGCAGGGCCGGGTTGTGGATACGAGGACAGGGTTGGGCGGGATCACGGGGCCGTTGACGCCCGATACCTGGTACCCGTTCCAGATCCTGGGGGCCGGTGGTGTCCCCACCACGGGTGTGGACGCTGTGCTGGTGTCATTGACGGTGGTGAACAGTACCGGTGCCAGTGCCGCGCAGGTGGTCCCCAATACGGGGAGGCAGCGCGAGACGACCGTGCTGTTTTCAGGGACGGGAGACACTGTTTCCAATTCCGCCATTGTCGCAGTGGGAACGGACGGGAAGCTTGCCCTGATTGCCTCCACGTCGCAGCAGTTCATGGTGGACGTGCAGGGTTATTTCACGGCGGGGGACACCCCCGCGCCGGGCGGTTTCGTCTCGGTCCCGACCTCCAGGGTGATCGATACCCGTGACGGTACCGGCTATCCTGCAGGTCTCTGGACGGGCACGGGAGTGAAGAGCCTGACTTTAAAGGGCAAAGGCGGGGTCCCGGACACGGCGACGGCTGTTTTCGCGAACATCACTGTCGTGAGCACTGACACTACTGCCGACCCTATTCTTGAGACGCTTCCCGGGGGTGGCTTCGACGCCGGCGGTGGAGCTGGGACATCGGTGAACTTCCGGAGAAATGAGACCACAGCAGTGGCAGCGGTGTTGAACCTCAACTCTGCCGGTGTGGTGGATATCAAGCACTACGCGTACGCCGTTGGTGTGCACGTGATTGTCGATATCCAGGGCTACTTCGATGGGCAGGTATCGAACAGCGCCTTCACTACCGTGGAATCCAGGCTCTACGATTCAAGACTGACGAGCAGCCCGATCCCGGCCTATGGCAGGATCGAGGTTCAGATCGCCGGGGTCGGCGGCCTGCCCGCTGCGTCGACGAATCTTGCAGGTGTCGTCTTGAATGTGACCCCGCAGAACTCGGTAGGGGTCGGGTTCCTGCGGGTCTGGCCTGCGGATGAGCCCGAGCCGAACCTGAGCACTGTGAACTACTCCGCGGATCCGGTCTCGAACAATGTGGTGGTCCGGCCCAGTGCGATCACGGGGACGGTGAAGATCTACAACGAGGGCGCCAGCCCGGTGCACGTCGTGATTGATTCGCAGGGCTGGTTCAGCAACGCGAACCTCCTGCCCCCGGTCACGGTGAACGGGACGGAGTCAGGGTCGCGCGGCAAGGCCTCGATGGTTTCGCACACCCTGACCGACTCGGCCAAACTCGCTATCAACCCGACCAGCGGCAACACGGTGCTGACCGGACGGCTCTTCAGTATCAGGGGTGTCGGGCAGGACATGAACGTCGCATGGCGATACAACTCGAAGTACGACCACCGCCCAACCTTGTCCATGGGCCGGCTGGAAACAGCCCTACGAACCGATCCCGCAACGGGGAACATGATCTACACGGCCCCGGACGGTGGCTGGTACACCTTCGCGAACACTGGAGGCGTGTACGCGATGGCGCCGGAGCTGAACGCGTCCCTGACGAAAATCTCCACCACTGAGTATTGGCTGCGGTTAAACGACAGCGGGATCACCAACGTCTACCAGGACGACGGGACCAACTTCGCCCTGGTCCGGTCCGTCGATGCGAACAGCACGAACCCGAACACCGTGACCTATACATACGGCAACGGCCGGCTGACGCAGACGACCGACACCCAGGGCCGGACAGCCTCTTACGTCTACAACGACACGAGGAACCTTAACCAGCCCTCCGCGATCACGGACAACTCACTGAACCGCACCGTGAGCATCGAATACGGCGGAGGTGAGGGACGGATGTCCAAGATCACCGACGCCACCGGCGCCATAACCACGTTCGCCTACACCAACGGGAAACTGAGCTCCTTCACCGACGGCCGCACGAACATCACCGCCCTCGCCTACGCCACGGACGGGTGGGTCAACACCATCACCTACGGGCAAGGATCAGCCGCGGCCGCGACCTGGACCTTGACGCACAACACAGACGGAAGCCTGTCCTACCTGGCCGACCCGAACAGCAAACAAACCACCTACACCCTGGACGCGAGCAAAACCCGCGTCCTGACGAGCACCGACCCGAACGGGAACAATTCCTCGGCCACCTTTGACGGCCACGACAACCGGCTGACCATCACCAATGGTCTGGGCCAGACCACCTCCGCGGCGTACAACGCCACTAATTCCCTGACGAAGATCACCTCCCCGCTGGCCGGTTCCACGGGCACCGGCGGGGATGTGTCCTTCACCTACCCCACGGCGGTCGGGGACCCGCTGCTGAACTACCGCCCTGACACTTCCACGACCAGTGAGGGCAACACCAGCACCATCCAGTACGACCCGAACACCAAAAACCCGTCGGCGATCCTGACCCCTGACAACCTCGGAGGCACACCCCGGAAGTACTACCAGGGGGACGCTGCAGGGACGATCTGTGGCGCCAAGCCCGGGTCACTATGCCGCTCCACGGACGGGAACGGCAACCAAACAACCTACAACTACGACGCGGCTGGAAACCCGGCCACGGTCGCCCCGCCCGCCCCGCTCGGGGCCACGACGTACACCTATGACGCGGCAGGCAGGGTCACCACAGCCAAGGATGGCAAGAACCAGACCGCGACCTTCACCTACGACAACAACGACCGGATCACCCAGATCCGCTACGCCGCGACTTGCGTTCCGGCGACCTGCGTCACCTACACCTATGACAACGCCGGGAACCTCACCACCAGGGTCGATGCAGCCGGCACCACCACGTACACGTGGGACGCCCAGAACCGGCCCACCGGCAAGACCATCGGCGGGGTCACCACCACCGTCACCTACGACGGGGCATCGAACGTCCTGACTTACGTCGACCCGCTCGGGACCGTGACGTACCGGTATGACGGGGCGAATCGGCTGACTGCCCTGGCCGAACCTGGCGGCTCCTGCCCAGCCACTCTGGTGTTCCCGAACGGCACCAAATGCACGGGCTTCGACTACGACAAAGCCAACCGCCGTACCGGCACCAAATACCCTAACGGGGTCAGGAACACCACCACCTACGACGGTGCAGGCAAGATCACGGCCATCACCGCGACCAACACCGGCAACACGGTCTTGGCCAAGCGGGCCTACACCTACACCCTCAACGGTACGAAAGACGGTGCGCAGCGCAAGACCATGACCACCGACACCGGAGCGGTCACCACCTACGGATACGACAAACTCAACCGGCTCACCTCCGCTGTCACCGGCACGGTTACCGAATTCTGGACCTACGACGCCAACAGCAACCGACTCACCGCCGCCAAGACCGGGACCGCCACCAGCTATTCCACCTACAACGCCGCGGACCAGCTCTGCTGGTACGGACCCACCAACGGGAACTGCTCCACCCCGACCACGGGAGCCACCAAGTACTCCTATGACGCGAACGGCAACTTCATCGATGGCGGCTCCGCCTCAAACCTGACCTACAACGTCTTCAACCAATTCACAGCCGGCACGAACGGCTCCACGGTAACGAACTACACCTACGCCGGAACCCGAAACGACGAACGCCTCACCGCCGGCAGCACCTCGTTCCTGAACGGCTCTCTGGGCGTCACCCAGCAGACCAGGACAAGCGGGACCACTTCGTTCATCCCGGACCCCGGAGGTACGCTGATCAGCATGCGCACCAGCGGCGGGGCAAGCTACTACTACACCACCGACGCTCTCGGCTCGACCATCCTGCTCACCGACAGCGCCCAAGCCAAAGCCGCCACCTACAGCTACGACTCCTGGGGAGAAGACACCGGCACCACCGGAACCAGTGCCGCCACCAACCCCTGGACCTACGCCGGCGGCTACAACGACACCACCAGCAACCGCATCAAATTCGGAGCCCGCTACTACCACCCCGCCCGCGGCCGCTTCACCCAACCCGACCCCTCCGGACAAGAACAAAACCGATACGCCTATGCTCAAGCAAATCCCTGCAATATGACGGATCCGACTGGCCTGGATGCTGCCGACGATTGCGTGCAACAAAAAATCACCAATGGCTTCTTCCGAGGCATGGCCATTGGTGCACTGGTAGGAGCCGTCATGGGTGCAGCTGCGGGCGCTTCAAGCGCAAATCCAGTCGGCGTCCTATTCGGGCTGGCAGGTGGAGCTGTGGCAGGCGCTGTTATCGGGGGTAGTCGGATGGCAATGACATCAATTGTTTATGGGAATTTTATTTGCCGCACGCCAGGGTTCGAGTGGGCGCGCTGAAATGCCAAACTTTTTCGATGCTGTTACTGTTCGCGCCGAGGCTCCATCCATACCTGTTTGGGGATTTCCTTTCCTGATGGTCCTCGCAATCTGCCTCCTCGTAGTAATTATTCTAGGCCCGGTTATGGCTACACGAACGAGGAAGTCGAAGGCGATAGCTGCGAAAGCTGGTATTGAATACAGGGGTGTTGAAGCGCATAAGTCATTCCGCGTCAATATCGAACCTGATGCTGTCACCGATCGAATTCGCTCGGTAGTTCACAGCAACGGCAGATTCAGTCGGATGGAGGAGGGGCCCATAGGACTGCGAGTCTATGTGCGGGGCAACTTTTGGACGTGGGGGGAAGTCATAGAAGTGAGGCTTATGGAGGACGCCGAGGGCACTGTGGCGCAGGCGAGTTGTCGGCCTAGGCTGAAAACGACACTGTTTGACTACGGTCAGAACGGCAAGGATCTTGCCTTGTTTATTGAATTAGTTCAAAAGAGTCTACCGGCGCATAAGTAGAAGGTGTTCGTCCACGATGATTCCTGCTGATTGCGTGAGGATTGGAAAGTTGGTTGGGCGAAGTACCAGGACTGTGCGGCTTTCGGAGTATGTGTCCTAGCATCAGTTGGCGTGTCGATCATATCTAGGAATTGAGAAACTTGGTTTCCTACCCCTTGCTGACGCCTGGATGATCGCCCGGTCGGAAGTGACCGGGTTTGTGGCACGGCTCTCCAGGTCGGTCTGAAGTTTCCAACTCTTGTCCGGAAAACTACAGCATTTCAAGACACTGGCCCCGGGTCTCGAGAGGGCCAGCGACGGCCGCGCCAGCAGTCGGAATAGCCGCGTACCCGTCGTCTCGTAAAGGCGTCTCGCGGTAAATCGTCTCGCCGCAGGTGCATCGGGGCTTTTTCGAGTCAGAATTGCCGTGTGAGGCTACTGGGTTACACCCGCGTCAGTACTTCCAGCCAAGACGCCCAGCTCCAGCTGGATGCGTTGGTCGCTGCCGGTGTGCAAAAACGCGATGTCTTCGCTGACGTGACGTCCGGAAGCAAGACGGCGATTGAGCGGCCCGGAATGAAGAGGCTCCTCGAGTATGCCGAGGAGGGTGACACCGTTGTTGTGTGGCGGGTCGACCGGCTGGGCCGGTCGCTCATCGACGTGCTGAACACGGTGGCCCTGCTGCGCGGCCGCGGTGTTCAGGTCCTTTCCATCTCCGATGGCATCGACCCGGCAACCTCGACCGGCCGGCTAATGCTGAACATGCTCGCAACTCTTGCCGAGTATGAACGCGAGCTCATCGTCGAGCGCGTCAATGTCGGCATCGCCGCAGCACGCCAGAACGGCACACGCTTCGGCCGACCCGGCCGTCATCGCGGACAAACTCGCGATCGCCCGGGACGCCCGCGCCAAAGGCCGCACCGCCGAGGACGCTGCCCGTCTCGTTGTCTGGAGCAGCGCAACGCTCTACCGCCACCAGTAAGCCCGCGCCGCACGCCAGAGCACCACAACCTAGACCGAAAAACCACGCGCTGCTCGAAGACTCCGCTTTCCGGCCTCATTTGGCCAGCGCCCAGGTCTACTGCACCGTCCTCGCTTCGCTCGGGCTGTAAAAGCGCTTTTCTGTTTTCTGCTGCTGTCCTGCGGATCGCACGTGCCCGCTTCGCCGGGCACAGCTCCGCAATGCTCCGGCAGCACGCAAAAAACGCCCGGGGGAGAGGGCGAGCCGGTGGTCAGCACCCGCGCCCACTTTCCACCCGCTTGACAAACATAGAAGCGTCGGGGGCGGGGCCAGGATTTCTCTCGGCCCCGCCTCCTTCCTGTTAACGTCTCTCCCGCGTCAGGGCCGGTCCTGGCCCCGCCGCTTCAAGTAGCGCTCAAACTCGCGGGCAATGGACTCCCCGCTGGCCTCGGGCAGGTCGGCGGTGTCCTTGGCTTCCTCCAGTTGGCGTACGTAGGCGGCAATTTCCGGGTCCTCGGTGGCCAATTCGTCCACGCCACGCTCCCAGGCGTCCGCTTCCTCCGCCAGCTCCTGGGTATCCAGCGGCACCTGCAGGAGCTCCTCGATGCGGTGCAGGAGGGCGAGCTGTGCCTTGGGCGAGGGCGCCTGTGCCACATAGTGCGGCACCGCGGCCCACAGCGATACGGTCGGTATTCCGGCCAGCAGCGCCACCTCGGACAGGACCCCCACGATGCCCACGGGGCCTTCGTACTGTGACGCTTCCAGGTTCATGCGTTCCCGAAGCTGGGCATCATCGGATGACGTGCTGACCGGGATGGGGCGGCTGTGCGGGACATCGGCCAGCAGCGCCCCCACCAGCACCACGTAGTCCACGTTCAGAGCCTCCGCATGGACCAGCAGCTCAGCGGTGTAGGCGCGCCACTTATAGGACGGCTCGGTCCCCTGAACGAAGATCACATCCACATTGGAGTTGGGCGCGCTGGCCTTATAGATTCTCGTGGAGGGCCATTTGATCTTGCGTTCACCGGCAGCGTTCCTGCGGACGGTGGGGCGCGTAAACTGGAAGTCGTAATACTCATCGGCATCGATCGATGCCACCTTCTTGCCACCCCACAACTTGTTCAGGTACCGCAGCGAATCGCTGGCCGCTTCTCCGGCGTCGTTCCACCCCTCGAAGGCGGCAAGCATTACGGTTACGCGCTGTCCGTCAGCCACCGGCTGCAGGAACCGTTCCCGCTCGGGTCCGGCACCTTGTTCGGCGGTGTCTCCCTCGAAGCTATTCATTTCTTCACCCTACGTCCAAGGTGGACACTCGCGCATGGAATGAAGCGCCGCAAAACGCCGGTAAACGGCGCAAAGTGCACCAGGCCTGCTTCATATTCGCCAAGGGCGTAGCCCACAGCCTCCGTCCAGCCCCGCCCCGTAGACTGGCTGCATGCGAAATCCTGCCGCCGGTTCCCCGCTCAAAGCCGTCCTCTGGGACATGGACGGGACCATCGTGGACACCGAGCCATACTGGATCGCCGCCGAGCATGCCTTGGTGGAAGCCCATGGCGGGACCTGGAGCCATGACCAGGCAATGCAACTGGTGGGCCAGTCACTGACGTTCTCCGCGGGCCTGCTCCAGCAGGCCGGCGTCGAGCTCGGAATCCGCGAGATCATCGATTCCCTGACGGCCCAGGTCATCAGCAGCGTCCAGCAGCAGGTGCCATGGCGACCGGGCGCCCGTGAACTCCTCGAGGAACTGCACCTGGCGGGCGTGCGCTGCGCCCTGGTCACCATGTCCGAGGGGCCGCTGGCCCGGGAAGTGGTGGCCAGCCTGCCCCGCCCCTACTTTGAAGTCCTGGTCACCGGCGACACTGTTACCCAAGGCAAGCCACACCCGGAGGCGTACCTGACCGCCGTCGAAATGCTGCAGGAACGCGACCCTGATCTCGGAATCCACCACTGCGTAGCCCTTGAGGATTCCGTCCCCGGCGTTGCCGCGGCCGTCGCCTCCGGCGTCACCACCGTGGCTGTTCCGCACATCGTTCCATTGCCGGACGACGGCAGGTATGCGCTTTGGGACTCGCTGTCCGGCCGCGGCCTGGTAGAGCTCGAAGCCCTGCTGTTGGAGGCGGGGGCAACCCGGCCCGCCGCCGCGGCCGTCGGTGACTCCCGTGGCTGAACCGGGCACTCAACAGGGTACGGAACCCGGAACCCCGGCCACGACAGGGCGACGTGAAGGGATCCCGCTGGGACGCATTGCCGGCGTTCCGGTCGTTCTTGCCTACTCGTGGTTCGTGATCGCAGCCTTCACAGTCATCGCCTACGGGCCAGTTCTGGCGCGGAACAATCCCATGCTCGGCATGAGCGCCTATATCGTGGCGTTCGCGTACGCCGTCCTGCTCCTGATTTCCGTGCTGGTGCACGAACTCGCCCACGCCCTCACCGCCAAAATCTACGGATGGCCCACGCAAAAAATCGTCCTCAACCTCTGGGGCGGGCACACGCAATTCGAAAGCTTCACAGCTTCGCCCGGCCGGTCCGTACTGGTGGCGCTGGCCGGCCCGGCAGCCAATTTCTTCCTCGCCGGCGGGGCCTGGCTGCTGCTGGGCACCAACAGCCTGGGAAGTGTCGCGGAGATCCTGACCAACATCTTCATGTGGGCCAATTTCCTGATCGCCGTCTTCAACGTCCTGCCAGGCCTGCCGCTGGACGGTGGCCGCCTGGTCGAGTCCATCGTATGGAAGGCCACCGGCAGCCAGGCGAAAGGAACCGTGGCCGCCGGCTGGGGCGGGCGCATCATCGTCCTGGCGATTGCCTACTGGTTCCTCCTTCGCCCGTACCTCGCCGGCGAGGAGCCGGACTTCAGCCTCCTCATGATCACGGTGCTGGTGGGCGGATTCCTCTGGATGGGTGCCTCTGCTTCCATCCAGCAGGGCACGCTGCGGGCACGGCTCCCACTGGTCAGCGCAGCGGGATTGTCGACGCCGGCCGTGGGCATACCTGCCAGTGGCACCGTCCGCGAGGCCCTCCGCCTGGCGGCTGCCGGAACAAAGTCCGTGGTGGTGTGCGCGCCCGACGGCCGGCCGCAGGGCGTTGTGGACCCCGGTGCGCTGGCATCGGTGCCCGGGGCAGCCGCTGATTCAACCCCCGTCACCGCTATTTCTTTTCCCTTGGCTGCCGGCGCCTATGTCCCCGAATGGTCCAAAGGGCAGGAGCTGATCCAGTTCCTATCGCAGGTTGAGGGACGCCACTATGCAGTGGTGGACCACAACGGCGGGGTCACCGGGCTGCTGACCCAGGACGTTGTCCTGGCGGCCATCACCGGAAAGAGGCAGCGCAACGATAAGCACCCGCAGGGGCAGAACCGGTAGAGTTACCTGCCGGTCGTGCATTGCCGCCGCAAAGCCCCGGTTTCCCTGGGACTTTGGCTGCGGCACAAAGGGTTTACAGGAGCGAGGAACATCATGAGCAGCGAAACTGCGGTCAACGACGCCACGGGAGCAGCGCAGGCCGGTGCTCCAGCCGGCGGCTCGCAGCCGGTGGGAGCTGCACGTCGCCGCGGCCCCTTCCGCGAAGGCGAGCGTGTCCAGCTCACCGACGAACGCGGCCGCATGAATACCATCACGCTTGAGCGCGGGGGCGCCTTCCACACCCACCGGGGCTTCCTCAACCACGACGAGATCATCGGCAAGGTGGACGGCTCCGTTGTGGTGAACAATGTTGGCCAGCAGTACCAGACCCTCCGCCCGTTGCTCTCCGACTTCGTGCTGTCCATGCCTCGCGGTGCCGCCGTCGTGTATCCCAAGGATGCAGGGCAGATCGTCACCATGGCGGATATCTTCCCCGGCGCACGCGTGGTGGAGGCAGGCGTCGGCTCCGGCGCCCTGTCCATCTCCCTGCTCCGCGCCGTGGGCGACCACGGCTACCTGCACTCCTTCGAGCGGCGCGAAGAGTTCGCCGACATCGCCCGTGGAAATGTGGAGACCATTTTCGGCGGCCCGCACCCTGCCTGGCAGATTTCCCTCGGCGACTTCCAGGAGGAAGTGGTCAAGGCTGAAGAGCCCGGCTCCGTGGACCGCGTGGTCCTGGACATGCTGGCACCCTGGGAATGCCTCGACGCCGTCGCCACCGTCCTTGCCCCCGGCGGCGTCTGGATCAATTACGTAGCAACCGTCACACAGCTCTCCCGAACGGCCGAAGCCATCCGTGCGGACGGCCGCTTCACTGAACCCGACGCCTGGGAATCGCTGGTCCGCGGATGGCACCTGGAAGGGCTGGCGGTCCGGCCGGACCACCGCATGGTGGCCCACACCGGATTCCTGCTGGTCACCCGGCGTCTCGCCGACGGCGTCACCGGCATCTCGGTCAAGCGCCGGCCGTCCAAGACCGAATTCAACGAAGAGGACGTCAATGCCTGGACTCCCGGCGCAGTAGGGGAGCGGGCAGTATCTGACAAGAAGCTGCGGCGCGCGGCCCGGGACGCCATCGCGGGAACGAACGTGGTGGACACGCCCGAGGTTACGAACTAGTCCACATTTCGGGAGTCTCCATCCCTACCCGGCATCTTGGGACTAATGTCTTTAAGAGAAGCGCAGGAAGGGGCTGATACATCATGGAGACACCAAACCAGGACTCCGGACGTACACCGGCAGAGCAGTCTGCCGCCAACGACCTCTCGGTTGCTGACCGCCAGGTCAACATACTTCGGGACAAGCTCAGGCACATCGACCGCCAGCTGGCAGCGGCGACGCAGAACAACACCAAGCTGGTCAGCATGCTTGAGACGGCCAAGGCGGAGATTCTCCGGCTGAAAAATGCCCTGGACCAGGAAGGGCAGCCGCCGTACAGCTTCGGCACCATCCTCCAGATCAATCCGAAGCGGCAGCCTTCCCCGGGCAACAGCGGCCAGGCTTCCACCGAGGAATCGGTGGATATCTTCAACGCCGGGCGGAAGATGCGGGTGGGCATCAGCCCCTTGGTAAACGTCAACCAACTGGCGGTTGGCCAGGAGGTACTGCTCAACGAAGCACTCCTGATCGTCGCAGGACTCGGCTATGAACGCGCCGGCGAGCTTGCCACCCTGAAGGAGATGCTGGGGCGTGACCGGGCCCTGGTGGTTGGCCGGGCCGACGAGGAACGCGTGGTCCGGCTTTCCGGTGCGCTCCAAGCCGAGAAGCTCAGGGTCGGTGATGCCCTCTCCGTCGATTCCCGGACCGGCTATGCCCTTGAGAAGGTGCCGCGCTCCGAGGTGGAGAACCTGGTGCTCGAAGAAGTTCCGGACATCACCTACGAGGACATCGGCGGCCTTGGTCCCCAGATCGAGCAAATCAGGGACGCAGTCGAACTGCCGTTCCTGCACCCCGACCTCTACCGTGAACACGGGCTGAAGGCCCCCAAGGGAATCCTGCTGTACGGTCCTCCGGGCTGCGGCAAGACCCTTATCGCCAAGGCCGTCGCCAACTCCCTCGCTGCCCGCGCCGCGGAACGGTCCGGGAACGTGGACCTGAAGAGTTACTTCCTGAACATCAAGGGGCCTGAACTCCTTGACAAGTACGTGGGTGAAACAGAACGGCACATCCGCCTGATCTTCTCCCGCGCCCGGGAAAAGGCCTCGGACGGCAGCCCCGTCGTGGTGTTCTTCGACGAAATGGACTCCCTGTTCCGCACCCGAGGCACCGGAATCTCCTCCGACGTCGAAACCACCATCGTGCCCCAGCTCCTCAGTGAGATCGACGGCGTGGAACGCCTCGACAACGTCATCGTCATCGGTGCATCCAACCGCGAGGACATGATCGACCCCGCCATCCTCCGGCCCGGCCGGCTGGATGTGAAAGTCAAAATCCAGCGTCCCGACGCGGAAGCCGCTGCAGACATCTTCAACAAATACATCACCACGGACCTGCCGTTCCACGAGTCGGACCTCGCTGAACACAACGGAGACATCCAGGCCACGGTTGACGCCATGGTCCAGCGCACCGTTGAAGCCATGTACTCCACGGACAAGTCCAACGAGTTCCTCGAGGTCACCTATGCCAACGGCGACACCGAGATGCTGTACTTCAAGGATTTCAACTCGGGCGCCGTGGTGCAGAACGTGGTGGACCGGGCCAAGAAGTACGCCATCAAGGACCTGCTGACCACGCACCAGAAGGGGCTCCGCATCGAGCACCTGCTGCGTGCGGTGGTGGATGAATTCCGCGAACACGAGGACATGCCGAACACCACCAACCCCGACGACTGGGCGCGCATCTCCGGCAAGAAGGGCGAACGGATCACCTATATCCGTACCATCGTCCAGGGCAAGGCCGGGCAGGAGCCGGGCAAGTCCATCGAGACGATGCCAACCACGGGGCAGTATCTATGACGGATGCAAAGGGACCTGCCGCCGGGGAATCACTCCCCGTCGGCGGGGCCATGCGGGTGATGGGGGCGGAAACGGAGTACGGCATCCACGCTCCCTCCGCTCCCTCGGCAAATGCCACCATGATGAGTGCCCGGGTGGTGCAGGCCTATGCCCAGGTCACCAGGCAGCGGGCGGCCGGCGGTGCCGAAACCCGCTGGGACTACACCGATGAAGAGCCCCTGCACGATGCCCGGGGCTGGACCGTGGACCGTGGCGCTGCACACCCCAGCCAGCTGACCGACCAGCCGCCCGTGCTTGATGCTGAGGCGGTGGCCCTGGCCTACGGCCGTGAGGAACTCGAGCTGGACGGCCAGGACGAGTCCGGGACCCTGCTGATGAACATGGTCCTTGGCAACGGTGCCCGCTTGTACGTCGACCACGCCCATCCCGAGTATTCAAGCCCTGAGGTCACCAACCCGCGGGACGCGGTGGCGTGGGATGCTGCCGGCGACCTGGTGGGGCTCGCTGCCGTCCGCCGGCTGGCCGCGGATCCCGCCCTCCCGCCGGTCAACCTCTACAAGAACAACACGGATAACAAGTCCGTGTCCTACGGTTCCCACGAGAACTACCTCATGCCCCGGTCTGTCCCTTTCGGCGACATTGTCCGCGGGCTCACGCCCTTCTTTGTGAGCCGGCAGGTGGTGTGCGGCGCCGGCCGGCTGGGGATAGGACAGGACAGCTCAACGCCCGGCTTCCAGGTCAGCCAGCGGGCGGACTTCTTCGAGGCCGAGGTGGGCCTGGAGACCACCATCCGCAGGCCCATCATCAACACCAGGGATGAACCCCATTCCACCGCCGACAAGTACCGGCGCCTCCACGTCATCATCGGTGACGCCAATCTCAGCCAGGTGTCCAACTATCTCAAGTTCGGTACCACGGCCATGGTCCTTAGCCTCATCGAGGCAGGGCTGGCTCCCAAAATCGAGGTCTACGAGCCCGTCGCGGCACTCAAAACGGTCAGCCACGATACCTCGCTCACCGCAAAGCTGCGCCTGCTGGACGGACGGCGGGTCACAGCCCTGGACATTCAGTGGATGTACCACGAGGCCGCGGCCAAGCTGGCCCAGGACACCGGCGTGGGCGACGCCCTGGACGGTGACGGGCACACCCATGACGTTCTGGAACGGTGGGCTTCCGTTCTCACCCAACTGGACACTGACAGGGCTGCCGCTGCCACTTCCGTGGAATGGCTGGCGAAACTTACGCTGCTTGACGGCTACCGGCAGCGCGATGGACTGCAGTGGAACGACGCCCGGCTTGGCCTGGTGGATCTCCAGTGGGCCGACATCAGGCCGGAGAAGGGCCTCTACTACCGCCTGTTGTCCAGGAACCGCATGCAGCGTGTGGTGGGGGATGCCGCTATTGCCGCTGCGGTGACAGAGCCCCCCGCCGACACCCGCGCCTTCTTCCGGGGCAAATGCATCAGCAGCTTTGGCAAGGATGTGGTTGGCGCAAGCTGGGATTCAGTCATCTTCGACGTGCCGGGCTACGGACGGCTTCAGCGGGTGCCCACCAGGGAACCCCTCAGGGGAACCAAAGCCCTCACCGGAGCGTTGTTCGAGCGCTACCGGGAAGCGGGACCGTTCCTTGGGGAACTGCTCGGACACAACAGCACTCCGCCTGCGGCATAAACCGCGCCGGAACGCCCGTCCCGTGGCAGGATGGGCATATCGGAGGATCCGCCGGATCCACCGGAGGAAGAAGGAGGGAAACCAATGGCAGGCCAGGAGCAGCAGCAGCCTCAGTCACGTGACAGCCAGGTCGAGGACGACATCCCCGAGGCACCACCGGCACCGCCCGAGGCCCAGGCTTCGGCATCGACCGAAGGCGTGGACGACC
Source organism: Arthrobacter sp. SAFR-179 (assembly GCF_059414945.1). Taxonomy (NCBI): domain Bacteria; kingdom Bacillati; phylum Actinomycetota; class Actinomycetes; order Micrococcales; family Micrococcaceae; genus Arthrobacter; species Arthrobacter sp. SAFR-179. Next base: position 200,425 of record NZ_JBPFDM010000002.1, read on the forward strand.
TGCTCGACGAAATCGACGGCGTCCTGGAATCCAACGCCGAGGAGTTCGTCCGGGCATTCGTGCAAAAGGGCGGCCAGTAACCCGGACCCCCGAAGGTGGCGGAAGCCGCGGACGGCCGGAATCTGTACCGACGTTGAAGTACCACGTTCAAGGAGTGATGAGTGCAGGAATCAACCGCCAACCAGGTAGCCGCCAACGCCACCTCGTCCTTTACGGAGCACCTGCAACGGGACCGGCCCGAGCTATTGCCCTTTAGCCGGTCCCTCCAGGGTGGCACGTCCACGGCTGTCCCGGTGCAGGTTCCACACGCCACCACCATCGTTGCCATGAGTTATGGCGGTGGTGTCCTCATGGCGGGCGACAGGCGCGCCACCATGGGCAACATCATTGCCAGCAGGCACATCGAGAAGGTCTTTCCGGCAGACCACTTCTCTGTGCTTGGCATTGCCGGAACAGCAGGCATAGCAATTGACCTGACGCGTCTCTTCCAGGTTGAACTTGAGCACTACGAAAAAATTGAAGGAACCCAGCTCAGCCTCGAAGGCAAGGCCAACCGGCTGGGGGCCATGATCAGGGGCAACCTCCCGATGGCCCTTCAGGGCCTGGCCGTGGTGCCCCTGTTTGCAGGCTTCGACACCAGCGCCGGTGTGGGCCGCCTGTTCTCCTACGACGTCACGGGAGGCAGGTATGAGGAGCACGAACACCACACCGTGGGCTCCGGGTCCGTCTTCGCGCGCGGTGCCCTGAAAAAGCTCTGGCGGCCCAACCTCACCGCTGCCGAGGCGCTGTCTGTGGCCGTGGAGTCCCTGTATGACGCCGCCGACGACGACTCCGCCACCGGCGGCCCTGACACCGTCCGGCAGTTGTGGCCCGTGGTCTATACGGTGGACAGGACAGGAGCGCATCGGGTGTCCGAGGCCGACCTCGCGGCTGCTTCGCGCGCCGTGATTGAAGCACGCACCATCGCCGGACGGGAGGCCTGACATGACCCAGCAGTTCTATGTCTCGCCTGAACAGCTGATGAAGGACCGTGCGGATTTCGCGCGGAAAGGCATCGCCCGGGGCCGGTCGGTTGTGGTCATCAGCTGCGCCGACGGAATCGCACTCGTCGCAGAGAATCCTTCGCCGTCCCTGCACAAAATCGGCGAAATCTACGACAAGATCGCCTTCGCTGCCGTTGGCAAATATAACGAATTCGAAAGCCTCCGCCAGGCCGGGGTCCGCTATGCAGACGTCCGCGGCTACTCCTATGACCGTGAAGACGTCACCGCCCGCGGCCTGGCAAGCGTCTACGCGCAAAGCCTGGGGGCGGTCTTCACCGCCGAGCAAAAACCGTTCGAGGTGGAACTGGCGGTAGCCGAAGTGGGACCCAGCCAGGCGGACGACCACCTGTACCGGCTGACCTTTGACGGCTCGATCGCCGATGAACACAGTTTCGTGGTCATGGGCGGCCAGGCGGAAAAGGTGTCTTCAGCCATCGATGCGGGTTGGCAGGCCTCCCTGGGCTTCGCTGACGCTGTCCGGCTGGCTTTAAAGGGACTCACGCCTGCCCAGGAGGGAGAGCAGCCGGCAGCACCGCTGCCGCCGGGCGCGCTCGAAGTGGCAGTCCTGGACCGGCTTTCCGAAAGCTCCCGCGGATCCCGGCGCGCCTTCCGCAGGCTGAACGACGCGGACATCACAGCACTGCTGGCCTAGGAGGACGACATGGACAAGAGAATCTTCGGCATCGAGACCGAGTTCGGGATCTCTTACTCGAGCCCCGATTCGAGGCCACTTGCCCCGGAAGAGGTGGCCCGGTACCTCTTCCGCAAAGTGGTCAGCTGGGGGCGCTCGTCCAACGTGTTCCTCACCAACGGCTCGCGGCTGTACCTCGATGTTGGGTCCCACCCCGAATACGCCACCGCCGAATGCGACGACCTCGCACAGCTGATCGCCCACGACCGCGCGGGTGAGCTGATCCTCGATGACCTGGTGGATGAGGCCCAGGCCCGGTTGGCCGCCGAGGGCTTCAACGGCACGGTGTACCTTTTCAAGAACAACACGGACTCCGCCGGCAACTCCTACGGCAGCCACGAAAACTACCTCATTCCCCGCCGTGGGGAATTTTCCCGCCTGGCCGAAATCCTCATTCCGTTCCTGGTCACCCGCCAGCTCATCGCCGGCGCCGGAAAGATCCTGAAGACCCCGCATGGTGCCACTTATGCCTTCTCCCAGCGCGCCGACCACATCTGGGAGGGAGTGTCCTCCGCGACAACACGGTCACGGCCCATCATCAACACCAGGGACGAGCCGCACGCGGACGCGGAATTCTACCGCCGCCTGCACGTCATTGTGGGCGACTCGAACATGTCAGAGACCACTGCCCTGATGAAGGTCGGCACCGTGGACCTGGTCCTGCGGATGATCGAAGCGGGCGTGATCATGCGCGACATGAGGATGGAGAACCCCATCCGCAGTATCCGCGAAATCTCCCACGACCTCAGTGGGCGGGCACTGGTCCGCCTTGCCAACGGACGCCAGCTCACCGCCCTTGAAATCCAGCAGGAGTACCTGAGCAAGGTCACGGCCTTCGTCCAGGAGCACGGCGCGCACAACCCGCACGTACCGCTGATCCTCGATCTGTGGGAGCGGACTCTGCACGCGATTGAATCCGGTGACACCAAGGGAATTGACACCGAGATCGACTGGGCCATCAAGAAGAAGCTGATGGACAACTACCGCGAACGCCACGGCCTGGGCCTGGACGCGCCCCGCATTGCCCAGCTGGATCTGACGTACCACGACATTTCCCGCAGCCGCGGGCTGTTCTACCTGCTGCAGTCGCGTGGGGCCGTGCGCCGGATTGTCGACGATACCGTCATCAAGGGAGCCGTGGACGCACCGCCGCAAACCACCCGCGCCAAGCTGCGCGGCGACTTTGTCCGCCGAGCACAGGAACTGGGCCGGGACTACACGGTGGACTGGGTGCACCTGAAATTGAATGACCGCGCCCACCAGACGATTCTGTGCAAAGATCCCTTCCGCAGCGTCGATGAACGTGTTGATGCGCTCCTGGACTCTATGGGCTGACGTCCAGCTTCAGGGTCTATTCTGGATAAGGTCCTTTTAACGGGACCTCTCCACGACATGCTCCGCTGGCATGCGGAATGTCGTATCCACCCTGCCCCGACGAAAGTTTTCCTACGTGCGCCGACTACTAGCAATCCTCCTTCCCGGCCTGCTGCTCCTCACTGCCTGCGGAGGCAACGCCTCCCAGCCGGAGCCCAGCAGCCAGTCCGCCGGGGAGACTGCAAAGTTCGACTCCCTCAAGCTGACCGACAACGGGGACAAGAAGGCCCCTGGCGTGGACTTCGACAAGCCCCTGACCGTGACCGAGCCAACCATCAAAGTGGTGTCCGAAGGCAGCGGTGACGCCGTAAAGGCGAACCAGATCGCCAAGATCTCCATCCTGGCGCTGAACGGCACGGACGGTTCCCAGCTTGAGGATACGTTCGCCAACGAGCCTGAGAGCCTTGAGCTGAATGATGAGCTCAAGACCAGCAGCGCAGTCATCTACAACGCTTTCGTGGGCGCAAAGGTCGGTTCCAGCCTGGCGCTGGCCGTTCCCGGCCAGCAGAGTGCAGCATCAACGAACCCCAGCCCGTCTGACGGCGCCAGCCCCAGCCCGAGCGCCGCAGCAGCGCCCAGCCAGCTGCTGATCATCAAGGTTCTTTCCGCTGCCGACCCCACCCCGGTGCTGGACAAGCCCCAGGGTGAAACGGTAACGCCGCCCGCGGGCCTGCCGACGGTCACGGAAAAAGACGGCAAACCGGAAATCAACGTTGCGGGCGCCCCGGCCCCCACAGCACTCGTGTCGCAGGACCTGATCAAGGGCACGGGCGCCACCGTCAAGGAGTCCGACACCCTGACCGTGAACTACGTGGGCGTCACCCTCGCCGACGGCACCAAGTTCGATTCCAGCTTCGACCGCGGCCAGCCCGCCACCTTCCCGCTGACCGGCGTCATCAAGGGCTGGACGCAGGGCCTCGCCGGCAAGACTGTCGGCTCCCGTGTCCTGCTGGTCATCCCCAAGGACCTGGCCTACGGCGACGCCGGCCAGGGCCAGGCCAAGGGCGACCTGGTCTTCGTAGTGGACATCCTCGGGGTCAAGTAGCAAGACTTACAAGGACGCCGCGTCCCTCGCGGCACCCATCACACCCACGCATAGGAGCAAGCATGTCTTTTGGACAGCGGGAATTTGACCGCCAGAAGCCCGAGATTGATTTCCCGGAAGGCGAGGTCCCCACGGAACTCGTCATCACCGACCTCATCGAGGGTGACGGCCGGGAGGCCCAGGCAGGGGACACCGTCTCCACCCACTACGTCGGGGTTGCCTGGTCCACCGGCGAGGAATTCGACGCCTCCTGGGGCCGCGGCGCACCACTGGACTTCCGCGTCGGCGTCGGGCAGGTCATCCAGGGCTGGGACCAGGGCCTGCTGGGCATGAAGGTCGGCGGCCGCCGCCGCCTTGAGATCCCCTCCGAGCTGGCTTACGGCTCGCGCGGTGCAGGTGGCGCGATTGCCCCCAACGAAGCACTGATCTTCGTCGTGGACCTCGTGGCCGTCCGCTGATTGAACCGGGAAGCGCGGCAGTACGGGAGGATATTCCTCCCCTACTGCCGCGCTTTCTGCTTTCCCCGGGGGAGTTTAGTAACGTAACGGACGTGTCCCTATCCCGTACTGAACGACTCCTCAACCTGCTGATTGCCTTGCTCAACACCCGCTACGGGCTGCACCGCAGCGAACTGCGCGAAAAGGTTTACCACGACAGCTCCGGGAACGACGTCGCATTCGGACGGATGTTCGAGCGGGACAAAAATGACCTGCGGGCAATGGGTTTCGAGGTCGAGACACTGACGGACCTGGGCTGGAGTGAGGACGATCCCGCCACCACCAGGTACCGGATCGGCAAAGAGTCCAACCGGCTCCCGGACGTCCAACTGGGGCCGGAGGAATGGACCGTCCTCCTGCTGGCCTCCCAGCTGTGGGAGCGTGCGGCGTTGGGAACCGCCGCACAAAGCGCCCTCCGCAAGCTCCAGGCTTCAGGCAGGATGGCCGAGGTTGAACTGCCGGCCGGGGTCCAGCCACGGATCAAACCCGCCGGGCAGGCCTTCGATGACATCTTGGCCGCCATGCACGCCCGGCATCCCGTCACGTTCACGTATCTTGCCGGCACCACGGGCAAAGAGGAAGAACGCACGGTGGAGCCGTGGGGCCTGGGCAGCCGGTTCGGCCAGTGGTACCTCATGGGCTATGACCGGGCACGGAAGGCGCCCCGGCACTTCCGGCTGTCGCGCTTCACCAGCGCCGTGACCACCCTGGCAAGGGAGCAGTACTCGCCCCCCGTGGACTTCAATATCCGCGCTGAGCTTGACCGCCTGCCTGAACTGCCGCTGCGCACCGCCGTCGTGGATGTCAGGGAGGGGCACCTGCTGGCCTTGCGCCGCCGTGCCGTCCAGGGCGCCCCGGAACAGGTACCGGGACACCCCGCCGAGGGCTACGACCGGCTCTTCGTGGAGTACCGCGACCCGGAGGTGCTTGCTGAAGAACTGGCTTCCTACGGACCCGATGCACTGGTACAGGAACCAGCCGGCCTGGCCGCAGCCGTGCGGCGCAGGCTGCAGGCCGCGTCCTCGTTCAGCGACGCACCGGTTCCCGCCTACGCCTTTGCCGATACCCGCTCCCGGACAGCCCGCAAGGGGACCTCTGAGGACCAGCTCAAGCGCATGCTGCAGCTGGTGCCGTTCCTGGTCCATAACCAGGGCCTGCACATCCAGGACGTCGCAGAGCACTTCGGTATCACCCGGGAGGAGCTCGAGGCGGACCTGCGGATCCTCATCTGCTCGGGGCTGCCGGAGGGTTATCCTGACGACCTGCTCGATATCCAGTGGGAAAACGACCACGTCTTCATTACCCAGGACCTTGACCTGAAGAAGCCGGTCCGGTTTACCGTGGCCGAGGCATGCGCGCTTCTGACGGGTCTTGAAACCCTCAACGGCCTGCCGGACCTTCCCGGCGGCGGTGCCCTGGAGTCTGTCACGTTGAAGCTCCTGGCTGCCGCAGGCGAGGAAGGACTCCAGGCGGCCTCCATCGCGGGGCCACAGGTTGCGCCGGCGGACGCCCGAACCCACGCCACGGTACGCCGCGCCATCGAATCCGGCTCCCAGCTCCACCTGACCTACCTGTCACCCCAGCGCGACGCCGTGACCGAGCGCGACGTTGACCCGCTGCGGCTGTATTCCCTGGACAACACCTGGTACTTCGAAGCATGGTGCCACCTGGTGGACGGGTTGCGGAACTTCCGCCTGGACCGGACACAGGACGTGCAGCCGAACGGTGCACCCGCCGCGCCGCACGGGCCTCCGGAGGGCGGGGTCCCGGCCAAGCTGTTCACCGCGAACGACGACGACACCACCGTCACGGTCCAGCTCACCCGGCAGGGGAGGGGCCTGGCGGAGGACTACTACGCGGAGCGCACCGCGGAGTTGCCCGACGGCGGCCTGGTGGCCGAGATCCGGTTCGGCAACACGGCGTGGCTGCCGATGTTCGTGGCCCAGCATGGCGGTTCAGCCCGGATTTTGGCCCCGGCCGATCTCGCTTCCGCCGCGCGCGACTGGCTCGCGGCCTCGCTGGCCAGCTACGACCGATAGACTTCTCAGCATGCCTTGGTGGTCCTGGATTCTCATATGGGTGGCGCTGGTCGCAGTAGCCCTGCTGTTCTATGTCCTGCTGGGCATCCGACTTTTCCGCCAGTTCATGGCCACGGTAAAGGATCTGGGGGCCGCCGGCGAAAAGCTGGGACACCTGACCCCCATTGAGCTGCCGGACGAACCCGTGGATCCGTCCCGGGCCCTGCCGGGCTCTGCCGTTTTTGCCTCACCCGCTGTCATGCGACATGATTACGAGGCATCCAAATGGGCCCGGCGCGAGGAACGCCGCCGCCGGCGAGTGCAGCGTAAAAAGGACCGGGGCCAGCCGCAGGCGCTCGGAGATCTCGACTTCACATAGAAGTAGGATGTACTTAGAGGAAAGGATTTCCCGTGGGAAGACTCTTTGATGGCCCCTGGCCTATCGTAATCATCATCGTTGTTGCTTTGCTTCTCTTCGCCGCCCCCAAGCTTCCGGCCATGGCCCGCAGCTTGGGACAGTCAATGCGGATCATCAAGTCCGAGGTCAAGGAAATGAAGAACGACGGCAAAGCCGACTCCACCGAGGCAAATGGTCCGGTGGAAGGCACCATCGTGAACCACCCCAAGGCGAAGCCCGGTGAGCCGACAGACGGCACTGACGTTCCGCCGTCGACCCGCGCCTGATCTCCCGTGGCACTGTCGCGGGCCCGTAAAGCCAACCCCGAAGGGCGGATGTCTCTTTGGGAGCACCTCAACGAGCTGAAGAACCGGCTGATCAAGTCGGCCGTCGGCGTCGTCATTGGGGGCATTGGGGGCTGGATACTTTACGATCCGCTGCTGAAGGCCCTGGCTGAACCGGTCAACCGCATCTCCAACGAGACCGGCGGCCTCGCGGCCATCAACTTCGGGACCATCGCTTCACCCTTCGACTTCAAGCTCCAGATGTCGCTCCTGATTGGGGCGGTCATTTCGAGCCCCATCTGGATCTACCAGCTCTGGGCCTTCGTAACCCCTGGGCTGACGTCCAAGGAACGGCGCTACACCCTGGGCTACATGGCAGCCGCCATTCCGCTGTTCCTGGCGGGAATCTGGGTGGGCTGGCTTGTGGTGCCGCAGGTGGTCCACGCGCTGACGCAGTTCACCCCGGAAGGCTCCTCCAGCGTCATCGACGCCCGGACCTACATTGAGTTCGTCACCCGGATGGTGCTCATGCTGGGCCTGGCCTTCCTGGTTCCCGTGGTGCTGGTGGGCGTCAACATGGCCGGCATCGTCTCCGGCCACACCATCCTTAAAGCCTGGCGCATCACCGTCTTCCTGGTCTTCGTCCTTGCCGCCATCGCCGCGCCGGGCGCGGACGCGATTTCGATGTTCATGCTGGCCGGACCGCTGCTGGCACTGTTCTTCGCCGCCATCGGCATCTGCATCATGAACGACAAACGCCGCGAACGCCGCCAAGCGCGGCAGGTTGAGGAAACCGAGGCCACCGCTGATGTCGCAACCCCAAGCAGCGAACTTAAGAAGCTCTAGCCTGCCGTTAGGCTTGGGGTATGTCCTCCACCACCGGACCCTTCTCCGCCGGCCCCATCGATCCTGAAGAAATGTCGCCGGCCGAGAGATACCGTGCCAGCGCTGAACGCCGGGCCGAGGCCGCCACCTACCTTGGGGCGTTCATCCGAACCCTGGACTTCGAGCTTGATGACTTTCAACGGCAGGCATGCCGTTCCCTGCAGGAGGGCAGGGGTGTCCTGGTGGCTGCCCCCACCGGCGCCGGGAAGACCATCGTGGGGGAGTTCGCCATCTACCTCGCGCTGCAGCGGGGCCTGAAGGCCTTCTACACCACGCCCATCAAGGCGCTCAGCAACCAGAAGTTCAGTGAACTCGCCGAAAAATACGGCGTTGACAATGTAGGGCTCCTGACCGGGGACACCAGCATCAACGGAGATGCCCAGGTGGTGGTCATGACCACCGAGGTCCTCCGGAACATGCTTTACGCGGATTCGGCCACGCTCGGCGACCTTGGCTACGTGGTCATGGACGAGGTCCACTACCTCGCCGACCGGTTCCGCGGGGCCGTGTGGGAGGAAGTCATCATCCACCTGCCCAGCGAGGTCCAGGTTGCCTCATTGAGTGCCACCGTTTCCAATGCCGAGGAATTCGGCGCCTGGCTGGACACCGTCCGCGGTGACACCGACATCATCGTTTCCGAGCACCGCCCGGTTCCGTTGTGGCAGCACGTCATGGTGGGCCGGCGGATCATGGACCTGTTTGCCGGGGAAACCACTTTCGACGAGATCGCCCCGCCCGTTGAGGAAGACGAGCAGCAGCCGTCCTCGTCCGGCAAGTCCCGCGACGCCGGCAACGGGCGCGGTTTCGAGGTGAACCCCGACCTGCTGACGGTGGCCCAGAGCGAGAGCCGGCAGAGCTTCCGCAGCAGGCCCGGACCCGCGGGAAGGGGCCAGCGCGGCCGGCGCGGAAACGACCGTCCGGCCCGTGGTGGAGAGCCGACGGGGGTGCGCCCCGCCAGTCGGCCCCAGGTGATCGCCAGCCTGGACCGGATGGATCTGCTCCCTGCCATCACCTTCATCTTTTCCCGCGCCGGCTGTGAGGCAGCGGTTGCCCAGTGTGTTGCATCCGGACTCTGGCTCACCACCGAGAAAGAGCAGCGGATCATTGCCCAGCGCGTTGACGAGGCGGGGCAGGACATCCCGCCGGATGACCTTGACGTCCTGGGCTTTTGGACCTGGCGGGACGGGCTGCTTCGCGGTTTCGCCGCCCACCATGCCGGAATGCTGCCCACCTTCAAGGAGGTGGTTGAGAAACTGTTCGCCGATGGCCTGGTCAAGGCTGTCTTCGCCACGGAAACCCTCGCCCTCGGCGTCAACATGCCAGCCCGCTCGGTGGTGCTGGAAAAGCTGGACAAGTTCAATGGCGAAGCCCATGTTGACATCACCGCCGGTGAATATACCCAGCTGACCGGCCGTGCCGGACGGCGTGGCATCGACATTGAAGGCCATGCCGTGGTGCTGTGGCAGCCTGGGACCGACCCGACGGCCGTTGCCGGGCTGGCATCCCGGCGCACCTACCCGTTGAACTCCAGTTTCCGCCCCACCTACAACATGAGCATCAACCTGCTGGCGCAGTTCGGCCGGGCCAGGGCGCGGGAGATCCTGGAGTCATCCTTTGCCCAGTTCCAGGCGGACCGGTCAGTGGTGGGCCTGGCCCGCCAGGTGCGGAGCCGCGAGGAGTCCCTTGCCGGCTACGCAAAATCCATGACCTGCCACCTTGGTGACTTCACGGAGTACGCCCGGCTGCGCAGGGAACTGTCCGACGCCGAGAACGCCACTTCCCGCACCAAGTCCCGCGTCCGCAAATCCCTTTGCGACGACTCCCTGGCCCGCCTCCTGCCCGGCGATGTGGTCGACGTCCCCGGCGGCCGCGCCCCGGGGCCCGCCGTCGTCCTTAGCTCGGACCACACCAGCCGCGAGCCGCGGCCGGCCGTGCTGACGCTGGACAACCAATTGCGAAGGATCGGCGCCGACGATCTCGAAGGTCCCATCGCGCCCGTTACCAGGATCCGGATCCCCAAATCCTTCAACGCCAAGGTGCCCAAATCCCGCAGGGACCTCGCCTCCTCCGTCCGGAACGCACTGCGGGAAAACCGCCCGCCCGCCCCGGGCCAGAACCGAAACCACGACTTCGGCCGCGGCGCCGCCCTGCCCAACCAGGAAAAGCGCATCGCGGAACTGCGCCGGGCCCTGAAGGCCCACCCCTGCCATGGGTGCAGCGAACGGGAAGACCACGCGCGCTGGTCGGAGCGCTGGTGGAAACTCCGGCGCGAAACGGACGGCCTGGTCCGCCAGATCCAGGGCAGGACCAACACGATCGCCAAGACCTTCGACCGGGTCTGCGATGTACTGTCCGCTTACGGCTACCTGGAAGATGCGGGAGACGGCAGGCTTAACATCAGTGCGGACGGCCAGCGGCTCCGCAGGATCTATGGCGAGAAGGACCTCTTGATCTCCCAGTCGCTGCGGCTTGGCGCGTTCAATGATCTCGACGCCGCCGAGGTTGCTGCGCTGGCCAGCGTGCTGGTCTACCAGGCCAAACGCGAAGACCGGGGCCTGCGGCCGCGCATGCCCAGCGTCTCGCTGGAGACCTCCGTGGACATTGTGGTCAAGGAGTGGTCCTTCCTTGAGGACGTGGAGGAGGAGAACAAGCTTCCGTTGACCGGCGAACCTGAACTGGGACTTGTGTGGCCGTTGTATAAATGGGCCCGCGGGCGCCACCTGCAGGATGTCCTCAGCGGCACTGATCTTGCGGCCGGCGACTTTGTCCGCTGGGTGAAGCAGGTGGTGGACCTTCTGGACCAGCTTGCCAAAATCCCCGGCCTCGACCCCCGGCTGGCACGGCTGTGCGCCGAGGCGATCAACCTCATCCGCCGCGGCGTCGTGGCGTATTCCTCTGTCCTCTAGCCCCGTTGTCCCTGCCGGCTCCTGCCGGCGTGCCCCCACCCAGGAGACTGCCCCGCCATGCCCCGCCCCGATGCCACGCCCGTCCCCAATGCCGCCCCCCGTCCCGCGCCGGTGCTGTACCGCAATGGTTCGGTTTACACGGCGGCAGATCCCTTCGCAACCGCCATGCTGGTGGACGGTGACACCGTTGCCTGGGTTGGCTCAGAGCAGGCCGCATCCTCCATTGCGGACAGTTCCATGGAGATCATCGACCTCCGCGGCGCCCTGGTTGCACCGGGCTTCGTGGACTCCCACATCCACCTGACCGAAACCGGAATTGCGCTGGACTCGCTGCAACTGGGGACGGCCACCTCGGCCCGCGCGCTGCTGGATGCCGTGGCGTCCGCTGGCGGGGAAGGGCCCGTGCTCGGCCACGGCTGGGACGAGTCCACGTGGGCGGATCCCGCCCTGCCCAGCGCCGAGGAACTGGAGCGGGCGTCCGGGGGCCGTCCGGTCTACCTTTCCAGGGTGGACGTCCACTCGGCTCTGGTGTCGACGTCGCTGGTACAGTCCGCGGAGCTTCGCGGCAGGGACGGGTACGACGGCGGCGCTCGGGTCATGCGGGCAGCCCACCACGCCGCCCGGCTGGCAACTCGGCAGATGCCGCAGGACGCGTTGAAGCGGCACCAGGCCCGTGCCCTGGCGGAGGCTGCGGCCAACGGCTATGTCGCCGTTGCCGAGATGGGGGCCCCGCACATCGGTGGCGCCGATGATGTGCGGCTTGCCGCAGGCTGGAATGAGGTGGGCCCGGGCGTGCAGCGCTTTCCCGAGGTGCTGCCGTACTGGGGCGAACTGGTCTCGTCCGAGGTGGAGGCCCGTTCCCTCGTTAAGCAGCTCGGCGCCGGCATTCGGGGGCTCGCAGGGGACTTGAACATCGACGGATCGATCGGCTCCAGGACAGCCGCGCTGCGCGCCGGCTACAGCGATGCCGGCCAGGAATGCGGCAGCCTGTACCTCAGCGCCGACCAGGCGGCAGCCCATCTTGCCGCCTGTTCCCTGGCAGGGATTCAGGGCGGATTCCATGTGATTGGGGATGCCGGGCTGGACGCTGCGCTGGAGGCACTGGACCTGGCAGCCAAGGAAGTTGGGGAGCAGCGGGTGCGAGCCGCGGGCCACCGCTTCGAGCATGTGGAGATGGCTGACGCCGCGGCTGTGGCCAAGCTGGCGCACTACTCCGTGACCGTCAGCGCCCAACCGTCCTTTGATGCAGCGTGGGGCGGAGCCGGCGCCCTGTACGAGCGGAGGTTGGGGGAGCGGAGCCGGTCAATGAACCCCTTCGCCGCTTTCTACTCGGCGGGTGTTCCTGTCTGTTTCGGCAGCGACAGCCCTGTCACGCCGCTCCGTCCCTGGTCCAGCGTGCGCGCCTGCGTGGAACACCACAACCCGGAGCAACGCATTTCCGCTCGGGCAGCCTTCCTGGGCCACACCCGTGCCGGTTGGAGGGCCGCACGCCACACCAACCCCATGGCCGGACAGCTTGTTCCCGGGGCGCCGGCCAGTTTCGCCGTGTGGGAGGTGGAGGAATTGATGGTCCAGGTGGCTGATGGCAGGGTGCAGTCATGGAGCACCGATCCGCGGGCCAGGACCCCGCTGCTGCCGGCCCTGGACACGGGTTCCGATCCGGTATGCCTGCAAACCGTGAAAGACGGCGCCGAACTCTTCGCCAGCCCGGCCCTGCGTTCCTGACGCAGCAGCCCTCCGCCCTATAATGGGTAGTTGCGCCCGCCGCCGGCACGGCCCGGCATCAGGTGCTCCGACCACCTCCACCAGGAAAGGCCCTTTGTGCGCGTCCTTACGATCATTCCCACCTACAACGAACTGGAATCACTGCCCAAGACGCTCCAGCGCCTTCGGAAGGCCGTTCCGGCGTCGGACGTGCTGGTGGTTGATGACAACAGCCCCGACGGCACCGGCCAACTTGCCGACGGATTCGCCGCCGAGGACTCCCAGGTCCACGTCCTGCACCGCAAGGGCAAGGAAGGCCTGGGCGCCGCCTACATCGCCGGGTTCAAGTGGGGCCTGGACGCCGGCTACGACGTCCTGGTGGAGATGGACGCCGACGGCTCACACCAGCCCGAACAGCTTCCCCAACTGCTCGAAGCCGTGGATCAGGGCGCAGACCTGGCCATGGGCTCGCGCTGGGTTCCCGGCGGCAGCGTGGTTAACTGGCCGCTGTACCGCCAGGCCATCTCAAGGGTCGGCAGCACCTACGCCCGGCTGATGCTCGGCCTGCGGATCAAAGACGTCACCGGCGGCTACCGGGCATTCCGCAGGACCACCCTGGAAAAGCTCAACCTGGACCAGGTCGACTCGGTGGGCTACGGCTTCCAGGTGGATCTGGCGTGGCGCGTGGCCAAACTCGGGCTCCGCATCGAAGAACGCCCCATCACGTTCGTGGAGCGCGAACTCGGCGCCTCAAAGATGAGCGGCAACATCGTGATCGAGGCAATGGTCAACGTCACCCGGTGGGGACTGGCAGCCCGCTGGAACACCCTGACCGGGAAGCTGAAGAACAAGCAGGCGTAATCCGCCCCTGCCGGGCCAAACGGCCTTAAGCGGACACAGAAAAGGGGGCGGCCCCGCACAACAGTGCGGGGCCGCCCCCTTCTTTGGGCTGGCCTTATGCGGAGCGGCGCTCTCCACGGCGTTCGCGCAGGATGGTCAGGCGGTCCTCAAGGATCTGTTCGAGTTCAGGAAGCGACCGGCGTTCCAGCAGCATGTCCCAGTGGGTGCGGACTGCCTTGTCATTGCTGGTGTCCGGCTTTTCACCGTCAACCAGGAGCGCTTCCTTGCCGGTCTTGGAGACCCACACCGGAGGAATTTCCGCCTCGGAGGAGAACGTCACGAAGACCTGCTCGCCATCTGCGCAACGGTACTCGACCCGCTGGCGCGGAGCCGGCTCAACGCCGGACTCGGTCTCCATGCTCTGCGCACCAAGGCGCATGCCCCGCAGGCTGCGATCGCTCATGTTTTCTCCCTCTGGTCGGTTCGCGGATGAAATCTCCACGTTGGCCGGTGGCAACGTTGCACCACCGGACTTCTGTATGCCCTGTGCTGCTTCATAAGATTCAACGCATTGCGAAGCTTGGTTGTTCCAGCTGGTAGTCTCCTGCCGGACAAATACCCAATTATACGCGCGTTATCCCGCCCGCACCAAAACAGGGAGGGTTCCATGGCGACCCACGGAACCCTCCCGGCATTCTTTGCTTACCTAGGGCTGGCTGCGCTCACCTTGCACATCATCGAAAAGCCCACCTGCAGCGGGGGATTCCGCTCCCGCGCCGCCGAGGGCGTTTCCGATACCCTTCAGGGCTTCGCCAACTTCACTTGGGATGATCCATAGTTTGTTGGCCGAGCCCTCGGCCAACTTGGGCAGGGTCTGCAGGTACTGGTAGGCCAGGAGTTTCTGGTCCGGGTTGCCCTTGTGGATGGCATCGAAGACCTTCTGGATTGCCTGCGACTCACCATCCGCACGTAGGATGGCTGCCTTGGCCTCGCCCTCTGCCTTCAGGATGGCGGCCTGCCGCTGGCCCTCGGCGGTGAGGATGGCTGACTGCTTGGTTCCTTCGGCGGTGAGGATGGCTGCGCGGCGGTCACGTTCGGCGCGCATCTGCTTCTCCATGGAATCCTGGATGGAGTGCGGCGGATCGATGGCCTTCAGTTCCACCCGGGAGACGCGGATGCCCCAACGGCCCGTCGCCTCATCGAGGACCCCGCGGAGCTGTCCGTTGATCTGGTCGCGGGAGGTGAGGGCTTCCTCCAGGTTCAGTCCACCCACCACGTTGCGGAGGGTAGTGGTGGTGAGCTGCTCCACGGCCTGGATGTAGTTGGCGATTTCGTAGGTGGCTGCCCGCGGGTCCGTGACCTGGAAGTAGACCACCGTGTCGATGGAGACCACCAGGTTGTCCTCGGTGATGACCGGCTGCGGCGGAAAGGACACCACCTGTTCACGCAGGTCCAGGAGCGGCAGCAGCCGGTCCACGAACGGGATGAGGATCGTCAGTCCGGGGTTGAGCGTCCGCTGGTACTTGCCGAGCCGTTCAACGACGCCGGCGCGGGCCTGCGGAATAATCCGGACGGACCGGACCAAAACTATGATGACAAAGACGATCAGAACCACCAGCACGATGGCCAGTGCGGTTCCGCCTGCGTTTTCCATACAACTCCTTGTTCCCCAATTGTCAGGCTGTATCTGGACCGGTGACCGCCGGCGGCGGTACCGAAACCACTGCTGTTGCGCCATCGATGGCTGCCACCACCACCTTCTGGCCCGCGGGAAGGATCCCGGCCGCGGAGCGGGCGCTCCAAATATCGCCGCCGATTTTCACCAGGCCCCCGTCGGAGGTCACGGCCTCCATCACCACGGCCGGCTCACCGATGAGCCGGTCCACGTTGGTTCGTTGCTCGGCCGGTCCCTTCTTCAGGTGGGCAAGAGCCACGGGCCGGACAAAGGCCACCATGAGCAGGGACACGACGCAGAAGATCACCACCTGCAGCCAGGGTTCTGCGCCGGCGAAGTCAGCGACCAGTGCGGCGAGCGATCCGCCGCCGAGCATGATGAAAAACAAGTCAAGGGTGATCATCTCGACCACTGCAAACGCCAGGAAAGCCGTGAGCCACAATGCCCACCAGTTTTCGCCAAGCCAATCGAACATCCTTGTTTCCCCCTTCGCCACGGGGGAGCCGCATCCGCGGGCCCGCCAGCAACTGTCCTTTCATCGTAGTCCGCGGACCTGCCCCGCGGGCCTGTTCACGCCGGCTCCGGGGGATAGTGGCCAAGTCGTTACGGGGCCGCATTGCGCCTGGGCCTGAACACGAAGAGCCGGAACCTTGCCTCGGCTGTTACCGGCTCCCGGGAATCTTCGAGCCGGGCGGCAATCTGTCCCAGGTCCAGGTGGTGTCCGGCCGGTCCCATGAAGGCCAGGTCTGCGGCGGCGGTACGGGTCAGCTCCAGCGGGATGTCGACGTCGAAGGTGGCGTCCAGTTCGAAATGTTCCACCATCGCGCCGGCCAGGCGCTCGTCCTTGCCCTCCTCGATACCCAGCATCCCCGTAATGCGGGCAATGTCCCCAAGGTGTCCAGGCCGTGGTGTCACCACCACCAGCACGCCCTGGGGACGAAGGACCCGGGCAAATTCGGCAGGATTCCGCGGTGCGAAGACTACCGTGACGGCGTCCACCGAGTTCTCCGCCAACGGGAACGGCTGCCAGATGTCCCAGACCAGGTTCAGGGCTTCAGGATTGAGCCGTGCAGCCCGGCGAAGGGCGAACTTGGAGATGTCCAGGCCGATTGGGGACACCTCCCGCCCACTGGCCGCTGCGGCGTCGAGGATCCGCCGCAGATAGTGTCCGGTCCCGGTCCCCGAGTCCAGCACCACTGCACCTTCCTGCGGCAGGTTGGGCACGACGGCGTCGGCCACCGCCTGCGCCAGCGGAAGGTAGGTGCCGTTCCCCAGGAAGTTGAAGCGTGACGCCACCATCGCGGCACTGTCCGGCTCGAAGGGGCTGCCCCTGCCCACCAGGAGATTGAAATAGCCCTGCCGGGCGGCGTCGAAACTGTGGCCGTTTGGACAAAGCAGGCAGGACTGGCGGGCAGCCGTTGCCGCGAGGTGTTCCAGCGGATGTGAGCAGACAGGGCAAAGGAGGGGGAGTTCCGCGGAAGGCATGGGAACCATTTTAGGGCGGCCGGGCTTCCCTTCCCTGTCCGCTGTCACTGCCTCCGGGGAACAGCGAAGGTCAGCCGAGCGATACGCCGGCCGGTCCGTCGTCGAAACCCAGCCCTTCCTGCGCCTTGCTGATGCCGGCTTCAGCCCAGTGCGCTGCATATTCGGCATTGCTGCTCAGGGACCGGAGCTGGGCGCGGTCCAGGTACAGGATCCCGTTGAGGTGGTCCGTCTCGTGCTGGACGATCCGTGCCTGCCACCCCGAGAACTCCCGCCGCTCCGCCGCGCCGTCGGGCGTCAGGTACTCCAGCAGCACGGCGTCCGGCCGCGCCACCACCGCCTGGAGCCCGTTGACGGACAGGCAGCCCTCATAAAACGAGGCAAGTCCGGAACCCAGCGGCGTGTACCTGGGGTTGAGGATGGCGAGGAACTCCAGCGGGCTCCGGTTCCGCAGCACCGCGGCGTCCGGATCGACGTCGAACTGGTCTTCCAGCACGGCGAGCTGCAGGGGGATGCCCAGTTGCGGGGCGGCCAGGCCCACCCCAGGGGCCTCATGCATGACCTGCCGCATGACCCCGATCAGTCGTTCCAATTCGTTGGCGGAGAGCTGGCCGTCGAACGCGGCGGCACGCCGGCGGAGCGCGGGGTGCCCGGCCTGGACAATGGGCGGGAGGGACCCGGCGGACAGGATGCGCTCAACAATCTGACGGATTTCGCCGGTGCCGGCGGTTGTTGGGGGAACAGTCTGGGTCATGGGGACAGCCTACTGGCGGACAGGTTCAGGACCCTTGAGCTAGGGTCGACTGCATGGCTGATGACTCTTTCCCGCCGGTTTCCCCGCTGGACCACGTCCTGGAATTCATCCGGGTCCTTGAGGCGGGCGGCGGAGCGGAGGATATCCGGCCGTTCCTGTCGGAATCGTTCGTGTTGACGGAGGCTCCGCACCTCCTGGCTCCCGAAGGTTCCACCCGGACGCTGGCGGGAGTGCTTGCCGGTGCAGACCAAAGCCGCGAGGTGGTGAAGGACCAGCAGTTCATCATCCGGCGGACCACCTGTGAGGGAGGCCGGGTGGTGGTGGAAGCAGACTGGTCGGCGACGGTGCTGATGGATCTGCGGTACTGGGACCGCGGCGAAACCCTCCGGGCCAGGACGTCCTCGGTGTTCGAGGTGCGTGACGGTGCCATCGTGAGCCAGGACAGTTACGACTGCTATTACCGGTAGCCCTGCAACTGCGGGTCCGGACGTCAGGTTAGTGAGCCATCTGTTGCATGGTGAAGCGCCTGGCCGCCCACTGGTTCACCCTGGGGACGGCAGCGGCCGCGCCGATCGCGGCAGTGCGGACCCGAAGGAGCGGCCGGGGCAGCGGCCTGCCCAGCATCATGTTGATTTCGGCCTGCCGGCGGGATGCGGCCGCAGCCCGGCGCCGGCTCTTCTCGAACTCCCGGACCCTCGTTCCCGTGGATTCGCCCGCCAGCGCGGCACACATCACAGGGACCAGCTCCGCAGCGTCAAGCCAGCCAAGGTTCATGCCCTGCCCCCCAATGGGGCTGATCTCATGGGCCGCATCCCCCAGCAGCACAGTCCGCCCGGTCACCATCCGCCGGGCCGTCACCGCCCGGACGCTGAACGCGCTCAGCATGGAGTTGGTAGCCGAATCAGGCAGGAAGCCGGTCCGGCCGTGCACCAGTTCCGCCAGCTCCCGGGGACTTGCTTCAGGTTGGGCCGGCCGGTCCAGCCGCACCACCCACCGGCGCACCCGGCCGGGCAATGGAAAGGACTCGACGATCCCTTCCGGTTCGAGGAACAGGACGGCCTTGTCACCGTAGCCGCTGTCGTCGTCGAAATCCCCCATGAGGTAGTGGTCGGGGTACGCCTTGCGGTCCACTGGGACGCCCAGCGCGCCGCGAAGCAGTGACCGGGCTCCATCTGCCGCCACCAGCAAGGCGGCGGTGGCGCTGCTGCCGTGGCTGCTTGGGATCGTGGCACCCGGGCTGGACCGGACCGTGATGGTGACCTTGTCGCCGTCGTCCCTGGCTCCGGTGACACTGGCACCCCTGATCAGCGCCCCGGGATCCAGGGCGCGGACACGGTCCTCCAGGAGTTCCTCGGTCCTGAACTGTGGCAGCGCCAGGACGAAGGGATAGTGGTTCGATACGGCGTCGAACGCCATGGTTCCCACCGTTCTCCCGCCGCTGACCGCCATGCCCGTCCTGATGCGGACGCCTTCCTGGACCAGGCCGGACGCAACCTGGATCCCGGCCAGTGCCTCCAACGCCGGAGGATGGATGCCGATGGCGCGGGTATGCCGGTTCCGTGACGTCCGCTGTTCAAGAACCTTGACCTTTACGCCTTCCTGCAGGAGCGCGGCAGCCAGGTACAGGCCCACGGGCCCGCCCCCGGCGATCAGGACATCGGCGTCCACGTCAGCCCCGCCGGTAGGTGAGGACCTGATGGAAGGCCGACGAACGCTCTACGGACCAGCCCGGGGGAGCGGCGGCCGCCAACTCGGCTGGCCTGTAGCTGCGCCGGATGGAGGTGAGGCCGTCCTCCCGGATGAAGGACTGCCGGAACGGCAGGGCGGCCACGCTGAAGAGGGTAAATGCGGCCGGGCTGCGGACCAGGTCGTTGTGCAGTACCTTCCCGGTTGCCAGGATTTCCGAGTCCGCCAGGAGTTTCCGGAGCTCCTCCGGTGTCAGATGGTGCAGCACGTGGTTGGAGATGACGACGTCGAACCGGGCACCTTCGCTGACCAGGTCATTACTGTGCGCCTTGCGGAACTCGACGCCGGCCATGGAGGGGCGCTGCCCGGCGAAACGGTCTGCGCGGAGATCGGGATCGATGCCCGTGATGTGCATCGCCTTCCCGTCCCGCGCCGCCCAGCGGGCCAGCATTACGGCCAGGTCACCGCCGCCGGATCCGACGTCCAGCACCGTCAACGGGTGGTGGACGGGCGTAATCATGGGTCGAAGCTCCTTAGCGTACAGTTTCCGCCAGCCGGACAGCACCCGGTTGATGACACCAAACTGCCGGTAAGTGTTGTCCAGGAGGCGGGCATCGCAGTCAGGGCGGTCCATCTGCTCGATGTCCGTCGTGGCGCGTTGGCGCAGCAGGAATCCCATTCGGCGGAGCCTGCCTCAGGCTACGGGCGCTTCGGCGGCAGTCCGGCTTTGGAACACCGTCAGGTCACCCTCGGTCGCCTTGTCCTCCTGGCCGCCTGTTGCCTGCCGGAGCTTGGTGAACAGGCCGGTTTCCACCGTCAGGCCCGGGCCAAAGGCCATGGAACAGATGCGTTCGTCCCCGGCAGGTCCCTCCTGCAAGGGTTGCTCCAGGATGTGCTTGAGGACGAAAAGGACCGTGGCGCTGCTCATGTTGCCGTAGTTGCGGAGGATCTCCCGTGCGGGGACCAGCTGGACGTCGCTGAGGCCAAGCCTCGACTGCACCTTGTCCAGGATGCTGCGGCCGCCGGGATGGATGGCCCAGTGGGGGATTGCCGTGTAGGGGAGCGCCGCCAGTTCCGGTTCCGTTTCGAGAAGGGGCTCCAGGGCGCCGACAATGTGGTCATCGATAATGTGGGGAACGTAGTTTCCGAGAATCATCTCGAAGCCGTTGTCGCCGATGTTCCATGCCATGGAATCCTCACCGACAGGCGTCAGGACCGTCTCGAAGTGGTCCAGTTTCATCAGCGCGGTTTCTTCCGCACCTTGGCGCGCAGTCACGACGGCGGCGGCGGCACCGTCGGCGAACAGCGCCGAGCCCATGATGGTGTCCGGGTCGTTGGAGGTGCGGACATGGAGGGAGCACAGTTCGGCGCAGACAACCAGGACGACGGCGTTGGGGTCAGCCTCGCAAAAGAGTTTCGCCGCACGCAGCGCTGGAAAGGCCGCGTAGCAGCCCATGAAGCCCAGGTGGTAGCGCTGGACTGCGGGGTTGAGGCCGAGTTCGCGGACCAGCTTGTAGTCGGGGCCAGGATTGAAGAAACCGGTGCAGGAGACTGTCACGAGGTGAGTTATGTCAAGTAAATCGAGTTCCGGGGCTGCCCGCAGGGCAGCGCGGGCGGCCTCCACGAACAGCTTGGTGGCCTCGCTGGCAAAGATATCGTTGCGCACTTTGGTGCTGGGGTTCAGCAGCAGCCCGGTTTCCTGGTCGTAGAACTGCGGGTTTTCCGAGCGGGACGTGTTGGTGAGTTCCTGCACGGCGGTGAACCTTGTCTCGATTGCTGCACCGTCAAAACAGGTATTGACCAGCCGTGAACCCAAACGGGTCAGTCCCGGCTGGGCCGCAAACACATCACGGGCTTCGGACTGGACGAGCTTTGTCCCCGGAACTGCAGTTTCAAGTGAGCGCACATAGACCGTCATTGGTTCATTCTTGACGGGCGCCAGAACAAAGACAATGGGGTTGCGGCTTTGACCAGCGCTTTTGCGGGGGCGTTTCCCGGTCACCAGGCGGCTGGATGCGACCCCAACCCCAGGCCGCTCCAAAGCGCCGATAATCTACATTATGTCAAGTAATAATCTGCGTATTGCATCAGATGAATCAATCATCCCGATCCCCCCGATCCGCAAGGAGTTCTCTCACTTCCTTGAGATTCCGCGGAATTTGCGGCCTGACAGCGTTAATGCGCCGCTGGCCAGGCGCTGCCTGGCGGGTGCAATATCGACCCTCGAAGCGGTTGTAACAAGCGTCTGACCTGAGGTTTTGTGCCGATGATGCATTTAATGAATCATTGATTCAGGATTTGAGCGCAAACTTCGATGGAACTGTGGGGCGAAAATGGCGGTCGACGCGTCCGGGCGTGTGCTGCAGCTGAGTGCTGTTCAGCTGCTGCATCCCGAGGAACAGACGCTTGAGGACATGCTGACCGGGTGGCGCAACCAGCAGCTCTCCAGGAACCTCCAGTTCGACACGATCGACAAGGGAATCGCAAGTGTCCGCAGGTTCGTCAGCCACGTGAACGAGTTCCCCTGGAACTGGGCACCGGAGCATGTCGAGGAGTATTTCGGTGACCTCCGCTCGATCCACCAGCTGAAGCACTCCACCGTCCGCGGTTACCAGTCCACGCTCCGCCGGTTCACGTCATACGTGTCGAACCCCGACTACGGCTGGGACCAGGTCTGCGAACAGCGCTTCGGCACACACCCGTCCCAGGTCTTCTTTGACTGGAACACCGCCTCCCACACACAGGAGTACGAAGGACGCGCCTCCAAGCGGCCGTTCACAAAGACGGAACTGCAGATGCTGTTCGATCACGCCGACGACCAGGTCGAACTCATCGCCGCCTCAGGCAAGAAAGGCTGGCAGGCAGCCTACCGGGACGCCGTCATGCTGAAAATCGCCTACTCGTACGGGCTCAGATTCAACGAGCTCCGGCACCTGCAAACCATCGACTTTGCCGCCAATCCCCAAGCACGAAGGTTCGGCAAGGCAGGCGTCTGCAAGGTCCGGTTCGGCAAATCACGCAAGGGCTCCCCCCACAAACCCCGCAGCGTCCTGACGGTCTTCGACTGGACCGCCGGCGTTCTCGAAGACTGGCTCGCCAACGGACGAGGCCCGCTCGACACCCTGGACCTGTTCCCCAGCGAACGCGGCGGCCTAATCTGTGAATCCACCCTGCTGCGCCGGCTCCGGCGCTACCTCAACGAGCTGGGCCTGCCAATGGATGGCCTGGACCTGCATTCACTCCGGCGCTCCTATGCAACGCACCTGCTTGAGGACGGATGGGATCCTAGATTCGTGCAACATCAGATGGGCCACGAACACGCCTCCACCACCGGGATCTACCAGTTCGTCAGCGACGACTTCCGCAACACGACTCTCCGTGCGGCGCTGGACCGCACCATCGATGAGGTCCTGGGCGTGCAGATGCGAGGTCAATGGTGAGGCGCGAAGTCGAATACAAATGGCGGCTCTCCGAGCTCATGGCAGCACGGGGACTGCACAACACAACCGACCTCATCCCCCTGTTGGCCGAGCGCGGCATCACCTTGTCCCGGCCACAGGTCTACCGTCTCGTCAACCAGAAACCCGAACGCGTCGCACTGCAGGTCATCGCCGCGATCTGCGACATCTTCTCCTGCGGACCCGAGGACCTCATCACCGTCACAGCCGCCGACGCCCGCGCCCGCAAAACCGGAACCAGCGCCCCCAACGTCGTCGACCTGAACCGCACCGTCAGACCACGACGGGCGCGCATCATCGACAATGATCACTGACAAACCCCAAGGCCTCAGCCCCCGCAGCACCAACCGCGGCCGGCCCCGCACCACCGGAACGGCAACCTGCGCACGCTGCGGCCGGTCCGCCGGCCGAACACGCGCCAGCTGGCCCGAAGGCCGAATCTGCGGCCCCTGCTTCACCACCGCCACCCGCACCCACGGAACCTGCCCGGAGTGCGGCCAGCACAGACTTCTACCCGGGCCACCGGACATCAGCGGAGGGCCACGCTGCGCACCCTGCGCAGGCATCCTCCATGACTTCCACTGCACCCGTTGCAATACGGAGGGCGAGTTCTACCGGCGCGGCATATGCGCCCGCTGCGCTCTCCGGGAGGACCTCAACGAACTACTGTCGCCAGGCTCGTCCGGCCCCGGCCCAGAAACAGCCCGCAAAATCGTTGATGTCCTCTGCAAAGCAGACCGGCCTGAAAGCATCATCACGTGGAAGCGCTCCCCCAAAGTCCAAGCACTCCTCGGCTCTCTATCGAGCGGGGAGACTCCGCTGACGCACGAAGGACTCGATGCCGCGGCTAAGTCAGCGAACCGCGAAGCCAATCACCTGCGCGCCCTGTTCATTCATCACGGACTCCTCCCCTACCAAGACCCGTATCTGGCCCGGTTCGAAACCTGGATTGACGACAAGCTCCGCCACTTGCCCGAGGAGGTCGCCAAACCCGTCGCACAGTTCGCCACCTGGCATCACCTCCGGCGCATCCGGTCCATCACAACACCGGAGAAGAGCGCCCAAGCCCCGGTCCACTCCGCCAAGCAAGAGATCACCGAAACCATCAAGTTTCTGGACTGGCTCTGGGAAACCCACCAGCGGACAGCGGCGAACTGCACCCAACAAGACATCGAAACCTGGCTCGCAACCGGTCCCACGACCAGAAAAGCCATTCGCACCTTCATCGTCTTCATCAAGAACACCGGCACGAACCACCGCGTGGACATGGGCCACTACACAGCCAAGACCCGCCCCGCGATCACCCAGGACCAGCGCGTGGCCTGGCTCCGGGAACTGCTTACAGGCACCAGCGAGTCCATGCCCTACCGAGTCGCAGGCATCCTGCTGCTTCTCTACGCCCAGCCGCTCGTTCGGGTCGCCAAACTCCGGACCGACGCTATCGAAACCAATGAAAGCACCGGCAACATGCGGATCACCTTCGGCCCGCACCCAGTGCCCATTCCCGAACCCTTCGCCGACTTGCTTCGAGAGCACCTTAAAGGCCGTCCGAATCTTAGAACAGGATCAGACGCACAAAGCCCTTGGCTCTTCCCGGGGACCCGGGCCGGACAACCACTTCACCCAAACGGCATCATGGATAGGCTCCGAAGCTTGGGCATCGATCTTCAGGGCGCACGAAACACGGCCCTCGACGAACACCTCTTAGCCTCACCACCGCCGCTGGTCGCCGACGCCCTTGGCTATAGCCACCAAGTAGCCTTCCTCCACGCCGACGCAGCAGGCGACGCCTGGTCACGCTACGTCAACCTGCGCACCAAACCCTGATACCGCCGCTGAAAATCCACACCGACCTTCCTGACGTCGGCCGCCGGGCGTATGGTCATTTCAAAACCGATGAGTGCAACACTCGTACCGCCAGAATTGGGGATACATGGCGCGTTTACTGCCCAGCTACGGAGGAGTGGGACGCGACTCCTTTTGGGATATGACTTACTTCACGGATACGGCAAGTGTCGGCGAAGTCTTTCTTGCAGTCCTGAGCGGGGCCATGCTCGTCTTCTGGATCTTAATGCTGTGGTTTTACCGCAGGAGAGGAAGAAGCCCGTTTCGAGACGATGCCTCCAAATTTGCCCTCTATTGCGCAAAAATAGCTCCCTGGATGTTGGGCGCCATCTGCCTTCTCTGCACCGTATGGGCTTTCACGCCAGGAAATCTATGGTGAACGTTAGCCGGGGTCCTTGGAGTGGACACCGTATCCCCACTTCGATCTGACTCATCATTCCGCCGGGCGCTGCTGCCCACAAATACGCCGGTCTCGAATCCGCAGGGATGCCAGTAGAATCGTGATTATTGCATCTGATGCACGATCACTCCTCCCTCCGCTCATTGCCACCGGCATGGCCTCGCTTGAAGCAGAAAAATGCCTGTGACCTGCGCAAACACTGTGAGAATGGTCGACTGGGGCCGACTCTTGAGTCCACCATGCAGTCCTCAAGAGTTGGACTGCATCAGGCCGGAAAGGGCCCTTTGATCCGCCCGCATCTGTCACTCGCGGAAGGAGATCCAGCGCCCGTGCCCGAACCGTTCGCCTCACTGCTCACAGAACACCTGGCCGCACGCCCCAACATGCGGACCGGCAGCAGCTCCGGCAGCGAATGGCTGTTCCCCGGATACCGGCCCGGGCAACACATCCACCCCAACACGCTCATGGAACGTCTCCGGGAAATCGGCATCGACCTCTTGGGCGCACGCAATGCATCTCTCCGCGCCCTCGTGAAGGAAGTGCCAGCCCCGCTCGTGGCCGAAATGCTCGGCTACAGCTACCAAGTCACCCAGAAACACTCCGCAGCGGCTGCCGAACCCTGGTCCCGCTACCCAAGAATCCAGGCGACGCGGATAATGACTGACACCATCGGGATGGGTCGATAAGCGCTCCTTGGAGACCTTCGAATCGGGAACGGGGCCGGGCCTCTCCGAAGGCAGCCCGACTAATGGAGGCAAAGGTGGCAACAAAGGAAGAACTGCAGCGGAGGCTTCAACGCATCCTCCGCTGGTTCCTTCCAGTAACGATCATCATGCTGATCTCCACCGTCCTAAGTCTCGTTGGTGTCGATTCGGAGCCGTGGTTCTGGACTCGGAGCATTCTCTTCGGCATCGCCGCCGTCGTATTCTGCGTCCAAGTCACCAGATTCTCGCTATGGCAGCGGGACGAATACTGGCGCGAAAAAGGACGGGATCCTAAGCATCCGGAGCGCTTTCCGTCGACCGACGCTGAATAGTTCCGAATCGAATATGCACCGTTACCAGTAGTACATATCAGCGCCCCTGCTTTGGCTATTCAGCCCAGCTTCCGGCTAGTGGCGCCGCTGCATTGACGCCCCGACCACGGCACCGATGCCAAGTCCCAGCGCGAGGCCCCAAAACGGCGTATGGAACAGTGCGAGCCCCAAGCTGATCCCCAAGGCAGCACCAAGCAGGCTGCAAATCCACAAGGCCTTGTTCACTGCGCCTCCTATATGGCTGGGCTGACCCCAGCTTCCTGCTGAGACCCTACTGCCTATGTAACCGCCACGGGGAAGTCCTGTGAAACAGCTCCTGCCCATTCCATCGTTCACCTCATCAAAGCATCGCAGCACGGACTCCTTAGGACCAGGACGACCACTCCCCCACACCTTGTACCTATTGAGCCGCGCCAGGCCAAGTCCCCGGGCGGCTAAGCTCGAAACCATGAGTTCCTTGAAAACGAAGGCGGCGGCAACGGCTTCCGGAAAGACGGTGCTGGCAGCCGCAGTGACCGATGTTGTGCTGATTCTCGCCTTCGCCGCAATAGGCCGCGACGCGCATCACCGCGAGGAACCCATCCTTGGTGTGCTGCTGACAGCCTGGCCCTTCCTTGCAGGGGCAGCAGCGGGATGGGCCGCTTCCCGGGCCCGGCGCCGTCCCTTGTCGGTCCTCCATACCGGAGTTCCCGTATGGCTTGGCAGCCTGATCGTCGGCATGCTCCTCCGGGCACTTACCGCGCAGACGATAGTCCTTCCCTTCGTCATCGTGGCCACACTGGCCCTGGCCGTTTTCCTCGTGGGCTACCGGCTCCTGCTGGCCGCCGCCGTCCGGCTCCGCAGCCGGTAACGGAGGGCCAACCGGCAGGTGCCTGCCGGGAAAGGGACCCCCGTGTAATAGGCTGGCAGGAGAGACAAACCTGCCGTGCCTTGCTGCGGCGGAACTGATTAAAGGGGTACAAACGTGGTTACCGCATTTGTTCTGATCAAGACTGACGCCGCCCGCATACCCGAGACCGCGGAGGAAATCTCCGCCATCGAAGGCATCAGCGAGGTCTACTCCGTCACCGGAGAGTGGGATTTGATTGCGGTTGCGCGGGTACACCGGCACGAGGACCTGGCCGACGTCATCGCCGACCGGCTCTCCAAAGTTCCCGCCGTCGTCCACACAACCACCCACATCGCATTCCGCGCATACTCACAGCACGACCTGGACGCAGCCTTTTCCCTGGGTTTCGAGCAGTAACCCGGCGCCCGGCATCAGGCGCGGGACAGGGAGACCCAACGGTCCAGGACGGCGGCAGCGGCACCGGAGTCGATTGATTGGGCCGCCCGTGCGAAGGCCCTTTGCATCCGCGCCAGGAACGGGCCCTCTGCTTCAAGATCGAAGGCAACCAGACCGGCCGCTGCATTGACCAGGACTGCGTCGCGGGCCGGGCCCTCCTTGCCGGCCAGCACGTCACGGACTACGCCTGCGTTCGCGGCTGCATCACCGCCGCGAAGCTGTTCGACCGTGGCCAGGCTTATGCCAAGGTCCTGCGGGGAGAACAGCAACTCATCAACGGCACCGTCACGGATCTCCCAAACGGTGGAAGGACCCGTGGTGGTCAGTTCATCCAGGCCGTCATTGCCACGGAAGACCAGTCCCCTGCTCCCCCGCCGCGCCAGGACTCCTGCAACCAGCGGTGCCATCCGCGCATTGGCGACGCCCACGGCAGACGCCTGCACGTTGGCAGGGTTGGTGAGCGGACCCAGGAAATTGAATGCCGTGGGGATGGCCAGTTCGCGGCGGGGCACAGCGGTGTGGCGGAATGACGGGTGGAACACCTGAGCAAAGCAGAATGTGATGCCCGCCTGTTCGGCGTTCCGGGCCACCTGGCCTATGGAGAGGTCAAGACGAACGCCCAGCGCTTCGAGCACGTCCGCGGATCCGGACGACGACGACGCGGCCCGGTTGCCGTGCTTCACCACCTTCGCGCCGGCGCCGGCAGCGACAAGGGCGGCCATGGTTGAGATGTTGACGGTGTTAAGTTGGTCACCTCCGGTGCCAACAATGTCCAGTTTCTCCCCGGAAATTTCCACCGGATTGGCATGGGCAAGCATTGCTTCGACCAAACCCGAAAGCTCATCCACGGTTTCACCCTTGGCGCTGAGGGCCACCAGGAATCCGGCGATCTGGGCGGGCGTGGCTTCGCCGGACATGATGGTATCCATGGCCCAGGACGTGTTCTCCGCCGTGAGGTCATTGCCTTTAATCAGTGCCGAAATCAGCCGGGGCCAGGTGTTGCCGGACGCTGCAGTTGCCTGTGAAGTCACCTGCTGATGCTATCGACCGATGGCAGGCGCTGACCAATGTGAACGGCTGCCGGAACTTTTCCGGGCAATTTCGCGTCTTTGTAGAAAAAGTCCTCCGAAAAGGCGGTTTGCGTTGGGCAGCACGGACTTTTACAGACATAATGTCTATGTGACATCTGCGACCCATGCCCCCAGTACCCCGGCGCACCCCACGCTGAACCGCCCCAACATGGTTTCTGTCGGAACCGTTGTGTGGCTGTCCAGCGAGTTGATGTTCTTCGCCGGTCTCTTCGCCATGTATTTCACGCTCCGCTCCACGAGTGGTGAGATGTGGGCTGAAGAGACAGCCAAGCTCAACTTCCCCTTTGCGCTCGTCAACACGATCGTCCTTGTGGCCAGTTCCTTTACTTGCCAGATGGGCGTCTTCGCTGCAGAGCGACTGCAGCCCCGGCGTACCGGGGGTGCCCTTTCGTTCGCCCGTTGGGGAATGAACGAATGGTTCACCCTGACGTTCATCATGGGTGCGTTCTTCGTTGCCGGCCAGACCACCGAATACGCGATGCTGGTTTCCGAGCATGTCTCGCTCTCCTCCAACGCCTACGGCTCTGCCTTCTACATGACCACCGGCTTCCACGGCCTCCACGTCATCGGCGGCCTGATCGCCTTCCTGCTCATCATGGGCCGGTCCTTTGCGGCGAAGAAGTTCGGACACTTTGAAGCAACGTCCGCGATCGTCACCTCTTACTACTGGCACTTCGTTGACGTTGTGTGGATCGGCCTCTTCCTGGTCATCTACGTACTCAAGTAGCCAGCTTTGATTCTTTTTCTACAAGAGGCAGAATTTCAGGTAGCGGCTCCCGGAGCCGGCGCAGGATCGAATAAAGGAACCACCACGTGAAGGCACTCTCACAAAAGCGGCGTCACCCACTTGCAGCCATAGCGCTGCTTCTGATGGGGCTCCTCCTCACGGGTGGGCTGTACGCCGTGGCAACCACCGTCAACGAGGCCAAAGCTTCCACCACCACCTTCAGCACTAATGACGCGGAAGAGGGCGGCAAGCTCTTCGCGGCCAACTGCGCCACCTGCCACGGCATGGGTGCCAGTGGGTCCAAGGACGGCCCCTCGCTGGTTGGTGTCGGTGCCGCTGCTGTCGACTTCCAGGTGGGCACCGGCCGCATGCCGATGCAGATGAACGGCCCCCAGGCCCTGAAGAAGCCGGTCCAGTTTAACGATGAACAGACCCACCAGCTTGCAGCCTACGTCGCTTCCCTTGGAGCCGGCCCGGCCATTCCTGAAGAGGACCTGACAAACGGTGGCGGCGACGCTGCTGCCGGTGGCGAGCTGTTCCGGACCAACTGCGCCATGTGCCACAACGCCGCCGCTGCCGGTGGCGCACTGACCCGGGGCAAGTTCGCACCGGCCCTGGCGGACGTATCCGGCAAGCACATCTACGAAGCCATGGCCACGGGCCCGCAGAACATGCCCGTGTTCAATGACGCCAACATCACCCCCGAGGGCAAGAAGGACATCATCACCTTCCTGAAGCAGATCGAAACCACCGGTTCTCCGGGCGGCGCCGACCTCGGCTCCCTCGGCCCCGTTGCTGAAGGCCTGTTCGTATGGGTTGCCGGCCTGGGCGTCATCATCGCCTTCACCATCTGGCTGACCTCCAGGACGTCCTGACTTCCCGCGGGAAACACACAACTTCTGCTGCCCAGTCAGCAGCTTGAAATTAGAAACTAACCCGGTAAACGCCGGGACGAGAGAAGGATGAGGCGAATTATGGGCAACCATAGTGACGGCAGTCCGAACCACTCGGGCACCGTAGCTACGGCTGGTCAGAATGAGGTGGAGAAGTTCCAGGATCCTGGAATTCCCCCGCATCGTTTGCGCCTGGCTGACACGGACCCGAAGGCCGCAAAGCGGGCAGAACGGCAGGTCGCCTTACTATTTGGCATTTCTGTTGTTGGAACCCTGATCTTCCTGGTGGCGTACTTCGCCATTGATCTGGGTGATGACTCCAGCATCGCCACCATCCGGCTCCAGAACGCCCTGCTCGGCGTAGGCACTGCCTTCGCCATGCTGGGTATCGGTACCGGCATCGTGCACTGGGCCAAGGCCCTGATGCCCGACCACGAAGTCTCCGAAGAACGCCACGCGATCCGCTACGAAGAGGACCGCCAGGCCGCTGTCCGCATCGTCGATGACATCGTGGAAGAGACCGGCATCAAGCGCCGGCCGCTGATCCGCAACACCCTGCTCGGTGCTGTGGCGCTTGCCCCGCTTCCCGCCGTCGCCATCTTTGGTGACCTCGGACCCCGTCCGGACGACAAGCTCGCACACACCATGTGGGCGCCCCAGGACGGAAAGCGCAAGCGCCTGACCCGTGACCCTGACGGAACCCCCATCAAGGCCTCGGACGTCACCATCGGTTCTGCCTTCCACGTCATCCCGGAAGGCCTGAACGAACTCGAGGAAGGCAAGCTCAACGAAAAGGCAAAGTCCGTTGTGCTGCTCATGCGCCTTGATCCCGCCTCGCTGAACCCGTCCGCGGGCCGCGAAGAGTGGGGCTACAACGGCATCGTTGCCTACTCGAAGATCTGCACCCACGTTGGTTGCCCCGTTGCTTTGTACGAGCAGCAGACGCACCACCTGCTGTGCCCGTGCCACCAGTCCACCTTTGACCTCACTCAAGAGTGCAAGGTGATCTTCGGCCCCGCCAGCCGTCCTCTCCCCCAGCTGCCCATCGCAGTTGACGACGAGGGCTACCTGGTCGCTACCAGCGACTTCCATGAACCCGTAGGACCAAGTTACTGGGAGCGTGATTCGCATGAGCGCAGCATCAACAGCTGAGCCGGCTTTCGTCGCCAAAACCAAGACAGGACGGATCACCGACTTCGTCGACGCACGCGTCGGCGGCTCCGGGATCCTCCGCGAGTTCGGCCGCAAGGTCTTCCCGGACCACTGGTCGTTCATGTTCGGTGAAGTGGCGCTGTACTCCTTCGTCATCCTGCTTCTGTCGGGAACCTTCCTGACCTTCTTCTTCGATCCTTCAATGGCGGAGACCCACTACGACGGCGGCTACGTCCCCTTGAAGGGCGTGGAGATGTCGGTGGCGTACAGCTCATCGCTGAACATCTCCTTCGACATCCGCGGTGGACTTTTCATGCGCCAGGTGCACCACTGGGCAGCACTGCTGTTCGTGGCATCGATCGCTGTCCACATGCTGAGGGTGTTCTTCACCGGTGCATTCCGGCGTCCGCGTGAGATGAACTGGGTTGTGGGCGGTGTCCTGCTCATCCTGGCCATGGCTGCCGGCTTCACAGGCTACTCGCTCCCCGACGACCTGCTGTCCGGTAACGGCCTGCGCATCATCGACGGCGTCATCAAGTCCATCCCGGTTATCGGAACGTACATCTCGTTCTTCCTGTTCGGTGGCGAGTTCCCCGGTACGGCCATCATCAGCCGCCTCTACATGCTGCACATCCTGCTGGTGCCGGCGCTGATCCTGCTGATGATCGTGGTGCACCTGTTCATGGTTGTCGTCCACAAGCACACGCAGTACCCCGGCCCCGGCCGCAACGACAACAATGTGGTCGGTTACCCCCTCGGTCCTGTCTACGCAGCCAAGGCCGGCGGATTCTTCTTCATCGTGTTCGGTGTGATCGCTTTGATGGCGGCATTCTTCACCATCAACCCGATCTGGAACTACGGCCCGTACGACCCCTCCCCCGTGTCCGCAGGCACCCAACCTGACTGGTACATCGGCTTTGTTGACGGCGCGCTGCGTCTGATGCCGGGTACTTTCGGCGACTGGCACGTTGAGCAGGTGTTCTTCGGACACGTCTTCACGTTCAACGTCCTGCTGCCGGCCCTGGTACCGGCCGGAATCCTGTTCACCGTCATGTTCATGTACCCATGGATCGAGCGCTGGGTCACCAAGGACGACCGTGAACACCACGTCCTGGACCGTCCCCGGAACGCCCCCACCCGTACCGCCATCGGCATGGCAGGCTTCGTCTGGTACTGCGTCATGTGGGCCGCTGCCGGTTCCGACCTCATCGCAACACACTTTGGTGTGTCGCTGAATGACGTCACCTACTGGCTGCGCGCACTGTTCTTCATCGGCCCGGTCATAGCGTTCGTCGTGACCAAGCGCGTCGCCCTTGCGCTGCAGCGCAAGGACCGTGAAATTGCCCTTCACGGCCGTGAGACGGGCCGCATCGTGCGGCTCCCGCATGGCGAGTTCATCGAGGTGCACGCTCCACTTGACGAGTACAAGCGCTACAAGCTGGTTGGCTTTGAGTCGCCCCAGGTCCTCCCGGCCGTACCCAACGAGCACGGTGTCGTCACCCGCAAGGAAAAGCGCCGCGCGTTCCTCTCCCGCTGGTTCTTTGAGGACCGCGTAGCTCCCGCTACGCCTGCTGAGCTTGAGGCAGCACATGGCCACGGCCACGAGGCTGTTGAAGCGGCAGAAGGCAGCAGGAGCCTGACGCACTAGGCTCCAGTTCGAGCAATGGGAAAGGCCCGATCCATATGGATCGGGCCTTTTCTGTTTCTGCGCCATTGCTCAGCCCAACTCCCCGAAAAAGGGACCTGTGCGCCTGGTGGCCGGTGGAGGAGCGGCCCGTGGACGGATCAGGTTAGTGGTTGCGCGCCCGCCTGGCTCCCGGCCGCTGCAGCGGCACCCAGAGCTTATACCGGTCTGCCCTGTAGTAGGACACCGAGTAGTCGACCATTGCCCTGGCTACAAACGCGTGCCGCTGGATCTTCAGCAAAGGCGCCCCCACCTCAACGTTGAGCAGGCGGGCCGTGGAGGGTGAGGCCGCAGTCGCCTCGATCATGTCCTCGCCCCACTCCATAACCAGCCCGTACTGCTCGCTGAGGACGTTGTACAGCGACGTGGGCGGTTCGCCGTCGAGCAGGCCCGGAACGCGATGCGCCGGGATGAAGTTCTCGTCCACGCTCATGGGCTCCCCGTCGGCGAGGAGCAGCCGGCGGAAACGGACCAGCGGTGTGCCCTCATCCAGCTGCAGCTCGCGGGCCAGGAAGGCGCTGGCGCCAATTTGTTCGAAACTGAGCACCTTCGCGGCCGGAACCATGCCGCGCCGCTGCATCTCTTCGCTGTAGGACGTGAGCTTGACCTGCAGGTCAAGCTTTGGCCGGCGGACGAATGTCCCCAGGCCCACCACCCGTTCGATGACCTCCTCCCCCACCAAGGCATCAATTGCCTGCCGTACCGTCATTCGAGCCAGCCCGAAACGCTCCGCCAGGTCCCGTTCCGATGGCAGGGCTGAGCCCGGCGGACATGACTGTGCGATGTAGGAACGAAGGATTTCTCGAAGCTGGACGTAAATGGCCGTTCCGCTGGTGCGGTCTATTTCCCCCGTGATTGCGGCGGCGCCAGCTGCCATGATCGTTCTCCTGCCGTTGGGTGTCCCCTCAATTTTAGTTCGGTCTAGACCAGTTGCCCGACCGCCGCAGCCTTTCGCGGAGCAGCCGGGCCTCCAGCTATATTTGGTCTGGAAATTCGTACTTTGACGGTGGGGGCCGTCTTTTGAAAAGGAGTCCCTTTGCCAACAATGAAGGCCGTGGTGGCAGCGCCGGTGGGCCTGCATGCACGATCTGCCGCGGTATTCGTCCGGGCCGTCACCGACACGGGCCTTGCGGTCACCATCAGCAAGGCCGGCGCCGGCAGGGTGGATGCACGTTCGCTGCTTCAGGTGATGGCAGCTGACTTCCCACAGGGATGTGAAGTGGAGCTTTCCATCAAGGAGGTGGAGCTGGAAGGCGCCCTGGGGCGGGAGAAGGCTGAGGAGGCCCTCCGGCAGCTTCGCGAACTCTTGGAGTCGCAGGGGGCCGCCTAGAAGGCCTGGGACGGCATATAACGACGTCGGGCCCCACCAGATTGGTGGGGCCCGACGTCGTTATTCTCTTGCTTACCTAGTGTGCGTGGTCGCCGCGGCTGTACTCGTAGACCCAGCCAACGAGGGCCACGATGGCGAGGCCGCCGGCGATGAAGATGATCCAGGCACCTACTGCCAGGCCCAGGAAGCCGGTGGCGCAGGCGATGCCCAGGACCAGCGGCCACCAGCTCCAGGGGCTGAAGTGCCCCTGCTCGCCGGCACCTTCGTGGATTTCAGCGTCGCTGCGGTCCTCGGGACGGAGGCCCACCCGCTTGCCGGTGAAACCGAGGTAAGCCCCGATCATGCCGGCGAGGCCACCGACGAGCAGGATGCCGAGGATGCCGACCCACTCACCCCAGTTGGTCAGGAAACCGTAGACCACAGCGATAGGGACGAAGAAGAAGACTCCAGAGCCAAAGATCCAGGATTCGATTTTCACTGTGCGGTGTCCTTCTGGTCGGCGTTGCCGAGAACCGATGCTGCGGGTGCCGGCGACTCAACGGTGTGGACCTGGCGCAGTTCCGGGTGGTGCAGGTCCAGGGCGGGACGCTCCGAACGGATCCGGGGCAGGGACGTGAAGTTGTGGCGCGGCGGCGGGCAGGACGTGGCCCACTCCAGCGAAGCACCAAAGCCCCACGGATCATCAACCTGGACCTTCTCAGCATTGCGCCAGGTGATGTAGACGTTCCAGAAGAACGGGATCAGGGACGCACCAAGGACGAACGACGCCACGGTGGAGAACTGGTTCATCCAGGTGAAGTTGTCCTCCACCAGGTAGTCGGCGTAGCGGCGGGGCATGCCCTCGACGCCGAGCCAGTGCTGGATCAGGAAGGTGCCGTGGAAACCGAGGAACAGGAGCCAGAAGTGGATCTTGCCCAGTCGTTCGTTGAGCATCTTGCCGGTCCACTTGGGCCACCAGAAGTAGAACCCGGCGAACATGGCGAACACCACGGTGCCGAACACCACGTAGTGGAAGTGGGCCACCACGAAGTAGGAGTCCGAGACGTGGAAGTCCAGCGGCGGGGAGGCCAGGATGATGCCGGTCAGGCCGCCGAAGAGGAAGGTGATCATGAAGCCGATGCTCCACAGCATGGGCGTCTCGAACGTCAGCGAGCCCCGCCACATGGTGCCGATCCAGTTGAAGAACTTCACGCCGGTGGGCACCGCGATGAGCATGGTCATGAACGAGAAGAACGGCAGCAGGACGGCGCCCGTGACGTACATGTGGTGCGCCCACACCGTCACCGAGAGGGCTGCAATGGCGATGGTGGCGTAGACCAGGCCCTTGTAGCCGAAGATCGGCTTGCGGCTGAAGACCGGGAAGATCTCGGACACGATGCCGAAGAACGGCAGCGCGATGATGTACACCTCGGGGTGGCCGAAGAACCAGAACAGGTGCTGCCAGAGGACGGCGCCGCCGTTCTCCGGATCGAAGATGTGGGCACCGAACTTGCGGTCCGCACCCAGCGCGAACAGGGCAGCGGCCAGCGGCGGGAACGCCATCAGCACCAGGATGGCGGTGATCAGGGTGTTCCAGGTGAAGATGGGCATCCGCCACATGGTCATGCCCGGGGCGCGCATGCAGATGATCGTGGTGATGAAGTTGACCGCACCGAGGATGGTGCCGAAGCCGGACAGCGCCAGGCCGAAGACCCACAGGTCACCACCGATGCCGGGGGTGAAGGTGGTGTTGGACAGCGGCGCGTAGGCGAACCAGCCGAACGAGGCAGCGCCCTGCGGGGTGATGAACCCGGACACCGCGATGGTGGAGCCGAACAGGAAGAACCAGAAAGCCAGCGCGTTCAGGCGGGGGAACGCCACGTCAGGGGCGCCGATCTGCAGCGGCATGATGACGTTGGCGAACCCGGCGAACAGCGGCGTGGCGAACATCAGCAGCATGATGGTGCCGTGCATGGTGAACAGCTGGTTGTACTGTTCCTTGGTCTGCAGGATCTGCATGCCGGGTTCGAACAGCTCGGCGCGGATCAGCAGCGCCATGACGCCGCCTAGGCAGAAGAACACGAAGGACGCGATCAGGTACATGTACCCGATGGTCTTGTGGTCGGTGGAGGTGATCCAGTTGACGACGATGCGCCCCTTGGATTTTGGTACCACGGGAGCCGTCAGGACCCCCGTGGGTGCGGATTGGGTGTACGTAGCCACGTCGCTCCCCTTACTTGGTTTCGTTCAGGTTCGGGTTGCGGTCGTACTCCACGCCGAGCAGGCCGGTGTTGCCTTCAGCCTTGAGCTGGTCCATGTGGGCCTGGAATTCGGATTCCGACACCACCTTGACGCGGAACAGCATTTCGGAGTGGTACTCGCCGCAGAGTTCGGCACACTTGCCGTCGTAGGTGCCCTCTTTAGTGGGGGTGAACCGGATGTAGTTGGTCTTGCCGGGGATCATGTCGCGCTTCTGCAGGAAGGCGGGAACCCAGAAGGAGTGGATAACATCGCGGGCGTTGAGTTCAAGGTCAACGGACTTATTAACCGGCAGGTACAGGGTGGGGAGCTGTTCCTTGTCAATGGTGTTGCCGGTGAGGTGGGCCTGGACCCCGGCCTCGTGGACGTCTTCCTGGATCACGTCGCCGGACTTGTAGTTGAAGTCCCAGGCCCACTGCTTGCCGCGGACGTCAACAACGACGTCGGCCGGCTGGGAACGGTCATCGATCGCCTGCTGGTCGCGGTCAGTGAAGTAGAAGAACACCAGGACCATGAAGATCGGGATGGTGAGGTAGAAGACTTCCAGCGGAAGGTTGAAGCTGGTCTGCCGGGGGAAGCCAACCGTACCCTTGCGGCGGCGGTAGGCGATCAGGCACCAGATGATCAGACCCCACGTAATGGTGCCCACCACGAGCGCAGCAATCCATGAGTTGACCCAGAGGTCCATGATGCGGTCGGTGTTGCTGGTGGTGCCACGTTCTGTGGGCATCCACCCTTTCTCTACCTCTGGCGAACATCCGGTCAAAACCAACGCGCCGGCAATTGCCAAGCTTGAGATCGTGGTGATCGTTTTGCGTCGGCTGCCGGTTCGGTTCTGCGAACTCACAGACGGCCCTTCCTACTTGTTGCTGTTGTCCGGGCAGCCATCGGCGCTCCGGGCACAAAAAAGTTTTACTACTCGGTGTAGAGCTTACCGCTCCGCCGGGCGTTTCGCCCACATGTCGGCGCCGAGCCCCCGTGCCGTTTTGGACGGCAGGAAGCCCGGCGCGGACATCAGGCGAAATAACCGGCTTAGTGGAATGAATCGCCGCAGGCGCAGGACCCGCCGGCGTTTGGATTGTCGATGGTGAAGCCCTGCTTCGAGATGGTGTCTTCGAAGTCGATGCTGGCGCCGCTCAGGTACGGCACGCTCATCTTGTCGACGACAACCTCGACACCGTCGTAGTCGCGGACAGCGTCACCATCAAGGAGCCGTTCGTCGAAGTAGAGCTGGTAAATCAGCCCCGAGCATCCGCCGGGCTGCACGGCCACGCGCAGGCGCAGGTCGGTGCGGCCTTCCTGCTCCAGGAGGCTGCGGACCTTCCCTGCAGCGACGTCGGTCAGGTTGACCTCGTGAACGGGCAGTTCGTCGCTGGCCACGCTGGTGGCGGCGGTGCTGTTTTCGTTGGTTGCGGTGCTCATTGGCCTACCTTCTTAGGACGGTCTGGCGGCGTCGCCGTAACGGCGCCTGCCCCTACAAATACGGTATGGGCTATAGCTACATGCTACGCGCGGCAGTCCTGTAGCTCTAACTCTTGGCGTAACCGTCAAAGCACGCCGATTGTTCCCTGGCATTCCGCTGCCTGGACTTCGCGCTGCGGAAGCCCTACCCGCCTGCCGTAAGGCCTTCACTGTTCAGCCGCGTGAGCATGAGGGCCTCGGCCAGGATGGCGTTGCGGAAGTCACCAATGTGCAGGGATTCGTTGGCGCTGTGCGCCCGCGAATCGGGGTCCTCGACGCCGGTCACCAGGATCTGCGCGCCTGGGTATACGTCCGTCAGGTCGGCAATGAAGGGGATGGAACCGCCGATCCCCGTTTCAACGGCAGGAACTCCCCACGCCTCGCCCAGGGCCCACATGGCAACCGTTGCCGCTGTGGAGGAGGTGTCGGTCCGGAACGGGTTCCCCTCTTCCCCCGGGGTGAAGACGACCTTTGCGCCGAACGGGGCGTTGGCTTCCACGTGCCGGCGGACCGCCTCCATGGCCCCGGCGGGGACCTGCCCCGGGGCCAGCCGAAGGCTGAACTTTGCCCGCGCCCGCGGGATGAGGGTGTTTGAGGCGACATGTACGGCGGGTGCGTCGAAGCCGATGATCGACAAGGCCGGCTTGGTCCACAGCCGCGATGCGATGCTTCCCGTTCCTGCCAGCCGGACGCCGTCGAGCACGGATGCATCCGCACGGTAGTCCGCCTCCGGCATGTCGACCGTCACTGTGTCGCTGGCCACCAGGCCCTCGATGGCCACATTGCCATCGGCGTCGTGGAGGGTGGCAATCAGGCGGGACAAGAGGGTGGGTGCATCCAGGACCGGGCCCCCGTACATCCCGGAATGCACCGCATGGTCAAGGACCTGCACCTCAATCGTTCCGTCCACCAGGCCCCTCAGGCTTGTGGTCAGGGCAGGAACGCCGACCTTCCAGTTGCTGGAATCGGCGACCACAATGACGTCGGCCCGCAACAGCTCGCGGTTAGCCTCCAGGAATGTCCGGAACGTGGGCGACCCCGCTTCTTCCTCCCCTTCGATGAAGAAGGTGATTCCCAGTCCCAAGGAGCCGCCAAGGACCTCCGAAAGAGCCGTGTAGGCCGCAACGTGGGCCATGATGCCGGCTTTGTCGTCAGCGGCGCCGCGCCCGTAGAGGCGGCCGTCCTTCTCGACGGCGGCAAAAGGCTCTGTTTCCCACAGCGCCTCGTCGCCCACTGGCTGGACGTCATGGTGCGCATACAGGAGGACGGTTGGTTGTCCTTCAGCGGCAGGACGGCGGGCGACGACGGCCGGGCCGCCGGGCGTGCCGTCAGCCTTGTTGGCGGATAATACCTGCACTTCTTCGATCCCGGCGCCCCGGAGGAGCTCCGCGACTGCCTCGGCACTGCGCTCCAGGGGCGTGCGGTCGAAACTCGGCCATGCGATGCCCGGGATGGCGACGAGCTCCTTGAGCCGTGCCAGTGTCTGGTCGAAGGAACGGTCAACCGCCGAACGGAGATCTTCCGTCCTGCCGGTAACCTCAGGGCCCGGTCCTGTTGTGCCGGTGGTGCTGTGCGGAGTGGCCGCGGGTGATGAAGTCATGGCCAAAACATTACCC
Organism: Arthrobacter sp. SAFR-179; assembly: GCF_059414945.1. Taxonomy (NCBI): domain Bacteria; kingdom Bacillati; phylum Actinomycetota; class Actinomycetes; order Micrococcales; family Micrococcaceae; genus Arthrobacter; species Arthrobacter sp. SAFR-179. Next base: position 239,922 of record NZ_JBPFDM010000002.1, read on the forward strand.
CCGTCACATTCCGCTGCCCGCCCGGGCACATGCGGTAGCACGCAGCGCTCCGGCTGCTGCAAGGTATTCTGTTCAGGTGTTCGGACGTAGAAAAGAAGCGCCCACGGCGCAGGAAACAATAGACCAGCAGGCAGCGGAAGCAGCAGCGAGGCAGAACAGTGCGGTGGGCAAGGGTGCGCCTACCCCCACCCGGAGGGCCCAGGAAGCTGCCCGCAAGCGCCCGCTGGTGCCTGAGGACCGTAAGGCGTCCAAGGCTGCCGAGCGCCAGGCCGTCCAGGAACAGCGGCTGAAAATGCGCCGCGCCCTGGACACCGGCGACGAGAAATTCCTGCCGCTGCGCGACAAGGGCCCGCAGAAGCGGTTTGCCCGCGACTTTGTGGACGCCCGTTTCAACCTTGGCGAGTACCTGATGTTCGGCGCCCTGGTCTTCGTGCTGGTTTCCCTGGTGGTCCCGGCCTCCAGTGACATGATGATCTACGTCCTGGGAGCTTTCTGGGTCATGTTCCTGGCAGTCTTCGTCGACGTCTTTATCCTCTCCCGCAAGCTCCGCAAGCGTCTGGCGGAGAAGTTCGGCGAGGTGGAGCGGGGCACGGTCTGGTACGGCTCCATGCGCTCCCTGCAGTTCCGGAAACTGCGGCTGCCCAAGCCCCAGGTCCAGCGCGGACAGTACCCTGCCTGAACCCGGCACCGACTTTAAGCAGGCAAGCCCCGGCGGTATACCGCCGGGGCTTGCCTGCTTAACAGCCGTTTTCAGGGGCGACGGTTCTTTGCCAACTGCTTGTTGATCCGCGCGGCCCAGAACGGTCCTTCATAGAGGAACGCGGTATACCCCTGCACCAGGGTGGCACCGGCGTCGAGCCTTGCCTGCACGTCCCGGGCCGACTCCACGCCGCCAACCGAGACCAGGGTCAGGCCGCCGCCGGTGGCGCTCCTGAGCCTCTTCAGCACCTCAAGGGAACGCTCCTTCAGCGGAGCGCCGGAGAGGCCGCCGGCCCCGCATTTCGCCACCTCTTCGGCCGTCGAGGACAGCCCCGAACGGGCAATGGTGGTGTTGGTGGCGATGATGCCGTCCAGTTTCAGGTCCAGGGCAAGGCGCGCGACGTCGTCGATATCCTCATCGCTGAGGTCCGGGGCGATCTTGACCAGCAGAGGCACGTGCCGGCCCGCGGCCCGGTTGGCTTCCTGTCCAACGGCGGTCAGCAGCGGCCGGAGCGTCTCAACGTCCTGGAGCAGCCGGAGGCCCGGCGTATTGGGTGAGCTGACGTTGACCACCAAGTAATCGGCTGCAGGTGCCAGGCTGCGGGCGCTCACCAGGTAGTCGTCCACGGCATCGGCCAGCTCCACCACCTTGGTTTTGCCGATATTGACTCCGATGACGGGCCGGACTGCAGGGTACCGGCGCTGTAGCGCGGCGCGCGCTGCCTTCAGCCGCGGCGCAACGGCGGAGGCGCCGTCGTTGTTGAATCCCATCCGGTTGATGACGGCGCGGTCCTGGACCAGTCGGAACAACCGCGGCTTCTCGTTTCCGGGCTGGGCCTGGCCGGTGATGGTGCCCACTTCAATGTGCCCGAACCCAAGCTCGGTGAGGGCCTCGATGCCGTGCCCTTCCTTGTCGAATCCGGCAGCAAGCCCGAACGGTGAGGGAAAAGTGACGCCGAAGGCGGTGGTCTGGAGCGACGGCGCAGGCGACGTCATTTTCCGCAGGACCCTCCCCGCTCCGGAAGCATGCGCGAGCCTGATCCCCCTGAATCCGATCTTGTGGGCGCGCTCGGCGTCCATCCATGAAAAGGCCAGCCTGAAGAAAGTGGGATAAACGCGCATGCCTCCAGTTTCCCGTCTCATGGCGCGCCATACCAAAACGAAGAAGCCCCGCACCGGACCGGCGCGGGCCCCCGTGCCGGTTTAGCATGAGGGCATGCAGTGGCAGCAGGACATCCTGGGCGGCGACTTCGAATCGCACTCCTTCGCGGCGGCGGGACCTGACGGGGTTGAACGGACGGCTACCCTGGTACGGCTCCGGCCATCCGCGGGCAGGGACGCTTCCGGTGGCGGCCGGCGGGCCGTTCTCTTCCTGCACGGTTGGAGCGATTACTTCTTCAACGTTGACCTGGCGCTGTTCTGGGCTTCGGCAGGCTACGACTTCTATGCGCTGGACATGCACAACCATGGACGAAGCCTCCGGCCGGAGTCTCCCGGCGGATATGTGGCCGACCTGGCCGCCTACGATGGTGAAATCGAAGAAGCATTCCGCATTATCCGGGAGGCCGGCGCGCGCGGGCCACTGGTCCTGATGGGCCATTCCACAGGCGGGCTGGTGGCGGCGCTGTGGACCACCCGCCATCCGGAGGCGGTTTCGCTGCTGGTCCTCAACAGTCCGTGGCTGGAAATGCACGGCAGTTCACTGGTGCGGCGGGCCGCGTCCAGCATGGTGCGCCCAGTGGCCCGTTTCCGCCCCCAGGCGGTCCTCCGGCTGCCGGAACGCGGCCACTATTGGCGGACCATCAGCAGTGCGGCCGACGGCGAGTGGCCGCTTGATGAGCGCTACCGCCCCCGCATGGCCTTTCCGGTGCGCGCCGGATGGCTGCGGGCGGTCCTCGCCGGGCAGGCGAAGGTGGCGCGCGGCCTGGAGATTGAGGCGCCGGTTCTGGTCCTGCTCTCCAAGGGCAGTGCCAACGGGCTCCTCTGGTCAGAGGAAATGCGGCGCACCGACGCGGTGCTCGACGTCAATACCATCAGTGCCCGGGCACTCACCCTGGGCCGCACCGTGACCGTGGAACGGATCGACGGGGCCCTGCACGACGTCTTCCTCTCGCCCCAACCCATCCGGGCCGATGCCTACCGGCGGCTGGGCCGCTGGTTGCGGGCCTATGGATGAGGCTGACCCGCCTGGTCGTTTGTCGCAGGGGCCGGAGCAGCAGCGGCATCCACGGCGCCACCGTACCGGCGGTCCCGCCTGGCATATTCCTCGACGGCAGCCCAGAGGGTCCGCCGGTCCACATCCGGCCAGAGCGTGTCCATGAAAACGAACTCCGCATAGGCCGACTGCCAGAGCAGGAAGTTGGACAGCCGCTGCTCCCCTGAGCTGCGGAGGAAAAGGTCCACATCAGGCAGGTCGGGCTCGTCAAGATACTTCTGTATTGTCCGTTCGGTAATGGCGCCGGGCTTCAACCTGCCGGCGGCCACGTCGGCCGCAATCGCGGACACCGCGTCCGTGATCTCGGCCCGGCCGCCGTAATTAACACACATGGTCAAATTACAGGTGGTGTTGGCCGCCGTGAACTCTTCGGCCTCCTCCAGTTCCCGAATGACCGAACCCCACAACCGTGGCCGGCGCCCGGCCCAGCGCACCCGCACTCCCCAGTCGTCCAGCTGGTTCCGTTGCCTTCGCAGCACATCCTTGTTAAATCCCATCAGGAAGCGGACTTCCTCAGGCGACCTGCGCCAATTCTCGGTGGAGAACGCGTATACGCTGACGTACTCGATACCCAGTTCAATGGCGCCGGCCATGACGTCGAGCAGGGCCGGCTCCCCCGCCTTGTGCCCCTCGATCCTCGGCAGGCCACGCTGGTTGGCCCACCGGCCGTTACCGTCCATGACGATGGCCACGTGTCGCGGAATGAATTCAGCGGGAATTGAGGGCGCCACCGCACCGGACGGGTGCGGGTACGGCGCAGTCACGGGATGTGTGCGTTGTCGCCGTGCGTTGTTCTTTTTTCCCAAGGCCACTGTCAGCTACGCTCCACATGTTTGAGGGATTTCAGTACTCGTTCCAAATGCCACTGCAGGTACGCGGCCACCAGGCCCGCTGCCTCCTTGCGTTGCTGGGGCAAGGAAGCGTCCGCCGTCGGCCAGTCCCCGGTCAGCAGCGCTGCCAGCAGCGTAACGGTCTCCGGGGCGGGGGCGGGCGACCCGGGCGGGCGGCACTGCGCACAGACCATGCCGCCCAGGGGCGCGGAGAACGCACTGTGCGGACCCGGCGTGCCGCAGCGGGAGCAGTCAGTGAAACTGGGCGCCCACCCGCCCGTGGCAAGGGCACGCAGAAGATAGGAATCGAGGATGAGGCCGGCGGCATGTTCGTCACGGCTCAGTGCGGCGAGGGCCCCCACCAGCAGGTTGTACTGTGCAGTGCCGGCCTCGCCGTCGACGTCCGTGAGTTTCTCCGCCGTCTCGGTCATGGCGGCGGCCACCGTGTACCTGCCGTAGTCCGCGGCGATGCTGCCGCCGTAGGCACCCTTTGCGACGGCCTGGGTGACGATGTCCAGCGTCCGGCCGGATACCAACTGGAGGTCGGCCACCATGAAGGGTTCGAGCCGGGCACCGAAACGGCTGCTGGTGCGGCGCACCCCCTTGGCGACGGCGCGGACCTGCCCATGATGCTTTGTCAGCAGGGTGATGATGCGGTCCGCCTCGCCCAGCTTGTGGGTACGCAGCACCACGGCGTCGTCCCGGTACGCCCGGGAAGCAAAAGACTGTTGGACCACGCTCTATCTTCCCATCCTGCCCGGCAGTGCGCTGCCAGGCGGCGGTGGTGCCGCCGGTTGGAACCGGCGGCACCACCGGCAGGTATCAGGCCTGGGCGTCCCGGATGGCGCGGTTGACGGCTGAGATCACGGCCTTGAGGGACGACATGCTGGTGTTGGCGTCGATGCCCACGCCCCACAGCACGCGCTCCCCCACTGCGCATTCAACGTACGCCGCAGCCATGGCATTGCCGCCTTCGGACAGTGCATGCTCGCTGTAGTCCAGGACGCGGACGTCCACGCCATCCTCGTGCAGGATATTCAGCAGGGCCGCGATGGGACCATTGCCGGTGCCTGTACGGCTGACCTGGGCGCCGTCGATGGTGAGCGACGCGTGGAGCGTCATGCCGCCGTCGTCATCCGTTTCAGTCTTGACCCCGCCCAGGGAGTAGCGTCCCCACTGCCCGTCAGCCTTGCCCGAGGGCAGGTATTCGTCCTGGAAGATCTGCCAGAGCTGCGCGCCGCTGACTTCGCCGCCCACGGTGTCGGTGCGGCGCTGGATGACGCCGGAGAATTCGATCTGGGCGCGGCGCGGCAGGTCCAGGCTGTGCTCGTTCTTCAGCAGGTAGGCCACGCCGCCCTTGCCGGACTGCGAGTTGACCCGGATCACGGCCTCGTAGCTGCGGCCCAGGTCCTTGGGGTCGACGGGGAGGTACGGCACCTGCCAGGTGAAATCGTCGACGGGCTTGCCGGCTGCGGCAGCGTCGCGCTCCAGCGCCTCGAAGCCCTTCTTGATGGCGTCCTGGTGGGAGCCCGAGAAGGCGGTGAACACCAGGTCGCCGCCATACGGCGAACGTTCCGGGACCGGCAGCTGGTTGCAGTATTCAACGGTGCGGCGGACGTCGTCGATGTTGGAGAAGTCGATCATGGGGTCGATGCCCTGGACGAACAGGTTCAGGCCCAGGGTCACGAGGTCCACGTTGCCGGTGCGTTCGCCGTTGCCGAAGAGGCAGCCCTCGATGCGGTCGGCGCCGGCCATGTAGCCCAGCTCGGCGGCGGCGACGCCCGTTCCCCGGTCGTTGTGGGGGTGCAGGGACAGGATGATGCCCTCGCGCGGGTGCAGGTGCCGGCTCATCCACTCGATGGAATCGGCATAGACGTTGGGGGTGGCCATTTCCACCGTGGCGGGCAGGTTGATGATGACCTGGCGGTCGGCGGAAGCCTCGAATACATCGGCCACCGCATTGCAGACCCGGACGGCGTACTCGAGCTCGGTACCGGTGAAGGACTCCGGGGAGTACTCGTACGTCACGTGCGTATCGGCGAGCGTTTCCTCGTACTTCCTGCACAGCCGGGCACCCTGGAGCGCGATGTCCAGGATTCCGTCCTCATCCTGGTTGAAGACCACGCGCCGCTGCAGCACGGACGTGGAGTTGTAGAGGTGGACGATGGCCTGCTTGGCACCCACCAGGGACTCGTAGGTCCGTTCGATCAGGTGTTCCCGTGCCTGCGTCAGGACCTGGATGGTGACGTCGTCCGGGATGTGGTTGCCCTCGATGAGCTGGCGGACGAAGTCGAAGTCCGTCTGGGAAGCCGACGGGAAACCGACCTCGATCTCCTTGTAGCCCATACGGACCAGCAGGTCGAACATCTTCATTTTGCGGGCCGGGCTCATGGGGTCGATCAGGGCCTGGTTGCCGTCCCGCAGGTCAACCGCGCACCAGCGCGGGGCCTTGGTGATGACCTTGTCAGGCCAGGTGCGGTCCGGCAGCTCGACCTTGATCTGGTCCTGGAACGGCGTGTACCGGTGGGCAGGCATTCCTGAGGGCTTTTGTGCGTTTCGCATGATGTTCGTGGCCTTTTCTATCGATCTTCAGTGAAAGGGTGGCCGGGCAACACAAACTCCGCAGCGAGGGTGGGCCGTGCGCTAGATAGCGTCTGTGGCCTCGCCGCGGCAGCTAAGGAGAAGGAGCTCTGCACGCACTCTTTGAGGGTAACACGGGTGCGTAAGATGAAAGGGCACTACCGTCCGTAAAGTCCAGCATGCAGACGTCTCCGGTGTTTAGCCGGACGCAGGCGTCCCAGCAAAAGGAGTTGCAGTGCCCATTTCGGGGATCGATCTGTCCACCATTGATCACACAGTCCGGCCGCAGGATGACCTCTACCAGCATGTCAACGGCGCCTGGCTGAAAGCCACGGAGATTCCCGACGATCGGCCCCTGGAGGGAACCTTTACAGCTCTCCGCGACGGATCCGAGATCGCTGTCCGGGACATCATCGAGGAAGCTGCAGCCAAAAAGGCTGACGCCAGCGGGATCGAACGGAAGATCGGCGGCCTCTACAACAGCTTCATGGACGAAGACACGGTCGAAGGCAAGGGCATGGAGCCAATCCGCGCGCGGCTCGGCGACGTGTTCGGCACCGGCTCGGTATCGGAACTCATCGCATTGGCCGGCCGGTTGTTCCGGGCGGATGTAGGCGGTCTCTTCTACATCTACCCCGCCCCCGATGCGGGAAACCCCGACCGGGTCCTGCTGTACACCGGGCAAGGCGGCCTGGGCCTTCCCGATGAGTCCTACTACCGGGAAGACAAGTTTGCCCCCATTGTTTCGGCCTACACGGCGCACGTGGAGAAGATGTTCGAATTGGCGGGGGTAGCCGATCCCCGTGGTGCGGCGGCGCGGGTTATCGGACTGGAGACCAAGCTCGCGTCCCATCACTGGGACAACGTCACCCTCCGGGATCCACAGAAGACCTACAACCTGAAGACGGCGGATGAAGCCGGCGCGCTGTTCCCCCTCCTGGCCACGTGGTTCGAAGCTGCGGGAATCGACGAGGACAAGCGTACGGAAATCGTGGTGAGCACCCCCGACTTCTTCACGGGTGCAGCCCGGCTCCTGGACGAAGTTCCGGTGGCAACCTGGCAGGAGTGGCTCGCTATGCGCGTTATCAGTGCAGCGGCGCCCTACCTGTCATCAGCGTTCGTGGACGCCAATTTCGCCTTCTACGGCACCACGATCAGCGGCACGCCCCGCAACAAGGACCGGTGGAAGCGCGGTGTTGCCGTCGTCGAAGCCGCACTGGGTGAAGCCGTTGGCCAGATCTACGTGGCACGCCATTTCCCCGAATCCCACAAGGCACGGATGCAGACCCTGGTGGACAACCTTATTGAGGCCTACCGCCGCAGCATCAACGACGTGGGCTGGATGGGCGGGGACACCAAGGCCGAGGCCCTCCGCAAGCTGGAGGCTTTCCGGGCCAAGATCGGCTACCCGGACGAGTGGATCGATTATTCAGCCGTGGAGATCGATCCGCAGGATCTCCTGGGGAACGTGGAACGCGCCCACAATGCCGACGTCGACAGGCACCTGGACGAGGTGGGCAAACCGGTGGACCGGAACAAGTGGCTGATGACGCCGCAGACGGTGAACGCGTACTACCACCCGATGATGAACGAAATTGTGTTCCCTGCGGCCATTTTGCAGCCGCCGTTCTTTACCGCCGACGCCGACGACGCCGTCAACTACGGCGGCATCGGTGCGGTCATTGGCCACGAGATTGGCCATGGCTTCGATGACCAGGGCTCACAGTTCGACGGCGGCGGAGCCCTCCGCAATTGGTGGACGGACCAGGACCGCCAGGCCTTTGAGGCGTTGACGGCGCGGCTCGTGGCCCAGTTCGACGCGCTCTCCCCCACCGCCGCGCCCGGACACCACGTTAATGGCCGCCTGACGCTCGGCGAAAACATCGGAGACCTGGCAGGCCTGACCATCGCCTACAAGGCCTACCAGATCAGCCTGGACGGCAAGGAACCGGAGGTCCTGGACGGGCTGACCGGTGAGCAGCGCTTCTTTGCATCCTGGGCGGCAGGCTGGCGGCAGGTCATCCGGCAGGAAGAGGCCATCCGGCGCCTTGCCACCGATCCCCACTCCCCCAACGAGTTCCGCACCAATGCCATCGCCAGGAACCTGGATCCGTTCCACGAAGCGTTCGAGGTTACGGCAGAGGACGGCATGTGGATGCCGCCGGCCGAGCGGGTCAGTATCTGGTAGTTCCACAACCGGGATGGGGCCCCGCCATTGCCGGCGGGGCCCCATTTTTGTTGCCTGCGGTTGCGGCTGCAGCCGTCCTGAACGCCGCTACTGCCGAACGATCAGTTCGGGGTTGGCCTGCTGGCAGACCTTGTCCCCGGCGGTCTGGTTGACGATGTCCTGGGGCAAGGCGGCCGCAGGACTGCCCCCTGCTTCATAGGCGGTGCCGGAAGGGAAATCGCTGCCCACATATACCTGCACGCCCGAGACAGCGGGAGCCGGAATCATGAGGGTGGCAGGAATGCCCAGCAACGTGGCGACATCGGCTGCCACGTCCTCGAAGCCGTTGCCGTAATACACCGCTGTCTTGGCCACAGGCTGGGCAAGGAACTGGCCTGTCTGGGTGAAGCCGCCCGCCACCAACGCCTGCACAAGTTCCTGGGCACGGCCGTTCACGCCGCTTCCGTTGGCAACGGCTACGGGCTGGATGGCCTTGTTGTAGGGCGGCACCGGCGGGGCAGTTTCGGTGGGGGCAGGAGAGGGCGTTGCCGTCTCAGTGGGTGACGGCGTGGCAGGGGCTGTGGGGTCCGTCAGGTCCACGTTCTTCCGCATTGCCGAAAACAACTGTGCGCCCGCAGGCTCGGCGATGACCAGCCGGTTGGGATCGATGGGCGCCGGCGCGGTGGGTACGGCCACAAACGCGACCTTGCCGATATCAATGTCCTTGAGCCGGTTGCCGATCGTCAGCAGCGTGGGGACCGAGGCCAATCCGTCATCCACTGTCAGGTTCTGGGTGACGACATCCGCGATCTTCAGCATCTTGGCGGGGTCGGACAGCGTTCCATCGTACTTGATCTTGCGGGTCAGCGACGAGAGGAAACCCTGCTGCGCCTTGATGCGGCCCAGGTCGCCGCCGTCGGCAAAGGCATGGCGGGCGCGGAGGAAGGCAAGCGCCATCTCGCCCTGAACGGATGATGTTCCGGCGGGCAGCCGCAGCCGGGAATCAGGATCGTAAACGGCGTCGCTGATGCAGACTTCCACTCCACCCACCGCGTTGGAAAGTTCCTTCACAGCGTTGAAGTCGGCCATCATGAAGTGGTCCACCTGCATGCCGGTGAGCTTGTTGACGGTGTCCACGGCGCAGCCGATCCCGGCCTCGCTCATGGCTTCATTGATCATCACGCCGGTGCGGGCGGGGTAGTCCTTGCCGGTCTTCCTGTCCTTGCAATCGGGAATGTCAACCAGGAGGTCGCGCGGAAAGCTGATGACGTTGACGCGCTTGTTGTCCTCAGAAATATCCATCAGCATCATCACATCCGACTTGCCATAGCCGGTGGAATCGTCGGCGCCGCCGTATTCCGAGTTTTTTCCATCCCGTGTGTCCGAGCCCAGAATCAGGATCTGCAGCCGGCCCTTGGCATCATTTCCGGGGGACTCGGTGCTTTCGCCGCCCGCATTCAGCGGCGCCTTGGAGATGTTGCCCTGGAGCCGGAAGAACCAGAATCCCGCAAAGACGATCCCGGCCACCAGGACCAACGCCACCACACCTGTGAGGGCTTTGAGCCACAGCGGCATCCCACGCAGCGGGCCCAGGTGCCGCGCGGCACCCACATCATGGCTGTCCGCGTGGCGGGATACCGGTCCCGGTTCGGCTGACAAATCAGCCTCGTTGTCGCGTCTGTCGCGGCCTCGACCCACGTGGTGAACCTTCCTCTAAATACGAAATCCGGTCCATTTTAGTGGTCCAGTCTGGAAATCCTGCCTGCAGCGCTCCTGTGAACGTTCTTCTAGTGGATCAGAAGCCCAGTTTGACCAGCTGTTTCGGGTCGCGCTGCCAGTCCTTGGCCACCTTGACATGGAGGTCCAGGTAGATGCGCGTGCCCAGGAGTGCTTCGATGCCTTTGCGGGCGTTGGTCCCGACTTCACGCAGCCGGCTGCCGCCCTTGCCGATGATGATGGCCTTCTGGGACGGCCGCTCGACATAGAGGTTGACGCGCACATCCAGCAGGGGGTTGTCGTCCGGCCGGTCCTCCCGGGGCACGATTTCCTCCACCACCACGGCCAAGGAGTGCGGAAGCTCGTCCCGGACACCCTCAAGGGCTGCCTCGCGGATCAGTTCCGCCACCATGACTGCCTCGGGCTCATCCGTCAGTTCGCCGTCCGGGTACAGCGGAGGCGACGGCGGCATATGGCTGATCAGCACGTCAGCAACTGTTTCCACCTGGAAACCGTCAGTGGCGGACACCGGAACAATGTCCTTCCAGCCGTCCTCCCCCAGCACTTCACGGCCCAGTGCCGCCACGGCGAGGAGCTGTTCCGTAAGCGCCTGCTTGTCCACGAGGTCGGCCTTGGTGACGATGGCGATCACCGGTTTGCGGCCGACGGCGGCAAGCTGCGCAGCGATGAACTTGTCGCCCGGGCCGATCTTCTCGTTGGCCGGCAGGCAAAAGCCGATGGCATCCACTTCCGCCAGGGTATCCGCGACGAGGTCGTTCAGGCGCTTGCCGAGCAGGGTGCGGGGACGGTGCAGGCCCGGGGTGTCCACCAGGATCAGCTGGGCGTCCTCGCGGTGCACGATGCCGCGGATGGTGTGCCGCGTGGTCTGCGGTTTGGCAGAGGTGATGGCCACCTTCCTGCCCACCAGCGCGTTGGTCAGGGTGGACTTGCCCGCGTTGGGCCTGCCGACGAGGACCGAGAACCCGGCGCGGAATCCGCCGAAGTCGTCCGTGGCCGCAGCCTTACTTTTCTTGCTCACGTGGAACTCCCTGCTGGGTTGCTTCGGCCTCTTCCAGGAGGCCTTCAAGGTCAGTCTCTACTCTTGGTACCGGCGCCGCAATGATATGGCTGACCCGGTTCCGCCGGCCTTCAAGCCGGTCCGCGCGCAGCGATACGCCCTGCACTTCCACGCTGCTGCCAACAATGGGAACGCGGCCAAGGGCCTTGGCGAGGAGGCCGCCTACGGTGTCCACTTCGTCGTCGTCGATTTCCAGGTCGAAGAGCTCACCGAGATCATCGATGCCCATACGGGCGCTCACACGGTAGGACCCGTCCCCCAACGCGACGGCTTCCGCGCTCTCGGTGTCATACTCGTCCACGATCTCGCCGACAATTTCCTCGATCAGGTCTTCGAGGGTTACCAGTCCGGCGGTGCCGCCGTACTCGTCGATGACGATGGCTACGTGGGTGGACTCCTTCTGCAGTTCCCGCAGGAGGTCGCTGACGGGCTTGGACTCCGGTACGTAGCGCACCTCACGGGCCAGCGACTCCACCAGCGGCGGCTCCTGGTCCGTGCCCAGCTGGTGGATTACCGCGGCAACATCCTTGAGGTAGATGATCCCAAGGATATGGTCCGTGTTTTCATTGATGACCGGGATCCGGGAGTACCCCGACCGCAGGAACAGGGACATGGCCTGGTGCAGGCTGGAGCCGGCGTCGATGCTGACGATGTCTGTCCTGGGAACCATCACGGCCCGTACCAGGGTGTCGCCGAAGTCGAAGACGGACTGGATCATCTCCGCTTCAGCGTCCTCGATCATGTCGGATTCGCTGGCCCGGTCCACGAGTTCACGGAACTCCTGCTCGCTGAAGAACGCGTCGTCACCGCCGGGGGCACCAGGGGCCGCCGAACTTCCCAAGGCCACAAGCCAGCCCGGAACCGGTCCCAGCACGCTGGTGAGGAACCGGACCAACGGGGCGGTGAAGCGGACCACGGCAGTGGAGTGCAGCCTGCCGAGCTGGCGGGGTGAAACACCGACGATCACGAATCCCAGGAGGGCCATGATGCCGGTGGCCACCAGGCCGGCCAGCCAGACGTTGTCGAGCAGGCTGGCGATCAGGACGGCGACGGCAACCGCGGAAGCCATCTCGAACCAGACGCGCCAGAACCGCAGCGCCCTGGTGTGGGCGACGGGCTCGGCAAGGATGCGCCGCATGGCGGTTCCGCGGCTCTTGTGCAGCGCTTCTTCGGCGTCGTGCCGGGGAAGGAAACTGAATGCGGCTTCAGCCGCCGTCAGCAGGGCCGCGACGGCAAGGAAGACCAATGCCACCGCGACCAGGAGCAGTTGCGTCACTGGGTGGTCTCGGCAGGTGCTTCTTTGCCGGTGAAGCCGGACAGGAGTTCCCGCTGGAGCCCGAACATCTCGGCCTTTTCCTCCGGTTCGGCATGGTCGTAGCCCAGCAGGTGCAGGATGCCGTGCGTGGTCAGCAGCAGCATCTCGTCCTGCAGGGAGTGGCCGGCGTTCCGGGCCTGGACCTTCGCCACCTGCGGGCAGATGGCGATATCGCCGAGCATGCCCTGGGGTGTTGGCCGGTCGGGAGTCCCAGGTGTCAGTTCGTCCATGGGCACCGAGAGCACGTCCGTGGCGCCCGGTTCATCCATCAGTTCGATGTGCAGCTTCTCCATGGCTGGCTCGTCCACCAGGAGGATGGACAGTTCGGCCTGCGGATGGATGTACAGCTGCTCAAAAATGTACCGCGACAGGGCAACGAGCTCGGACTCTTCCACCTGGACGCCGGACTCGTTGTTCACCTCGATACTCACGCGTGTTCCCCCCGTTTTTCCCGGCCTGCTGAATGCTTGACCCGGTTCCGCTGGGTTTCATCCCAGATGCTGTATGCGTTGACAATGTCCCCGACGAGACGGTGCCGAACCACGTCGGCGGCATCCAGCACAGAGAAGCTCACGCCCTCGATGCCCTGCAGGATTTCCTCGACGATCCGGAGTCCGGAACGCGTGCCAAACGGCAGGTCCACCTGGGTGACGTCCCCGGTGACCACCATCTTGGATCCGAACCCGAGGCGGGTGAGGAACATCTTCATTTGTTCCGGCGTGGTGTTCTGCGCCTCGTCGAGGATGATGAAGGCGTCGTTGAGGGTCCGGCCGCGCATGTAGGCCAGGGGCGCCACTTCGATGGTGCCGGCTGCCATGAGGCGCGGGATGGATTCGGGGTCCATCATGTCGTGCAGGGCGTCGTACAGCGGCCGGAGGTAGGGATCGATCTTGTCGCTCAGCGTGCCGGGGAGGAACCCAAGCCGCTCCCCCGCCTCGACGGCCGGGCGGGTCAGGATGATCCGGCTGACCTCTTTTTGCTGCAGCGCCTGGACCGCTTTGGCCATGGCAAGGTAGGTCTTGCCGGTGCCGGCGGGGCCGATGCCGAAGATCACCGTGTTGGCGTCAATGGCGTCAACGTAGTTCTTCTGGTTCAGCGTCTTGGGCCGGATGGTCCTGCCGCGGCTGGAGAGGATGTCGTGGGTGAGCACATCCACGGGATTCTGCAGCGACTGGGTCCGCAGGAGGGACACCAGCTGCTGCAGCACCGCAGGCGTGATGACTGTGCCGCGGGCCACCAGGCCGCGGACCTCCTGGAGGAGCCGCATGATCCGGGGCACGTCACCCGAGGGCCCGCTGATGGACAGTTCGTTGCCGCGGGCATGGAAGTTGACGGCCGGGAACTGTTCTTCGATGAACCGCAGCGCCTCATCATGGCTGCCGAGCGACTGAACCATCTGGTCGGTGTTCTCAAAGAGGACTACTTCCGTCCGGGTGCCGGGCAGGGAGTGCGGGAATTCCCCCGGACTGCCGTCGCCTGTGTTGAGCCGGCGCTTACCATTCGCTGATTCAGTCATGGTGCTGGCCCGCAGGCCTGTGGTCCCCTCGAAGATCGACATCACTTGTTTGCTGTGGCTGATGCCGGCGCCCGTTGCCCGGTGCTCCTTGCCCCAGCGATCCCTCCATCTTACGCCAGCACGGGGCCTGGCCGGATACCGGGCCGCCACGGAACAGCAACAAGGAGGGCGCTGACGCGGGCTTAGGTATCAACTTCATATCGGCCTCATATCGTTCCCGTTGCAGTTGCCGTCGAGGAGGCAAAGAGCGCCGGAGCGGCTTGGCCACTGTGTAATGCTGGAAATCCAGCATCAGCTGGAACACCAGGCCGCCAGGGGGATCGGCCCGCCACGCCAGGAAAGGACAAGGGCAGGACAGTGCCGGAAACCTCTGCGCCCGAAAGGGCTGGACGACCCATGGGCCGTCTGCGCCCCGCCGTCCTGGCAGGAATCCTGGTCCTGGTTCCGGTCCTGGCGGGCTGCACGGCCGAGGGCGGTCCCGCCCCCACCGGTACCGCCGCGTCGGTCCCGGCCACGGGCGGCACCATGCCGGACACGCTTTCCACCAGCGCCCCGCTGGAAACCACGCAGTCCTCCAACAAAGCCCCGGTCTACTGGATCGGCCGCAGCGGCGGGAACATCTTCCTTTACCGGGAATTCCGTGATGTCCCGGAGCAGGAGAACCCTGTCACCCGCGCCCTTCGGGCCATGATGTCGGAGAAACCGCTGGACCCCGACTTCTTCACGCCGTGGCAGAACCCTGACAAACTGGCCACCTCGATTTCGGGCAAGGACGTCATCACCGTGGATGTCTCCGCCGACGCCTTCAACAGCAATCTCGACGCCGACATGGCTGCCCGCGCCATCCAGCAACTGATCTACACGGCAACCGCTGCTGCCGCCAGTTCCGGCCTGATCGACACCGGCCAGCAGATCCGGGTCCGCATCCTGGTGGATGGCCACACCGACTATGTGGCGTTCGGCAGCGTCCAGCTGGGCGCGCTGATGACCCGTGCCGCCGGCCTGGTGGCCCCGGTCTGGATCATTGACCCCCAGGAGGGCGCCGAGGTCCCGGGGGGCAGCGTCAAGATTACTGGCCGCAGCACGTCCCCGGGGGCGAAGCTCCGCTGGCAGATCCTGCAGTCACCGGACGGCGGCAGCAAGGCGCCCTTCCTCACCGGTGAAACCACGGCGGGGGCCGAACAGGGGCAGGCCGGTGTCTTCACGCTGGCCCTCAGCCTTCCGCCTGGCGATTACGTGCTACGGATGGCCCAGGCCGGTTCCGGAGGGGAGCCGGACCGGAACGAGGACACCAGGTCCTTTAGGGTCCGGTAGCCGTTCAGCGGCCAAGGACGTCGCTGGCAAGCACGACGGCGGCCGGCCCGGCAGTGGAGGACCGCAGGACGTGGTGCCCCAAGAGGGCGGTCACGGCGCCTTTATCGCAGAGTTTGGTTACTTCGCGCGGACTGATGCCGCCCTCCGGACCGACGATCAGCAGGATTTCCCGGGGCGCGGCGCTTTCATCATTCGACCGCCACGCCTCCAGGACCGTGCGCAGCGGGCGTACGGCGTCTTCGTGCAGGATGACAGCCAGGTCGGCGGCCTCCACGGCAGCCGAAAGCCCGGCGGTGTCGACGGCGGGGCGCACCTCGGGAATCCAGGCGCGCCTGGCTTGTTTGGCGGCTGCGGCGACGGTGGACTCCCATTTGGCATGCGCCCGGGCTGCCCGGTCGCCCTTCCAGCGGACGATGGACCGTTCGGACTGCCAGGGGATGACGGCGTCGATGCCCAGTTCGGTGGCGGTCTCGATGGCCAGTTCGTCACGGTCGCCCTTGGCCAGCGCCTGCACCAGCACCAGCCGGACGTCCGGCCTGTCTTCAACGGTGAGGGTCGCGCACTCCACCTCGAGGCCGGAGGGGGCAGCAGAGACGACTTTGCCGGTCATCCGGGTGCCGGCGCCGTCGACAATGTCCACCGCTTCGCCCGGGGACAAACGCTTGACGGTGACGGCGTGGCGCGCCTCCGCCCCCTCGAGGACGAAAAGTTGGCCGGCAGCCATGCCGTTCAACGCACCGGCGGCCGTGAAGAAGACGGGATTGCTCACCGCTACAGGTTACCGAGCCGGTCCCGGAGCTTGGCGAACATGCCGCCGCTGGCAGCGAGCTTGCCCTCGGTGATCTGTTCGCCACGGAGCTTGGCAAGCTGGCGCAGCAGGTCCTCCTGGGCGGGGTCGAGCCTCGCCGGAGTGTCCACCTGGAGGTGCACCTTCAGGTCGCCGCGGCCGTATCCCCTGAGGTGCGTGACACCGAGGCCGCGCAGGGTGATGATCTCCCCCGACTGGGTGCCGGGCTTGACGTCGATCTCCTGGGTGCCGTCAAAGGTTTCCAGGCTGACGTCCGTGCCCAGGGCAGCCGCCGTCATGGGGATATGCAGGGTGGCGTGCAGGTCGTCGCCTTCCCGCACGTAGGTGGCATCGTTGTTGACGCGGATCTCCACGTACAGGTCACCGGCCGGACCGCCCGCGGGGCCGGCCTCGCCCTGTCCGGAGAGCTGGATCCGGGTTCCGGTGGCCACGCCGGCGGGAACCTTGATGGTCAGGGACCGGCGGCTGCGGATACGGCCCTGGCCGCTGCACTCGTTGCAGGGGTCCTTGATGACCGTGCCGAAACCTTCGCAGGTGCCGCAGGGGGCGGCCGTCATGACCTGGCCGAGGATGGAGCGGACGGCCCGCTGGACCTGGCCGCTGCCGCCGCAGATGTCGCAGCGTTCGGGATGGGTGCCGGGGCGGCAGCAGGATCCGTCGCAGGTGGGGCAGACCACGGCGGTGTCCACTTCGAGTTTCTTGTTGACGCCGAACACGGCGTCACGGAGATCGATCCGAACGCTGATGAGGGCGTCCTGGCCGCGCCGGACACGCGAGGCCGGACCGGAGGTTCCGCCGGCGCCGAAGAACGTGTCGAAGATGTCCTGGAACGCGAACCCCTGGCCCGCGTAGCCTGCGCCGCCGAAGCCGTTGTCGGTGCCGTTCTCGTTGCCGGTGGTGTCATAGATCCGGCGCTTCTGGGGATCGGAAAGCACCTCGTAGGCGTGGGTTACTGCCTTGAACCGTTCTGACGCGTCCGCTCCGGGGTTTACGTCAGGGTGGAGGGTGCGGGCCAGCTTGCGGTAGGCCTTTTTGATTTCTTCGCCCGTAGCTTCGGGTGAGACTCCAAGGACGTCATAGTGGCTGCTCAAAGTTCGTATCTCTTCCTTGTTGTACTTCGTTCAGTTGGGCGGCCCGGCTCTTGCTTCCCGGCCGGAGCAGGCTCCGGCGGTTGAGAGTCAGGGCCCCAAAATCCTGGAAAGGTAGCGCGCCACTGCCCGGACGGCGGCCATGGTGGTGGGATAGTCCATCCGGGTGGGCCCGAGGATCCCTACTTTCGCGGCGCTGTCCGGACCGTAACCGGTGGCCACGACGGAGGCCTCGGCAAGGCCGTCGTACGGGTTCTCCCTTCCGATGCTGACAGCGACACCCCGGTGGTCCTGGGCCATTTCGCTCAACAACCGCAGCATCACCACCTGCTCCTCAAGCGCCTCGAGCACCGGGCCGATGCTGAGGGGGAAGTCCACGTTCGACCTGGCAAGGTTGGCTGTGCCTGCCATGACCATCCGCTCTTCCCGGCTGTTTTGCGCCAGGCCCTCCAGCCCGATCGCCAGTGCGTGTGCCGCCTGCCGCTGCTGGTGCGGGGTTGCGGCCACGACGGCGGGCAGAGCCTGGGCCAGTTGACTCAGCGGTGTTCCGCCCAGCGCGCCAAGGAACCGGGTGCGCAGTTCAGCCAGAGCGTCGTCGCCAAGATCCTGCCCGACGTCGATCACCCGCTGCTCCACCTTGCCGCTGTTGGCGATCAGGACTACAAGGACCTTGCGGGGGGCGAGCAGGACGAATTCGATATGGCGGACAAGTGCCCTGCTCAGGTGCGGATACTGCACCACGGCCACCTGGTTGGTCAGCTGGGACAGCAGCCGGACCGTACGTTCCAGCACGTCGTCGAGGTCGTCCGCGCCTTCGAGCAGGGACTGGATGGCGCGGCGCTCGGCTGCCGACAGCGGCTTGACAGCCGAGATCTGGTCGACGAAGAGCCGGTAGCCCTTGTCGGTGGGAATCCGGCCGGCGCTGGTATGCGGGGCGGTGATCAGCCCCTCATCCTCCAGGGCGGCCATGTCGTTGCGGATGGTGGCGCTGGAAACACCAAGATGATGCCGCTCCACCAGGGCTTTTGACCCAACCGGTTCGCGGGAGTGGACGTAGTCCTCCACGATGGCCCGCAGTACTTCCAGCTTGCGTGGCTCGCTCACTCTCCACCTCCTCCATGGTTCGGGGCGCATGCCCCTCCCGATGCAACCCACTGTTAGCACTCGACATGCCCAAGTGCTAACAGTCTATTATGCCTCGGCCCGTTGTTAGCATTGGTACCGCTCCGGGCGAAATTCCGGTGCTGAGGACCTAGCGCTAGGCGGATCGAATCCATGGATTACCAGAACTGGGGCCCACGGGGCATATCGGCTCCCGCACGGACGGAACTGCCTGAGGTTCCCGTGGAGCGCGGCATGGTGCTCGAGGAAGTGCAGTCCGGCTGGGTGGGTGCCGTGACGCGGGTGGAGAAATCCGGTGGAATGCATGTGGTGGCGCTGGAGGACAGGCGGGGTAAGTCCCGTTCCTTCCGTCTTGGCTTCGGTTTCCTGCTTGAGGGCCAGCCCATCCGGTTGATGCCGCCGGCGCCACGGCCTGCCGCCGCCGGTCCGGCAGCGGGACGGACGGCCTCGGGATCGGTACGGGTGGCCGGGCAGCGCGCCCAGGTAGCCAAGGCCAGCCGGATCTGGGTGGAAGGCAAGCACGACGCCGAACTGGTGGAAAAAGTCTGGGGAGATGACCTCCGGGTGGAAGGCATCGTCGTCGAGCCCCTGCACGGTATTGACGACCTCGCCGCAGCCGTGGCGGACTTCAGGCCCGGCCCCGGCCGGCGGCTCGGCGTCCTGGTGGACCATCTGGTACCCGATTCCAAGGAGTCCCGCATCGCGGAAGCCGTCATGGCCTCCCCGGGTGCCGCCGGGAACGTCCTGATCGTCGGACACCCGTACGTGGACGTATGGCAGGCGATCCGTCCCGCTGTCCTTGGGATCGACAAATGGCCTGCCGTACCCCACCGGCAGGACTGGAAGACCGGGATCCTGAAAGCCTTCGGCTGGCCCCACGCGACCAAGGAAGACATCGGCCTTGGGTGGCAGAAACTGCTGGGCGCCGTACGCACGTATGCCGACCTCGAAGCATCCCTGCTGGGCAGGGTTGAAGAAGTGATCGATTTCCTGACCGTGCCCTGAAGGGCGGAAGGCCGGCCGGGACCCAGTATTCTTGGTAGTGCGGTTCCTTATGTGAGGCACTGCAGCATTTTTCCGGCCCTGCACGCGTTTTCACGCACTGCACGCGCCGGGATCCGTACCCAGCACCACTTGCACCTTCGAAGGAACAGACTGTGGCAGAAAACGCACGTGATCACAGGGACGGCCAGGGCCGTTCCGAGTACCATGGCGTCCCCGCCAATGCCCTGCCGCTGACGGCCAGCGAAGACCGCCAGTGGGCAACGCTCGCGCACTTCGGCGGGATCCTGGGCTGCATCCCGTCACTGCTGATCTATTTGATCTTCCGTGACCGCGGGCCGTTCACCGCCCAGGAGTCCAAGGAAGCGCTGAACTTCAGCCTGCCGCCCACCATTGCCGCCGTGCTGGCCAACATCCTGGTGTTCATTCCCTATGTCGGGAACATCTTCGCGGTTATTGCCACGCTGATCTGGGTGGCGCTCACTTGCTTCTCCGTCGCCGCCGGGATCCACGTCAACCGGGGCCAGCCGCACCGCTACCAGTACAACCTGCGCTGGATCAAGTAGTCAGTCCGGCAGGACCCGGCGTACCACTGCGTCTGCCAGGAGCCTGCCCTTCAAGGTCAGGACCAGCCGCCCGCGGAAGGCAGCGGCAGGATCCACCAGGCCGTCGGCGATAAGCCCGGCCACCTCATGCCGTCCCCCGGCACTAAGCGTCGAGACGTCCAGGCCGGACTGCAGGCGCGCTTCCAGCATGACCCGCTCCATGTTCCTGGTTTCCGCGTCCAGGGTTTCGCGGCCGGCGGCCGGTGAAAGCCCCTGTGACAGCCTGTTCGCATAGGCCGATGGGTGCTTGACGTTCCACCAGCGGACCCCGCCCACATGGGAGTGCGCGCCGGGGCCGATTCCCCACCAGTCGTCGCCCCGCCAGTAGGCGAGGTTGTGGCGGCAGGCCTGTTCCGGAGTCCTGGCCCAGTTGCTGACCTCGTACCAGCCAAGCCCGGCCCCGGTGATCAGCTGGTCGGCGAGCTCGTACTTGTCGGCGTGGTCGTCGTCGTCGATTCCCGGAACCTCGCCGCGGCGCATTTGCGCAGCCAGCTTGGTGCCCTCCTCGACGATCAGCGCGTACGCGCTGATGTGGTCGGGGCCGTAGGAGAGCGCGGTCTCCAGGGAGTGGCGCCAGTCGGCCAGCGACTCCCCCGGCGTCCCGTAGATCAGGTCCAGGCTCACAGCCAGTCCGGCCTCGCGCGCCCACTGCACCACCTGCGGCACGCGGCTCGGCGTGTGGGTGCGGTCCAGGACCTTGAGGACGTGCGGAACGGCGGACTGCATGCCGAAGGAGACCCTGGTGAAACCGGCCTCCTTCAGGACGGCAAGGGATTCGGGTGTGACCGAATCCGGGTTCGCCTCCGTGGTGACCTCGGCGCCGTCCTCAATGCCCCACTGGTCGATGGCGGCCCGAAGGATCATGGCCAGGTCATCCGCGGGCAGCAGCGTGGGTGTGCCGCCGCCAAAAAAGACGGTGCCCAATTTGCGGGCAGGAACGCCCGACGCCGAGAGGACCTTCGCTGCCATCGCCACCTCTGCGGCGGCCGTGCCGGCATAGGCATCCTGGGAGGCTCCGCCGCCAAGTTCCGTGGCGGTGTACGTGTTGAAGTCGCAGTAGCCGCAGCGCACGGCGCAAAACGGGATGTGGACGTACAAGCCGAAGGCCCGGTCCGCCGCACCGACCGCTGCCTGGGGAGGCAGCAGACCGTCCGACGGCGCCGGGTCACCGAGGGGAAGAACGCTGGGCATCAGCGGGTCCCCCGCTGCGCGGTGGTCACTTCTTCTTGGCCTTGTCCTTTGATTCGTCGGTGGTCAGGGCGGCGATGAACGCTTCCTGCGGCACCTCCACGGTACCCACCATCTTCATGCGCTTCTTGCCTTCTTTTTGCTTCTCCAGCAGCTTGCGCTTACGCGAGATGTCACCGCCGTAGCATTTCGCCAACACATCCTTGCGGATGGCACGGATGCTTTCGCGGGCGATGATCCTGGAGCCGATGGCTGCCTGGATGGGTACCTCGAACTGCTGCCGCGGGATGAGTTCGCGGAGCTTGCCGGTCATCATCACGCCGTAGGCATACGCCTTGTCCCGGTGCGTGATGGCGCTGAAGGCATCCACCTGTTCGCCCTGGAGCATGATGTCCACCTTCACCAGGTCGGCAACCTGCTCACCGTCGGCTTTCCAGTCGAGGGAGCCGTAGCCGCGGGTCTTCGACTTCAGGATGTCGAAGAAGTCGAACACGATCTCAGCCAGCGGCAGGCGGTAACGGATTTCCACCCGGTCCTCCGAGAGGTAGTCCATGCCGCCCAGGACGCCACGGCGGGCCTGGCAAAGTTCCATGATGGCGCCGACGAATTCGCTGGGGGCCAGGATGGTGGCGGACACCATGGGTTCGCGGACCTCGGCAATCCTGCCGGAGGGGTATTCGCTGGGGTTGGTCACCCGGACAACCTTCTTGTCCTCAAGGGTTACCTCGTACTCCACGTTCGGTGCGGTGGAGATGAGGTCAAGGTTGTATTCGCGTTCCAGGCGTTCGCGGGTGATCTCAAGGTGCAGGAGACCCAGGAAGCCCACGCGGAAGCCGAAGCCGAGCGCAGCGGAGGTCTCCGGTTCGTACACCAGCGCGGCGTCGTTGAGCATGAGCTTTTCGAGGGCGTCACGGAGCACGGGGTAATCGGCCCCGTCCAGCGGGTACAGGCCGGAGAACACCATCGGCTTGGCATCGGCGTAGCCGGGGAGCGACTGGGCTGCCGGCTTGGCCAGGTTGGTGACGGTATCGCCCACCTTGGACTGCCGGACGTCCTTCACGCCGGTGATGAGGTAGCCTACTTCACCGACGCCAAGGCCCTTGGACGGTGTGGGTTCCGGGGAGCTGACGCCGATTTCCAGCAGCTCGTGGGAGGCCCTGGTGGACATCATCTGGATGCGCTCACGGGGGTGGAGCATGCCGT
This sequence comes from Arthrobacter sp. SAFR-179, assembly GCF_059414945.1. Classification (NCBI taxonomy): domain Bacteria; kingdom Bacillati; phylum Actinomycetota; class Actinomycetes; order Micrococcales; family Micrococcaceae; genus Arthrobacter; species Arthrobacter sp. SAFR-179. The sequence goes on from NZ_JBPFDM010000002.1 coordinate 262,368, forward strand.
CCATTACGCGGACATAGGTCACCACGCCGCGGTAGGTGTCGTACACCGAGTCGAAGATCATGGCGCGGGCGGGCGCATCGGGGTCGCCCTTCGGCGCAGGCAGGTCGCGGACGATCTTGTCCAGGAGGGCTTCCACTCCGACGCCGGTCTTACCGGAGACGCGCAGGACGTCCTCCGGATCCCCGCCGATCAGGCTGGCCAGTTCGGCCGCGTACTTTTCGGGCTGCGCCGCAGGCAGGTCGATCTTGTTCAGCACCGGGATGATGGTGAGGTTGTTTTCCATGGCCAGGTACAGGTTCGCCAGCGTCTGGGCCTCAATGCCCTGCGCCGCATCCACCAGCAGGATTGCGCCCTCGCAGGCCGCCAGCGACCTGGACACCTCGTAGGTGAAGTCCACGTGGCCGGGGGTGTCGATCATGTTCAGCGCATAACTGACCCCATCAACCTCCCACGGCATGCGGACCGCCTGGGACTTGATGGTGATGCCGCGTTCGCGCTCAATGTCCATCCGGTCCAGGTACTGGGCCTTCATGTCACGGGCCTGAACCACCCCGGTGGACTGCAGCATCCGGTCAGCCAGGGTGGACTTGCCGTGGTCAATATGCGCGATGATGCAAAAGTTCCGAATAATGGCCGGATCTGTCGCGGCGGGCACCGGTGCGGTGCGGGCCATGGGAGACACGCAGGGTCCTTACTGTTGGCATTTCTGCAGCCACCGGCAGGCACGCGAAAAGGCGCCAGCGGTCCAGCCGCACATCTTGAACATCCAGTGTCCCACGTCCCGGACGCACGCACCGCATCCTGACCGGGCCGTATACCTATGTCGGCGGAGCCACCGCCGCTAGGCTTACGCGATGGCCATCGATCTCCGCTCCCTAGGAAACGCCGTCCGCCGCGGCCTGCGCATACTGCAGAAACGGCACACGTCCGCATCCGCGCGGGACCAAAGTCTGGGCAACAGGCGCCCCGCATCCGGCGGCGGAGTTCCCGACAGGTCGGCCAGCTATCCCGGTGATTACCACGGACGCGCCTCCGTTCACTACGCCCCCCAGCCGGATGGCGACCCGGATCCGGGCGAAGTGGTGTGGGCCTGGGTCCCCTTCGAAGAGGACCATGGCAAGGGGAAGGACCGGCCCGTGCTGCTGGTGGGGCATAACGGGCCGTTCCTCCTGGGGCTGATGCTGACCAGCCGGGACAGGGTTCCCGCCGACTCGGCGTCCACCGAGTACATTGACCTTGGCGCCGGGGACTGGGACAGCCAGGGCAGGGCCAGTGAAGTACGGCTGGACCGCATCCTGCAGATCCGCCCGGACAGCATCCGGCGGGAGGGCGCAGTGCTGGACAGGGCGCGGTTTGAGAAAGTGGCGTCGGGGCTGCGCCGGCGACACGGCTGGACCTGAGCGCCGCAAATGGCCAGTGCCACCGCTGACCTGCTATTCTTTATTGCTGTGTGTCCGTGCAGGTCGACGGTCACTGATGGCTGGCCGCCATAGGTATCCCCACGCCGCTCAGTCAAGGCCAGCCTGAAAGCCCTCTAGACCATTTCCGCATTACAAAGAGAGTTCACACGTGGCGAATATCAAGTCCCAGAAGAAGCGCATCCTGACCAACGAGAAGGCACGCCTGCGCAACAACGCAGTCAAGTCTGAGCTGAAGACGGCCATCCGCGCCGTCAACACCGCCGTTGAGTCCGCTGACAAGGAAGCTGCTACTACTGCGCTCGTTACTGCCAGCCGTAAGCTGGACAAGGCTGTCAGCAAGGGTGTTCTGCACAAGAACAACGCAGCGAACCGCAAGTCGGCGATCTCCAAGAAGGTCAACGCACTCTAAGGTTTCCAGTTCCCACGAACTGATGGTGTGGCCGGTACCGGAAGGTACCGGCCACACGCTTTTAATCTTGGACCTGCCTGCGCGTGTGCTATCTGCCCTGTACTGACATGGCGATCACGGTCACGGCATGCTCGACGGCGTAGACCGGGTCCCGGGACAGGCCCTTGACCTGCGCGTCGGCCTCCGCCGTGGCCTGGATGGAGCGCACCAGGCCTTCGGGGGTCCAGCGGCGGACGTCGCGCTGTGCCTGCTCCACCAGCCAGGGCTGCATGCCCAGTTCGGCCGCGATCTGGGCGGAGGATCCCGAGGCGCCGGCCACCCGCGCAACAGTCCTCAGCTTCGACGCGAGGGCTGCCACCAGGGGCACAGGGTCGGCACCGGTGGCAAGGGCATGGCGCAGGGTGGACAGGGCCACGGGGGCGTTCCCTGCCATTGCGGCGTCGGCAACCTTGAATGCGGTGGCCTCGATCCGTCCGCCGTAGTACTTGTCCACGGTGTCGGTGGTGACAGTGCTCCCGGCGTCGGCGATCAGTTGCGAGCAGGCGGCGGCGAGTTCTGAGAGGTCCGCGCCCACGGCATTCACCAGGGCCTGGACGGCGTCCTGGTTGATGCGGCGTCCGGCCGCCTTGAACTCCGCCATGACGAATGCCACCTTGTCGGCGTCCTTCTTCAACGGCTGGCAGTCAACAACCGGCCAGCCGCCTTTCCTGACGGCATCGAGGAGCTTCTTGCCGCGCACCCCGCCGGCGTGCCGAAGCACCACGACGGCGTCCTGTTCCGGGTGCTGCAGGTACGCGAGGGCGTCGGCAAGGAAGGCGTCGTTCATCCCTTCCACGGCTTCCACTTCAATCAGCTTGCTTTCACCGAACAGGGAAGGGCTCACCTGCATGGTCAGGGCGCCGGCCTCATACCCTGCGGCGTTGATGCGGCTCAGTTCGACGTCCGGCGCAGCCGCCCTGACCTGGGACCGGATCCTGTCCATGGCCCTGATTCCAAGGTACTCTTCCGGCCCGCTCACCAGCACGATCGCTGCCGGGGCTACGTCCCGCCAGGAGGCTGTGTTCGACGCCGGGGAGCGGCTTGCCCGCTTTTGCGCAACGGCCATCGAAGGTCCCTTCCGGAGGTGATATTGCAGTATCCCAGCCTGCCACGTCTGCGCCCGGTGTCCAAGCTGCGGCGGCGGGGGAAGTGCTGCGGCCGCGGCTCCATCAGCCCGAGCAAGGCCACCGTGACGGCGTGTGCTTCCCGGACCTTCCGGAGAAGCCTCAGGGGCCGGGCAGCTGCCCATACGGCGGAAAGGGTCAGGGCTGATAACAGCACCATGGACAGCAGCCCGGGCAGGCCCTCCGGCCAGGGAAGGGCGGAGCCGGGCAGCTGTGCCGCGAACCTGGCAATGGCGGAGACGCCGGCACAGAACATTCCAGCCATGGCTATCAGGACCGTTCCAGCCCACGGCAACAGGACCACCAGGGGCACCGCGGCCGTTCCCAGCAGGGTCACCGGAGTGACCAGGGGTGAGGCGAGGACGTTCGCCACCAGAGAGTAGGTTGCAAATTGGGGCTGCAGGAGGACGATGACGGGTCCGCATAACAGCTGTGCGGACAGCGGAACCGCCACCGCGGCGGCGGCCCATCGGGGCACGGCCAGGGGGATCCAACCGATGATCGGCCCGCCCAGCAGAATGATACCCAGCGTGGCGAGGACCGATAACAGGAAGCCGAAGCTGGTTCCCAGTGCAGGGTCGGCCAGCAGGAGCCCGATGACAGCCAGGCAAAGGAAGCTCAGTCCGCGCCCTGACCGTCCGCCGGCCAGGGACGCCACGCCAATGGCACCCATGAGCGCTGCGCGCAGGACGCTGGCGTCGGGTCCCACCAGGACCACGAAGAGGCCCAGGCCGGAGAGGGCAGCGGCCGCGGCAGGAGCACGGGGCAGCCGGAACCGCCGGCCCAACAACAGCAAAGACCCCAATACGAGGCTGCAGTTTGCCCCGCTGACCGCTGTCAGGTGGGTCATTCCCACCGCCTTCATTGCGTTGTCCAGTCCCTCGTCCAGCGCGCTGGTATCACCGGTGACCATGCCCGGCAGGAGGCCTCGCGCATCAGGGTCCAGGAAAGCGGAGGCGGAAACAAAGCGTCCCCGAAGTTCCCGGGCTGATCCCTCCAATGCCGAGCCGCCCGTGGCCTTGAGGGGAGCCGTTGAAGCGGCCAGCGTTCCTGCCTCCTGCTCCCCTGGCTCAGCAGGACGCAGCTTGCCCGATGCACGCAGTGTTTGCCCCGGCACCACCGTGCCCCATCCTTGCCCACCCATGACGGTGAGGCAGGCCCGTGTGCGCACCAGCATGCCGCCGGTGGTCAGTTCCTGCGTCCACACCGGCACGGACCACCGTCCCGAGGACCCGCCCGGGCCTGCCATGGCCCGCGGATTTCCCGCCACCTCCACGACGACGACCGCTGACTTGCCGGCGTTGACCGCCCCGGCCAGCGGCCCATCAAACCGCTGGCTGGAGGAGGTAGCAGAGTGGGCTGCGGCGGCAGCTGCCAGCATCAGGGCGACGCCCAGCGTGGCGGGGAAGCTCCGTCCCCTGGCTTTGCGGCGCCGGGTCCGTTCGTCGCGGCCGACGGCGGGGCACGGCTTGTGAGCCCGTCCGCCTTTGGCTGCATGGACAAGGAGTAAGCCGCCCACTACCGCCAGTGCGGAGCACAGGACGGCCAGCCCCACAGGCGGCAGCCAGAGCCCGGCCACTGATGCGCCCCAGGCCGACACCGCCGGAAGGGCGAGGCGGAGGTCTGTGCGGCGGCGTGGTCCCCCGCGGCTGGAATCATCCTCTTCCCGGGCTTTGCCGTTATTGGCCAGCCGCTTGCGGACGTAGCCCACAGCACGCGCCCGGTGCGCCCGGAGCGGGGGTTGCTCTTGTAGTGACCTGCGCTGTTTTGCCGGCACCCGTGGTGTCAATGGGACTCCCGGCAGGGACCACGGGGAAGGTGTTTCCGAACGCTCCGTTGCCCCCGGCGGCGGCAGGGCCTGCGGATCCACCCCTGCACCGTGCACGGCGGACTCAATGAACCGGTTCCAGGGACTGGGGCGTGCACCTCCGCCGCTGGTGGCGGGGCCACCCCTTCCCTGCCCTGCGCCCCTGCGGCGCCCGCCCGGTTCCGCTCCCATGGCGCCTTAGACCGTCACCAGTGGCAGCAGGGCTTCAAGCATTTTGGGCCCGACTCCATCCACCGCATCCAGCTCTTCGACGCTCTTGAAGGAGCCATGTTCCTTCCGCCAGTCGACGATCCGCTGGGCCAGCACCGGCCCTACCTTTGGCAGGGTGTCCAGCGTGGCGGCGTCCGCTGTGTTGAGGTTGACCTTTCCACTAACAGATCCAGTGCCGGAGGCCCCCGTGCCGGCTCCGTCCGTGCCGTCCGGCCCTGCGGCGTCCGGTGCGGCGGACAGGGGCTCCCCGTGTTGCGGAACGTAGATCTTCTGCCCGTCCTCCACGACGAGTGCAAGGTTAAGCCTGTTCACGTCTGCGTCCTGTGCCGCACCGCCCGCGGCGGCGATGGCGTCGTCAACGCGGCTGCCCTGTTGGAGCCGGATGACACCGGGTTTGGCCACGGCGCCGGCAACATGGACCACTACTGCCCCGGCCGGCGCAGCGCCGCCCTGCCCGCTGCCGGCGTCGGGTGACGTTGCCGTCCCGGCCTGGGCGGCCCCACTGTCCCCATCAGCCAAGCTTTCATGGGGAGGCCCGCCGGAACTGGCAGCGTTCAAGGGAAGTACCTCGGGAGCCGCCGCCCCGGCCTGCCACCAAAACCAGGACGCCGCGGCAACGGCCAGGGCAGCAAGCAGCACGGCGACACGGAGCCCCACACGCCACCGAAGCGAAGGCGGCCCACTGGAACCGTTCCCGGAGCCACTGCCGGGTTCAGTTCCGCCCGGGTCGCCTGGTTCCCCTGTTCCGCCCGGGTCATCGGAACCCCGGTACACAAAACCGTCAAGGCCCGGTCCGTCCGCCAGGAGCCCGGAAGCTCCCTCCCCCAGGGTTGCCCGGAGCCTGGCCCTCACATGGCGCGCCTGCGGACCTGCTCCTCCAGCATCCCGGCGTGACATAGCTCCACCCTAGGAACACGGGCGGTTACCCGGCAGCAGCCAAAGGCGCTATGTGGAAAGAGCCGCTCCGGTCCCCGGCCCGTCGGCGGTCCTGCCCACGATGACCGCAAGCACACCCAGCCCCGCATGGGCAGCCAGGACCGCCGGAAGGGAGCTGATCTGGGCCGGGGGGCAGTCGGGAAGCGCCGCTTCCAATCTGGCAGCCAGGCTCTCCGCCTCTTCCGGGTTACCAAAGTGATGGACGGCCAGGCGCACGGACCCAGCCGGACGCGCTGCCGCTTGGGCCACCACGATTTCCTCCAGGCGCGCCACTGCCCTGGCACCTGAGCGCACCTTCTCCAACGGGACGATCCTGCCGCCGTCGACCGCCAGGATGGGTTTGATGGCGAGCATGGTGCCCAGCAGCGAGGCCGCCGCCCCGATGCGCCCGCCGCGGCGCAGCTGTTCCAGGCTGGGGACGTAGAAGAAAACCTTGGTCCGGGCTGCCTGCGCCACTGCCGCAGCGGCCACCCCGGCACAGTCGGAACCGGCGGCGGCTGCCTCCACTGCGGCCTGCACTGCCATCCCCTGCGCCATTCCGACGGTTCGGGTGTCCACCACTTCCACCGGGATCCCCACCCTGGACGCAGCCAGCCGGGCAGCGTCCGCGGTGCCGGAAAGTTCCCCCGAGATATGGACCGAAACCACAGCCTCGAATCCCCGGCGTTCGGCAGCGCGGTACGCCTGTTCAAATTGCCCTGGTGATGGCCTGGATGTCTTAACCTGGGTTCCGGCGGCCAGCGCCACGGCGATGGTCTCCAGGATGTCGTCTTCGCCCTCGCCATAGATTTCCGGGCCCACCATGACGGGCATGGGTGTCACGGTAAGGATGCCGTCCTGCGGAAGGCTGCCGGCATAGTCCGCAGGCAGGGCAGCTGCGGAGTCGGTAACCACGGCGGTGCGCACCTCGGCGCGGGCGCCGGCATGTCTGGTCCCCGGCCTGGCGCCGGGACGGAGGCCGGACAGCCGTGAACGGACCCATGGCCACGAGGCGGCATTACTGTCAGGCAAGGGGCCTCCTGGAGACAGTGTCCGGCTCAGTTGGCACCGGCCGCCGGAAATTCTCCGACGGCCGGTGTGTGCTGCGGGTGCAGCAGCTATGCCGGAACGATGTTGACCAGCTTAGGGGCACGGACAATGACTGTCCTGATGCCCCGGCCGTCCAGGGCACGCTGGACGTTTTCCGAGGCGAGGGCCAGCTCGCGGAGCTCATCCTCGGAGACGTCCGGAGACACCTCCAGCCGGTCGCGGACCTTGCCCTGTACCTGGACAACGGCGGTGACCGTGTCCTGGACCAGGAGTGCGGGGTCGTGCGCGGGCCAGCCTGCATTGGCTACCGACGCCGGATGCCCCAGCAGGTTCCACATATCCTCGGCGGTGTAGGGCGCGAAGAGGCTGAGGATCACGGCAACAGCCTCGGCAGCTTCGCGGACCGCCGGGTCCGCTGCGCCCGCGCCGGAGTCGATCGCCTTGCGGGTGGCGTTGACCAGTTCCATCAGCTTGGCCACCACGACGTTGAACTTGTTGGCGTCCAGCAGCTCAGCGGCGTCGGCGATGGTACGGTGCGTTACCGAACGCAGGGCACGGTCGCCGGTGGTGGCGTCCACACCGGGCCCACTGGTGACGTCCTGGGCCAGGCGCCAGGCGCGGGCCAGGAACTTGGCAGAGCCCGACGGCGAGACGTCGGCCCAGTCGACGTCGTCCTCCGGAGGGGAGGCGAAGACCATGGTGAGCCGGACCGCGTCCACGCCGAACTTGTCCAGCTGCTCGCCGAGGTCGACACCGTTGCCCAGGGACTTGCTCATGGCCTTGCCGCCGTTGAGCACCTGGCCCTGGTTGAGCAGGGCGCTGAAGGGTTCGTCGGCGTCGATCATGCCGAGGTCGTGGATGACCTTGGTGAAGAAGCGGGCGTACAGCAGGTGCAGGATGGCGTGCTCCACACCGCCGACGTACTGGCCCACCGGCATCCAGTCGTTGATCTTCGCCGGATCGAAGGGTCCCTCGGTGTAGTGCGGGGAGACGAAGCGCAGGAAGTACCAGGAGGAGTCGACGAAGGTGTCCATGGTGTCCGTGTCCCGTTTTGCGGGGCCGTGGCAGGACGGGCATTCCACGTTGACCCATTCTTCGGCAGCCGCCAGGGGCGAGGTGCCCTTGGGGGCCAGGTCCTCGCCACGGAGGTTTGAAGGCAGCGTGACCGGCAGCTGGTGGTCCGGTACCGGGACTTCCCCGCAGGACGGGCAGTGGATGATGGGGATGGGAGTGCCCCAGAACCGCTGCCGGCTCAGCAGCCAGTCGCGGAGCCGGAAGTTTACGAACTTCTCGCCGGTGCCCTGCCGCTCCAGCATGGCGATGGCGGCCGGGATGGCCTCGGCCTTGGGGAGGCCGTCGAGCTCACCGGAGTTGATTAGGGTTCCCTCCCCCGCGGTGGCCGTGCCGGTGACGGCGGGATCCTCCTCGCCGGTGTCCAGGACGGCGCGGACCGGCAGGCCGAAGGCGCGGGCGAAGTCCAGGTCACGCTGGTCATGGGCGGGCACGGCCATGATGGCGCCCGTGCCGTAGTCGGCCAGCACGTAGTCCGCTGCCCACACCGGCAGCTTCTCCCCGTTGAGCGGGTTGATGGCGTACCGGCCGGTGAAGACGCCGGTCTTTTCGCGCTCGGTGGACTGGCGTTCGATCTCCGAGAGCGCCTTGACCTGTTCGCGGTATTCGTCCAGGGCGGCCGCGTGCTCGTCCGTAACAAGGTCGACGGCGATCGGCGCGTCGGCAGCCACCACGAAGAAGGTTGCCCCGTAAAGGGTGTCCGGGCGGGTGGTGAAGACCGTAACCTCCTTGGCGGGCTTGCCGCCGTCGGCCTCGATCACGAAGTTGACGTGCGCACCTTCGGAACGGCCGATCCAGTTCTTCTGCATGGCCAGGACGCGCTCGGGCCAGTGGCCGCGCAGTTCATCCATATCGTCCAGCAGTCGGTCGGCGTAGTCCGTGATCTTGAAGTACCACTGGTTGAGCGATTTCTTGGTCACGGTGGTGCCGCAGCGCTCGCAGGCGCCATTAACCACCTGCTCGTTGGCCAGGACGGTCTGGTCCTTGGGGCACCAGTTGACCGGGGAGTTCTTCCGGTAGGCCAGGCCGCGCTCGTAGAAGCGTTTGAACAGCCACTGGGTCCAGCGGTAGTACTCGGGATCCGAGGTGTGCAGGCGGCGCGACCAGTCGGCGGAAATGGCATACCGCTTGAAGGACGCCGCCTGGGTGTCGATGTTGGCGTAGGTCCACTCGCTGGGGTGGGCGTTGCGCTTGATCGCGGCGTTCTCCGCAGGCAGGCCAAAGGAGTCCCAGCCGATGGGGTGCAGGACGTCGTACCCCTTCTGGCGCAGGTAGCGGGCCACCACGTCACCCATGGCGAACGCTTCGGCGTGCCCCATGTGCAGGTCGCCGGACGGGTACGGGAACATGTCAAGCACGTAGCGGCGTTCCCGGGACCCGTCGTCCACCGGGGTGAAGACCTTGAGGTCTTCCCACACCTGGGGCCATTTGGCCTCCATGGCGGTGAAACTGTAGGTGCCCTCTTCAGGCTCCGCCGATACTGTTGTTGCTGTTCCGGTCTCTGTCTCCGGCTGAACGCCCACTGCTGCCCTCTTCTGTTCTGTTACGGCATCTGTGCTGCCATAACGGCCTGATCCTCCTGCTGCCGGTCCGGCGCACATGCCCCGGACACACAAAAGCCCCTCGCCAAGGGAGGGGCTGCCGCTCAGCTGTCCGATATTCGGAGCCGGCGGCTAACTAAGCAGAAGGATCGCACGCATGGATCTACTTTAGCGCACCGGCACGCCGCACGCCGCAGCCACGGGCGGCCCCCCGTTGCATTACCCGGGGGAAGCGCGCATGATCGTCCCACAACGCAGGGAGGCGGCACACGATGTCAGAGGCAACCGCCGCCGGCTTCGCGGAAGGGGTACCCCTCTCCTTATGGCTGGCAACCGCCGGCGGCACCGACTTTCCCAGGCTGCGCGGCACGGTCGAAGTGGACGTGGCAGTCATCGGGGGCGGCATCGCCGGCCTGACGGCAGCACTGGCCCTGAAGCGCTCGGGGCGCTCGGTGGCCGTCCTCGAGGCGGGCCGGATCGGCACCGGCGTCACAGGCCACACCACCGGCAAGGTGACGTCCCTGCACCGTCTGGCGTACACGGAACTTGACCAAACCCACGGAAGGAGCGCCGCCGGAATCTACGGGCGCGCCAACCAGGCTGCCGTGGAGCACATCGCCGAGGTGGTTGCGGCGGAAGGCATCTCCTGCGGTTTCCGCCGGGTTGCCAACTACACCTTCGCCGCCAGTGGGGACGCCCTGCCGGAGGTGCGCGCGGAAGCCGAACTCGCCGCCAGGCTCGGCCTTCCGTCTGCATTCACAGCCGAGGTACCCCTGCCGTTCCCTGTGACGGGCGCCGTCCGGTTTGACCAGCAGGCCCAGATTCACTCCGTTCAGTACCTCCAAGGACTGGCCGCCAGGGTGGACGGGGAGGGCAGCTTCGTCTTTGAAGGGACCCGCGCGAACGACCTTCAGGAGGGAACCCGGGTGAAGGTTGCTTCCGGCGGCGGCACCGTGCTGGCGGCTGATGCAATCGTTGCCACGAATGTTCCCTTCGGAGACCATGGCCGGTTCGAAGCACTGTGCCCGCCGCACCGCTCCTATATCGTTGCCGCGCCACTGGACGCGCCTGCCGTGGATGCCACCTTTATCAGTGCCGATGAGCCCATGCGGTCGTTGCTGACCGTCAAGCTGAACGGGATGACCTATCTGCTGACCGGCGGCGAGGGCCACCCTGCCGGCGAACGCGTCCATCCGGCCTCGCGCCTTGCCAGCCTGGCAGCCTTCGCGCGCAGCCAGTTCGGCGCCGGACCCGTTGCCTACCGCTGGTCCACCCAGGACGCGGTGCCCCTTGACGGACTGCCGTATGTCGGTCCGCTGAATCCAGAGAGCCGCCATGCCTTCGTCATCACAGGCCTGCGCAAATGGGGACTGACGAACGGCACCGCCGCCGCCCTGATGCTGGCAGACCTGCTCAATGGCACACCCAACGGCTGGGCGCCCCTGTTTGACAGCAACCGCACACCATCACCGACCGGGACACGACTGACCGGGACAAGGCCGGAAGCGTCCACGGCACCAACGCCGGCCGGCACCGGGAACAGTGACGGGACCCGCACGGACGACGCCGCACGGCAGATAGCGGACCTGGCTCCCAATGACGGCACGGTGGTTGAAATTTCCGGGGCAAGCACCGCCTGTTTCCGGGACGAAGCCGGAGGCATCCACGCCGTATCGGCCATCTGCACCCATCTGGGCTGCACGGTGGGCTTCAACCGGGGAGAACGCACCTGGGATTGCCCCTGCCACGGTTCCAGGTTCGACGTGGACGGCAAGGTCATCCAGGGACCGGCCACCGAGGACCTGCCGCAGCAGCCTGCCCCCTAACGCCCTGCACCTCCGACGCCTTGGGACACCCTGCATGTGACACCGGGCACCTGGGCGGGTGTGGTGGAAGACGAACGGGGCCGCCCTGCCGAATCGGCAGGGCGGCCCCGGGAAGGGTGGAGCCTAGCGCACGTCCTCGTCGACCCATTCCATGGACTTGGTGACGGCCTTCTTCCAAAGCCGCATTTGGCGGTCCTGTTCAGCCTTGTCCATCTGCGGTTCCCAACGCTTGTCCTCGGACCAGTTGGCGGAGCATTCCCCGAGGTCCTTCCAGAAACCGACGGCCAGTCCTGCCGCGTAGGCAGCTCCCAGTGCCGTGGTTTCAATGACTTTGGGGCGGATGACCGGGACGCCCAGGATGTCGGCCTGGAACTGCATGAGCGCGTCATTGGCCACCATGCCGCCGTCGACCTTCAACTCACTCAGCGGCACGCCGGAGTCGGCGTTGACCGCGTCCAGCACCTCGCGGGTCTGGAACGCGGTGGCCTCCAGCGCCGCCCGGGCAATGTGGTTCTTGTTGACGAACCGGGTGAGGCCAACAATCGCACCGCGGGCGTCGGAACGCCAGTACGGGGCGAACAGGCCGGAGAACGCCGGAACGATGTACACGCCACCGTTGTCCTTGACGGACGCGGCCAGGGTTTCCACCTCAGGGGCGCTGCTGATCATGCCAAGGTTGTCGCGGAGCCACTGGATGAGGGAGCCAGTGACGGCAATTGAACCTTCGAGGGCGTAGTGCGGCTTGGCATCGCCCAGCTTGTAGCCCACCGTGGTGAGGAGCCCGTTCTTCGAATGGACGATTTCCTCGCCCGTGTTGAAGATCAGGAAGCAGCCCGTGCCGTAAGTGTTCTTCGCTTCGCCGGCATCGAAGGCAGCCTGCCCGAAGGTGGCCGCCTGCTGGTCGCCAAGGATGCCCGCCACCGGCGTCTCGCGGAGCAGCTGGGAGCTGTGGACGGTGCCGTACACCTCGGAGGAGGACTTGATCTCCGGCATCATGCTGCGGGGCACGCCGAAGATGCGCAGGATTTCGTCGTCCCACTGCAGCGTTTCGAGGTCCATGAACAGGGTCCGGGAGGCGTTGGTGACGTCGGTGACGTGGACGCCGCCGTCCACGCCGCCGGTCAGGTTCCACAGGACCCAGGCGTCGGTGTTGCCAAAGACCAGGTCCCCGGCCTCCGCCTTTTCCCGCGCGCCGTCAACGTTGTCCAGGATCCATTTGATCTTGGTGCCGGAGAAGTAGGTGGCCAGCGGCAGGCCCACTTTCTGTTTGAAGCGGTCCGCGCCGCCGTCCCTGCCCAGTTCGTCCACGATGTCCTGGGTTCGGGTGTCCTGCCACACGATGGCGTTGTACACCGGCTTGCCGGTGGTCTTGTCCCACACCACCGCGGTTTCACGCTGGTTGGTGATTCCGACGGCGGCAATATCGTGCCGCGTCAGGTTCGCCTTGGAGAGGGCTGAGCCGATGACCTCACGGGTGTTGTTCCAGATCTCCGTGGCGTCGTGCTCCACCCACCCTGCCTGCGGGAAGATCTGCTCGTGTTCCATCTGGCCGGAGGAGACAATGGCGCCGCTGTGGTCGAAGATGATGGCGCGGGTGCTGGTGGTGCCCTGGTCGATGGCGATTACGTACTGGTTCATGATGACGTCCTTGTCTTGTTAATGGCTGTGGTGAGTACGGGTCAGGAAGCGGCCGTGATGATGATCGGGACAATCCGGGCGACGAGTCCGCCCAGGGCGCCGCCTACAAGCGGGCCAACCACCGGGATCCAGGCATAACTCCAGTCGCTGGAGCCCTTGCCCCTGATGGGAAGCACTGCGTGGGCGATGCGGGGTCCCAGGTCACGGGCAGGGTTGATGGCGTAGCCGGTGGGGCCGCCGAGGGAAACACCGATGCCGACGACGAGCAGCGCCACTGCCAGCGGGCCGAGCCCCGAGGGGGTACCGCCCAGGGTGAGGATGACGAAGACCAGCACAAAAGTACCGATGATTTCGGTGATCAGGTTCCATGGGGTGGACCGGATGGCAGGGCCGGTGGAAAAGGTACCGAGCTTGCCTGCGGGCTCCGGCTCGTCGTCGAAGTGCTGCTTGTAGGCCAGCCAGCAGACCACGGCGCCGAGGAATGCACCCACCATCTCGCCCCCGAAGTAGGTGAGGGTGGAAGCGAAGTCTACGGTGACTCCCGGCGCATACTCAGCCTTGCCATTGAGCAGCAGGCCGAGCGTGACGGCAGGGTTCAGGTGTGCGCCCGACTTGGCGGCGACGAAGACACCACAGAAGACGGCAATGCCCCATCCCCAGGTGACCATCAGGAAGCCGCCACTGTTGCCTTTTGTCCCCCGCAAAGCCACGTTGGCAACGACGCCGCAACCCAACAGGGTCAGCATGCCCGTGCCAAAGACTTCGGAGAGGAAGACTATTCCTAGAGACATCTTTGACTCCATTTCTTTGTTTAGTTGTCGGTCCTCCGCGGGTGAAGGACCGTGTGGCCGGGACGCCGTAACGCCCCGGCCGGAAACCTGGCCTTAGGCGACCAGGCTGTGCGTTTCCACACGGTGGAAACGCTGCAGCACGTCCTGTGCGTGCTTGATCTCAGCGGCGCGCGCTGTCGCATCCCACTTGAGCGGGACGGACAGAACTTCCGCCACTTCATTGAGGAGTTCTCCGGTAACCAGCCCGCGGAAGGCCAGGGAGGTACGCCGGATGAGGACGTCCACAAGGTGCCCCACCTGCTCATTGGCCGCCATGAATTCCAGTTCGCGGACGCTCAGTTCGCGGGTGGACCGCAGCGCGTGGTCAGGCTCGGCATCGAGGTAGGCGATGACCTCTTCTGCCCTTGTCCCGTAGCGGGTCAGCAGCCCGGCCGTGCGGTCTGCATCGCGCCCGGGAGCCATGTGCGCCTTGATCCACTTCTGCACGCCGGCTTCGTCGGCAGGGAAACCGGCGCCGCCGCCGATGGGCAGCTGCGCTGTCGAGACCTTGCGCTGCATGCCCAGTTCGCTGAGGACATCGTTGGTGAGGTGCTCTGCGAGGGCGCGGAAGGTGGTCCACTTGCCGCCCACCAGGCTCAGCACGACGGCGCCGCTTCCGTCGGGTCCGGAGGTGCGGCGTTCGATGCGGTAGTCACGGGAGACGAAGCCGGGCTGGGTTGCGTCATGGCTGGGCAGGGGGCGGACGCCCGAGAACGTGTAGACGATGTCGTCAGGGGTGACGTCGATGGAGGGGAAGACGTGGCCGATCAGGTCGAAGAAGTACTGGATTTCCTCATCGGTGCAGACAGCGTCCTCCGACATGTCCGCGTCAACGTCCGTGGTGCCTACCAGGACACGGTCCCCCATCGGGTAGATCAGGACGATTCGGCCGTCGGTGTGCTCGAAGAAGATTTCCCGGCCGCGGCAGGCGGCGAGGAGGCCGGGGTGGTCCAGTACGATGTGGGATCCCTTGGTGCCTCCCATGAAGGATGATGCCGCGCCCATTGCACCGTTGGTGAGGTCCACCCAGGCGCCGGTGGTGTTGATGATGACGTCCGCGGTGAAGTCGAATTCCTCGCCGGTGAGTTCGTCGCGAAGGCGGACGGTACTTCCCCGCCCGGTCCCCGGGTTGGGAACCGGCGACATGGACTGCAGCGAGAGGTAGTTGCTGGCCCGGGCCGTATCGCCCTGGGCGCTGGTGCTCTCCGGGGTCCCCGGCCGGCCGGCCTTTTCGCCATCCTGCAGGACGTCCAGGGTCAGACGCTCGGGATTGTGGACCGAAGCATCGAAGTAGGTGGCGGTGTACTTGACGTCCGGCCGCAGGGCGGGCAGTTCCTGGAGGGCCGCCTTGTGGGTACGGAACTGGTGCCGCGGAACCGTCCCGCCGTCCCTGGAGAACGAATCGTAGAGGCTGAGGCCCACCTTGATGAGGAACGCGCCGCGCTCCTTCGGCTTGCCCTGCTGCTTATGGGTCAGGAAACGCAGTGGCGCCGACAGAACACCGGAGAACGTGCTGAAGATCGGGATGGTTGTCTGCAGCGGCTTGACGTAGTGCGGGGCAATCCGCAGGAGGCGGTTGCGTTCCACCACGGACTCGCGGACCAGGCGGAACTCGCCGTTTTCCAGGTAGCGGATGCCGCCGTGGATCATGTGCGAGGACGCGCCGCTTGCTCCCTGGCAGTAGTCACCGCGCTCTACCAGTGCCACGTCCACGCCCTGCAGTGCCAGGTCACGGAACGTCCCCACGCCGTTGATGCCACCGCCCACCACCAGTACTTTCGCGTGCGGCCGCCGCCGCAGGCTGTGGACCGACGGGCGTTCCGCCCCGGGCCGGGGCGCTGACGCAGAGGGTTGAACAGTTGAATCCTTGGGTCCCAAAACGACTCCCTTGGGGCTTTGTGATGATGCGGTCACCGCTGGATGGCGCCGCCGTTCTGCTCTATTGTTCGGAGAAATGGAAAATGGAGTCAAGGACTATGCACGAACGTGCAGAAGGGAACTGAGATGGCACTTTCACGGGACGCAGATGCCCTCCGAGCTGCACAAATGTATTACCTGCAGGACCTGACCATGGACGCGATTGCCCGTGAACTGCACACCTCCCGGTCCACGGTTTCCCGGCTGTTGTCCTCGGCAAGGGAATCCGGTTTGGTGCAAATCCAGATCCGCAACCCGCTGGACACCGGCCCCGAGCTGGAGGGGATGATCCGGCGCCGGTACAACCTGGACGTCCACGTGGTCCCCATCCTTGGGACGCTTAATGAAGCCGAAACGCTGGACCGCGTCGCCATGCAGGCGGCACGCACCATTGGGCCGCTGGTGGACTCGAACGCCATCATTGGCGTGGCCTGGGGATCGACGCTCAGTGCCGTCAGCCGGCACCTCACCAGGAAGATCACGCACGACAGCGTCATCGTCCAGCTCAATGGTGCCGGAAACATGCACACTACGGGCATCACCTACGCAAGCGACATCATGCGCAGGTTCGGCAGCGCCTACGGGGCGCGGGTGGAGCAGTTCCCCGTTCCGGCCTTCTTCGACCATGCCGCCACCAAGACGGCCATGTGGAATGAACGCAGCGTGCAGCGCGTCCTGGAATTGCAGGCAAAGATGAGCATCGCCATTTTCGGTGTGGGTTCGGTCCACGCTGACTATCCGAGCCACGTCTACGCGGGCGGGTACCTGGATGAGGACGACCTGAACGCACTGGCCACGTCGGACGTGGTGGGCGACGTTGCCACTGTCTTTTTCCGGGCCGACGGTTCCTCTGACGGAATCGTCCTTAACGAAAGGTCCACGGGGCCGGCGCTTGCCCAGCTCCGCCAGGTGCGCCGCAGGATCTGCGTGGTGTCGGGGGTTTCCAAGATCAACGGCCTCCGCGGAGCCCTGGCAGCCAGGCTGGCCACCGACCTGATCCTGGACGAAGCCACCGCACGGCGCCTGGTCGATTACGAGGGACTGACCAGCTGAAGTGGGTAGAGTCGTTGCCATGAGAACCTCTCCCCGGCTCAGCCTGAACAACGGCGTGCTGATAGACCAGCTCGGCTTTGGGCTCTACAAGGTGCCGGCAGCAGACGCGGAAGGCCTGGTGGCCACCGCGCTCGCCGCCGGTTACCGCCATTTCGATACCGCCGCAATGTACGGGAACGAAACCGGAGTGGCCCGCGGCATCAGTTCCCAGCTGGGCGACGGGACCGGGAGCGGCGGGTCCGGGGAGCTGTCCCCCTCCCTGACCCGGGAGGACATCTTCATCACCACCAAAGTGTGGAACGACCATCACGGCTACGACGCGACGCTGCGTGCGTTCGACGATTCCATGGTCAACCTGGGCCTGGACTACGTGGACATGTACCTGATCCACTGGCCCTGCCCGCGGCGGGGACTGTTCCCGGAAACTTACCGGGCCCTGGAAACGCTGTACCGGGAAGGCAGGGTCCGTGCCATCGGTGTCAGCAACTTCCAGCCGGCGCATCTTGACCGCCTGCTCCAAAGCGCCGAAGTGGTCCCGGCCGTCAACCAGGTTGAACTGCACCCGTGGCTGCAGCAGGAAGAGCTGCGCGGCAAGCATGCGGAACTGGGCATCCACACGGAAGCGTGGAGCCCGCTTGGCCGCGGCCAGGTGCTGGCCGACCCCGTCATCCAGGCCTGCGCGGCCGAGCACGGGCGGACGCCTGCGCAGGTGATCCTTCGCTGGCACATGCAACTGGGACACATCGCCATTCCCAAGGCCAGCTCCGAAGCAAGGATCCGGGAGAACCTCAACGTCTTCAATTTCGAGCTCTCCGAACGTGATCTGTTGGCCATCAAAGCGCTGGACCGCGGGCAGCGGACCGGATCGCATCCGGACAACGTCAACTAGGCGGGCGCATGGACACCGTTAACCCGGGGACTTCCCCCGCGCCTGCCTACCTGAGCCCGGAACTTTCCGCCCGCACCTCCACGTCCACCGTGACCATCGACGGCGGCACGGTGGCTTACTGGACCTACGAGCCACTGAAGGAGACGCCGGAGACCCGCACGATCCTGGTGGTCCACGGGTTCCGCGGCGACCACCATGGGCTGCTGCGCGTCGCGGACCAACTTCCGGAGATGCGGCTCATCATGCCGGACCTGCCCGGCTTTGGCAGGTCCGGGGCCTTTGCCCGGGGGCCGCACTCGGTGGAGCGCTACGGGGCGTTCATCACTGACTTCATGGCTTCCCAGGGCCTGGGGCCGGACACCGTGCTGCTGGGACACTCGTTCGGATCCATCGTGGCGGCTCATTTCGTAGCCAACAACCCCACGGCCGTGCGTCCCTTGATCCTCATCAACCCCATCGCTGCTCCGGCGCTGGAAGGGCCAAAGGGCGTTATGACGCGGCTGGCGGTGCTGTACTACCGGCTGGCGGCACGGCTCCCGCAAGGGCCGGGGCTGGCCCTGCTGCGCAACCGGCTGATTGTGCGGGTGATGAGCGAGACCATGGCCAAGACCCGTGACAGGGACCTGAGGGCCTTCATCCACGGCCAGCACCACGCGTACTTCAGTTCCTTCGCGGACCGGGACAGCCTGCTGGAGTCGTTCACCGCCTCCGTCAGCCACCATGTGGCAGAGGTAGCCGGAAAACTGGACCTCCCCGTACTGCTGATCGCGGGTGAAAAGGATGAGATCGCCACCCTTCCCACCCAGCACAGCCTCCTGTCACGGCTTCCGGACGGGGAGCTGAAGGTGATTCCCGGCGTCGGACACCTGATCCACTATGAAACGCCGGAGCCGGCCGCCCGCTACATCCGCAGCTTCCTGAAGGACCATCCCGCGTGAAGATCGTCATTGATGCACGTTTCACCCGTACCGACCATCACGACGGCATCAGCCGCTACGGAGCCAGCCTGATCGCTGCCACGGCGAAGATCGCTGACGTCTCCATGCTGGTTTCCGACGTCCGGCAGCTCGCACTCCTCCCGGACGTGCCGTACACGCTCATCAGCAGCCCGCTGTCACCGCTGGAACTCTTCGTTGCCCGGAAGATCAACGCCATCGGGGCGGACGTGGTGGTGTGCCCCATGCAGACCATGGGCACCTGGGGGCGGAAGTACGGGCTGATCCTGACCCTGCACGACCTCATCTACTATGAGCACCCCGCTCCCCCGGGGTTCCTGCCGGCCCCCGTCAGGGTGCTCTGGCGCCTTTACCACAAGGCGTTCTGGCCGCAGCGGCTCCTGCTCGACCGGGCCGATACCGTGGCCACCATCAGCCGGACCACCGAGGCGCTGATGGCCAAGTACCGTCTGACGAAAAGGCCCGTGCGCATTATCGCGAATGCTCCCCAGCCGGCGCAGGAACCACGCAACCCGGGCGACGGTGCGGGCAAAACGATCATTTACATGGGTTCGTTCATGCCCTACAAGAACGTGGAAACCATGGTGGCGGGCATGGCCGGGTTGCCCGGCTACACCCTGCACCTGCTCAGCCGGATCACGCCGCAGCGGCGGGCGGAACTGGAACGCGTCGTCCCGCCGGGCGCCTCCGTGGTGTTCCACAACGGCGTAACCGACGCGGAGTATGACGGCCTGCTGCGGCGGGCAACGGCACTCGTGAGCCTGTCCCGGGCCGAGGGATACGGCCTTCCCCTTGTGGAGGCCATGGCGGTGGGGACCCCGGTGATCGCCAGCGACATTCCGATCTTCCGCGAAGTGGGATCCGACGCCGCCCTTTACGTGGATCCGGAGTCGCCCGGGCAGTTCGCGGACGCTGTGCGGCAGCTGCAGGATGAGCGGCACTGGCAGGAGATGTCGCGCCGCTCCCTGGCCCGGGCAGCGGAGTTCAGCTGGGATGAGTCGGCACGCCAACTGGTGGACGCGGCGCACGAGGTGGTGGCAAAAAGGCACCGCTAAGGACGCCTCCACTTAGAGGACGTCAACGCCGTCCAGGCGCAGCTGCACTGGGTCCGTGGCCCGTTTGGCGGCCACTGCTGCCCGGGTCACCCGCAGGACACGGACGACGGCGGTGGCCTGGCCGTAAGGAAAGAAGAGCAGCGTCCGCACGTCCTCGGCCGAGCGCCTGCCGGAGGGCGGTGCCGTCAGCAGGAGCGGCGCCGGCCCCGCAGCGCGGACAGTTATGCCCGCGCGGGCAAGGTCCGCTTCCACGGCACCGGTGTAGTGTTCGACGGCGGCACGCGGCCCGGTGACGGAGGCGATCCGCACCGCCGGGGGAAGCTGCAGCTCCACGCGCAGGGACAGCTCCCGCTGCGCATAACCGGCCGGGTCCCACCGCAGCAGGGCGCCGGTGCCGGCGGTCTCCGTTGCCGTGACCACCACCAGCCCGCCGTCCGGGGCGGAGCGCACCAGGGCAGCGGCGTTGAACCAGCGGCGCACGGTGTCTTCGCCCGCGCGGAGGGTTTCCCGGCGCAACAGGGAATCCCCGTCCAGCAGCAGGGCGGCGGCATACCCGGCCTCCGCGACCGGTTCGGCCCCCACCGTTGCCACCACCAGCGCCCTGCCAGTGCCCACCGCGGCTTTCACCTGGTCCCCTGAAGAGGTGATGACCGTTGTGCCGGGAAACGCCCGGCCAAGCTCCTCGGCTGTGCGCAGGACTCCGGTGGCCCCTTTCCGAAGCCGCCGGCCGCCGCAGTGGGAGCACTTCCAGTCCGGGGCCGGGGTGGAACACCACCGGCACTGCGGCAGGGCGGACGTGCCGGCCAGCGCCAGGGGTCCCTGGCAGTTACCGCAGCGGGCCGGTTCCCGGCATGCTTCACACACCAGCGAGGGCGCGTACCCTGCCCTGGCAACCTGGACCAGGACGGGGCCGCGCTCGAGACCCTCCTTAGCGGCCTGCCATGCCGCGTGCGGCAGCCGCGCGATGGTTGCCAGCGGGTCCCGTTCCTGCTCGAAGCTGTCGGCAGTGCTGAGGACACGTGGAACAGTCCTGCGGACGGTGGCGCGCTCGGTTGCTACCGGGACGGCCCACCCGGCTTCCACCAACCGCTGGACCTCGGTGCTGCGTGCATGCCCTGCAAGGAGGCAGGCAGTATTTTCCTGCTCGGCCCGAAGGAGCAGGACTTCCCGGGCATGGGCGTACGGTGCGCGCTGCTCGATGTGGAGGTCGTCGCCGTCGTCCCAGCACGCGACGAGCCCCAGGTGCCGCACGGGGGCGAAGGCGGCCGAGCGCGTACCGATGGCGATGGTGGCCTTTCCTGCGAGGAGGCGCAGGAAGCTCCGGTACCGGGGTGTGGGGCCGTCGTCGGCCGTGAGCCTGGCCACGGCTGTCCCAGGCACCAGGTCCTTTAGTGCCTGCTCCAGCCGGTCGAGGTCCCGGTAGTCGGGAACCACCAGCAGTGCGCCCCGGCCGGAGGCGTGGGCTGCAGCAGCGGCCTCGGCGAGCATGGCCGGCCAGCCGGCGGGACCGTAGCCCTGCAGTGGGTTGACGGCGGCGCGCGGCGATCCCCCGGCGGCCAGATGCCGGAGGAACGCGGCACCGGTGCGGTAGGCGGTCCAGGCTGAAGAGCCGGACGTGGCGGGCGTGGGTTGGGCGCCCTCCCCCTCCGCGGCGTCCAGGACTTCCGGGTAATCCTTTTCCAGCCTGGCGACACGCGGTGGAACTGCCAGGCGCAGCACATCGCTGACCGTCCCCGCATACCGGGCAGCGACGGCGTCGGCAAGGTCCCTGACGGCGGGCGTGAGGACCGGAACCGGGGAGACGACTTTTGCCAGGGGCACCAGGGTGTGCCCGGCGTCGGACTGCGCCACGCGTTCAAGGAGGAATCCGCTGAGGTCCTGGCCGTTGAACTTGACCTTGACCCGGACTCCCGGCTGCGCTGCCTGGTCAAGCGCGGCCGGGACGGAGTAGTCGAAGGGGCGGTCCAGATGCGGCAGCGGGGACTCAATGAGGACCCGCGCCACCGGAAGGTGCTGCGCCAGGTCAAGGCCGCCCGGCGTCTGCCGTGTGGGGAAACCCTGCAGCAGGGACGGCTGGACGGAACTGTCAGGAGCCATGGCAGCTACCTCCGTTCAGCGACCGGGTTGGACAGGAACAGCCAAGCACCGGGCACTGACATTGGACTTCCGGCCTGGGTGATGTGCTTCCGCCCTGGGCGGGAGCGGACTAGGCGTTGAAGAATGCCTTGAGCTCGTCCACCCGGTCCAGGCGTTCCCAGGTGAAGTCGGGCTCATCCCGGCCGAAGTGCCCGTGCGCGGCTGTCTTGGCGTAAATGGGCCGCTTCAGGTCCAGGGCGTCGATGATGGCGCGGGGGCGCAGGTCGAAGATCTCCGCGATGGCGGCGCTGATACGTGCAGGATCCACGGTTTCGGTGCCGAAGGTCTCAACGTAGGTTCCCACGGGGCGGGCCTGGCCGATGGCGTAGGCAATCTGGATCTCGGCGCGCTTGGCAAGTCCGGCCGCCACCACGTTCTTGGCGACCCAGCGCATGGCGTAGGCGGCCGAGCGGTCCACCTTGGAGGGGTCCTTGCCGGAGAAGGCACCGCCGCCGTGGCGGGCCATGCCGCCGTAGGTGTCAACGATGATCTTCCGGCCAGTGAGGCCGGCGTCGCCCACCGGGCCGCCGATCACGAATTCGCCGGCCGGATTGAGGATGTTTGCCGCCCGGGAGATGTCGAGGTTGGCGCCGGCGAGGACGGGTTCAATGACCACGGCGGCGAGGTCCGCGCGCAGCTGCTCCAGGCTCGCGCCCTCGGCGTGCTGGCTGGAAATCACCACCGTTTCCACTGACACGGGCACGTCCTTGTCGTAGCCCACCGTCACCTGGGTCTTGCCGTCGGGGCGAAGGTACGGCAGCAGGCCGGTCTTGCGGACCTCGGTGAGCCGTTCGGAGAGCCGGTGGGCCAACCAGATGGGCGTGGGCATATAGGAGGGGGTTTCGTCGCTGGCATAGCCGAACATCAGCCCCTGGTCGCCGGCACCCTGGAGGTCATAGTCGTCCTCCTGGCGGCCTTCGCGTGCCTCAAGGGAGTTGAAAACGCCGCCGGCGATGTCGTTGGACTGCTGGCCGATGGAGACTGACACGCCGCAGCGGGCACCGTCGAAGCCGTTGGCCGAGGAGTCGTACCCGATGCCCAGGATGGTCTCGCGGACGATCTGCGGGATTTCGACGTAGGCGTCGGTGGTGACTTCGCCTGCCACGTGCACCAGGCCCGTGGTTGCCATGGTCTCCACGGCCACGCGGGACTCGGGGTCCGCGGCCAGCAGCGCATCCAGGATGGCGTCACTGATCTGGTCGCAGATCTTGTCCGGATGGCCTTCAGTGACCGATTCGGACGTGAACAGCCGGAGCGCGGAGGGCGTGGCCCCATGGGTCTGGGGAAGGTGCAGCGGTAAAGTCACTCAACTACCTTACTGGTTGGTGTCGGCACTCCCGTCAGGGAGAAGTCTGTAGATGTCCCCGTGCTAAGCAAAGGTGGCCGGAAACACCTCAGGCGGGGGGGCGGAACAGGTTCAGCTGAAGGAAACCTGGTTCAGATCACAAAGAAACACGGTTCAGTTCAAAGCTGATGCGGCGGATGATGGCTTCCGAAACCTCTGTCTTGGTTCCTGAAGCTTCCTGTGGTTCGGAGCCGGAGCGCGAGAGGATGACCACCGAATTGGAGTCCTGGCCAAAGACCTTGTCCGTCCCCACGTGGTTCACCACCAGCAGGTCGCAGCCCTTCCGCTGCAGTTTTGCTTCCGCGTAGGCCAGGACGTCGCCCTGGCTGTCCCCGGTTTCGGCGGCGAAACCCACGATGAGTTGCCCGGCTGTGGCAGCACCGGCGGTGCGCTGCTCCACGAGCTCCTGCAAAATATCGGGGTTGCGGACCAGGGTGATGACGGGATCGGCGGTGTCGTCCCGCTTCTTGATCTTGGTGTCCGAGACTTCGGCCGGACGGAAATCGGCCACGGCTGCGGACATGATGACGACGTCGGACACGGCAGCGGCGTGCAGTGCAGCTTCCCGGAGTTCCAGGGCCGTCTCTACACGCACCACTTCCACGCCCGCCGGCGGTGGAACGTCCATGTGGGCTGCCAGCAACCGTACAGAAGCGCCCGCGTTGCGTGCTGCGACGGCAAGTGCCACCCCCTGTTTGCCGGAGGAGCGGTTGCCGAGGAAGCGCACGGGGTCCAGCGGTTCGCGGGTTCCGCCGGCGCTGATAGTGACGGTGCGGCCTGCAAGGGGCAGCTGGTAGTCGCCCTGTCCCTGCAGCAGGGCCATGGCTGCGTCGAAGATCACCTGGGGCTCCGGAAGCCTGCCGGGTCCCGAGTCGGCGCCTGTCAGCCTGCCCGAGGCGGGCTCCAGGACAGCGGCCCCGCGGCTGCGGAGCGTTTCCACGTTGGCCCGGGTTGCGGCATGCTGCCACATTTCGGTGTGCATCGCGGGGGCGAACAGCACCGGACCGTGGGCCATCAGCAGGGTGTTGGTGAGCAGGTCCCCGGCCTGGCCGGTGGCAGCCTTCGCCAGGAGGTCCGCCGTGGCGGGTGCCACCACCACCAGGTCTGCCTCGTGGCCGAGGCGCACGTGGTTGACCAGGTGCACGTCATCGAAAACACTGTTGCTGACCGGGTTTCCGGACAGCGCCTCCCAGGTGGCAGTTCCGATGAAGCGGGTGGACGCCTCAGTGGGAATCACCGTGACGTCATGGCCGGCTTCAGTAAAAAGCCGGAGGAGCGATGCCACCTTGTAGGCGGCGATCCCTCCCCCGACTCCGAGGACTATGCGCACGTGACCTCCGTCAACAGCAAGTCAGTTCAGCGGCAGGATTACTCTGCGGCTTCGATCGGCGTGGAAACCAGCTTGCCTTCGTTGATCTCGCGCAGTGCGATCGACAGCGACTTTTCGTTCAGCTTGGTGTCGACCAGGGGTCCGACGTATTCGAACAGGCCCTCGTGCAGCTGGGCGTAGTAGGCGTTGATCTGACGAGCACGCTTGGCACCGAAGATCACCAGGCCGTACTTGGAGTCGGCTGCTTCGAGCAGCGAGTCGATCGGCGGGTTGATGATGCCTTCAAGGTTCGTGGACACGAATTCTCCAAATTCCTAGCGGGCTGACGGTTCCGGCAGGTGTGGATGCGGTGTCAGCCCCATGAGTGAAACAAGCTCGTCCGCTGCCCGGCGGACGTCGTCGTTGATGACGGTGTGGTCGAACTCCGGTTCAGCAGCAAGTTCCAGTTTAGCGGTTTCCAGGCGCCGCTGCTGTTCTTCGGGTGTTTCGGTGCCGCGGCCCACCAGCCGGCGGACCATCTCGTCCCAGGTGGGCGGGGCCAGGAAGACGAACTGGGCGTCCGGAACGGCTTCCTTGACCTGGCGTGCACCCTGCAGGTCGATCTCCAGCAGCACCGAGCGGCCCTCTGCGATGGCCTGGTTCACCGTGCTCTTCAGGGTGCCGTAGGTGTTCTGCCCGTGGACGACGGCCCACTCCAGGAGTTCGCCGTCCGCGATGAGCTGTTCGAACTCGTCCTTGGTCTTGAAGAAGTAGTGGACGCCGTCCACCTCGCCGGGCCGGGGCGCCCGGGTGGTGGCCGAAACGGAAAGCCAGACTTCGGGGTAGTTGTCACGGATGTAGGTGGACACGGTGCCTTTGCCAACAGCCGTCGGACCTGCGAGGACTGTCAGTCCAGGTTTCTTGCTCACGTATTCCTTTTGCCGCAGTTGGGGAAAGACAGGCGCCGCCTGCCTCAATGCTCGTCTATAAAATCTACCAGCGCCCGGCGCTGGTGGATGCCCAGGCCCCGGACCCTGCGGGACGCCGCGATGCCCAGCTGCTGCATGATGGCCGCGGCCCGCACCTTCCCGATGCCGGGAAGGGCCTCGAGCAGTTCCGAGACCTTCATGCGGGCCAGGGCGTCGTCCTCAAGGGCGGAGCTGATGATGTCCGCCGCGGACCTGTCGCCGTTCCGGAGGCTTTCCTTGGCTGCGGCACGGGTAGCCCTCGCCGCTGCTGCCTTGCCCAGGGCGTCGGCCCGTTCAGATGCGGATAGAGGTCGCAGGACCATCACGGACACCCCCGGATTCGGCGGATTTCATCCAAGGGCGGCCGCCCTTGGACCTGTCCTGAAACTACCCTTTGGTGCAGCCCGAATCAATGCATCCAGGCAATTGCAGCCTATTGTCCGCGCAGCCCGTCCAGCGTGCGCAGGGCCGCCTCCCGCAGTCCGCCGACCTGCGGACCTGCCGACAGGATGTCGCGGCTGGAGGTTCCCAGGACCAGCGGGTAGGCGTCGCCGAACGTTGCCCGAAGGTCCGCCGGCGTGGCCCCCTGCGCTCCCAGGCCGGGCGCCAGGATGGGGCCGCGGACGGAAGCGAGATCCATATCCAGATCCGTCAATGCCGACCCCACGGTGGCGCCGACCACCAGGCCCACGGACCCCAGGCTGCCCCCGTACCGGGAGTTTTCCGCAGCTGCCGCTGCCGTGATCCTGCGCGCCACGGAGTCCCTTCCGCCAACGTGCTGGACAGAAGCCCCTTCAGGGTTGGAGGTCAGTGCCAGCACGAAGACACCGCGCCCGGTTTCGGCCGCGAGGTCCAGCGCAGGGCGCAGCGACTCGAAGCCAAGGTAGGGGCTCAGCGTGACGGAGTCCGCCGCCAGCGGGGACTCGTCCCGCAGCCAGGCGTCGGCATAGGCGGCCATGGTGGAACCGATGTCGCCGCGCTTGGCGTCGGCGATGCTGAGGACAGACTCGTCCCGGGCCGTGGCCAGGATTTCCTCCAGCACCGCCATGCCGGCTGACCCGTGGCGTTCGTAAAGTGCCACCTGCG
This sequence comes from Arthrobacter sp. SAFR-179, assembly GCF_059414945.1. Lineage (NCBI taxonomy): Bacteria > Bacillati > Actinomycetota > Actinomycetes > Micrococcales > Micrococcaceae > Arthrobacter > Arthrobacter sp. SAFR-179. The sequence continues at coordinate 288,984 of NZ_JBPFDM010000002.1, forward strand.
GCTTTACCGCGGCAGCGAGCGGAGCCACCGCCTCCAGGACCGTCAGGGAAAAGCGCCGAAGCCCGGCGGCGTCGTCGTACAGTCCCCAGCTCTTCAGCAGCGCCGGGTGCGGGTCGATGCCCACACAGAGCGGGCCACGGGCGGCCATGGCCGCGCCGAGCCGGGAGCCGAAGGACTCCCGGCCGGCGGCGGATGCGGGGCTGTTGGCTGAGGCCTGCTCAGGCATGCTGCAGGGCCGCCTTCTGGGACTCTGCCAGTGCGGCGGCGTGCTCCTGCAGGCTGGTGACGGACCATTCGTAGGTGCGCATGGCTTCGATCGCCTGGACGGCGGCGTTGAACTCGGCCACCGTGGTGATGCACGGAATGCCGATGGACGTTGCCGCGGCGCGCAGTTCGTAGCCGTCGCTGCGGGCTTCGCCGCCCGAAGGCGTGTTGAAGACCATGTCGATCTCGCCGGCCACGATGAGGTCCGCGATGGTGCCTTCGCCCTCGGCGCTGCTGCCCTCGGCGACCTTGCGGACCGGGGTGGCCTGGATGCCGTTGCGGCGCAGGACGTCGGCGGTGCCGCCGGTGGAGACGATCTCGAACCCGAGGTCCGAGAGCCGCTTGACGCCCATGATCACCGAGCGCTTGTCCCGGTTGGCCACGGAGACGAACACCTTGCCCTCGGTGGGCAGGGCGTTGTTGGCGCCCGCCTGGCTCTTGGCGAAGGCGGTGTCGAAGTGCTTGTCGATGCCCATGACCTCGCCGGTGGAGCGCATCTCGGGACCGAGCAGGGAGTCAACCACCTTGCCCTCGAGGGTCCGGAACCGGCTGAACGGCAGCACGGCTTCCTTGACGGCGACGGGCGCGTCCAGCGGCAGGGTGGAGCCGTCACCGGTTTCCGGCAGCATCTTGTAGGCGCTGCGGAGCTGTCCGATGGTCACGCCGGTGCCGATGAGGGCTGCGGCTTTGGCCATCTGGACACCGGTGGCCTTGGACACGAACGGCACGGTCCGGGAGGCGCGGGGATTGGCTTCCAGGACGTACAGGACGTCCGAGGCCAGGGCGAACTGGATGTTGATCAGGCCCCGGACGCCCACGCCTTCAGCGATGGCGCGGGTGGCGGTGCGGACGCGTTCGACGACGTTGCTCCCCAGGGTGATCGGCGGCAGGACGCAGGCGGAGTCACCGGAGTGGATGCCGGCTTCCTCGATGTGTTCCATGATGCCGCCGAGGTACATGTCGGTGCCGTCGTAGAGGGCGTCGACGTCGATTTCGACGGCGTCCTCCAGGAAGCGGTCAATCAGCACCGGGTGGTCCGGGGTGATTTCGGTGGCGTTGGCGATGTAGCGGGAGAGGTTGGGCTCGTCGTAGACGATTTCCATGCCGCGGCCGCCCAGCACGTAGGACGGGCGGACCAGGACCGGGTAGCCGATCTCGTCCGCAATCTTCTTGGCATCCTCGAAGGAGACGGCGGTGCCGTTCTTGGGCGCCACCAGGCCGGCCTTGTCCAGCACCCGCGAGAAGGCGCCGCGGTGCTCGGCGAGGTCGATGGCCTCCGGTGAGGTGCCCAGGATCGGGACGCCGGCGTCGGCCAGCTGCTGGGCGAGCTTCAGCGGGGTCTGGCCGCCGAGCTGGACGAAGACGCCCATGACGCCGCCGGTGCGTTCCTCGGCCGCGATGACCTCCAGCACGTCCTCGAGCGTCAGCGGCTCGAAGTACAGGCGGGTGGAGACGTCGTAGTCGGTGGAGACGGTTTCCGGGTTGCAGTTGACCATGACGGTCTCGTAGCCGGCCTTGCGCAGCGCCATGGAGGCGTGGACGCAGGAGTAGTCGAACTCGATGCCCTGGCCGATGCGGTTGGGCCCGGAGCCGAGGATCAGGATGGACGGCTTGGAGTGCAGCGCAACCTCGTCCTCCTCGTCGTAGGCCGAATAGTGGTACGGGGTGTAGGCGGCGAATTCGGCGGCGCAGGTGTCCACGGTCTTGTAGACCGGGCGGATGCCCAGTGCCTGGCGGACACCGCGGACCACTGCCTCGGAGTTGTGCGTCAGGGCGCCGATCTGTTCGTCGGAGAAGCCGTGTCGCTTGGCGCGCTTGAGCATGTCAGCGGTCAGGGCGTCGGCCTGGCGGATTTCGTGGGAGATCTCGTTGAGCAGCTGGAGCTGGTCCAGGAACCACGGGTCGATCTTGGTGGCCTCGAAGAGTTGTTCCACGGTGGCGCCGCCCAGGAGGGCGCGCTGGACCTGGTGCAGGCGCTCGGTGGTGGGGCGCTTTGCCTTCTCGATCAGCTCGGCAACTTCCCATTCGGGAACGCTGCTGAAGTCCAGCTGCGAGCCCTTCTGCTCGAGGGAGCGCAGGGCCTTCTGCAGGGCCTCGGTGAAGTTGCGGCCCATGGCCATGGCCTCGCCCACCGACTTCATGGTGGTGGTGAGGGTATCGTCCGCTGCCGGGAACTTCTCGAAAGCGAACCGCGGAACCTTGACCACCACGTAGTCCAGGGTGGGTTCGAAGGACGCGGGGGTCTTCTGGGTGATGTCGTTGGGGATCTCGTCCAGGGTGTAGCCGAGCGAGAGCTTGGTGGCGATCTTGGCGATGGCGAAGCCGGTGGCCTTTGATGCCAGTGCCGAGGAGCGGGAGACGCGCGGGTTCATCTCGATGACCACCACGCGGCCGGTCTTGGGATCGATGGCGAACTGGATGTTGCAGCCGCCGGTGTCCACGCCTACCTCGCGGATGACGGCGATGGCCACGTCGCGAAGCTTCTGGTATTCGCGGTCGGTGAGGGTCAGCGCCGGCGCCACGGTGATGGAGTCGCCGGTATGCACGCCTACGGGATCGAAGTTCTCGATGGAGCAGACGACAACCACGTTGTCGTTCTTGTCCCGCATCATTTCGAGCTCGTATTCCTTCCAGCCCAGGATGCTCTCTTCGAGCAGCACCTCGCTGGTGGGGCTGTACTGCAGGCCCTGTCCGACGATGCGGCGCAGGTCTTCCTCGTTGTAGGCCAGGCCGGAGCCCAGGCCGCCCATGGTGAAGGACGGGCGGACCACCATGGGGTAGCCCAGGTCGGTGGCCGCCGTGAGGGCCTCGTCCATGGTGTGGATGATGTGGCTGCGGGCTGACTCAGCACCGCAGCGTTCCACCACGCCCTTGAACTTCTCGCGGTCCTCGCCAAGTTCAATGGCCGCGATGTTGGCGCCAATGAGCTCCACGTTGTACTTCTCGAGCACGCCGTTCTTGTCCAGGGCAATGGCGGTGTTCAGCGCGGTCTGGCCACCGAGGGTGGGCAGGACGGCGTCGGGACGCTCCTTGGCGATGATCTTCTCCACCACCTCGGGGGTGATGGGTTCGACATAGGTGGCGTCGGCGAACTCGGGGTCGGTCATGATGGTGGCCGGGTTGGAGTTCACGAGGATGACGCGCAGGCCTTCCTCCTTGAGGACGCGCAGCGCCTGGGTGCCGGAGTAGTCGAACTCGGCGGCCTGGCCGATGACGATCGGGCCGGAACCAATGACGAGGACGCTCTTGAGATCTGTACGTTTCGGCATTACTTCTTGTCCTCAGTCTTGTTGTCGGAATTCTTCGGCATTGCCGATTCAGCGCCTGCCGGGTGGGCGGCGTCCACGGGCTCCTTTGAAAGGTTGGCGTTCCTGCCGTCCCGCGTGCCTTCCATGAGCTCGATGAAGCGGTCGAACAGGTAGGCCGCGTCGTGCGGGCCGGCCGCGGCTTCAGGGTGGTACTGCACGGAGAACGCCGGGATGTCCAGGCAGGCCAGGCCTTCCACGACGTCGTCGTTCAGGCTGATGTGGCTCACTTCCACCCGGCCGTAGCGTGCCTCCGGGGCCTGCGTGGCGCCGTCGAGCGGTGCGTCCACGGCAAAGCCGTGGTTCTGGGAGGTGATCTCCACTTTGCCGGTGCGGCGGTCCATCACAGGCTGGTTGATGCCGCGGTGGCCGTAGCGGAGCTTGTAGGTGCCAAAGCCCAGGGCGCGGCCCAGGATCTGGTTGCCGAAGCAGATGCCGAAGTAGGGCAGCTTCTCGTCAAGGACCGAGCGCAGCAGCTTGACCTGGGCATCGGCCGTGGCGGGGTCGCCCGGGCCGTTGGACATGAAGAAGCCGTCCGGGTTGACGGCTTTGACGTCCTCGAGGGTGGCGGTGGCGGGAAGCACGTGGACGCGGACACCGCGCTCGGCGAACCGGACCGGGGTCATGGCCTTGATGCCGAGGTCGATCGCCGCGATGGTGAAGCGGGGTTCGCCCTCCCAGCCGTGGTCCTTCGGCTCCACCACGTAGGCTTCGTCCACGCTGACTTCCTCGGCCAGGCGCGAACCTTCCATGGGCGCGCTGGCCAGCACGGCGTCGACCAGTTCCTTGTCCGTGGCCTGGGCTGCCTCGCCGGAGAAGATGCCGGCGCGCATGGTCTTGTGCTCGCGCAGGTGCCGGGTGATGGCGCGGGTGTCCACGCCCTGGATGCCCACGATGCCCTGGGCCACGAGCTCTTCGTCCAGCGACCGTTCGGAGCGCCAGTTGGAGGGCCGGCGGGCTGCGTCGCGGACAATGTAGCCCGCCACCCAGATGCGCCGGGACTCGGCGTCGTCATCGTTCACGCCGGTGTTGCCGATGTGCGGGGCCGTCTGGACCACCAGCTGGCGGGCGTAGGACGGATCGGTGATGGTTTCCTGGTAGCCGGTCATTCCGGTGGCGAAGACGGCCTCGCCCAGGGCGGTACCGGTGGCGCCGTAGCTGGTGCCGCGGAAAATGCGCCCGTCTTCGAGAACCAGTGTGGCCGGAGCGGAGGTGGTTGCTGTCAATGTATTCGCTTTCACTGTCTTACTTTCCACTGGTGGCACCAGCCGCTGGGGCTGACGAAATCAAATCCTGAAGGGCCTGGTAAAGCACGTCTTTGTCGGCGGCGCGGCGGGTCCGGAAACCGGTGTCCAGGCCGTGCGCGCCGAGCGTCCATCCGAGAACCAGCAGGCCGTCCTTTTCCACGAACTTCCCGGCCATGCCGCTGTCCTGCCGGACGCCCGTGAGGGAGGCTGCGGGGATGTAGAGGGCAGGCGCGCCCGACCGTTCGTAGAGGACGCCGTGCGGGTACACCGCGAGGGTGGCGTTGGTGCGGATGCCCAGCCCGTGCACGGCGATCCGGTCCAGCCAGTCGCCGGCCGTGGTGGTGGCGACGTACTGTCCTTCGGCGGTGGCGATCGGCTCACCGGGTGCGGCGGGCACCTGGGGCAACTGTTCGACGTCGGACTGGCGCTTCAGGCGGTTGCGCCAGCCTACGCCGAGGAGGACGAACACGACGGCGACCACCGCCAGCATGGCAAGTCCGGGAAGGATCTTGTCCATCAGGCAGCGCCTGCTGGGGTTGCGGCGGCATCCGGGTGGGGCGTGTTGAGTGCGCCGTCCAGGACGGTGGGGTGCCCCCTGAAGAAGGTGGCCACCACCTTGCCAGGCAGTTCCCTGCCCTTGAACGGCGAGTTGCGGCCCATCGTGGCCATCTGGAAGGGGTCCACCGTCCAGCGTGCCGCCGGGTCCACGAGGATGATGTTGGCGGGTTCCCCGGCTTCGATGGGCCGGCCCTGGTCGCCCAGCCGGCCGATCTTCGCGGCTGCGGTGGAGGTGACCCTGGCGAAGTCCGCCCAGGTCATCAGGCCGGTTTCGATCATGGCGTGCTGGACCACGGACAGGGCGGTTTCAAGACCGGTCATGCCCATGGCTGCCTGCGCCCATTCGCATTCCTTGTGTTCGCTGGGGTGCGGTGCGTGGTCCGTGCCCACAACGTCGATCGTCCCGTCTGCCAGGCCGGCGCGCAATGCCTGGACGTCCGCATCGGTACGCAGCGGCGGGTTGACCTTGAACACGGGGTCGTAGCTGCGCACCAGGTCATCGGTCAACAGCAGGTGGTGCGGGGTGACCTCGGCCGTGACGTCAATGCCGCGTTCCTTGGCCCAGCGGATGATTTCCACCGAGCCGGCGGTGGACACATGGCACACGTGGAGGCGGGACCCCACGTGCTGGGCCAGCAGGACGTCGCGGGCGATGATGCTCTCTTCGGCCACCGCGGGCCAGCCGGTGAGGCCCAGGACCGCGGAAACGTCGCCCTCGTTCATCTGGGCGCCGGCGGTGAGGCGCGGCTCCTGCGCGTGCTGGGCCACCACGCCGTCGAACGCCTTGACGTATTCCAGCGCGCGGCGCATCAGCACGGGATCGTGGACGCAGATGCCGTCGTCGGAGAACATCCGCACCCTGGCGCGGGAATCCGCCATGGCGCCCAGCTCGGCCAGCTGCTCTCCTGCCAGGCCGACGGTGACGGCGCCGACGGGGCGGACGTCCACCCAGCCGGCGGCCCGGCCCAGCGTGTAAACCTGCTCCACGACGCCCGCAGTGTCCGCGACGGGGGTGCTGTTGGCCATGGCGTGCACGGCCGTGTAGCCGCCCAGGGCCGCTGCCCGCGTTCCGGTCTCCACGGTCTCGGCGTCTTCGCGGCCCGGTTCGCGGAGGTGCGTGTGCACGTCCACCATGCCGGGCAGGGCCACCAGGCCGGCAGCGTCGATGACTGTGGCCCCGTCGGCGCTCAGGCCGGTGCCGATCTCGGCGATGATGCCGTCGCGGACCAGGAGGTCCGCAGGGTCACCGCCCAGGATGGCCGCGCCTTGGATCAGGTAGGTTCCGGTGTTGCCTGCCATCAGTTGCTCTCCTTGGTGGACGGGGCGGCGGCATAAGCCGGGACGCGGTGGGGGGCTGGTTCCCGGGTATCCCCGGAGAGCAGCAGGTACAGTGCGGCCATCCGCACGGACACGCCGTTACGGACCTGGGCCAGGACGGTGGAGCGGGGCGAATCCGCGGCGGCGGCGCTGATTTCCAGGCCCCTGTTCATGGGTCCGGGGTGCATGATGATGGTGTCCGTCATGCCCAGGTCGTCCAGGGCGCGGAGGCGGTTGTCATCGAAGCCCCACCGGCGCGAGTACTCACGGGTGCTGGGGAAGAACGACGCGTTCATGCGTTCGCCCTGGACGCGGAGCATCATCATGGCGTCCACGCCGTTTGCCAGGGTTTGGTCCAGGTCGTAGCTGACGCTGCAGGGCCATTTGTCGACGCCGACCGGCAGCAGAGTGGGCGGCGCCACCAAAGTGACTTCGGCTCCCAGGGTCCGGAGCAGCCACACGTTGGACCGCGCCACGCGGGAGTGCAGGACGTCGCCGGCGATGGCTACCCGCATGCCCTTGAGGTCTGTCCCTTCGGAACCGGTGCCGGCGAGGCGGGCCCAGTGCCGGCGCATGGTGAAGGCGTCGAGCAGGGCCTGGGTGGGGTGTTCATGGGTGCCGTCGCCGGCATTGATCACGGCGGCGTCGATCCAGTCGGTTGCGGCCAGCCGGTGTGGAGCTCCGGAGGCCCAGTGCCGGATGACCACGGCATCGGCGCCCATGGCCGACAGGGTCTGGGCGGTGTCCTTGAGGGACTCGCCCTTGGATACCGATGAGCCCTTGGCGGCGAAGTTGATGACGTCCGCAGACAAGCGTTTGGCGGCGGCCTCGAAGGAGATCCGGGTGCGGGTGGAGTCCTCGAAGAAGAGGTTGACCACTGTGCGTCCGCGCAGGGCCGGAAGCTTCTTCACTTCCCGCTCCCCCACGGCCGACATTTCCTCGGCGGTGTCCAGGATGCGGATGGCGTTCGAAAGGCTGAGGTCCTCGGTGGACAGGAGATGCTTCATGCGCCGCCCTCGATCACGACTTCGTTGACCGGGGTTCCGGCATCGGAGGTGTCTGTTTCTTCGAGCCGGACCCGGACCTTTTCGGCGGAGGATGTGGGCAGGTTCTTGCCCACGTGGTCAGCACGGATGGGAAGTTCACGGTGGCCCCTGTCGATCAGGACTGCCAGCCGGACGATGCGGGGGCGGCCAAGATCCACCAGCGCGTCCAGGGCGGCACGGATGGTGCGGCCGGAGTACAGGACGTCGTCGATCAGGACCACCACTTTGTTGTCGATGCCCGTGCGGGGCAGCCTGGTGGGGTACGGCGGCCGTGTCCCCTGGTGGGAGAGGTCGTCGCGGAACATGGTGACATCAAGCTGGCCCACTATGGCAGCGGCATCAACGGTGGAGTCTGCGGCGGCAATTTTTTCGGCCAAACGGACAGCCAGCGGGTAGCCGCGGCGGGGAATTCCCAACAGGACAAGGTCGCGGGATCCCTTGTTGGCTTCGAGGATCTCGTGGGCGATACGAGTGAGGGCCCGGTCAATGTCCGCCTGGCTGAGGACAACCCTGGCTGGAACCGGTGCGCTGGTGACAGAAGTCAACGCTCGTCTCCCCTTTCCCCGCCTCACAGGACGGAATTAAAAAAGGAATGTTTGCTGTTCAAAATTACCACACGGTCCCTGCCTGGCCGGCCCTTGGGGAAGCGGTGATGGTCACACCCCAAAGGCCGGAAGGCCCGGGTCCTTTGTGCTGCGGTGGCCCCCGCTTAGGCTTTCGGGTATGCCGATGTATCCGCAGCAGCCTTCCTCCGGACTCCCCGACGATCCCTACCGTGGTGCTACCGGTCCCCTGCCGCAGCAGGCCAACCCCAGCTGGATGGGGCATGTGCAGCCCGAACACTACCGCGCGGCGCCGGGACACCAGGGCGGACCGATGGCGGTGTTGGTGCCGCCGGGCGCGCAGGGCGCGGCCCTTCAGGCGTCGCGGACCCGCAGCGGGCTGGTGGGGTTGACGGTTGCCGGCGCCGTCCTGGCTTTCTTGAGCCTTTTCCTGGTGGTGCCGTTCCTGCTCTCCAACACCGGCGCCGGCGGTTTCCTGATTGGTTTCGTGGCGTCGCTGATCCCGCTGTCGGTGGTCCTGGCCGCGGTGCACATCATCGACAGGTGGGAACCTGAACCTAAGCGGCTGCTGTTCTTTGCCTTCACATGGGGTGCTGCGGTGTCGGTTGCCGTGACCCTGCTCATCCAGCCGTTCTTTGTGATCGCCTTCCAGTTCACCGACGAGCCCGACCTGCAGACCTACATGGCCACCGTGCAGGCACCCATCGTCGAGGAATTCGCCAAGTCGCTTGGCCTGCTCATCCTCCTCCTGGCGGCACGCCGGCAATTCGACGGACCGGTAGACGGCGTGGTGTTCGCCTTCACCATCGCCGGCGGATTCGCCTTCACCGAAAACATCCTCTATTTCGGCAGGGCCATCGCGGAATCGGCATCACCGGCAAGCGACTTTGCGCAGGTCTTCTTCCTCCGCGGGGTCATGTCCCCGTTCGCCCATGCGATTTTCACCGGGACCACCGGCCTGATCATGGGCTTCGCTGCCAGGCGCTGGCACACTGGCGCTTCGATGGGCGCCTTTTTCGTGGGGCTGCTGCCGGCCATGTTCCTGCACAACAGGTGGAACAGCATGGGCCAGGGCTTCCTCCTGGACTACATCCTGGTCCAGGTGCCCATCTTCGTCCTGGCAGTGGGCGGCATCATCTTCCTGCGGGTGGCCGAGAACCGCCTGACCCGCCAGCGGCTGATGGAGTACTCCGCAGCCGGCTGGTTTACACCGGCCGAAGTCCAGTTGCTGGCCACCCGCGGCGGCAGGCGAACGGTCCTGGCATGGGCTGCAGGTTCGGGCAGGAAGCACCAGATGAAACAGTTCGTGAAGGCGGCCACCCAGCTCGCCAATACCCGCCAGCGGATCCTGAACGGACGGGACGTTGCGCTGCACCAGGCCGAGGAAAGGCAGCAACTCCAGCGCATCGTATCCCTGCGGGCGGCCGTAGCGGGCTGAGCCGCACCGGCTGGGACGCAAACAGGGCCCCGCCGAAATGGCGGGGCCCTGTTTGCGTGGTGGAAAGGCTACGCGAGCAGCGAAGGCTTTAGCTGCTGCAGCCGGCCCAGCAGACCGTTGATGAACTGCGGGGACTCGTCCGTCGACAGTGTCTTGGCCAGCGCTACCGCCTCGCTGACCGCCACACCGTCCGGGACGTCGTCGTTGTAAAGAAGCTCCCAGGTGCCGATACGCAGGATGATGCGGTCCACCGACGGCATCCGCTCCAGGCTCCAGCCCTGCGAGTACGTCTCCAGGAACTCGTCGATGGCTGCCTGCTGGGACACGACGCCTTCGACGATCTCCAAGGTGTAGGGGTTGACCACCTGGTCAGTCTTTTCCCGGCGTGCGCGAAGCACGTCGAACGCCGAAACAGAGCGCTGCTCCGCCTCGAACAGAACATCCAGTGCCCTGTTGCGGGCTTTACCGCGGGCGCTCACTACTCGGTGACCCGGCCCAGGTAGCTGCCGTCGCGGGTGTCCACCTTGACCTTGGTGTTGTTCTCGATGAACAGCGGAACCTGGATCTCGTAGCCGGTTTCCAGCGTGGCAGGCTTGGTGCCTGCGGAGGAGCGGTCGCCCTGCAGGCCCGGCTCGGTGTAGGTGATTTCGAGGACGACGCTCGGCGGCAGTTCGATGTAGAGCGGGTTGCCGTCGTGGATGGCGATGTTGACCATCTGGTTTTCGAGCATGAAGTTGGTGGCGTCGCCAACCGTGGCACCGGAGACGGTGATCTGGTCGTAGTCGGAGGTGTCCATGAAGACGAAGTCGGCGCCGTCCTGGTACAGGTACTGGTAGTCGCGGCGGTCAACGGTGGCGGTCTCGATCTTGAGGCCGGCGTTGAAGGTCTTGTCAACAACCTTGCCGGACATCACGTTGCGCATCTTGGTCCGCACAAAGGCGCCGCCCTTGCCGGGCTTGACGTGCTGGAATTCGATGACGTTCCAGAGCTGGCCCTCAAGCTTCAGGACCGTTCCGTTCTTAATGTCGTTAGTGGTTGCCACTGGTTTCCTCTGGTTTCTTTGTCTGGCCGCGTGGTCAGATGCTGTATGCCGGGCGGGCACGCCGCAACGGCCCGCCTGCACGTGTTTGTCAAAAATCGCGTGGATGCAAAAATTCCACAACCATTCTACCGGTAAATCCGGCCGGGCCTTTCCGTGGCCTATGCCTGCGCCCTAGCAGGCCAGGTCCAGGACGTCCCTGGCCCGCTGGAGCGCCACCGTGGACGAGTAAATCTGCGCAGCATCGGCCGATTGCGCAACGCGCAGGTCAAGCGCCCGGGTGAAGGATTCAACCGCAGCCGAGGTTTGGCCGGCGGCGTACTGTGTCCGGCCCAGGTATTGCAGGGCGAGTGCTTCACGCGGCGTGCCGTGCGCTTCAGCCAGGAGCTGGCGGAACAGCCCAATGGCCCGGTCCATGCGGTGCGTGACGCTGAGCACCTCGGCTTCGAACACGCGAAGCAGGAACGATTCGGGGTCCTTGAAGCGTGCCTCGGCCAGCAGTTCGGCGGCCTCGGAGGCGTGGCCCTGGACGAGGAGCACGAAGATATGGTCGGCGGGATCCGTTGCGGCGGCCAATGCCTCCCGCACAACATCCTCATTGATGATCTGGGGCAGCAGGGTATCGGGGTTGATCCGGATTCCCGGGAACCCTGCCTCGGGCCAGTCGGAGGTGCCGCTCAGGTCGCCCTGCATCAGGACGCGATTTCCTGGTAGGCCGCAAACAGCAGCGACGTGTCGGGGACATCGAGGATCCCAGGTTTGGCGATGCCGTCGAGCACCACGAACCGCAGCAGGTCACCGCGGGACTTCTTGTCCCGGCGCATGCCGTCCAGCAGGCCCTGCCAGCGGTCCCGGCGGTAGGTGACCGGGAGCCCCAGCCCTTCCAGGATGCTCCGGTGCCGGTCGGCGTCGACGTCGCTGAGCCGCCCCACGCTGCGGGCAAGTTCCGCTGCAAACATCATGCCCACGGACACTGCGGCGCCGTGCCGCCAGGAGTACCGCTCCACCAGTTCGATGGCGTGCCCCAGGGTGTGCCCGTAGTTCAGGGTTTCCCGCAGCCCTGACTCTTTGAGGTCCTCGGAAACCACTTTTGCCTTCACGGCAATGGTCCGCTCGATGAGTTCCCTGAGCTCGGCGGAGCGCGGGTCCACCACAGCGGCGGGGTCCTTTTCCACCAGGTCCAGGATGGCGGGATCGGCAATGAAGCCGCACTTGATGACCTCCGCCAGGCCGGAGATGATCTCATTCTTCGGCAGCGTGTCCAGGGTATCCAGGTCCGCCAGGACGGCGGCGGGCGGGTGGAAGGCCCCCACGAGGTTCTTGCCCTCGGCGGTGTTGATGCCGGTTTTGCCGCCAACGGAGGCGTCCACCATGCCCAGCAGGCTGGTGGGCATGTGGATGACCTTGACCCCGCGCAGCCAGGTGGCGGCGACGAAGCCTGCAAGATCGGTCACTGCCCCGCCACCGACGGCCACGATGGCGTCCGAGCGGGTGAAGTCGTTCTGGCCCAGGACCTGCCAGCAGAATGCTGCCACCTGGATGTGCTTGCCTTCTTCGGCGTCGGGGATTTCGGCGGTGAGGGAGGTGAAGCCGGCGGCGGCGAGTTCATCGCGGACGGTGTCACCGGTAAGGCGCAGGGCGCGGGGGTGGATCACCAGGACCCGGCGGACACGCTCCCCGAGAAGCGCGGGAAGGTCACCAAGCAGGCCGCGCCCGACGACAACGCCGTAGTTGTTGCCAGCACCTTCGCCGGTGACGTTGATGACTGTTGATTGGGTGTTCACTTTTCAACTTCCTGTTTGGCAGCTGCGTGGTTCCGCAGTGCTGCTTCCAGCCGGCCGCCGAGCTCGGGTATCGAGCCGTGGCGGACGTCGAGGGTGATGTCGGCCAGCCGCTCGTAGACCGGCCTGCGGGTGGCGAACATTACTGTCCAGCGGCCCATGGCGTCGCCGGCGAGGAGGGGCCTGCCGGAGTTCCGGGCAATCCTGTCCGCCACCGTTTCGGCATCGCATTCCAGGTACACCACCGTGCAGCGGCCCATCAGTTGCTGCGTGCCGGAGTCCAGTACAGCTCCACCGCCCAGTGAGATAACCGTAGGGTTTCCTTCGGCTTCTTCGACGGCGTGGGCAACGGTCCGTGCCTCAATTTCCCTGAAGGCGTGTTCACCGCGGCCGGCGAAGATTTCGGCGATGGATCCATGGCCGGCAACGATCACGGCGTCGGTGTCAACGAACCGGGCGCCCAGCTGCTGAGCCAGTTGCTGGCCTATGGCTGATTTGCCAACGGCCATGGGGCCGATGAGCACGATCGGCCGGTCGCCGACAGGTCCGGTGTTGCTGCGGTGGAGCACTACTGGCCGATCGAGTCCAGGGATGCCGGGATGTTGTCCAGGTAACCCTTGATGTTGCGGGCGGTTTCCGCCACTGAGTCACCGCCGAACTTTTCGATGACGGCTTCGGCGAGGACCAGGGCCACCATGGCCTCGGCCACCACGCCGGCGGCCGGGACTGCGCAAACGTCCGAACGCTGGTGGTGGGCTTTGGCCGGTTCGCCGGTGCTGACGTCAATGGTCCGCAGGGCGCGCGGTACGGTGGCGATGGGCTTCATGGCCGCGCGGACGCGCAGGACGTCCCCGATGCTCATGCCGCCTTCGATGCCACCGGCGCGGTTGCTGGCGCGGACAATCGTGCCCTCGCCGTCGCGGACGATTTCATCGTGGGCGGCAGAACCGCGGCGGGCGGCAGTGAGGAAGCCGTCGCCGACCTCCACTCCCTTGATGGCCTGGATGCCCATGAGGGCGGCCGCGAGCCTGGCGTCCAGCCGGCGGTCCCAGTGCACGTAGCTGCCAAGTCCGGGTGGGAGGCCGTAGGCCAGGACCTCCACCACGCCGCCCAGCGTCTCGCCTTCCTTGTGCGCGGCGTCCACCTCGGCCACCATGGCGTCCGAGGTTTCGCGGTCGAAGCAGCGCAGGGGGTCGGCATCCAGGGCAATGACATCGCCGGGTACGGGCAGCGGGCGGCCTTCCGGGACCGTCACGCTGGCGATGGACACGGTGTGGCTGACCAGTTCAATGCCGAGGTGCCTGAGGAACTGTGCCGCCACGGTGCCCAGCGCCACGCGGGTGGCTGTCTCGCGTGCGCTGGCGCGTTCAAGCACCGGGCGCGCTTCGTCGAAGCCGTACTTCTGCATGCCCGTGAAGTCCGCGTGTCCCGGGCGGGGCCGCGTCAGGGGCGCGTTGCGGGCCTGGTCGGCGAGGAGCTCGGCGGCCACGGGGTCGGCGGACATGATCTGCTCCCACTTGGGCCATTCGGTGTTGCCCACCTGGATGGCAACGGGGCCGCCCTGGGTGATGCCGTGCCGGACTCCGCCGAGGATCGTCACGACGTCCTGCTCGAATTTCATCCGCGCACCGCGGCCGTAGCCAAGACGGCGGCGGGCCAGGGAGTCTGCGATGTGCCCGCTGGTGATTTCCACACCGGCGGGGACGCCCTCAATAATTCCCATCAGAGCCGGGCCATGGGATTCACCGGCAGTCAACCAACGCATAATTTCCATCCTGCCACGTAGGGCGGTCAGAACGCCCGCCGGGCAAGGCCGACTGCGTCACACATCACATCTATGACAGCTGCGTTAACGTCTTCCCCGCGCCGGGTGAAGAGCCGCACCTGCTCCACGGCCTGGTACAGCAGCATCTCCAGGCCAGGCACCACACGGCCGCCGCCGGCCTGCCATACCGAGGCAATCAGGCTGGGCCAGGGATCGTAGGCAACATCCAGCAGCACGCCCGGCGTGGTTGTCTTCAGGGCGGCAAGTTCCGCTGCGAGTCCGTCTGCCGCATGGGGCGGCAGGGTGGAAATCACGACGTCGGCTTCCGAGGTGGGGCGGGCGGCTTCCGCCAGGGAATGGACCTCCAGGGCAACCCCCAGGCTGTCCGCGGCCGCGCGGACGTCCGCTGTCCGCGAGGCATCGCGGACGAACAGCTGTACGGTTCCGGTTCCGAGTTCCTTCAGGGCAGCAACCGCCGAAGCAGCCGTCCCGCCACCACCCAGGATGACTGCCGAAGGTGCCGCCGGCGTCCCGGCGTGGCAAAGGGCGTTGACGATGCCGGTGACGTCCGTATTGGAGCCCACCACCCTGGTACCGCCGGCTGACTCCTCAAAGGTAACGGTGTTCACCACACCCAGGGTCCGGGCAACACCCCGCACCTCGTCCACCTGGTCGAGCATCGCCGTCTTCAGCGGCATCGTCACCGAGAGCCCGCGCCAGCCAGGCTGGTGCCGGATCTGGCGCATGAAGGACGGCAGCAACTCCTCGGTGACGTCGATGGCCGTATAGCTGATCCCTGCACCCAGCTGCCCGTACGCCGACAGATGCAGCGCCGGGGATTTCGAGTGGCTGATCGGGTGGCCCAGGACGGCAGCCCGCAGGCTCATGTGCAGCGGCCAGCGTTGGCCTGGCACCAGGCGTTGTACTGCTCCACGTAGGCGTTGTGCTCAGCCAGGGTCTTGGCGAACTTGGTTTCCTTGGTGTCCAGGTTGATGGTCACCCAGTACAGGTAATCATTGGACTTGGGCCGGGCGGCTGCATCGATGGCCGTCTTGCCGGGGGAACCGATGGGCCCCGGCGGCAGGCCGGGATTGGCGTAGGTGTTGTAGGGGTTGGACTTGTCCTGGCGCTGTTCATCAGTGAAATTGAAGCTGCGGGTACCAAGGCCGTACGTGACGGCGGAGTCAACCTGGAGGAAGCCGCCGGTCTGGTCATTGGGCTTGAGCCGGTTGTAAATGGCGCCCGCCACGTCGCCGTAGTCGGCCTGGCCGCCCTCGGCCTGGACGATGCTGGCCACGATGACGGCCTCATACTGCTTGGCCGGATCTGTGATGCCCTGCGAAACGAGTTCATCGGTGGTGGCCTTCACGAGCGCCTGCAGGATGTCCTTTGCCGGAGTTCCCAGCGGGAAACGGTACTCCCCGGGCGCCAGGTAGCCTTCGAGGTTCTTGGCGTTGGCGGGCAGCCCAAACTGCGCCGGCTGGTTGCTGAGGGCCTGCAGCTGCTGCACGGAGAGCCCGGATCCCTCCGAGATCGACTGCAGGGATTCACTAATCCTCAGGCCCGCGCTGAGGGCGAAGTAGATGACTTTCGTCTTGTCCTTGCCCGCCAGCACATTCACCGCATCCGCGTTCTTCATCTCGGTCTTGAAGATGTAGTCGCCCGGCGCAAGGGTGGCGCCGGACGCATGGAACGCCTGCATGAAGGTGTCGGCG
Source organism: Arthrobacter sp. SAFR-179 (assembly GCF_059414945.1). Classification (NCBI taxonomy): domain Bacteria; kingdom Bacillati; phylum Actinomycetota; class Actinomycetes; order Micrococcales; family Micrococcaceae; genus Arthrobacter; species Arthrobacter sp. SAFR-179. The sequence continues at coordinate 305,022 of NZ_JBPFDM010000002.1, forward strand.
TTGGCAACGACACGCTTGTTTTCCAGGTCGGTGGCTACTGAACGGGTTCCCTCGCCGCTTTCCACCGTTACTTGGACCTCACCCGTTCCGGGACCGGGGAAGTCTGACGGCTTGCCGTTACCGAGAAGGGGCTTGAGGAACTGGGCTCCCACGGCCACGGCGGCCACGAAGACGATGAGCGTCAGGAACAGGGCCAGCAGCCTGCGGCGGCGCCGGACCTTCTTCGATGGGCGCGGCACTACCTGGGCTGCCGATGAGCCGGGAAGCAGTCCGTGGTCCGCATCGTGGTGGTATTCGTCGTGGTATGCGGCGGCGTGGTGGCCATGGTCGTCGTGCACTTCCCGGTAGTCGTGCGCGCCGGCTCCGTGGTGGAGGTCCGCTTCGTGGTGTACGCCGGCGTACTGGACCTCCGCCTCCTGGTACGCCACGTCGTCGTCGTGCGGGACGCCGTTGTGGTGCTGGACGTCGTCGTGGTGGTCAAGCGCGGCAGGTCTATCGGCGGCTGCATCGTGTCCGTGGGAAGGCCCGGCAGGCTGTTCATCCTGGATGGACGGCGGCGTAGCCGGAGCCGCCGGAACGTCGCCGGTGCGGGCCAGCGGGGCAAACGGCGGCTCCGCTCCGGGAGACGCGGCAGCCGGCGGCGCGGCGGGGGGCGGCGGGACGTCGCCGGTTTCGTAGGCGTGCTCGGGCACGGTGTCCTGGCCACCGGTATGGGTCTTCTCCCGTGCCCGCAGTTCCTTGCGGGTCAACGGCCTCCCGGCCCCCGTATCCAGCGGGCCGGAGGCGTCGTCAATGTTGGCAGGGCTCACTGTTGCCTTCCATTATCTGAAGATTGTGCCGTGTCTACGGGGGTGGCGTGGACGGATTCGTCCACCCCGCCGGTCCCCTTGGCCACGGACGGGGATGGCGCTGTCACGCGTGAGCCGACATCCGCTCCCCTGGCTTTTTGCATGTCGATGGCGTGCTGAAGAATACCCGCCGCCGCGACCTGATCAACTACTTTACGGTGGTCCCTGCTGCTCATGCCAGCTTCATGCAGGTTCCGGTGGGCCGTGACACTGCTGAGGCGTTCGTCCACGAGGTTCACCGGGACGGCAAGCCCGCGCCGTGAAAACTCGGCCGCGAGGAGCAGCGCATAGTCCGTGGCCATCCTTGCGGAGGCATGTTCCTCGCCCTTCATGGTCCTGGGCAGGCCGACAATGACCTGCACCGCGCCAAGTTCCTCCGCCAGGCCGGCGATGACGCGCACGTCCGAGTTCTTCTTCGCGTTCCGGTCAAGGGTCTTGTACGGCGTGGCCAGGATGGAGTCGCGGTCGCAGACCGCCACCCCCACCCGGACGGTGCCGACGTCCACCCCCAGTTTGACGCCCAGTGGGTAGCCGCCGGCAGCAACAGGATTGGTCATGACTGGATTAGCGCCTGGAAATGGCGTCGACGACGGCTGCCAGGGCAGCGCCGACCTTTCCGGCATCGGTTCCGCCACCCTGGGCGACGTCGTCCTTTCCGCCACCACCACCGCCGAGCACTCCGGCAGCGACGCGGACCAGGGCCCCGGCCTTGACGCCGGCTTCCCTGGCTGCCTCATTGGTGGCCACCAGGATCAGCGGGCGGTCGTTGGCGACGCCGGCCACGGCCACGGCGGAGGCCGCCGAGCCGAGCCGGTTGCGAAGGTCGAGGGCCAGGCCGCGGAGGTCGTCTGCACCGCTGACGGTGCCCGCGTCGTGGGCCAGCACCTTGACGCCGCCGGCATCCTGGGCGCTGTTGACCAGCTGCGCGGCGGAGGCGGCCAGCTGTTCCTTGCGGAGCCGGTCCAGTTCCTTCTCGGTGGCCTTCAGCTTCGCCAGCGTGGCGGAAATCCTGTCGGCGAGCTGGCCGGACGGAACCTTCAACAGGTCCGTCAGCTCCGTCACCAGGGCGCGCTCGGCAGCAAGGTGGCGGAAGGCCTCCATGCCGACGAATGCTTCCACGCGGCGGTTCCCTGAGCCCACGGACTGCTCACCCAGGAGGGAGAGGCTTCCGATGAGCGAGGTGTTGGCAACGTGGGTGCCGCCGCACAGTTCGCGCGACCAGGCGCCGTCAATCTCCACCACTCGCACCTCGCTGCCATAGTTTTCGCCGAAGAGGGCCATGGCACCCATGGCCTTGGCTTCGGCCAGCCCCATGATCTTCGTTTCCACCGCGTAGTTGTTGCGGATGGCAAGGTTGGAGACTTCCTCGATCTCGGACCGGGTGGCGGTGCTCAGGCCCTCACCCCAGGCGAAGTCGAAGCGCAGGTAGCCTGCCTTGTTGAAGGATCCGCGCTGCGTGGCCTCCGGGCCAAGGATCTGGTGCAGGGCGGCGTGCACGATGTGCGTACCGGTGTGCGCCTGCTCGGCGGCGTGGCGCCGTTCACGGTCGACGGCGGCGCGCACCAGCGAGTCAGCGCCGATTTCGCCTTCACGGACGATCGCCTTATGGACGCTCAGGCCCTTCACGGGGCGCTGGACGTCCAGGACCTCGACGACGAATCCGTCACCGGTGATCAGGCCGGTGTCGGCGGCCTGGCCGCCGGCTTCGGCGTAGAACGGGGTTTCGGCCAGCACGAGTTCGATCTCGTCGCCGGTGGCTGCCTGCTGGACCTGGCGGCCGGCGCTGAGCAGGCCGCGCACGCGCGATTCCCCTTCAAGCTCGCTGTAGCCGGTGAAGACAGTCTCGCCCTGGGCCAGGATGTCCTGGAAGACGCTGACGTCCGCGTGGCCGCCCTTCTTGCCCTTGGCGTCGGCCTGCGCGCGCTGGCGCTGCTCCTGCATGAGGCTGCGGAACGCCGCCTCGTCCACTTTGAGCCCGGCTTCCTCTGCCATTTCCAGCGTGAGGTCGATGGGGAAACCGTAGGTGTCGTGCAGGGTGAAGGCGTCTTCACCGGACAGCGGCTGGTTGGCTGCCTTGGATTCCCTGACGGCATCCTCAAGGCGTGCCGTGCCCGACGCGATGGTGCGCAGGAAGGCCTTCTCTTCAGCGTACGCGATCCGGCTGATGCGGGCGAAGTCGGTATCCACCACCGGGTAGACGCCCTTCATGGCATCCCGGGAAGCGGGCAGCAGTTCCGGCAGGCAGGCCTGTTCCACGCCGAGGAGGCGCATGGAACGCACGGCCCGGCGGATCAGCCGGCGCAGGACGTAGCCGCGGCCTTCGTTCGAGGGGGTCACGCCGTCGGAAATCAGCATCAGGGCCGAACGGATGTGATCGGCCACCACGCGCATGCGGACGTCATCCGTGTGGTGGGGGTCATCCGGGGTTTCCGCGGAGGTGTACTCCCTGCCGGACAGTTCCGCGGCCTTGTCAATGACGGGCCGCACCTGGTCGGTCTCGTACATGTTCTCGACGCCCTGCAGGATCATGGCGAGGCGTTCCATGCCGAGGCCCGTGTCGATGTTCTTCTTGGGCAGCTCGCCCACCACATCGAAGTCCACCTTGGAGCGCACATTTTCGATCTGGTACTGCATGAATACCAGGTTCCAGATCTCGATGTAGCGGGTCTCGTCGGCGAGGGGACCGCCCTCAACCCCGTACGCAGGACCGCGGTCGTAGTAGATTTCGGAACAGGGACCCGCGGGGCCGGGCTGGCCGGTATGCCAGTAGTTGTCCGACTTGCCCATCCGCTGGATTCGTTCAGCCGGGACGCCGGTGTTCTTCAGCCACAGCTCCTCGGCCTCGTCGTCCTCTTCGTAGACCGTCACCCAGAGGCGTTCCGGCGCAAGGCCGTAGCCGCCGTCGTCAACGCCCGTGGTGAGCAGTTCCCAGGCGAACTTGATGGCGTCTTCCTTGAAGTAGTCGCCGAACGAGAAGTTGCCGCACATCTGGAAGAAGGTGCCGTGGCGGGCTGTCTTGCCCACTTCTTCGATGTCGCCGGTGCGGATGCACTTCTGCACGCTGGTGGCCCGGGAGTACGGCGCTTCCTCGCGGGCAGTGAGGTAGGGAATGAACGGGACCATACCGGCCACCGTGAACAGCAGGGAGGGGTCGCTGGAGACCAGCGATGCGGAGGGAACCGCGGTGTGGCCCTTGCTGACAAAAAAGTCCACCCAGCGCTTTGTGATCTCCTGCGACTTCATGAGCTGTTTTCTTACCCTTCTTGGTCCGCGCCGCCGGGCGGCGCGGAAATTTCGTTCAGGTGGCACGGTTCCCGGAACGGGTTCCTGCCGGTTGTTGGCTGATGCCGGTGCAGTCCCCGCGGGGTCAGCGGCGGACCAGTTCCGCGGACTCCACACCCAGGGCGGTCCGCAGGTCGGTTTCCCGTTCGCGCATTCCTGCGCGGACGGCGTCGGCGAAGTCGTACACCCCGTCGGCGAGCTGCCCCACAGCGCGGTTGAGGCCTTCCGGCCCCAGCGCGGACTGGGCCTGGCTCACTTTGCGGAAGGCAATGACTCCAATGGCCACGCCGATTCCCATCCAGACAATTCTTTTCATGTTCGTTCTCTTCGAATCTAGCGGCTGCGGCGGCCGGCAGCGGGCTTCCGGCGGTTGGCGAAGGCACTGCGCACGCCGTAGCTGAACGCCGCGACCTTGATCAGCGGTGAACCGACGGTGGCGGCTACCAGCGAGGACAGGGCCGAAATGTTGGCAGACGCATCTGAGACGTTGGACGAGATACCGTCCACCTTCTTCAGCTGCTGGTTGGTGGTGGAGACGGTAGCTGTGACCTCGTCCATCAGGGGCGTGGCGCCGTCGCTGATGGACCTGATGGCGGTCCGCACCTCGTCGAAGACTTTACCCAGTTTCAGGATAGGGACCGCGAGCAGCAGCACCAGGAGTGCAAACACCCCGGCAGCGATCAGGCCGGCAATATCGCCACCAGACATAGACGTTCATCTCCTTGAAATTCTGTGGTTGAGCCACATCCGCCGCATGCACGGAAGGCCCGTTGCGCAGATGTCCCCCAAGTACCTTACATACAAAGAAGCCCGCGGCGCTTGCCACGGGCTTCTTTGGATACGCTGCTGGGATTTAGCGTGCGTAGAATTCGACGACGAGCTGCTCTTCGCAGGTCACCGGGATTTCAGAGCGCTTGGGGCGGCGCACGAGGCGTGCCTGCAGGGCTTCCAGCTTGACGTCCAGGTAGGCCGGAACGGCAGGCAGGACATCGCGGTGTGCACCGGCTGCGGCAACCTGGAGCGGAACCATGGTCTCGCTGCGGCTGTGGACGTGGACCAGCTGGCCTTCGCCGACGCGGAACGACGGGCGGTCAACGCGGATGCCGTCAACCATGATGTGACGGTGCACAACCAGCTGGCGGGCCTGGGCGATGGTGCGGGCGAAACCGGCACGCAGGACCAGGGCGTCGAGGCGCATTTCGAGCAGTTCGATGAGGTTTTCACCGGTCAGGCCCTTGGTGCGGCGGGCTTCCTCGAAAGCACGGGTCATCTGTGCTTCGCGGATGCCGTACTGGGCGCGCAGACGCTGCTTTTCGCGCAGACGTACGGCGTAGTCGGAGTCCTGCTTCTTGCGGGCACGGCCATGCTCACCGGGGCCGTACGGGCGGCGCTCCATGTACTTGGCGGCCTTGGGGGTCAGAGCGATGCCGAGGGACCGCGAGAGGCGGGCCTGACGGCGAGCACGAGTGTTGTTAGCCACTGGTGTCCTTCCAATATCTACGGTTGTCAGTGTTACTGGCCTCCAGGATGGAGAGCATCGGCCAACCGCCGCCTTTTGCTACTGGGCCCAGGGCATAGCCTTCCCAACGTGAATTGGGGAGATTTTGCGTCCGTGCCTTGCCAGACAAACATCCAGCCTACCACGGCAGCTACTTGCCCCGCACAATCTTCCGCAGTCGCTCCAACCGCTGGGCGATGTCCCTTTCCGCGCCGTTGCCGGTGGGCTGGTAGTAGTCCCGGCCCACCAGGTCGTCCGGCGGGTACTGCTGGGTGGACACTGCATGCGGGGCGTCGTGGGCGTACTTGTAGCCCACACCGTGTCCCAGCTGCTTGGACCCGGGGTAGTGCGCATCCCGCAGGTGCGCCGGAATCCCGACGCCAAGGCCCGCCCGCACGTCCGCGATGGCCTTGTTGATGCCCATGTAGGCCGCGTTCGATTTTGGTGCGGTGGCCAGGTGGACCACGGCCTCCGCCAGGATGATCCGCCCCTCCGGCATCCCGATCAGCTGCACTGCCTGCGCCGCGGCCACGGCGGTCTGCAGCGCGGTGGGGTCCGCCATGCCCACGTCCTCTGCCGCGGAAATGACGATCCGCCGGGCCACGAACCGCGGATCCTCCCCCGCTTCCAGCATCCGGGCGAGGTAATGCAGGGCGGCGTCAACGTCCGAGCCCCTGATGGACTTGATGAAGGCGCTGATGACGTCGTAGTGCTGGTCGCCGGCACGGTCATAGCGGACGGCGGCGGCGTCCAGGGCGCGCTCGGTGTGGCGAAGTTCAACGATGACCGGCTCCGCGGTGACCGGCACCTCAGCTGCGCTGTCCTCCCCCACGGAACGTTCGACGTCGTCCGCGTCACCGAAAGCCACGCCGGCCGCGGCCTCCAGCGCGGTAAGCGCCCTCCGCGCGTCCCCGCCGGACAGCCGGACCAGGTGATCCAAAGCGTCGTCGCTGAGCCGGACCTTGCCGCCCAGCCCGCGCGGGTCCTCCACGGCGCGCACCAGGAGGCCCGCGATATCGGCGTCGGTGAGGGGTTTGAGCGTGAGGAGCAGGGAGCGGGACAGCAGGGGCGAGACCACCGAAAAGGAGGGATTTTCCGTGGTGGCAGCGACCAGGACCACCCACCTGTTTTCGACGCCTGGCAGCAGCGCGTCCTGCTGGGCTTTGTTGAACCGGTGGATCTCGTCAAGGAACAGCACCGTGGTGGTCTTGTACAGGTCCCTGGCGGTCAGGGCGTCGTCCATGACGCGGCGGACATCCTTGACGCCTGCGGTGATGGCGGACAGCTCCACGAACTTCCGCCCGGGTCCGCGCGCAATGACGTGTGCCAGCGTGGTCTTGCCCGTGCCGGGCGGTCCCCACAGGATGAGGGAGGTAGGACCCGCCGGGCCGGAGGTGTCCGCCCCGGCGCCCGCCGCCAGCTGCCGCAGCGGGGACCCCTGGCCCAGCAGGTGCTGCTGGCCCACCACTTCATCCAGGGTGCGCGGACGCATCCGGACGGCCAGCGGACCGCGCGGGGAGGCATTGCCCCGCGAACCCTGGCCCCGGGTACCGGTGCTTACCCCGGCGGCCGGACCGTCGTCGTCGTCGTTTTCCGGCCCGTGCCCGAAGAGATCATCCACATAGATAGGCTACTTCCAGTTGACCCGTGTTTTTCCTCCCCCTGGCACCGAAGGAACCCCCATGCCTGCCCCCGCTGCCGCCGGCGGTCCGCCCTCCGTCCGGACCGCGTTCGTGCCCGGCACCCGGCTGCCCGGCTGGGCGGAAAGGTTTGGCGCCTCGCACGGCGGGTACACGCTGCAGGATGACGACGACGGCCTCCGCCTTGTGGCGGCTGACGGCGCCGAGGCGCTGCTGCAGGGGCCGTGGCCGGCCGACGGGCGGCCGGGACGCGGCAGCGGGCCCCTGGAGCGGCTGGCCGCCCTGGCGTCCCAGCCCCGCCGGCTGGGACTGCTGCTGGTGCGGCGGGGCGGCTACGGCATCGGGGTGGCCAGCGAGGGAATGCTGCTGGCGTCCAAGGCAGGCACCAGGTACGTCCAGTCACGCACCGCTGCAGGCGGCCAGTCCCAGCAGCGGTTCGCGCGCCGCCGTTCCAACCAGGCGGATGCGTTGGTGTCGGCAGTGGCACAGCAGGCGGCTGAAGTCTTGGCTGCAGCGGCCTTCGAGTACCTGGTGCCGGGCGGCGACCGGACCCTGGCGGACCAGGTCCTGGCGGAACCAGCCCTCCGTGATTACGCCCGTCTGCCGCGCCTCGCCTACCTGGACGTGGCTGAACCCCGGGCCGCCGTCCTGAAGAAAGCAGCGGCGGACGCCTGCTCGGTCCGGATCACGGTGACCGACCCGCATGGCTAGCGCAGCCAGCGGAGGCTTAACAACCAGTCAGGGCCCGGCGGGGCCGTTCCTGCCGGTACAGGTAGCGGCCCGCGTCCCGGAATCCGGCTTGTGCATACAACGCCTGTGCCCCGTGGTTGGCGGCGGTGACCAGCAGCCAGAACTCTGCCACGCCCTGCTCCACACCGGCCTGCAGCAGGGCCCGCATGATGGCTGTCCCGAAGCCACGGCGGCAGGCGTCCGGCAGGGTGGCCATGCAGTACAGGCCGCCATGCCTGGCACCGTCGGCAAGGGCCAGCCGGCCGACGGCGGCGGCCCGGCCATCGCCATCGCGAAGCAGCGCGTACACTGACGGGCATCCTTCGAGAATTGCCTGTGCAGTTGCCAGGGCATCCTCCCCGCCACGGCCGTCCACCTCCCACCAGACCCGCAGCCAGTCCGGGGACGGCTCCGTGGACAGTTCGATTGGCGAAAGTTCCGTTTCGGGGGTACCCGTGATGGCTTCCGGAACTGGATCCGCCGAGGCGCTGAGGGTCATCACCAGGGTCTCGGACTGGCGGGTAAAGCCTTCCGCGTCGAGAAGATCGTGGAGTGCCGACGCTGCAGGGTTGTCGAACAACTGGAAGATGACAGGCAGCCGCTTCCTGCGGTACCAGGCCCGGGCTTCGCGGAGCAGGCCGGGAAGGTCGTCACCGGACTGCCCGGCCGTGAGGGCGCGCGGCCAGATGGAGTTGGCACGCTGGGTCACGCCGCCGGCTGCGCGAAGGACCCAGCCGCCGGCGTCATGCCGTTCCAGGGCAGGCCAGGCGGCATCCATGGCGGCTTCGAGGTCCAGGGGTGCGGGTTCGATGGTGCCCAAAGCGGACAACGGACAGCTCCTTTGTTAACAGCGGAGGCTCCCCGGTGATCCGGGGAGCCTCCGCTGGCCGCCGCCTTACGGCAGCGTCCGTGCTGCTACTGCTTCTCTTCGGGCTTCTTCTCTTCCGGCTTTCTGGCCTCAGGCTTGAAGTCCACGCCTGCCTCCTTGCGCTGCTGCGGCGTGATGGGGGCCGGAGCATCGGTCAGGGGGTCGTGGCCGCCGCCGGACTTCGGGAAGGCGATGACATCGCGGATGGACTCAACGCCCGCCAGCAGCGATACAACACGGTCCCAACCGAAGGCAATGCCGCCATGCGGCGGGGCGCCGTACTTGAAGCCCTCCAGCAGGAAGCCGAACTTGGTCTGGGCGTCGTCCTTGTCCAGGCCCATCAGCTCGAACACGCGCTCCTGCACGTCGCGCTGGTGGATACGGATGGAGCCGCCGCCGATTTCGTTGCCGTTGCAGACGATGTCGTAGGCGTAGGAAAGCGCCGACTCGGGATCCTTGTCAAAAGTGTCAAGGAACTCCGGCTTGGGTGAGGTGAAGGCGTGGTGGACAGCGGTCCACTGTCCTCCGCCGACGGCGACGTCGCCAGAGGCAACAGCGGCTGCGGCAGGCTCGAACATCGGCGCGTCCACAACCCAGCAGAAGGCCCAGGCGGTGGGATCGATCAGGCCAGTGCGGTGGCCGATCTCGACGCGTGCAGCACCCAGAAGGGCACGCGACGGCGTTTTCTCACCGGCGGCGAAGAAGATGCAGTCGCCGGGCTTGGCGCCAACGGCGTCGGCCAGGCCGGCGCGCTCGATTTCGGTGAGGTTCTTGGCCACCGGTCCGGCGAGCTCGCCGTCTTCCTTGTAGAGGACATAGGCCAGGCCCTTCGCGCCGCGCTGCTTGGCCCATTCCTGCCAGGCATCAAGGGCGCGGCGTGCCTGCGAGGCGCCGCCAGGCATAACGACGGCGCCGACGTAGGGCGCCTTGAAGACGCCGAAGTTGGTGTCCTTGAAGAAGTCGGTGAGCTCGGTCAGTTCCTGGCCGAAGCGCAGGTCCGGCTTGTCCGAGCCGTAGCGCGCCATGGCATCGGCATACGTGATCCGCTGGATAGGCGTGGGGATGTCGACGCCGATGAGCTGCCACACCGCTTTGACGATGTTTTCGCCGAGCCGGATGATGTCGTCCTGGTCCACGAAGCTCGCCTCGATGTCCAGCTGCGTGAACTCTGGCTGCCGGTCCGCACGGAAGTCCTCGTCCCGGTAGCAGCGGGCAATCTGGTAGTACTTTTCGAAGCCGCCCACCTGCAGGAGCTGCTTGAACAGCTGCGGGGACTGCGGCAGCGCATACCAGGAACCCGGAGCCAGGCGTGCCGGAACCAGGAAGTCACGGGCGCCTTCCGGCGTCGAACGCGTCAGCGTGGGCGTCTCGATCTCCACGTAGCCCTCATGGTGGAGCAGCTCGCGCGCCACCCGGTTCGCCTCGGAACGGAGGCGCAGGTTGCGGCTGGGGCCGGGACGGCGGAGGTCCAGGTAGCGGTGCTTAAGCCGGGCTTCCTCGCCGACTTCCACGTGCTCGTCGATCTGGAACGGCAGCGGGTCCGAGGTGTTGAGGATGGTGACGTCCTCGGCGATGACCTCGATGTCGCCCGTGGCCAGCGCCGGGTTCTCGTTGCCTTCCGGGCGCCTGGATACGGTGCCTTTGACCTGCAGGACGTACTCGTTGCGCAGTCCGTGGAACACTTCTTCCTCGCGGACCACCACCTGGGCCACGCCGGAAGCGTCGCGCAGGTCCACGAAAGCCACACCACCGTGATCACGGCGGCGGCCCACCCAGCCGGCCAGGGTTACGGTTTGTCCAATGTGCTCGGAACGAAGGGATCCGAGGTCATGTGTGCGCAGCACAGCACGCCTTTCTGCGGGAAAACAGTGGGAAGTCAATATGATCGTTGCGGGAACGATCCCGTCCGAGTTTACCCGTTGGAAAGGGACTGCCGCCGCATGAGCGAACCGCAGCAGCTGCAACGCAGGCTGGGAACCTTTGACGCCACCGCCATCGGCCTTGGTTCCATGCTGGGCGCCGGAGTGTTTGTGGTGTTCTCCCCGGCCGCGGCACTTGCCGGGAATCTTCTGGTCCTGTCCGTGGCCGTTGCCGGAATTGTGGCGTACTGCAACGCCGTGGCCTCCGCAGCCCTGGCGGCGAGGTACCCCACCAGCGGTGGAACCTACGTGTACGGCCGGAAACAGCTCGGCGAATGGCCGGGTTTCCTGGCCGGCTGGGGTTTCGTGACCGGCAAGACCGCGTCCTGTGCAGCCATGGCGTTGACGTTCGGCAGCTATGTGGCGCATGACTACGCGGTCCCGGTCGCCGTGGCCGCCGTCGTGGCTCTGACCGGCGTTAACCTGTTGGGCATCACCCGGACAGCCCTGCTGACCCGGATCCTGCTGTGCATGGTCCTGGCGACACTGGTGTTCGTGGGCACCGCGGCCGTGCTGGGTCCGCACCCGGCGGCGGAGCCGGCAGGTGTGCCCTCCGGGGGTGCGGCGGGTGTCCTCCCTGCCGCCGGCCTGATGTTCTTCGCGTTTGCGGGGTATGCCCGGATCGCCACACTGGGCGAAGAGGTCAGGAATCCCGCGCGTGCCATCCCCCGTGCCATCCTCGCGGCCCTGGCGGCCGCCTTCGCCATCTACCTGCTGCTGGCGCTGCTCCTGCAGGCACACCTCGGAGCGCGGCTTGGGTCCACCAGCACTCCCCTGCTGGACGCCGTGCTGGACAGCCGGCTGGCGGCGGCGGCACCGCTGGTGCAGGCAGGAGCTGCCGCGGCGTGCCTGGGCGCCCTCCTGGCACTGATCACGGGCGTAGGGAGGACAACGCTTGCCATGGCGAGGGAGCGCGATCTCCCGGGACCGCTGGCCAGGGTGGGCGGCGCCCACACCGTTCCGTTCATCGCCGAACTGGCCGTGGCCGCCGTCGTCATCCTGCTGCTGCTGACCACCGACGTGATGACCGTCGTGGGCTTTTCAAGCTTCGGCGTGCTGGTCTACTACGCAGTCGCCAACGCATCGGCCTTTACCCTTGCCGCCCACCCCGGTTACGCTCCGCGCTGGTTGAACGTGCTGGGCTTCCTGGGGTGCGTGGTGCTTGCCTTCACTTTGCCGCCCGCGTCAGTCCTGACCATGACGGCGGTCCTCGCCGCCGGGGTGCTTGGACGCTGGCTGGTGCTGCGGTTCCGGCAGCACCAGCCGGCGCCGTAAACGCCCGCCTCCTAGACGGAGGCTGCGGCCGCGGTTGTCTCCACCTGAACCGCCAGGTCCTCCAGGGGCGGCATCCAGGTTTCAGGGGCCGCCAGCACCTGCTCGCCGGTGCGGATGTCCTTCACCTGGTGGGTGCCGTCGTCGTCCGTGAACCACACATACGGGATTCCCCTGCGGTCCGCGAACTTGATCTGCTTGCCGAACTTCTCCGCCTTGGCCGCAACTTCGGTGGGAATGCCCCGGCTGCGCAGCAGTGCGGCAACGTCCTGGGCCGTACCCCAGCTGTTGTCATGGTTCAGGGCCACCAGCACTGCGGTGGGAACGGAGCGGGAGGCTTTGGCGAGGTCCTGGCTCAGGATCCGGGACACCAGGCGGGTGACGCCGATGGAGAGTCCCACCCCCGGGAACTTCCGGTTGCCCTTCGACGCCAGGGCATCGTACCGGCCGCCTGAGCAAATGGATCCCAGCTGTTCGTGGCCCACAAGGACGGTTTCCACGACCGTGCCGGTGTAGTAGTCCAGGCCGCGGGCGATGCTGAGGTCTGCCAGCACCTTTCCGGGAGCGCGCTGCACGGCGGCGTCGATGACCTGCTCCAGCTCGTCCAGGCCTTCATCAAGGAGTTCGTTGGTGACGCCCAGCGCGCGGATCTGGGCCACAAAGGACGTGTCTTCGGTGCGGATGGCGGCAAGCTGCAGGGCTTTCTGCGCCTGTTCGTCGGTGGCGCCGAGTTCTTCCTTCAGCAGCCCGGCCACCTTTGCGGGGCCGATCTTTTCGAGCTTGTCGATGCTGCGCAGGACGCCTGCGGTGTCGTCGAGGCCGATGCCCCGGTAGAAACCTTCAGCGAGTTTGCGGTTGTTGATCCTGAGGCGGAAATCGGGGATGGGCAGGGCGCTGAGTGCCTCGGCGATCACCAGCGCGATCTCGACGTCGTAACGGAACGGAAGCTCGCCGTCGCCCACCACGTCGATGTCCGCCTGGGTGAACTCGCGTGCGCGGCCTTCCTGGGGCCGCTCGCCGCGCCACACTTTTTGGATCTGGTAGCGGCGGAAGGGAAAGGCCAGGTAGCCGGCGTTTTCCACCACGTAGCGGGCGAAGGGCACCGTCAGGTCGAAATGCAGGGCAAGCGCGTGGGGGTCGGCTTTGCCGCCCTTGACGGGGTTATCGCTCTCGTCCTCCTGGAGCCGGCTCAGTCCGTACACTTCCTTGTCGATCTCGCCCTTGCGCAGCAGCTGCCCCACCGTCTCCACCGCGCGGGTTTCGATCGAGGAGAACCCGTGCAGTTCAAAGACCCGGCGCAGGGTATCGAGCACATGCAGCTCCACCAGCCGCTCCTCGGGAAGCCACTCGGGGAATCCGGACAGGGAGGCGGTGCGTGCCATGGGGAAGGTTCTCCTTAGGAATGGAAGGTGCGCCGGAGCTGCCGGCCCGGCCCGCGCAACGGCGGGCATACGGCGGCAGAACAGCGGGCCATGCATAAACTATGTGCGGCAGCCAGTTTATGCGTCATCTGTGTGCATCTCTAATGCGGCGGACGCGCAAAGCCTGGCCCTGATACCTGCGCCCTGCGGCCACCCGCAGGGCACCAGCAGCCCGACGACGAGGAGGACCCTTGGCGGCCAGTTCACGCAGTGCACGCGAGACAAAGCGGCGCATCCAGCAGATGGAGGCCAAGCGTGAGCTCCGGCGCACCCAGGAGAAGCGCCGGAAGCGCGACAACCTCGTAGCCGGCGGCGCCGGAACCGCCGCCGTGCTGCTCGCCGTCGTCCTCCAACTCACCGCGTTCGCCGGAAACCCCACCGAGGACGAATATGCCGCCGCGCAGGCAGGGCTGACGGATCCGTCGGCATCTGCAAGCGCCCCGGCCACGCCCTCGGCCCCGGCAACCAACGGACCAAACATTCCGTCCGCGGACACCGCAGCGGGCAAAACGTTCACTGGCGAGTTGCTGCTGAACGGCAGCCCGCTGGGCGTGGAAGTGGACGGGACCAGGGCTCCGCAGGCGGCCGCCGTCTTCAAGTCGCTCAGCGACGAGGGCTACTTCAATGGCAAGTCATGCCACCGGCTCACCACCGCGGACCAGTTCGGCGTGCTGCAGTGCGGCTCCCCCAACGGCGACGGGCAGGGCGACCCGAACTACACGTGGGGTCCGCTGGAAAACACGCCCGCCGACAACACCTACCCCGCAGGCACCATCGCCGTGGCCCGCACGGGGAACAATGCTTACGGCAATGGAACGCAGTTCTTCATTGTTTATAAGGACACCGTCATTCCCGCAGACACGGCGGGCGGCTATACCGTGGTGGGGAAGGTGACGTCGGGGCTTGATGTCGTGTCCAAGATCGCCGCCGCAGGCATCACCCCCGCGGCCGGCGACACGGACGGCGCGCCAAAACAACCAGTCACGATAGACTCGTTCTCTCTGAAGTAGGAAGCCGGGCCGGACAGGCCACGGTGCAGCACGTGAGTATTTCCCTCCAAGCGAAAGACTTTTAGCGGTGACAGACAGTCAGAAATCCGACGAAACAGCAACAGACGTGACCGAAACAGCGGCTCCGGCCGAGGTTGGCGGTACTGGTGCCGATGCCGGGCAGTCCCCCGTAACCCCTGAAGCCGCGGCTTCCGACGAGGGTGCAGGGCAGGAAGCCGAAAACCAGAGCGTTGAGAACCAGGGCGAGGAGAACCAGGGCGCTGAGAACCAGGGCGTGGACCAGAGCGCTGGGGACCGGGACAACGGGACCACCGTTGAAGAGTCCGCGCCTGCCGCGGCCGCTGCCAACGCCCCGGCTCCCGGACCGCGGCCTTCCGCTCCGTCGCCTGCAGCATTCGCATCGCGCCCCAAGCCTGCTGCCGCCGCTCCCGCCGCAGCCACGGTTCCTGCTGCGCCCGGCACGTCTGTCGCCGAGGCCTCCAAATGGGGCAGGGTGGAGGGGGACGCCACGTCTACCTGACCATCGATGGCGAGGAACACTCCGTGGGCCAGTACCCGGGTGTCAGCGACGACGAAGCGCTGCTCTACTTCGCGCGGAAATACGATGACGTTGTGGCCCAGATCGTGCTCCTGGAGCAGCGCGTCAGCTCCAAGGCCCCCAGCACCGACATGCAGAAGACCGTAACGCACCTGCGCGAGCAGCTTGCCGAACGGAACATGGTGGGTGATCTCCGCTCAGCCGAGGCGCGCCTGGACAAGCTGGCAGGCCAGATTACCGAACTGGAGAAGGCTGAAAAGGCCGAGCACGACGCCGTGCGCGCCTCTGAGCTAGCAGCCCGTGAAGCCATCGTGGCGGAAGCAGAGGAAATCTCCGGCCAGGATCCCGCCCAGACACAGTGGAAGACCTCCAGTGCCCGGATGAATGAGCTCTTCGAGAACTGGAAGGCAGCCCAGAAGAGCGGCGTCCGCCTGGGCCGCAGCAACGAAGACGCCCTGTGGAAGCGCTTCCGCGCCGCCCGCACCGTCTTCGACCGGCACCGCCGGGCCTACTTCTCCCAGCTGGACAGCAACAACTCCGCCGCAAAGGCCGCCAAGGAGAAACTGATTGCCGAGGCCGAGGCACTCTCCACGTCTACCGACTGGGGCTATGCTGCCGGTGAATACCGCCGGCTGATGGACCAGTGGAAGGCTTCGCCGCGGGCAAGCCGTAAGGACGACGACGCCCTCTGGGCGCGGTTCCGCGCCGCCCAGGATGTCTTCTTCACGTCCCGCCAGGCCGCCAACGAGGAGATCGACCAGGAATACGCCGCCAACCTCACGGTGAAGGAGGCCCTGCTGGCCGAGGCCAGCGCCATCCTGCCGGTGAAGGACCTGGCAGCAGCCAAGAAGGCGCTCCAGTCCGTCCGTGACCGGTGGGAGGAAGCCGGCAAGGTTCCCCGCGCAGACATGGGCCGGATCGAAGCCGGGTTGCGGAAGGTTGAAGACGCCGTGCGCCATGCGGAGGAAGAGCAGTGGCAGCGGTCAAACCCCGAGCGCAAGGCTCGTACCAACAGCGCACTCTCGCAGCTGGAATCCGCCATCGCCGGGCTCCAGGACGACCTTGCCAAGGCTGAGAAGAGCGGCGACCAGCGCAAGATCAAGGCTGCCCAGGAAGCACTCGAGGCCCGCCAGGCCTGGCTCGACCAGATCCAGCGTTCAGCCAGCGAGCTTGCCTGACGTTCCTGTCCTGAACTGATGGGCACAGGCCCGGTCCCGGTTATCCACATAACCCGGACCGGGCCTGTGCCTGTTAATGGCGTCCGGGCAGGATGGGGGTATGGCCACACCTCCAGCTTCCTCCGCCGGACCGGGCAGGGAAGCCTCAACTGCCGCTTTCCGGGCGGGCTGCCAGGCAAACGGCGGGGAGCCGGCTGCGCCGCCGCGCTTTCCTGACCTGTACGCACCCGGCGCGCCTTTCGCCGGCCCTGAACTGCAGTCACTGGCAGCCGACGGGCTGCTGGCCCGCTTCCACCAGCATGGCTACACCCTCCCCGGAATTCAGGCGTCGCCGCAGCTGCGGGCCAGGGCTGCCGCTGGAGCTGTGCCACCGGCCATCCGACAGCGTGTTGTGGCCGGGCGGCTGACGGCGGCGTGGATCTACGGCTGCGCCGGGGAACCGGACAGGCTGGCGCTGCTGGTGGATGCGAAGCGGAGGGTGTCCAGCCTCCGGAATACACGCGGCTGCACGCTGCACGAGGTGAAGCTGGGACCGTTCGACGTGATCAGCCTGGGCGGACTGATGGTCTCCAGCCCTTTACGCACCGCCCTCGATATTGCCCTGCACGTGGAGGCCGAACGCGCAGTCCCCGCGCTGGCCGGGTTGCTCGCCCGGCCGCAGCAGGATGTCAGGCTCCGCTTTCTGGTGCGCGCCATCGAGGCTACCCCGCGGGTCCCGCACAAGCGGGCTGCCTTGGAAAAGCTTGCCCTGCTAGCTCCGGCGCTTGTTCCCGGTAGTGCGGTAGACGTCGAACACCCCGTCGATCCGCCGGACGGCACTGAGGACGTGGCTGAGGTACTTGGGGTCCCCCATCTCGAAAGCGAACTTTGAGATGGCCACACGGTCCGTGGACGTGTGGACGCTGGCAGCGAGGATGTTGACGTGGTTGTCCGACAGGACCCTTGTCACGTCCGAGAGCAGGGATTTCCGGTCAAGGGCCTCAACCTGGATTTCCACCAGGAACACACTGGACTGCGTGGGCGCCCAGTCAACGTCCACGATCCGGTCCGGCTGGTCCTTCAGGTCCGAGATGTTGGTGCAGTCGGTGCGGTGCACGGACACACCGGATCCCCGGGTCACAAACCCGAGGATCGGATCCGGCGGAACCGGCGTGCAGCAGCGCGCCAGCTTCACCCAGACATCACCAACGCCGCGGACCACAACACCGGAGTCGGAGAAGCGGGCTTTGCTGACCTGCGTGGGGATGCTGACTTCCTCGACGTCATCATCGGCGCTCTCGTTGCCGCCGAGGCTCTCAATGAGCTTCTCCATGACCGACTGGGCGGAAGTGTGCCCGTCGCCCACGCCGGCATAGAGGCCGGAGATGTCAGCGTACTTGAATTCCTCGGCCACGGCAGCCAGTGCCTCGTGCGTCATCAACCGCTGCAGCGGAAGGTTCTGCTTTCGCATGGCGCGGGTCAGCAGCTCCTTGCCCCGGTCAATCGCTTCTTCGCGCCGTTCCTTGCTGAACCACTGGCGGATCTTGTTGCGCGCCCTGGCGCTCTTGACGAAATGCTGCCAGTCCTGGCTGGGCCCGGCCCCTTCGGCCTTGGACGTGAAGATTTCCACCCAGTCACCGTGGTTCAGCTCGCTGTTGAGCGGAACCAGTTTTCCGTTGACCCTTGCGCCGATGGTGCGGTGGCCCACCTCGGTGTGCACGGCGTACGCAAAGTCCACCGGCGTCGAGCCCGCGGGAAGCGCCATGACTTCGCCCTTGGGCGTAAACACGAACACTTCACGGGCGTTGATTTCAAAGCGGAGCGAATCCAGGAACTCACCGGGATCGGACGTTTCCTGCTGCCAGTCCACCAGGGAACGGAGCCACCCCATATCGCCATCACGCGGGCTTCCGGGACCCACCGCTGTACGGTTGGGCTGGTCCTTGTACTTCCAGTGCGCCGCGACACCATACTCGGCGCGGCGGTGCATTTCGTGGGTCCGGATCTGGATTTCCACCGGCTTGCCGCCAGGGCCAATCACCGTGGTGTGCAGGGACTGGTACATGTTGAACTTGGGCATCGCGATGTAGTCCTTGAACCTGCCGGGCAGCGGGTTCCAGCGCGAGTGCATGGTGCCCAGGGCGGCGTAGCAGTCCCGGACGGAGTCCACCAGGACGCGGACGCCCATGAGGTCGTTGATGTCGTCGAAGTCCTTGTCACGGACGATCATCTTTTGGTAGATGGAGTAGTAGTGCTTGGGCCGGCCCGTGATGGTGGCCTTAATCCGGGCGGCACGCAGGTCCTCGGTGATCTGGTCACGGATGACGCCAAGGCTCTTTTCCCGCTCCGGTGTCCTGTCCCCCACCATCCGGACGATCTCTTCGTACACCTTCGGGTACAGCGCAGCGAAGGACAGGTCCTCAAGTTCCCACTTGATGGTGTTCATGCCCAGGCGGTGGGCCAGCGGCGCGAAGATCTCCAGGGTTTCCCGGGCTTTTCGCGCGGAGGACTCTGCCGATACGAAGCGCCAGGTCCGGGCATTGTGAAGCCGGTCCGCCAGTTTGATCATCAGAACCCGGATGTCCTTGGCCATGGCCACGACCATCTTGCGGACGGTCTCGGACTGCGCGGCCTCGCCAAAGCTGACCTTGTCCAGTTTGGTGACGCCGTCCACCAGCATGGCCACTTCAGGCCCGAAGTCCCGCTTCAGGTCAGCGAGGGTGTAGGAGGTGTCCTCAACCGTGTCGTGCAGCAGGGCCGCGGCCAGGGTGGTGCCGCTGAGGCCCAGTTCGGCGAGGATGGTGGCCACTGCCACCGGGTGGGTGATGTACGGATCCCCGCTCTTGCGCTTTTGCCCGCGGTGGCAGCGCTCGGCGACATCGAACGCACGCTGGATGAGGTCGAAATCCTCTTTTGGATTGTTGGCGCGTACGGTCCGCAGCAAGGGCTCGAGGATGGGCGAATAGGTGGCAGGTCCCCGGCCGGTCAGGCGGGCAAGCCGGGAGCGGGTGCGCTCCCGGCGGCCGGGAAACGTGGGGCGTGATCCTGAGTTATCGACGGGAACCAATGAGCCCGGGCGCGCGGAAGGCGCCGCACCGGTCTGCATACCGGCAGAATTCTTTTCCTCCTGTGCCGTTGGCGCTGACGCCGAACGTTCTTCCAATGAAGTACCCCTCACCACCGACTTAATTACCCCAGTCTATTCCTCCGGGCAGCGACTTTTATAACCGGGCCTGCACAGGCCAAAGGCCGGGCGGCGCACAGTGTGCGCCGCCCGGCCTTTTGGTGCATCAGGACTGGATTTGGGTGCCTGTCAGGCCTTGGCCGGCGATGCCGGAACTGCCCGTTCCGCTGCTCCGGCGCGGCGCTGCTCAACACGCCTTGCCTGCTTCACGAGGTCCGGTTCACCCTGGCGGAGCCACGCATACATGGGCGCAGCCACGAAAATGGTGGCTGCTGTACCGATGAGGATTCCAACGAACAGGGCCAGGGACAGGTCACGGAGGGTTCCTGCGCCCAGGAGGCCTGCGCCGATGAACAGGATGGCCCCCACGGGGAGGATGGCCACCATCATGGTGTTGATGGAGCGGACCAGGGTCTGGTTGACGGCGAGGTTGACCTCCTCGCCGAAGGTCCGGCGGGTGGAGGCGTCGATTCCGTTCGTGTTTTCCCGGATCTTGTCGAAGACCACCACGGTGTCATACAGCGAGTAGCTGAGGACGGTGAGGAATCCGATGATCGCCGACGGGGTGACTTCGAAATCGCTGAGGGCGTACACCCCGGCCGTGATGAACATGGTCACGGCCATGCCGGCAAGCGCCGAGAGGGACATCTTCCAGGTGCGGAAGTACAGGGCCATCAGCAGGGCCGCGAGCAGCACGAACACCACCAGGCCGATCAGTGCCTGCTTGGTCACGTCTGCACCCCAGGTGGGTCCAACGAACGTGGAGGTCACCTCATTGTCGGTAACGCCGTAGGCGCTGGTGAGGCCCTGCTTGATCCGGAGGGTCTCGTCATCCGTCAGCTTGTCGGTCTGGATCCGCATGGTGTTGCCGGCCACGTTGGCCACGCGCGGCACACTGCCGGAAACCACGTCCGTGACTGCCTTCTCGCCGATGGCGGCATCGGTGGTCTTGACGTTGGACACCGTAAATTCGGAGCCGCCGCGGAACTCGATGCCGAGGTTGAAGCCCCCCTTGGCCGCCGGGATGATGATGGACAGGGCCACGCCCACCGCCGCGATGATGAACCAGATTTTCTTGGCGCCCACGAAGTCGTAGGAGCGCTTTCCGGTGTAGAGCTCGTTGCCGAAAGTGGCGAAGCCTGACATTACTTGTTCTCCTTCGCGGAGGTCTTGGACGAGCCGGCCAGCTGTTCCTGCTTCTCTGCCAGGCGCCGTTCAGCGATGGTCATGCGGCGTTCGGCCTCGGCTGCGGCACCGGCGTTCTTGCTGCGGACGGCCACGGGCCGGTCCTCCGGGGTGCGGATGCGGCCGGCACCGCGGTACAGCGGCACGGCGCCAAGCCGTTCGGGGTCGAGTCCGGAGAACTTGTGGCCTTCACCGAAGAACCGTGTGCGGGCCAGGAGCTGCAGCGTGGGGTGGGTGAACATGAACACCACGATCAGGTCGGCGATGGCGGTCAGGCCCAAGGTGAAGGCGAACCCGCGGACGTTGCCCACTGCCACGAAGTACAGGACCAGTGCGGCCAGGAGGTTGACTGCCTTGGAGGCCAGGACGGTGCGCTTGGCACGCTTCCAGCCGTTTTCGACGGCGGATACCAGGCCGCGTCCTTCACGCAGTTCGTCCCTGATCCGCTCGAAGTAGACGATGAAGGAGTCGGCAGTCTGGCCGATGGCCACGATGATGCCGGCCACACCTGCCAAGGACAGCCGGTAGTTCTCCGTCCAGCCGAGGATCGCGATGGCCAGGTACGTCAGGGCACCGGCCACCACCAGCGATGCGATGGTAACGAAGCCCAGGGCACGGTACTGGAACAGCGAGTAGACCACAACGAGCAGCAGCCCGATCAGGCCGGCCAGCAGGCCCATGCGCAGCTGTTCGCCACCGAGCGTCGCGGAGATCTGCTGTTCGCTCTGGATGTCGAAACTGATCGGAAGGGCGCCGAACTTCAACTGGTCCGACAACGCCTTGGCGGTCTGCTCGGTGAAACCACCGGTAATCTGCGGACGGCCATCGGTGATGACGGCCAGCGAACGCGGCGCGGAGATGACCTGGTCGTCCAGCACAATGGCGAACTGGGACTTGGGGTCGGTGCCGGACTCCCCGCCGGCAGCCACATAGAACTGGTTCAGCCGTTCGGTGACCTCTTTGAACTTTGCCGTGCCGTCGGCGTCGAACTGGATGTTGACCGCCCAGTCATTGGTGACAGCGCCCTGGGCGCCCTGCTGGAGCTGGAAGGACGAGGTGACGATGTTGCTGCCCTTCACCTCCACGGGACCCAGGATGTACTTAATGGCAGGCGACTTGTCCGTGGCCGGTTCGCAGGTCACCAGCGGCTTGGCGGGATCCGACCGCTCGGATTTCTCAGCCGCGGCGCTGTTGCAGTCCAATGCCTCGAACTCCTTGTAGATCTCCGGGGTGATCCAGTTGGTGTCACTGCTGTTGGCCGGCTCGGCGGTCGGCTTGGGCAGCTGGTCCTCGGGGGTCTGCGACTCCGGGGGAACTGCTGCGCCGTCGCCGTTGAGGAGGACAGGGCGGAAGTTCATGTCCGCTGAAGCCTGGATCAGGTTGCGGGTTTCGGCAGAGGGTGTGCCGGGAAGGCTGACCACCACGTTGCGCCCTGACTGGGTGCTGATTTCCGCTTCGGACACGCCGGAGCCGTCAACGCGCTGGCGGATGATCGCCACGGCCTGGTTGAGCTGCTGTTCGTTGATGTCCGAACCGCCCTCCACCTTCGGCGCCAGGATCATCTGGGTGCCGCCCTCAAGGTCAAGCGCCAGTTTGGGTGCCCAGCTGCCCTGTCCGGCGATGGTGCCGCCGGCCAGGACGGCGGTCAGCGCTGCCAGGATTACACCGAGCCAGACCAGGACGCGGAGCCCTGGTGTCTTGCGGCCAGTTCGTGCCATTGTCGATCTTTCTCTTATTCGCGGAGAAACCGCCGGGGCAGGCAGGTGCCTGCGCCGGCGGCGATCCGCAGCGGTAGAGGGAGGAAGGGGCCAGCGGGCCTAGCTGTCCTTTTTGCCCTCATCGTTGAGGCGCTTCAGGGTTTCCTCGGGAGTCTCGGGGCCAACCGCGGTGCTGCCGGTCTCCGTGGTGGTGAGGGATGACGCATCGTCCGGAACCACAGGCGAGGCCTCGGCCGGCTCCGCGGCGGGTTCTGCGGCAGGCTCCACAACCTTGGTGACGGCCTGGCGGTGCACAGTGGCCAGGTTGCCGGGGGAAAGTTCAAGGGTGACCTTGTTCTCGGCCTCGTCGATGTCCACGATCCGGCCGAAAAGGCCAAAGCTGGTCATGACCTCCACGCCCGGGGCAAACTTCGACTGGAGCTCTGCCTGCTGCTGCTGCGTCTTCTTGTTGCGGCGGAACATCATGAAGATGAAGACGCCGAGCATGACGAACAGGAGAATTGACATTGGATCCAAGGGGAATTCCGTTCTTTAGCGTGGTGTAGCTGGGTTCTCCAGCGACGTCGGCTTCGCTTCGGCCGGGGTGGATGTGCGGTGCAGGCAGAACGCCTGACATTTTCCTTCCCCAAGCGACGGGGGCGTCAGGGCCACCCGCGAAACAAAGACCCGAACGTGCCGGGCGTCATACCAGTCTAAAGGGAAAAGCTGGAGGGAGCCTGCTATTGGCTCTCCGGGGCCCAGTCCCCCACCGCCGAACCCCCGTCTTCGAGCTCGAAAAGGTCAAGCTGCTCCTGCGCGAAGACTCCGGACGGGATGGCGTAGCCCAGGTGCGTCCACGCGGGCGCCATGGCAATCCTGCCTCGGGGGGTGCGGCCCAGCAGGCCCTCCCGGACCAGGAAGGGCTCGGCAACAGTCTCAACCGTTTCGGTTTCTTCCCCGACGGCGATGGCGAGAGTGGACAGACCCACCGGCCCGCCGCCGAACTTGGTGATAAGCGCATCGAGGACTGCCCGGTCCAGCCGGTCCAGGCCCTTTTTGTCCACCTCATACATATCCAGGGCAGCGGAGGCGGTCCTGGCGTCGATTTGTTCGACGCCGTGCACCAGCGCCCAGTCCCGGACACGCCGCAGCAGCCGGTTGGCGATACGGGGTGTGCCGCGCGAACGGCCGGCGATTTCAGCGAATCCGGCCGAATTGACCTTCAGGTCCAGCAGGCCGGCAGAACGGCGCAGCACCAGTTCCAGCTCCGGGACCGAGTAGAACTCGAGGTGGCCGGTGAAGCCGAACCTGTCGCGCAGGGGTCCCGGGAGCAGGCCGGCGCGGGTGGTGGCGCCCACCAGCGTGAATGGCGGAAGCTCCAGCGGGATGGCCGTGGCACCGGCGCCTTTGCCCACCACGATGTCAACGCGGAAGTCTTCCATGGCCATGTACAGCATTTCTTCAGCAGGCCGGGACATCCGGTGGATCTCGTCGAGGAACAGGACCTCACCCTCGGAGAGCGAGGACAGGATTGCTGCGAGGTCCCCGGCGTGCTGGATGGCAGGCCCGCTGCTGAGCCGGAGCGGGGCATTCATTTCAGCGGCAACGATCATGGCCAGGGTGGTCTTGCCGAGGCCGGGAGGGCCGGAGAAGAGCACATGGTCAGCGGTCCGTCCGCGCATCCGGGAAGCCTGGAGCACCAGCGACAGCTGCTTGCGCACCCGGTGCTGGCCAACGAAGTCGTCCAGGTTCTTTGGCCTAAGGGCTGCCTCAATGGCACGCTCCTCCGGCTCCTCCCCCGCTGCAACCAGGGACGGTTCAGCCACGGCTGCCTACGCGGTTGCCTGCCCGTGCGCCATCCTGGCCCAGCCAGCGGAGCGTGGTGCGCAGGATTTCAGGCACATTGCCGCGGAAGGACACTTCGGGGTCCTCGGCCAGCGCTTTGTCGATGCTGGTGGAGGCATCCTTCTCGGACCAGCCCAGGCTGGTCATGGCCGCCACCACTTGGGGCTTCCAGGCGGCTTCTGCAGGGGTAGCGGCCCCAGGGGCAGTGGCAGTTCCGTGCGGGACGAGCTTTCCGGCCAACTCCAGCACGATCCTGCCGGCCACCTTGGGACCGATCCCCGGCACCTTCGTGAAGGTCTTGCTGTCCCCTGTGTGCGCTGCAACCCTGATGGCTTCGGGATCGTGGACGGCCAGGACTGCAAGGGCAAGTCTTGGACCCACCCCGCTGACACTGAGCAGGATGTCAAAAACCTCACGTTCGTCGTCGGAGGCGAAGCCAAAGAGCGTCAGCGAATCTTCCCGGACAATCAGGGACGTGAACAGCTGGCCCTGTTCGCCAACATGCAGCCGGCTGAGTGTCTGGGGCGTGGCATTGACGCTCATCCCCGCACCGTTGAGGTCGATCACGGCCGTGGACAGGCCAACATGCGCTACGGTTCCGCGGAGGAAACTGATCAAGGCCGGGCTCCCGTTATACCGCCGGCCTCACAGTGAGGAGCCGGCTATCCGAACATATCTACGAATACCCTAGCAAGTGGCAGGGACATCACCGTGCACGGCGCGCCTTGGCCTCAGCATCGGCCCAGGCCCGCTGGGCAGGCGTCAGTGATGAACTGCCGGGACCCGTGGTGGCTACGGCCGCACCGCTTCCCGCGCGCCACGCGTGCGTGATGGCCAGCGCCAGGGCGTCCGCTGCGTCGGCCGGGCGCGGCGGTGCGTCAAGGCGCAGGATCTTGGTGACCAGTTTGGTCACGGCGTCCTTGTTGGAGGATCCGCTTCCGGTCACCGCGGCTTTGACTTCCGACGGCGTGTGCAACGCTACGGGGATTCCGCGGCGTGCGGCGGCGGCAATGACCACGCCGGAGGCCTGGGCCACGCCCATGACCGTGCTGACGTTGAGCTGGGAAAAGACGCGTTCGACGGCGAGTACCTGGGGTTCGTAGCGGTCCAGCCACTCGTCGATGGCCAGGGCGATCACCAGGAGCCGCTGGTCCAGCGTCTCCTCGGGCGAGGTGCCCACCACGCCAACAGCCACCATGGTGGCCCGCCTGTTCCGCTCGACGTCCACCACGCCAATGCCGCAACGGGTCAGTCCCGGGTCAACCCCGAGTACGCGCAGCGTCACAGGCGTGCAGTTTCAGCTGGCACCGCCGGGCGTCACTCGGATTCCAGGGCAGCCTGGACTTCGTCGCTGAGGTCGGCGTTGCTGTAAACGTTCTGGACGTCGTCGAGGTCTTCGAGGGCATCGGCAAGCTTCAGGAACTTGCGGGCGCCGTCCACATCCAGCTCCACCTGCATGGAAGGCACGAACTCAACTTCGTCGGTGTCGTACTCGATGCCGGCTTCCTTGAGGGCTTCACGGATGGCCTGAAGATCGCCCGGTTCCGAATGGATCTCGAACGTCTCGCCGTTGTCCTTGACTTCCTCCGCACCTGCCTCGAGGACGGCCATCAGGACATCGTCCTCGCTGAGGCCGTTCTTGGGCAGGTTCACGACGCCCTTGCGGGTGAAAAGATAGCTGACGGAGCCGGGGTCGGCGATGGTCCCCCCATTGCGGGAAATGGCCAGGCGTACCTCGGAAGCTGCACGGTTCTTGTTGTCGGTAAGGCACTCGATCAGCAGCGCGGAGCCCTGGGGACCGCGGGCTTCGTACATGATCTCGGTGTAGTCCACCACTTCGCCGGTGAGGCCGGCGCCGCGCTTGATGGCACGGTCGATGTTGTCATTGGGGACGGAGGTTTTCTTCGCCTTGGTGACGGCAAGTTCCAGGCCGGGGTTGCCGGCGAGGTCGGGGCCGCCCATCCTGGCGGCAACTTCGATGTTCTTGATCAGCTTGGCGAACGACTTTGCACGGCGGCTGTCAATGATCGCCTTTTTATGCTTGGTCGTTGCCCATTTGGAGTGGCCTGACATGCTTTACGCTTCTCCTCTGATCATGCGGATAAAAAGTTCGTGTACGCGTTTCTCGCCGGTCACTTCCGGATGGAAGGAGGTGGCCAGCAGCTGGCCGGAACGCACTGCGACAATTCTAGCCGTCCCCGGGAGCGATGCGGCGTGGGACGCCTGGTCGGGGTCCGCCGGTTCCACCTGGGCCAGGACCTCCACGTCCGCGCCCACCCGCTCCACCCAGGGGCCGCGGATGAATACGGCGTGCACCGGTTCAACGCCCGATTCGGTGGCGCTGAAGTCCAGTCCCTTGAAATCCAGGTCGGTTTCAAAGGACTCGCGCTGCCGGCCGAAGGCATTGCGGCGGACAGTGATGTCCAGGCCGCCGAACGTCTGCTGGGGGGCACCCGAAAGATCGGTGGCGGGATCGGCGATATCAGAGGCCAGCAGGATCATCCCTGCGCAGGAGCCGTAGACAGGCAGGCCCTCGGCGATGTACTTGCGGAGTGGGTCGGCAAGGTCAAAAGCCCGCGCCAGCTTGTCGATCGTGGTGGACTCGCCACCGGGAATGATGAGGCCGTCCAGGCCGTCCAGCTCCCCGGGGCGGCGGACAGCCACACCCCGGGCACCGGTGGCTTCGGCGGCGCGCAGGTGCTCGCGGAAGTCTCCCTGGAGGGCCAGGACGCCAATCCGCAGGCCCGATCCCACGCGCGCAGGAGCAGCAGAAGGGGGGTTTGTCATCCCTCCAGCATACGTGCCACAACCCCTTCGCTGCTGCCGTGCGGACGCGGCCGGCAAAGGTTGCATGCCGCTGCTGGGATATATTCAAAACATGGTCTTCTTCAGTGTTCCGCTCGGCAAGCTGGTCCGCAGGGTGTCCCGGCTGCGGGGCGGCGGGTCCGCCCTTCCAGGACTCGTGGTTGAGAAAATCGACCCCGGCTTCATGCGGCGGACACTCACCACGCTGCCCCACGGCGTGGCGGTGGTCAGCGGCACCAACGGCAAGACCACCACCACCAAAATGGTGGTTGAACTGCTGGAAAGCCAGGGCCTGAATGTCTTCACCAACCGCACCGGCAGCAACTTCACCCGGGGTGTGGCGGCGGCCCTGCTGGGCGAAGTGGACCTCCGCGGCCGGCTGGACGCGGACATCGCAGTGCTGGAATTGGACGAAGCCCATGCTGTCCATTTCGTGAACAGCGTCCCACCCCGTTACTGCCTTTTGCTCAACGTGCTGCGTGACCAGCTGGACCGCTTCGGCGAGATCGACAAAACGGCGCAGCTCCTGCAGCACATCGCTGCCAAAACCACCGGAACGGTTGTCCTGAACCGCGAGGACCCAAGGGTTGCCCGGATCGCGGACACGCTCACGGGACAGGAGGTCAAGTACTTCGGCCTCGACGACTCCTTGCTCGGCACCTTTCCCAACGACGATGACATGCGCGCCGCCCCAGGCTCCCCCGCCCCGGCGGGCCTGCCGGAAAAGCCCGCAGCCGACGTCGTACTCCGCAAAGTGGGCGCGGACAGCGCCGAGTTTGAGTACGACGGCGGCACGGTCACCACGGCGATGAAGCTGCGCGGTGTGTACAACATTTTCAACGCTGCCGCGGCTCTGACGCTGGCACGCAGCATCTGCGGCGGAGGTGCCGCCGCCGCAGACCATGCCACCTTGCTCGAAGCCCTGTCCAAGGTGGCGCCGGCCTTTGGCCGCGGTGAAAGCCTTACCGTCGATGGCCGTCCGCTGGACCTTGTGCTGGTGAAGAACCCCAGCGGTTTCCGGCTTGGACTGAAATCCTTCCCCCCCGAGGGCTACGCCACCATGATCGCCATCAACGACAACTACGCAGATGGACGGGACATGTCCTGGCTCTGGGACGTGGAATTCGACTCCCTGCGCGAAGGCGGCGTGGACGTGCTCACCGGATCACGCGCCTACGACATGGCGCTGCGGCTCCAGTACGACGACGTCCGGGTCGGGGCAGTGCAGACCGATATCTCCGCCGCACTGGCGGCCTTTATCCGGGAAGGCCGGGACAAGCCAAAACGCATCTTTTGTACCTACACCGCTATGCTGGCCATCCGCCGCGAGCTGGCCAAAATCACCACCGTGGAGGTTGTCTCGTGAATCCGGCAGAAGCAGCGGCCGCCGGCGGCCAATCCAAGGGAATCCTGCGCGTGGTCCAGCTCTACCCGCGGGACATGAACATTTACGGCGACTGGGGCAACGCCCTGGTCCTGAAGCGCCGGATCGACTGGCACGGGTACACCCCGGAACTGCTGGAGTACAACGTGGGCGACCCCTTCCCCGAGGATGTGGACATCATTGTCGGCGGCGGAGGCCAGGACAGCGGGCAACTGGTGATCCAGGACGATCTGCAGGCACGGGCCGGCCAGCTCAAGGAACTGGCCGAGGACGGTGCGCCGATGCTGGTCATTTGCGGTCTCTACCAGCTCTTTGGCCGGTACTTCAAAACCCGCACCGGCGCCGTCATTCCCGGCATCGGCATCCTGGACGTGGAAACCCACGGCAGCGATGAGCGCCTGATCGGCAACGTCAAGGTCTCCACCACGGAGTTCGGCGAAGTCCTGGGCTACGAAAACCACAGCGGCCAGACCACGCTGGGCAGCGGTGTGCGGCCTCTCGGTACCGTGGCCAAGGGAACGGGAAACAACAGCAACGACGGCCATGAAGGGGCCCGGTACCGCAACATCGTTGCCAGCTACCTTCACGGCTCGCTGCTGCCCAAGAACCCCGCCATTGCCGACTTCCTGATCCGCACCGCGGCGGAGCGGAAGTTCGGCAGCTTCTTCCCGGGCAACCCGGACGACACCTACGCCGTCCTGGCCCGTGAGCACGCTGCCCGGCGGCCCCGCTGACGTGGGACATTCCTGACCTTAACCACCGCTGAACGGCAATCCTGCCGGACTGCCGTATCGCAGGTCACCGCCACTGGAAATACTCCCGGTGGATGTTGGCCCTGCGGACCCCCGCGGCCCGGAAGGCTTTGCGGAACTGCCGCAGCATGGCGTCCGGTCCGCCCATGAATACCGAGAGCGCGCGGGGTCCGGTACCTATGGCGGCCAGTACCGCCTCCGGGGTCAGCCGTCCATCCTTCACGGTGTCCACCAAGTGGACCGTGAGCCGTGGCTGGTCCCGGGCGATGGCTAAGATCTCATCGGCAAAGGGGGACGGGCCCGCTGAGGTGACGAAGAAATGGACATCGTCCTGGAGCCCGCCGTCCAGGGACCGCAGCCAGCTGAGGAAGGGCGTGATTCCCACACCGCCGGCAATCCAGACCTGATGCGCTGTTCCGCGGTGCCGGTCAAAGCGTCCGTAGGGTCCGCCAACCACGGCCGGCATACCCGGCTGGACCATGTCCGGAAGCCTGGCCGTATGGTCGCCCAGCGCCTTGACCGTAATGCTGATTCCGCCTTCCAGCGCCGGCCCCGAAATGGAAAAGGGGTGCCGCTGCCAGCCATCCGCTGTTTCCAGGTAGACCATGGCGAACTGCCCGGGCTTGAAGGCCAGCGGCCGGCCCAGGGGCCGCAGTGCTACTTCCACCAGGTCCGGCGCAACCGGCCGAACCGCTGCCACCTGGTAGTCGTGGTGGGGCAGGAAATGCCGTGCCAGCAGTTCGCGGTAGGCATAGAAGCCCAACCCGGTTCCACCGATGGCCACGTAGCTCCAGCGAAGTGCGGGCACAGCCTCGAACGCACTGGCGTCGAGCAGGCCGTGCAGGAATCCGGCGGCCAGGAACAGGCCCGTCAGCCGGTGGAAGCCGCGCCACCGCTCGTAGCCACCCAGCAGGCGGGCGGCCAGCTGGACCGGCCTGGTCTCCAACGAGGTGCGGACCAGCCTGCGGACAGGCGCGGGAAGTATGGTCCGCCAGCGTGGCAGGACTGCCCATACAACCAACGCGGCGAGCCCGCTGATGGCAATCACGGCCAACGTCTTGCCCACGCTGGTTGCCTCTGGATTGGCGGCAAGTTCGATATGCGGCAGCAAGAGGATGGTTGCCGTCATCGCCGCCCTGCGGTGCCAGATGGCTGCGTGGTCGATGCCGCCGAAAACAGGTTCAACGTGGGGCAGGGTGCTGACCAGGACCAGCGCGATCGAATACAGCAGGACGGATTCGCCGCCGAAGAGTTGCCCTACATGCCCCAGGACGGGTTCGCCCGCCGGCCGTGCAAGGAACCAGAAGATGCCGTAGGCCATCGCCAGCACCACGATTGCGCCCGGGCCGACCCACCGGAACGGCATTCCCCGGAAGAAGGTCCCCTGCCCGGTGCCACCCTTGGTCATGGGCCACGGTCCTTTCATCATTGACAAACCGTTGCGCGTCCCTTGGAGCACGCGGTGAATGCGGTCCGGGCCGGACCGTATAGCGGCAATTGTAGGGTTACCAGCTGGGAGGACGCGCCCAGCCCGCAATTGAGAAGCCTGTCCCGCTGTGAAAGGTTTAGCCCATGACCAACCCGCTTCTTGCCCCCAGTCCCCTGCCCTACGGCCTGCCGCCCTTCGAGGCCCTCACTGCGGAGGAGTACCGGGAAGCAATCGAGGCAGGATTGTCTGCCCACCTGGACGAGATCAGGACCATCACCGGCAATGCCCAGCCAGCCACGTTCGAGAACACGGCCCTGGCCATGGAACGCTCCGGGCAGCTGCTGAACCGCGCGGCCGCGGCGTTCTTCACCCTGGTGTCTGCCGACGCAACAGAGCAGATCCGGGAGCTCGAAACGGAGCTGTCCCCGCGCTTCTCCGCCCACCAGGACGAGGTGTACCTCAACAGGGGTCTCTATGAGCGCTTTACCGCCATTGGTACGGAAAACTGCGATCCCGAGTCCGCCCGCCTGGTGGAGGAGTACCTCAAGGAGTTCCGCCAATCAGGCATCCAGCTTGAAGCACCGGGCCAGGAACGGCTGCGCGCCATCAACGCCGAACTGGCCCGGCTGGGCACCGAGTTCGGCCAGCGGGTCAAGGAAGGGATGAAGTCCGCCGCACTGCTGCTGGACGATGTAAGCGACCTGGCCGGACTGCCGGCCGACGACGTCGCCAGTGCTGCAGAAGCAGCCCGCGCCGCCGGTCACGACGGAAAATACCTGCTCACCCTGATCCAGCCCGGCAACCAGCCTGCACTGGCCGCCCTCGAGAACCGGGACATCCGCCGTCGACTGTATGAAGCATCCGTAGCGAGGGGCAGCGACGGCGGCAGCCTGGATGTCCTTGACCTCGCCAGGTCAATGGCGGAGCTGCGGGCGGAGAAGGCAAGGCTGCTGGGATTCGACAACTATGCAGAGCTGGTGGCGGACCGCCAGACGGCCCCGGATTTCGAAGCCGTCCGGACCATGCTGAACCGGATGGCGCCGGCCGCGATCCGCAACGCCGACGCCGAGGCGGCAGCGCTGGCCGAGGTTGCCGGCCACCCGCTGGAAGCGTGGGACTGGGCCTACTACTCTGCGAAGGTGCGGCGGGAAAAATACGACGTCGACGAACAGGCCCTCAGGCCCTACTTTGAACTCAACCGCACCATCACCGACGGCGTCTTCTTTGCAGCCACATCGCTGTACGGGATCACTTTCCACGAGCGGGCCGATCTCCAGGGCTACCACCCGGACGTGCGCATCTGGGAAGTACGCAACGAGGACGGCACTGCACTGGGGCTGTTCCTGGGCGACTACTACGCGCGTGAATCGAAGCGGGGCGGCGCGTGGATGAACTCGCTCGTTGACCAGTCTGACCTGCTGGGCACCCAGCCCGTGGTGGTCAATACCCTCAACATTTCCAAGCCGCCCGCCGGAGAGCCGACTCTTCTCACCCTGGACGAGCTGCGGACCCTGTTCCACGAGTTCGGCCACGCGCTGCACGGCCTGTTCTCCAACGTTACCTATCCTCGCTTCTCGGGGACTGCCGTGCCGCGGGACTTCGTGGAGTATCCCTCGCAGGTGAACGAAATGTGGATCATGTGGCCGGAGGTGTTGTCCAACTACGCACGCCACCATCTCACCGGCGAGCCACTTCCGCAGGACATCGTCGACCGGCTGGAGGAGTCCCGGCTCTGGGGTGAGGGTTTTGCCACCACGGAGTACCTGGGAGCTGCCCTTCTTGACCTGGCATGGCATGTGCTGGAGCCGGGCGGCGTTCCCGGGGACGCGTTGGAGTTCGAGGCCAAGGCCCTGGCTTCCGCCGGAATTGCCCACCCCCTGATTCCGCCGCGGTACCGGACCGGATACTTCCAGCACATCTTCGCGGGGGCCGGATACGCGGCAGGCTACTACTCCTATATCTGGAGCGAGGTGCTGGACGCCGAAACCGTGGACTGGTTCCGCGAGAACGGCGGCCTGACCCGTGCCAACGGCGAACGGTTCCGCCAGGAGCTGCTCTCCCGCGGCAACAGCCGCAACCCCCTGGACTCGTTCCGAATCCTGAGGGGCCGCGAAGCGCGCCTGGAGCCGCTGCTAAAGCGCCGCGGCCTCGAATAACCCTATCGACTGCTGAGTAACTGCCGTTTTCAGGCCCCAAAACGGCAGTTACGGAGCAATCGATGGTTCCAAAAGCTTAAAAGCGGACGACGCCGGTCCCCCACCAGGAAAAGGTGAGGAACCGGCGTCGTCAGTTACAACAGGGGAAGGCAACGGGCGGCGCGGTCCGGCAGGGTGCGTAAAAGGGGCCCTGCGTCCCCGCTCGCCGCGAAGCGGCCTTAGCGGGGCGTGGGGAATAGCACGCAGAGGATCGGGCCGCCCGTCGGCCCCGGGAAGAGACCTACCAGCCGCGCTCAGCCAGGCGGTGCGGTTGGGGGATCTCGTCGACGTTGATGCCCACCATGGCCTCGCCCAGCCCGCGGGAGGCCTTGGCGATGACGTCGGGGTCGTCGAAGAAGGTGGTGGCCTTTACGACGGCGGCGGCGCGCTGGGCGGGGTTGCCGGACTTGAAGATGCCGGAGCCGACGAAGACGCCGTCGGCGCCGAGCTGCATCATCATGGCCGCGTCAGCCGGGGTGGCGATGCCGCCGGCGGTGAAGAGCACCACGGGAAGCTTGCCGGCGGCGGCGACTTCCTTGACCAGTTCATACGGGGCCTGCAGTTCCTTGGCCGCGACGTAGAGCTCGTCCTCGGGCAGGGCGGCGAGCTTGGCGATTTCGGAGCGGATCTTGCGCATGTGCCCGGTGGCGTTGGAGACGTCGCCGGTGCCGGCCTCACCCTTGGACCGGATCATGGCCGCACCTTCGTTGATGCGGCGCAGGGCCTCACCCAGGTTGGTGGCGCCACAGACGAAGGGAACCTTGAAGTTCCACTTGTCGATGTGGTTGACGTAGTCGGCCGGGGTCAGGACCTCGGACTCGTCGATGTAGTCGACGCCGAGGGACTGCAGGACCTGCGCTTCGACGAAGTGGCCGATGCGGGCCTTGGCCATGACCGGGATGGAGACGGCATCAATGATCTGGTCGATCATGTCGGGATCGGACATGCGGGACACGCCGCCCTGGGCACGGATATCGGCCGGAACACGCTCCAGCGCCATGACAGCCACGGCACCGGCATCTTCGGCGATGCGGGCCTGCTCGACGTTGACGACGTCCATGATGACGCCGCCCTTGAGCATCTCGGCCATGCCGCGCTTCACGCGGCTGCTGCCCGTGACGCTGTTCGCGGACGAACCGGCCTCGTTGCTTACATCAGGTGTAGACACAAAAACCCCTATGGGTAGCTAGATGATCTTCGCCGGGCATGCGGCGGCAGCTGCCGGACGTGCACGCACGGATTGCCGGGTCCATTGACCGGGCACTTATATCCTAGTCCCCTGCCGCCCGGCCGGCTTAATCATGTCTAATCAGCCGGCGTCGGTTCCGCCAGCGCCTGCCGGCGCACAGAGAGGACGCGCTGGACCACGGTAATGAGGCTGGCTGCGGCCAGGAGGACCAGGGTGACCAGGAGCACCACGGGCGGGAGCCCAAGGCCGGTCAGCCCGGTGATGACCAGGACGGAGACCAGGCGTTCGGCCCGCTCTGCGACCCCCACGTTCGCCGTGAAGCCCAGGGACTCCGCTTTGGCCCGGGCGTAGGAGACCACCATGCCCAGGACAAGGCAGAGCAGGGCTGATACGGCGATGGCCATGTTGTTGCCGCCGGTAAAGAACCAGATGGACACCCCCGCGAACAGGGCACCGTCGGCAATCCGGTCCAGGGTTGAGTCGAGGAAGTTCCCCCATCGGCTCTTCACGCCCTGCATCCGCGCCATGATGCCGTCCAGGACGTCGGAAAAGATGAAAGCCGTGATGAAGAGGGTGCCCCAGAAGAGCTGGCCCAGCGGGTAGAAAACCAGGGCGCCGGCAGCGACCCCTGCGGTGCCGAGGATGGTCACCGCGTCCGGGGAGACACCGATCTTCAGGAGCCAGCGGGCCAGCGGGGTAAACAGCGCGGTGAAGAATCCGCGGGCGTGCCTATTCAGCATCCGACTCCCCGGGCCAGGCTTCAGCCACCTGCCGCCGGACCTCATCAAGGGTCTGGGTGATGGCCTTGGTCTGGGCGATGATGGGGAAGAAGTTACCGTCACCGCCCCAACGGGGAACGATGTGCTGGTGCAGGTGTGCGGAGATGCCGGCTCCCCCCACCACCCCCTGGTTCATCCCCAGGTTGAACCCGCCGGGATTGGACACCTTGCGCAGGACCCGCATGGCGGTCTGGGTGAGGTCGGCGAATTCTGCTGTCTCTTCAACCGTCAGGTCCGTGTAGTCCGGGATGTGCCGGTACGGGCAGACCAGAAGATGCCCAGGGTTGTAGGGAAACAGGTTCAGCACCACGTAGCAGGTCCGGCCGCGGTAGACGATGAGGGCCTCTTCGTCAGTCCTGTTCGGGCCTACACAGAACGGGCAGTCGTTTTCGTTCTTGAACTGGTGCTGCCCGCCCTTGATGTAGGCCATGCGGTGCGGAGTCCACAGGCGCTGGAAGGCGTCGGGGACACCGGCGAGGGCAAAGTCGTCGGTAACGCCGGCATCGCCTGGATATCCTGCGCCTGTGTTCTCCTGCACTGTGCTGCTTCCGTTCGGCTAGCTGGTCCGGTTGCGGACGGCGTCGGTGATCCGCTTGACTGCTTCCGCAACCGGCACGCCGTTGTCCTGGCTGCCGTCGCGGAATCGGAATGAAACTGCGCCCGCCTCCGCGTCGTCGCCGCCGGCGATCAGCACGAACGGGATCTTGTCCTTGCTGGCGGTGCGGATCTTCTTGGGGAACCGGTCCGACGTGGTGTCCACCTCGGCGCGGATACCCTCCGCCTTAAGCTGGTCGACGACGTCGAACATGTACTCGTTGAACGCCTCCGCCACGGGGATGCCCACCACCTGGACCGGAGCCAGCCATGCGGGGAACGCTCCGGCGTAGTGCTCGGTGAGGACGCCCATGAACCGCTCCACCGAGCCGAAGAGCGCACGGTGGATCATCACCGGACGCTGCCGGCTGCCGTCGGCGGCCTGAAATTCGAGTTCGAAGCGCTCGGGCAGGTTGAAGTCCAGCTGGATGGTGGACATCTGCCAGGTACGGCCCAGCGCGTCCTTGGCCTGCACGGAAATCTTGGGACCGTAGAAAGCGGCTCCGCCTGGATCCGGCACCAGTTCCAGCCCGGACTCCTGGGCCACCTCGGAAAGGGTCCTGGTGGCTTCCTCCCAGGTGGCGTCGTCGCCAACGTACTTCTCCGGGTCCTTGGTGGACAGCTCCAGGTAGAAGTCGTTCAGCCCGTAGTCCTTGAGCAGGTCCAGGACGAAGGTCAGGGTCTTGGTGAGCTCGTCCTTCATCTGCTCGCGGGTGCAGTAGATGTGGGCGTCGTCCTGTGTCATGCCACGGACGCGGGTGAGGCCGTGCACCACGCCGGACTTCTCGTAGCGGTAGACCGATCCGAATTCGAACAGCCGCAGCGGCAGTTCGCGGTAGGACCGGCCGCGGGAGCGGAAGATGAGGTTGTGCATGGGGCAGTTCATCGGCTTCAGGTAGTAATCCTGGCCGGGTTTGCGCACGGTGCCGTCCTCATTGAGTTCGGCGTCGACGTGCATGGCGGGGAACATGCCGTCCTTGTACCAGTCCAGGTGCCCGGAGACCTCGTACAGGTGGCCCTTGGTGATGTGCGGGGTGTAGACGAACTCGTAGCCGGCCTCAACGTGCCGCTGGCGCGAGTAGTCCTCCATCTCCTTGCGGATGATGCCGCCTTTGGGGTGGAAGACGGGCAGGCCGGAGCCCAGCTCGTCCGGGAAGGAGAAGAGGTCCAGCTCCGAACCGAGCTTGCGGTGGTCGCGCCGCTCGGCCTCGGCGATGCGCTCCTGGTATGCCTTCAGGGCGTCCTTGGTGGGCCAGGCGGTGCCGTAGATGCGCTGCAGCTGCTGGTTCTTCTGGTTGCCCAGCCAGTAGGCCGACGACGACCGGGTCAGCGCGAAGGCGTTGGAGATCATCTTGGTGTTGGGCAGGTGCGGGCCGCGGCAAAGGTCGCACCAGACGGTGGTGCCTTCCTTGCGCTCCACGTTGTCGTAGATGGTGATGTCGCCGGCGCCGACCTCCACGTTGACGCCCTCGCCGGCCTCGGCGGCGTCGTTCTTCTTTCCCAGCAGTTCGAGCTTGTAGGGCTCGTTCTTCATGGCTTCGCGGGCCTCGTCCTCGGAGACGACGCGGCGGACGAACTTCTGGTTCTGGTTGACGATCTTGAGCATCATTTTTTCGAGGGTCTTGAGGTCCTCGGGGGTGAAGGGCTCGGCAACGTCGAAGTCGAAGTAGAAACCATCGGTGATGTAGGGGCCGATGCCAAGCTTGGCGTCGGGACGCAGCTGCTGCACGGCCTGGGCCATGACGTGGGCGGTGGAGTGGCGGAGGACGTTCAGGCCATCGGGGGAATCAATGGTGACGCCTTCCACCTCGGCGCCTTCGGGAAGTTCCTGGTCAAGGTCCTTCAGCTCACCGTTAACGCGGGCCACAACGACGTCACGGCGCTCAAAGAAGAGTTCCGCACCGGTTGTCCCGGTAGTCACCTTGGTCTCTTCGCCATCGACGAGAAGGGTGATCTGCTGGGCATCTGACACGGGTGTCTCCTATTCAAAGTTAAGGCTTCATAGCTTGTGGCATACGGGGACCACAGCCAGCCACCGTCAATGCTATCGGTTCAGGTAAGGGCCGACCAACGCGGCACACAGCACCGTTAGCCGTTAAAACCGGTGATGGCCAGTGTCCTGCTGATGCCGTCCAGGGGATGAGGGACGTCCTGGGCAGCGGCCGGTGTGGCTTCCGGGAAGGGCAATGTCTCCGTCCGGCTCAGGTCCCAGGCCATGCTTGCACTCAGGCTGATCCCCCGGGGGCCGGTCCTTCGGGTGGTGCCCCGGATCAACAACAGGCGGGTTCCAAACAGGAGCGGCCCGGCACTTTCCTGGGCTTCATGGAAGAAGACGGAATCGACGCAGCCCGTGCCGTCGTCGATGCTGATGAACACCACCCTCCTGCCGCCACGCATGGGCGGAGTCTGGGTGGCCACCCGCACTCCTGCCACCAGCACTTCTGTCCCATTGCGAAGGCTGAGGAGTTTATCGGAAGTGGTGACGCCCATCCTGTCCAGCAGGGGCCGGTGGCTGTCCATCAAGTGCGTGCTGACATCCACGGCCATGAGGTCAAGTTCTGCCCGGACGTTTTCCACCAGCGTTGGGGCTGGGAGCCCGGGCTTGATGTTGCGCAGTTCTATATCGCCCAAGGGAAGGGACAATTGCCCTTCCAGCACGTCCACCCCTTTACGGGCGCCGTTGGCCGACTGGAGCTGCTGCAGGTGGTGAACCAGGTCAGCCCGGTTTGCCACTCCCCCTGCTTCCTTGTGCAGGGCATCAAAGGCTCCAAGCTGCGCGAGCCGCCGGATGCTTGGCTTGCTGAGCCGCGAGCGCGCGCGGAGGTCCGCCAGTGAGTCATACGGCTGGCCGGCGACTGTCCGCTTCAATTCGGCAGCCGACAGCCCGTAGATCCCGTTCAGGCTGAGCCGGATCCCGAGCCTGCCGGCGTCCCGGCCGGACCCGATCCGCTCCACCCGGTATTCGGCTTTGCTCCGGTTGATGTCCAGGGGAAGGATGGGAATGCCCAGCCGGCGGGCTTCGGCCACCAGCAGCCTCTTGGGATACATCCCGGGATCGTGCTCCCACAAGCCGGCAAGGAACGCTTCAGGGTGGTGTGTCTTCAGCCATGCGGACTGGTAGGTGGGGACGGCGAATGCTGCCCCGTGGGCTTTGCAGAAACCGAAACTGGCAAAGGACTTCAAAGTCCCCCAGACCTTGTCCACCACCTCAGGGGTGTACCCCCTGGCCTTGGCGTTCCGCCGGAAGTACTCCTCCACCTGCGCTTCACCGGTCTCGTTGCTCAACGCCCTGCGGAACTCGTCGGCCTTGGCCAGCCCGCATCCGGTCATGATGTCGAGGGTCTTCAGGATCTGTTCGTGGAACACCGTGACGCCATGGGTTTCCTGCAGCACCGGTTTAAGGTCCGGGTGGGGATAGACCTCGGGGGCGAACCCGTGCCGGTGTTCCAGGAAGGGCCGCACCATGTCGGATTTCATGGGTCCGGGACGGAACAGCGAAATATCGATGATGAGGTCGTTGAACTCCCGGGGCGCCATCTTCCCAATCAGTTCCCGCTGCCCCGGGGATTCAATCTGGAAGCAGCCAAGGGTATGTGTGCTTCTGATCAGTTCATAAGTGGGTTCGTCGTCGAGGGGGACGGCGTTGAGGTCGATCCGGCCGTCCCCGGCGATGTAGTCAGGGCCTGTGCCGTCAGGCCCTGCCGGATGCTTTCCCGCTGCCACCACCTCTTCCTTGCTGGGATGGATGCGGATGATCTCACGGACCGCGAAGGCCATGGCGCTTTGCATGCGCACGCCCAGGACATCGAGTTTGAGCATGCCCATGGGGTCCATGTCGTGTTTGTCGAACTGGCTCATGGGCAGCCCGAGGCCGCTTGGCTGGACCGGGGTGCGGTCCAGGAGCGT
The DNA here is from genome assembly GCF_059414945.1 of Arthrobacter sp. SAFR-179. Lineage (NCBI taxonomy): Bacteria > Bacillati > Actinomycetota > Actinomycetes > Micrococcales > Micrococcaceae > Arthrobacter > Arthrobacter sp. SAFR-179. The sequence goes on from NZ_JBPFDM010000002.1 coordinate 344,148, forward strand.
GGCATCGCCCAGGATCACCCCGCACGGGTGCATGGAGATGTGGCGGGGCAGCCGGTCCAGGCGTTCGGTGAGGTCCACCAGCAGGTCAAGCTGCTGGTTCCCGTCAGTGTCGCGCTGCTCCACCCTGCCGGCGAACTCACGGAGTTCGGGTTTTTCCTGCAGGGCTTCACGGAACTTCCGGGCGGAAAAGCGCCACAACTGCTTGGCGATCTCCCCCACCTCGCCGTCGTCCATGCCCAGCGCCAGCCCGGCGTCGCGGACCGCCCCCCGCGCCCGGTATCCGTTTTGCATGCTCATCAGGGTGACCCGCTCTGAACCGAACCGGTCAAAAATCCTGCGGTACACGTTGTGGCGTTCGGCGCTCTCAACATCAATGTCGATGTCCGGCAGCGTGGCACGGTCGTTGGACAGGAACCGTTCAAAAATCAGGTCGTGCTGGAGGGGATTCACATGGCTGACCTCGATCAGGTAGTTGACCAGACTGGAGGCACCGGATCCCCTGGCAGCCGCCCTGACCCCCATGTCCTGGATCATCCGGGACACCTCCGCCACCGTCAGGAAATAGGAGGAAAAACCGAGGTTGTTGATGATGCCAAGCTCATGCTCCAGCCGGGACAGCATCTCCTGTTCCCGCTTGCCGGTGATTCCCGGGAAACGCCTGCCGATCCCTGCATGGCAGCGCTGGATCAGTTCAGAGTGTGGATCCTGGCTGATGCCAATCACAGAGGCTTCAGGAACCACGGGTTGCTTCCAGCCCATATCAGTGGTGGGGTCTATCCGGCAGAGGTCGGCGAGCGCTTCTGTCTGCGCCATCAGCTGTTTGAGGTCGGCGGCACCATACCCGGCAGCGGAAATGATTTCCTTTCCCAGCCCCAGCATCTGTTCCGGGGTTTTCAGCCAGCCCTGCCCGGTAGGCTGCAGAAGCGGTTCCCCTGCCAGTTCGGGAAGGGACTTCAGCGTCCGGGCAGAGTCCAGGACATCGGCGGTTGGTGCGCCGTCCGCGGCGCAGTACCTGACCGCGTTGGTGAGGATTGCGGGTACATGGTGTTCCTCGGCGAGCCTGAGCATGCGGACCGCATGAGCGGTGCTGAACGGAGTCCCCGGAGCGCTGAGCTGGGAGACGATCTCCGCCACCACAGTTCCTTCGGGCATGGCATCGAGCCATTGCTTGAACAGGGTCCGGGGACGAATGTAGCGCCGGCCTCCCATGGCCCGTCCGACGTCGGAATCCGGCCCAATCAGGACGGTCAGCACCGGCTTGAGGGTTTGGGGGTCAAGGGTGCGGGAAGCGAGTTCGCCCCGGGTGACGGCGGCCGGCACGGCGCCTCCGGCTTTGCCCGAGGTCCTGGCATGGGCATCGGACACCAGCCGGCACAGCGCACGGTACCCGACACCATGATTGTTGCCGCGCGCAAGCACCACCACCCTGCCGGCTACCTGCGTGCGGTGATCGCCGTCGTCGTCAAAAACCGCAAGGTCCACCCCCACAATGGGGTCGATGCCCGCCGCCATGCATGCCTTGAGGTGCTTGATGGTGCCGTACAGTCCGTCCCGGTCGGTGCAGGCAAGGGCAGTAGCGCCGTCTGCCGCGGCCGCCATTGCCAGCTCTTCAGGCCAGGAGACGCCGTAGTGGGCGCTGAATGCCGTGGAAACGTGGAGGTGGGTAAAGCTCATGCTGTTCGAGGTTCAGACTGTTCTATGGTCATGCTGTTTTAGGGCGAAGAGCGTCATGGATCCGCAGCAGCCGCCAACGGCCACTGCGGATATGGCGGGTCAGGTCAAGGGTGAGCGGATCCGAGCCGCCAGGTTCCCCCGGCCCTGCTGAACGGGATGCCACCGGGGCAGGCTGCACCTGGACCCGCCAGATTTCGTGGTCCACTACGCCTGGTCCGCTTCCCAGCGGAGCCCGGCTGTCCTCCGCCCACCATTGCCGGCGTTCATACCACCGGACGGGTTCGGCGCAGACGAGGTACGCCTTTCCTGACCAGGTCAAGGATTCAGGCTGTCCGGCAGCAGAACACACCACGTCAACGGACTCGCTGAACATGCCCATGCGCGCCTCCCTGACCGAACTACCTGACATGTATTCGAATATGTATTCGAATAAATCCAGTCTACGCCGGGAGGCCGGCAAAACATAGGCGGGGGTGGACGGAGCGTGCGGCAGGTAGCAGGATGATGGCATGAGTACCGATGACGCACTCCTGAAGCAGGCAAGCATCAAGACGCAGGACTCCACCCTCGTTGCACGGTTCGATATCGACGGCGCCATTCCGGATTCCGGCGCCTACGTGGTGGGCCTGATGGGAGCCTCGCCCGACTATTCAATGCAACGCCGGCTGTGCATTGAATTCATGAACGGGGAGGCAATTGCCTGCTACTCGTTCAACCGGGACCAGGGAATCGAGGAAGACTACGACCTGTCCGGAGTGTCCCACTCGGAAAACAGCATCACCGGAAGCTTTCCCCTCACCGCCCTGAACGGGCTCGGGCAGGGGCATGTCCTGTCAGCCTTCAGCGAGGCGGACGGACGGGAGTTCCAGCACGGGGTGCCGGTGGAGGAAACCCTTTAGGGGCTCCCTCCACCGCATCCTGTACATCAGCTGTTTTTGTTGTGGATCCGCAGTTCAAGTTCAATGAACGCGGAGATCATCGCCCGGTAGGTTGATTCGACGATGTCCGGATCGATGTCCTTTTTCTCCGCGGCGGACCGGACATGTTCAATGATCCGCTCCACCCGGCCCGGGGCACGCACCTCGGCGTCGTCGCCCTTGAGCGTCCCGGCGATCCTGATCAGCCGTTCGCGGCGGGCGATCAGGGTGACAATCTGTTCATCCACCTCGTCAACGGCAACCCGAACGGCAGCGAGCTGTTCCTTGTCGGCCCGGGCATCCCTATCGTTTCCTTGAATTGTCGCCATCATCTGACAGTATCGAAGCATGGAGCCCAGAGTCGACTTTATCTCCCTCGGAGTCCGCAATGTTCCGGAATCGCGCGCCTTCTACGTTGACGGCCTCGGCTGGCCGGTCCACCGGGAGGTTGCCGGGGAGGTGCTGTTCATCCAGGTGAATAACGGCCTGGTGCTCTCCCTCTGGGACGTACGCCAGATGCAGGCCGAAGCAGTCACCGGCCCGCCCGCAGGCGTCCCCTCCATCACGCTCAGCCACAACGTGCAAAGCCCCGAAAAGGTGGACAGAGTCATGGCGGAGGCTGCGGCGGCAGGCGCGGCCATCATTGCTGAACCGGTCACCAAGCCATGGGGCGGCTACACAGGCTACTTCGCCGACCCCGACGGATTCCGCTGGGAGGTGGCGTACAACCCCACTTGGGGAGTGGACGACGCCGGCCGGGTCACCGTGTGAGGCCTGCCGCACCATGGCGGCGGCTGCTAGAACAGGGCTTCCACCGGGCGGATCAGTTCCGGGCCGTTGTTCCGAACATTGCCCACTTCCTTGCCGACGGAATCCACCGTCCAGTCGGCGGCCGCATTCTTGACCCCGGACCGCACCAGGTCCACGAGCCCGGCGGCGTCATCCGCCTGCGGGTCCAGCCAGGCTTTCATCGTGTCCCTGTCCATGGGCAGGGGGACACGGTCATGCAGCTCCGTCAGCTTCCCAAAGATGGTGGACTCCGAGCCCGGCGGCGGTGTGTCTGCCGTGAGGATGGACGTTGAGAGCAGCCAGCGGCCCGGCTCCCCTTCGGGAACGGACGGATCCTTCCACCACTCGTAAAGACCCGCGAAGACCACCCCGTGGTCCTTGCCCGGGTGCACGTAGTAGGGCTGCTTGGACTTTCCCGGACCCTGCTTCCATTCGTAATAGCCATCAGCCGGGACCGCGCAGCGCCGGGACTGGACCGCCTTCCGGAACGCCGGCTTTTCAAGCACAGATTCACTCCGGGCGTTGATCATGCGGGAGCCGATGCCGGGATCCTTGGCCCAGGACGGGACAAGGCCCCAGCGTGCCACGTGCAGCTGTCGTACCTGCCGGGGCGCGGCAGTGTCTTCCACCAGGCGTTCCAGCACGATCGGCACGGCGTCGGTCGGGGCCACATTCCACGACGGCGGAATGGTGACCTCGTTCTCCAGCTCGGCATCGAATTCGGCCAGGAGGTCCCCCACGGCACGTGCCATTACGTAGCGTCCACACATGGCACCAGCTTGCCACCGCCCACCACGTACTGTCATCCAACGCCACTGCGGGCCTTCAACACCGGGGAATACTGCCGGCCGCGCTACGGTTGACGGGAAGGAAACCTTTCAAACGACGTTTAGGAGATCCCTGTGGACTTCACTCCCGAATCCGGCACCATCACCATGTTCTCCACCACCTGGTGCGGCTACTGCAACCGGCTGAAGAAGCAGCTGGACGCGCAGGGCATCGGCTACACGGAAATCAACATCGAAGAGGTGGACGGCACCGCCGACCTCGTGGAGCAGCTGAACGGCGGCAACCGCACGGTTCCCACGGTGCTGTTCCCTGACGGTTCCGCGGCCACCAACCCGTCGGCCGCCGAGGTCAAGAGCCGCCTGGCTGCCTGACCGCCCATTAACCCGCGGCATCGCCGCAACCCAGTGCGGGTCATGCCCCCAGGCTGCTGAACGAAGCAGCTTCCAGGGTGGCATGGCCCGCATATGTTTCCAGCAGGGCCTGCTCCACGGCTGCCACGTCCAGGCCGGGGACCAGGTCGTTGGCGGCGCCGGCGGTGGCAGGATCCCAGTCCAGGCCGAGTGCAGCATAGGTGTCGGTAAGCACCTTGCGGATCGGGGCTGAATCCTCCACCACAACAACTGAGCTGAAGAGCCAGCCGCCGGAAACCACTCGCTGCGCCGTGCCCACCAGTTTCACCCGCCGGGAGTTGTCCGCCGGATCCGTTCCATGCACGCTGTATTCACCGGGACAGTACTCCCCCGGGATCTCGCCCACCGCTGCCTGCACCCCGACACTCCGCAGCGCCTGCGCGAACAGCTCACCGAAGTAGCCGAACCGGGTTTTGGAACCGGCGACGGCGTCCGCGTCCGGTTCGATGTGGTCCACCACCAGGGTGCCCTGGTGGTATGCGGCCGCACGGCCGCCTGCCCGCCGGACCAGGGGTTCGAAGCCGTTGTCCCGGCAGGCCCGCGCTGCCGCGTCGAAGCCTGGCAGGCGGGTGTCCCGTTGCCCGAACGCAACGGTGGGAGCGGGGCGGTACAGCCGCAGGGTGGGGCCAATGCCGCCGTTCCTGGCCCGGGCCAACAGTTCCAGGCCGAATTCGAGGTCCCGTCCCGCGCCAAGGGACACGTCCTGGCGCACCACGGTGAGCGTGCGGAGTCCAGTACCGGTGGGGTGCATCTTGGAAAGCTCCTGGGTTGAGGGTGGACGGGCCTTCCTTAGGTTACGCCCGACGGCGGCAGCGGCCTTAACGCCCCCGGCGCCCCGCCCACAGGGCGTGCAGCAGCGGAAGGGATGACGTGGCCATCAGCACGTTGCCGAACGCCAGGTCGTCGGCGCGCACAATGGCGCCGGCCACCAGCAGGCCACCGAAAACCACGGCGGAGCCGATCCGCCTTCCCGCCCGTTCCAGCCGCGCTGCCTGCCGCTCCAGCCGCGGAACTGCCACCTGCAGCGAACCCTCCTCAAGCCGGCCGGCCAGGGCATCCAGCCGGCCTGGCAGGCGGAGAGCCACGCCGGCGGCGTCCACCGCCTGCCTGGCCACGTCCTGGACAAGGTTGCCGCGCTCGGTGCGCAGCAGCTGCGCCGCATAGGGTTCCACCGAGTCCCAAAGGTTGAAGCGTTCGTCCAGGGCGCTGCACACCCCGGATGTCAGGGACATGGCGCGGATGATCAGCAGGAAATTCTCCGGCAGCTGGAACGGCAGCGAGCGGACCACATCACCGAACTCCACCGCGAAATCGCGGAACTCCCGGGGGTCAACTTCGCGGAGCTCGGCAAAGCCCATCCCGCCGAAGCGGGCAAAAAGCTGGGTCATGGCGCGTTCCAGGCCCACGCTGTCCGCTGAGGGCATCAGGACGCCCACGTCGTTGATCGCCGCCACCAGTCCCTTGCCGTCGCGGGCGGCTGCGGCGATCAGGAGCTTCCGCAGGCCGCTGCGTGTGGAGGCAGTAACCTCCCCCATCATGCCGAAGTCGATGAACGTCAGTTTCCAGGGAAGTCCGCCTGCGCCCGCAGGGGCCGGGGTGACGAAAATGTTCCCCGGGTGCGGGTCGGCATGGAAGAAGCCGTTGGTGAACAGCTGGTCAAACATAATGGCGGCAAACACCGGGGCAACCGCGGCGGGATCGATGCCGGCAGCGCGGAGTGCGCGGACATCGGTGATTTTGATGGCCGTAACGTCCTCGAGTGTCAGCACGCGGCGGGTTGTCCGTTCCCAGACAACTTCAGGTACAGCCACCCGCTCATCGCCGGCAAAATCGGCCGCGAAGCGCTCGGCGTTGACTGCCTCGTGCAGGTAATCAACCTCCTGCAGGCTGATCTGCGCGAATTCCTCCACCAGCGCGCGCATGTCGGCGCGGCGGGAGACCAGCCGGATGTGGCTTAGCCACCCGGCCACCTTCCGCAGCGCGGCCAGGTCGACGTCGACAATGGCACCGATGCCCGGACGCTGCACCTTCAGGACCACGGCGTCCAGTCCCGTGTCCCCGGCGTCCAGGGCGTTCAAGCGCGCCCGGTGGGCCTGGCCCAGCGAAGCGGCTGCAATCGGCGACTCGTCCACCGAGGCGAACACCCGGTCCGGGGACGCGCCCAGTTCCCCTGCGGCCAGGGCAGCGATTCCCGGGAAGGCTACCGGCGGCACTTCATCCTGCAGCCCTTCGAGCTCCTTCGTGATCTCCGGAGGCAGGACGTCAAGCCTGGAGGACAGGAACTGGCCCACCTTGATCATCAGGCCGCCGAGCTCCACGGCCAGGTCATGGAACCGCCGCGCAAAGCGCTGCATCCGCCGCGAACGCGTCCGGGCGGCGACCCCGCCAAGACCGATCCGCGGCAGGAACAGCTCGAACCACCACGTGGCAGCAAGGTTCGCGGCGGCGAAGCGCAGGATCCGCCGGTAGCGCCCGCGGTGCTCCCGCACAGCGGATGGCGGGTCTGCCCTGGCATGGACGACCGGGGACACCCGGTCAGTCCTGGGCGAGGATGGAGTAGAGCCGGCGGCGGGCCTCGTCCAATACCGCCGCTGCCTGCTGCACCTGTTCGGGTGAGCCTGTCCGACCTACCTGCGCAGCCGCCTGCGCCAGTTCAATCCCGGCCTTGGGGAGGGAACCGATTCCGCCGCTGCCCATGCCAGCCACGGGGTCCCAAGGCGCAGATCCATGCTGGGCCGCCACCTCCTCGCGGCCGGCTTCGGTCAACGAATAGATCTTCCGCCCGTTGGATTCCTCGGCGCTGATGGATCCTTCATCGGCCAGCAGCTGCAGCGTGGGATAGACCGAACCTGCGCTCGGCTTCCAGCTGCCGCCGCTGCGCTCCTCGATCTCCCGGATGATCTGGTAGCCATGCATCGGCCGTTCCGCAAGGAGGGCCAGCACCGCTGCCCGCACCTCGCCTTTCCCGGCACGGGTTCCAACCCGCTTCTCAAACCGGGAGCGCAGCTCCTCAACGGCCTGCCACATGCCATCGAGGTTGTTCCCGCCGAATCCCCCCACAGGGTGTGAAGCACGCATGATTGAACTCCTTTGCCGATCGCGAACGATATACAACGATACTCAGCGATATATGCCGCGCGCCATAGCCTGGGACAACGGCACAGGCGGCGGCAGTGGCAGGATCTGCGCAGCGTCGGGAGTGATGCAGCGTCAGGACCTGCGCAGCGTCAGGATCTGTTCAGCCCGCCCGAACGGGCCCTGCCGGTCGTGCAGGACGGTGGACGTGAGACCGATTCCGTCGCGGCCAAACGACACCGCGTTATCCAGTCCCAGCCATTCGCCCTCCGGCCGGCGGTACATGTGGATCTGCAGGTCCAGGTTGGGGAACGAGTAGCTGTCCTTGCCCGGCGGCACGCGGGCGGCGATACCGTTCGCGGTGTCCACGAGGCCCATGAGCCGCGCGAAGTCCCCGCTGTCCGCACGGTCGGTGAGGGGGTGGTCGGTACGGAGCCACACTTTTCCGGCCCCCGGCCTGTGCCCTTCGGCCACCCGCATCTCAAGGGACCGGATGTAGCCTCCGGGCCATACGGCGGCCCCATCGTAGGGCTTGCATTCGTCAGGGCCGGGTATTGCAGAATCCTCGATGGCGGCCACCTCCGCAGTGTCACTGGTCTGCAGCCGCCACCCTGTAGCCCGGATCGCGGTCCGGCCCCCAGCCACCAGCTCCGCCTGCACCAGCTCGATGGTCCTGCCGGGCCGCAGCGTGGTGGTGTCGATGCGGAACTCGCCGCCCGGGATCAGCCCGAGGATTTCGTAGCTGATCCGGCCCATCCGCATGTCCTCACGCGGCTGGTGCCGTTCCAGGACATCTGCCATAAGTCCTGAAGCGGGAGCCATGTGCTGTTCGTGGACGTTCCAGGCACCCTGGGCATGGATAGTGGACCGGAACCGGCCACCGCCGAGTTCCTGGTAGTAGAAATTGCCTTCGGCGAGCTCGGGCAGGTCTGCAGTCAAGGCTGGCCCCTTACGGAAAGTCAGTGAATTGGCACTAACTCTATCCCGAGCGGGCTGTGGAGGACGCGCTGCAGCAGGCAACGAAATGTTGGAGGGTGAGCCGGGCAATCGGACTAGAGTAAGGAACTGGTCCTGTCAGCAACCCTCAAAAGAGGTTCCATGCGCGTCATCAGCTACAACCTCCGCAAGCACAAGGCCAGCGGCGAGCTCCTCGCCCTGGCCAGGAACCATGACATCGATGCCCTGTGCCTCCAGGAAGTGGATTCCAGTGACCTTCCGGAGACCCTTGGCCCCCTGCATTTGGCAGATGTCACCAAGGGCAACCGGCTGGGGCTTGCCATCTACTACCGGACCAGCCGCTTCACCGCGCTGGACACCCAATCCTTCGCCCTGAAGAAATCCATGCATGACCGGGTCCTGGCCCCGGCCCATGAGCGGCTCATCGGAACGCGGGTCATGGACAACGAAACCCAGCATGAGTTGGTGATCGGCTCATTCCACGCAGCGCCGCTGACGGCATCAAACTCGCTGCGCAGGAAGCAGATCCATGCAGCGCACGCCGAACTGCTGAGCATGGGCAAGGGCCTGATGACGCTGATGGTGGGCGACTTCAACTACCCGTTCTTCACCAAGAACCTGGACATGCACATGAAGAACTCAGGGTATGCCCTCTCGCTCAGCAACAGGCGGACCTACACGCGGTACAAGGTATTCAAAGGCCATTTCGACTTCGCCACATCACTTGGCCTGGACATCGCCAGCGTGGAAACGCTGCCGCGCGGCAACTCTGACCACCTGCCCATCCTCGTGACCGCCGAGTACGGCGAGGGCTACTAGCCCGAAACGCGGCCCCGGGAATACCCCCATGCTCAGCAGTTAGGAGTTACGGCGTGGGCAACCGGTAGATGCGTGCGTCGGCGTTGCTGAAGACGAGCTCCACGCCGTCCTGGGCCTTCAGCCAGTCTTCCAGTTCCGCATAGTTGCCCGGTGTGCTTTGGCCTTGGAGCTCAAGGCTTGCCTCTGTTGACCGCATGAGCAGCACGAAGCCACCTGCAGGGTTGTGCCGGGCGTAGTTGTAGAAGATTGGACCGCACGTCGCTGCCGCGAAGTCCCGCCGGCACAACTCGTCCATGGTGCGGTACCGGTGTTCCAGGTAGGCGTCGCTTCGCCACGGGGTGGGGTGGGCAGCGGAAATGATCGCCGCCCCGTGCGGTGCGAGCCGCTCAACTTCGGCGACCGCGGCCGTCTCACTATCGGTAAAGATGTCGAACTTTGTGTTCCCGAACCTGCTGGTCTCGATCAGCACGGACAGCAGCAGGAAAGTGGTAATCAGGCCCATCACTGCCGGGAACCGAAGACGGGTGCCGCCGTCCTTTGGCAGCAGGACAACTGAGGCCTGCAGGGCGATGAAGGGCAGCGCGAACAACGAGACGCGGATAAGCATTTCTCCGCCGTATGACTGCATCGGGAAGAGCAACAGCGGCGTGACGGCAAGAAGGACCACCCGGATGTCGAGGCGCTTCCTGCGCCAGTCGTGTACCGCCCCTGCCGCAGCAAGTGCCCACAGTACGAGGGTCAGGATCATCCGGACCTTCACCACCAGCGAGTGGCCAGGGGTCCCGGTCACGCGGTTAACGACGTTCGCCGCGATCGCGCCCTGGAATCCTGCATCCTCGAGGGGCGGGTGTCCGATGAGATAGGCACTGGCGGGGTAAACCAGCCAGAGTGCAAGCACCACAGCCGTGATCAGGGGCAACCGGCTGGTCCAGAGACGCCCGCTGAGGCTGACCGCGGTCATGGCAATAAGCATCATGAAGGGAGTCAGTTGGTGGCTTGCAGAGATGACCGTGACAAGCAGGAGGGCGACGACGAATGCGGCTACCCGGTGCTGTGGCCGGTGTTCCCGAGGTGACCTCCCCCGCCACCAAACCGCGAGTTCATAGGGGCGGAAGCCGCGGAACGTGCCGGCATGTGCGGCCAACGGGCCGACGAGCAGGGCGATCACGACCAGGTACAGGAAGAAGGCGAAGGCCTGGGGCGACAGGTAGTCCTGGTCCTGCCAGTTGCCGAGGCAGAAGAGCCAGAGCACAAGCCAGAGCCGCTGCCGGTCAGCGGTCAGGGACCGTGTAAGGACCCCCAGGGCCGCGAGCCACAAACCTACGTCAAGCACCGGAGCCCACAGGGCTATGCTGACCGGTTCGAGTCCTGTTGCCTTGATGACCGTGGCGAGGAGGGCAAAGAAGCCGGGCCAGTTGAAGTACGCGTCGATGTCCGGGTCGATCACCCTGGTGCCCGATAGCGCGTCGGCAATCCCAAGGTGCCGGAAGGCCACTTCGCCCCGGGGTATGTCGGTGACAAATGCTGCGGTGCCAAACAGCTCCACCACAAGCACCGCGAGGAGCCACAGCATGACCGGGCGGCTCGCCGGGCCCCCGGCACCTCCCCGCAATGCCATGACGAAGGTGATGTTAAGAAGCGCGAGCCCCACCCAGTACGGGTAGGGCAGCACGGCAACGAGGCCGAGATCGCTGGTGACGGGCACGGACACGGTGGAAGCCGCCCCCACGGTAAGCACCAACGACACGGCGCCTGCCAGTGCGAATCCCAGGTCGCGGGGCCTCACGCCTCCCTCGTCGCGGCCGGGGGCGTCGACCGCGCCGGCTATCGCGTCTCCTGACTGGGGCGCCGGAACACGGCCGCCATCCTGGGCCCGGGTCCCGCGGAGGCGGGCGAAAGCACTACCGGCGGAGCGCGTCATCTTGGTCCTCACGCTGCCCGTATACCGGGACTCCTGGTCTTGATGGTGCACTGGGTGACAGGGGAGGAACGGACAACTGGCTCACCCACCTTGCTTCGTTGCATGGATTTATGTTCAGCCAAAGGGTCATGGCGCCAAAAATGCGAAACGTCAGGGCTGCTGCGGCGCGGGACGGTCACCTCCCCAGCATTGAGTGGCCTTGACTTCGCCGTAGCTTGGAGCATACGGGCTGGTCAGGTGGCGGGCACCAGTAGTAGGTACCTAATTTGGCGCCAGCTCTACCTAGAATTGAGGGCCGCTGGTAGGGGGGAAACGGCCTCTGCCCGCAATCCGACGTTCACGCAGGGGTCAAGGCCAGGGCCTGCCTACCAGGATGCGTCGGTATCCAGCCGCGCCAGCAGGTCCGGCCAGGAGGCCGCGAACCCGGGGTGCAGCTCCAGGGCATCCACCTCGGCCACCGGGATCCACAGCAGGGCGATGCTTTCAGGATCGCTGATGACAGGTTCGAAGGATTTTTCCACCCGCACTACCACCGTGGTGTAGGACCAGTAGCCGTGATCCAGCACCGAGGTGAACAGCACCTCCACGCTTTCGGACGGGACGGCAGCCTCCTCGTAGGCTTCGCGGAGGGCGCCGTCCACCGGTTCCTCGCCCTCGTGCAGCGCCCCGCCCGGCAGGCCCCAGGTTCCACCGTTATGGCTCCAGACGGCACGGTGCTGCAGCAGCACGCCTTTTGCGGGGTCGTAGGCCAGGACGCCGGCTGCGCCGAACCTGCCCCAGTACCGGCCGCGCTCCCCTTCCACCCAGGCGTCGCCGGGGTCGCGGGGACCGGTGCGGGGCGGCGGCGTGGAGGACGTACTGGCGGACGGGAAGAAATCCATTGCTCCAGTCTGACAGGTGAAGCAAGGACTGGTGAAGAGAAGCACCGGCAGGTTAAGCGTGAAGCACCGGCATCTGCACCCCGGACCGTCAGGTCTTGGGTCCGTGGCCGACGGCGAAGTCGCCGCCGGGGTACATGACCGTTTCGTGCCCGTCGTCAAAGCGGACAACGTAGGGCGGGCTGCCGCCCTCTCCACGGACTTCCAGGATCACCCCGTGCCGGTCCGAGGACCCAACAGTCCTTCCATGCACCACGATGCGGTCGCCTTGGGCTGCCTCCATGGCAATCACCTCCAAGCCCCCAGATTACGACTCATGAACGCACGCGAACAGGGCCCCGTGGCAGGATTCCGTTATGGCGTTGAACCTGGTCCTGATTGCCGATACCCATGTCCCAAAACGCGCCCGGAACCTGCCCGGGCAGGTGTGGGACGCCGTCGACAATGCCGACGCCGTGTTCCACGCAGGCGACTGGGTGGAGTCATCGCTGCTGGACGAATTCGAACGCCGCAGCAGGCGGTTCCTGGGCGTTTATGGCAACAATGACGGCCCCGAACTGCGCCGCCGCCTGCCCGAAACCGCCACCGCCACCCTCGGCGGTGTCCGATTCGCGATGGTCCACGAGACGGGGCCGGCCAAGGGCCGCGAACTGCGGTGCGAGGCGCTCTACCCGGATGCCGACGTCCTGGTGTTCGGCCACAGCCATATTCCCTGGGACACGTTGGCGCCGAATGGGCTGCGTCTGCTGAACCCGGGTTCGCCGACGGACCGCAGGCGCCAGCCCGCGTGCACCTACATGGAGGCCACGGTTGACGCGGGGCAGTTGGTGGAGGTCCGGCTTGTGGAGGTCCAGCGCGGCTGACCCGCCCGCCGCTTGGCAGGAAACGGAGTCTTGCCTAGGCTAGGAACCGTAAGCATGCTTAGCTTTTTGTTCCCATAAAGGCGAAACCGCAGCCTGCTTCAGCATCAGGGGCGACAAACCAGCCCGCGTCCGCACGAACTGGAGGACCACCATGACTGACCAGTACACCTTCCGCAATCCCGTGACTGCCTACGAAAAAATCTCCCCTCCCAAGCAGCACCAGCCCGAGCCGGGCCTTGATGCCGAGCTGGAGCCCAAGGCTGATCTCGGCGAGGAAACGTACCGCGGCACCGGCCGGTTGGAAGGCCGCCGCGCCATCGTGACCGGCGCGGACTCCGGCATCGGGGCTGCGACGGCGATCGCCTTTGCGCGGGAAGGCGCCGACGTCGTCCTTTCCTACCTGCCGCAGGAAGAGGAGGATGCCTCGCGCATCGCCGGAATCATCGAAGCCGCCGGCCGCAAGGCCGTCAAGGTGCCGGGCGACCTCAAGGACTCCGCTGCGTGCCGTGATTTGGTGGACACGGCGCTGGCCGTCCTGGGCGGAGTGGACATCCTGGTCAACAACGCCGGGAAGCAGGTGGCCCAGGAGGACCTGGAGGACATTAGCGACGAGCAGTTCGACCACACCCTGAAGACCAATGTCTATGCCATGTTCTGGGTGACCAAGGCCGCCGTGCCGCATATGCCCGCAGGCTCGACGATCATCAACACCACGTCCATCCAGGCCTACAACCCGTCCCCCACCCTGGTGGACTATGCCACCACCAAGGCGAGCATCAACAACTTCACCAAGGGACTGGCCCAGCAGCTGGCCCCCAAGGGAATCAGGGTGAACGCCGTGGCTCCCGGTCCTATCTGGACGCCCCTGCAGGTCAGCAGCGGCCAACCGAAGGAGCAGCTGCCGGAGTTCGGCCAGTCCACGCCGCTGGGCCGTGCCGGCCAGCCTGCCGAACTGGCCCCCGCCTACGTCTTCCTGGCCTCGCCGGAGTCCAGCTACGTGGTGGGCGAAACCCTGAACGTCAACGGTGGCAGCCCCACACCGTAGCAGCCCACCCGGCATCCCCGGGCGCGGTCAGCCGGCCGCGGTCAGCCGGGCGCGGTCAGCCGGCCGCGTCCCGGTCCGCCAGGAGATCGTCCGTGGCGGGGTCGGGCTCGCCGTTGAAGAACTGGGCCAGGACCGTCTTGAACACTGTTTCTCCGGGTGCTGCCCGGAGAAACAGTGTCATCGAGGAGCGGAGTTTCTTCGCGTCGATGCCGCCAAAAATGTCCTCGGCCGACTGGTCGGCGTGGTTGGCCAGCACCACAGCGCACTCCAGCAGCCGCGGGCCCAGCACCTCGTGGTCCAGGTAGGCCCGGGCTTCAGCGAGTGACGAGATGGCGTATTTGCGCGACATGGCACTCTGCCCCAGCCCGGCAATCTGCGGGAAGATGAACCACATCCAGTGCCCGGACTTCCTGCCGACCTGCAACTCCCCCAACGCCTGCTCATAGGCTCCGCCCGCGTTTTGGGCGGCAACAAAGCGCTCAAGGTCAAACGGCTCATTCATGTGGATCTCCTTGTTTGGCCTGATAAGAGGCCACTTTACGGGGTCAATTCCTTCGAGAGTGCACCGGCCGCAGCCCGCAGTTCGGGGTCCGGGTCCTCCCGCCACCGTGCCAGCACAACGCCGGCCCGCTGCCGTTCACGCTCCCCCAGCCCTGACAGCAACGGCACCAGGACGTCGGAAAGCAGAGGCTCCGTGAGTTCCGCTGCCTGGGCTGAGCGAAGGAAGCCTTCCAGGCGCGTGAGATCCGAATGCCGGAGCAGGCGCACCTTTGTCTGCAGCAGCACCACGGCGGCAAGGCGGCGCTCGAAAACCGGGCGGGATCCTGGCTTGGGCTGCCCCCACAGGGCGGAGGCGAGCATCACGGTTCCGTCGTGGTCCAGGTCCCTGAACTTGCGCAGGGTGTCGCGCACCGTGCCGCGGACGGCCCCAATGGAGGAACCGTAGGAAGCCAGCACGCCGCCCAGCCGGTTTCCGACGTCGTCTGCCCGGTACCAGGCGCCCTCGTTCTGCAGGGTCCGGTCAACAAAGTCCGCCGCAGCGGACACAACGTCAGCGGCGCCCGTCACCGTCCGCGCCCCGAGGAGGCGTGCCGGATGCAGAACGGGGTCCATGGCCGCGCCTCCAGCCTTCCTTCGGTGATGGGTTCCCCGCAGACGGCGCAGGTTCCATAGGTTCCCCGGGCCAGCCTTGCCAGGGCCGCTTCAATCTGGACCAGGCCGGCCGAGCTTTGCTTCAGGAGCGCCGATGCCTGCGAAAGTTCGAAGGCGATCGTGGCGCCCTCCGGATCATGTTCGTCGTCGACGTTGGAATCCTGGCGGGCCGAATTTGCCGCGGCGATATCCGCCTGCAGGGCGGGCAGCAGCGCCACCCGCCGCGCCCGCTCCTCTTCGAGCAGCACACGAAACCGTTCGAAATCTGGCATGGGGAAAGCCTAGCGCGTCAGTCAGTACCAATTCAGGGACACGGAATGGTTCCAAGCCCCGCAGGGCGAACCACAGCGGTCACGGATATAGCCCAGGCCCCAATCGACCTGCGTCCGATAGCTGGTCAGCCAGTCGCTGCCGGCGCTGGCATACTTGCCCGGCGGCAGCGCCTGGGCAATCCCGTAGGCCCCGGACCAGGCGTTGGTGGCGGTGGTCAGCCAGTTTGATTCCTTGCTCCACAGCTGGGCCAGGCAAAGGAACTGGTCCTGGCCCCACCCAAAGGCAGCAAGGCGTCCGGACGCGTAGCTTTTCGCCGCGCCGGGATCGTTAACAGCTCCACCGGGAACGGAAGGAACGACGACGGCGGGCGGGCTTGGCAGGGCCGGCGCCGGTGGCGGTGGCGGCGCAACCGGAACGGCAGGAGCTGGATTGTTGGCAGGCGCGGCCGGGGCCGGATTGGCCCCGACCGGGGCTGGGGCGGGGGGCGGCGGCTGCTTGGGCTGCTGGGCGGCAGCCGCTGCGGCCTTGGCGGCAGCTTCGGCCTGGCGGCGGGCCTGCTCCTCCGCGGCGGCGCGCTTGGCCGCCTGGGCCGCCTCGTAGGCGGCCAGCGCCGCTTTGCCCTGGCGATACTCCCCCTCAACTGCCGCCGTCGTACCCTTCAGGGCGGCAAGCTGGGCAGTCAACTCGCCGCTGTGCTGCTGTTCCTCGGTGACCTGCCGTGCCAGTGCGTCCCGGGCGGAACGGGCGGCCTCGGATTTAACCTTCGCCTCCCCGGCCAGTCGTTCCCGCTCGCCCCTGGCAACCTGTTCCTGTTCCCTGAGCGCAGCGGCAACCTTTCCTGCCGCTGCAGCCTTATTCACCAAGGCAGCAGTCTTGTCCCCTACAAGCTTGACCAGGTTGAGCCCCTGGGCGCTGTTGGTCCCCAGCGCATCGAGCGCCACGAAGAATCCGGTATTGGTCCCGCCGGTCTTGTAGGACTGGACGGCCAGGGCGCCGATATCCTTCCGGTACCGGGCCAGTTGGTCGTCTGCACGGGCCGCCTGCGCAGACAGAGTCTGCACCCGGGCTGTTGCCGCCTGAAGCTCCGCATCGGCTGCGGCGTGATCGGCGGCAGAGCGGACCGCCGCATCCCCGGCCGCCTCCGACTGCGCTTGCAGTCCATCCAGGAGCCCGTTGATGCTGGTGATCTCTGCGGCCTTCGCCGCTTCAGAGGACTGCGCCTGCTGCACGTCGGCCCAGGAGGGATATCCGCCGGGCGGCTCCTCCGCCGCGGCCGGCAACGCGGTGGCGCCGGCCAGGGCGATCGCCATCAGGCCCGCGAATATCGGGAAGGACCGGTTGGTAACGAACAGGGGCATAGTCCCGAAGCTTACCGCCGGGTATCGCGGCAAAGCAGGGGTCCGAGGCCGTATTGTTACCGTTTCGGCGCCGTTTCCCGGTTCGAATCTCTCCCCAGGTCAGCCGCGAGATCCTATGTACATCAAGACGTTTGCTGAATTGAGAGGGAAACCTCGTATGTTATTCAAATGTGACAATGACAGTGAGCGCGGGTTATGGTCTTTGGGTGTCCCTCTCAGCCGGGACATTCCCATCAGCATGCCGAGCCCTGCCGCTGATCATGGGATTCAACCGTTTTCCGATGGCAGGGACGGGGGAACCAAGTTTCCACGGCCACTTGTGGCCTTGGGGTTAAGTCGATAGCGCTCCGCCCGCGGAGCCCGCTACCGGCCGGGCATCTCCAGCCCGAACCCGACAGCTCACCCCGCAGGCATGGGAGAGGCGATCAACCGTGTCAAAAAATTCCATTACTGCCCGTCACCGCGCGACTCCGGCCCGCTCCATTGTGCTCGAGGGCCTCGCCGTAACCGCCAAGACCCAGGCCCGTTCGCTGGGCCGCCCGGCGCTCGCAGTTGCTGCAGCGTCCGGCATTGCATTCGGCGTCGGAGCCCCGGCCCATGCAGGTGTGACCGGTCCGGACACCACTGAGAACACCAGCGTCCAGGCGTACTCGGCACCGGCAGCAGCACCCGTTGCGGCAGCCGGAAACGTCCACACCGTCGTCTCTGGCGACACCATCGGGGCCATCGCGGCTGCCTACGGCGTCAGCCTTAATGACGTCCTGTCCGCCAACGGACTGGGACTGTCCTCAATCATCTACCCCGGTGACCAGATCCAGATCCCCGGTGCAGGCTACACCGCAGCACCGGCTCCGGCTCCTGCCGCAGCTCCGGTCCAGGCTGCAGCCGCAACTGCACCGGCGAACACCGGCATGAACATGTCCTACGCCTCCGCCACCCCGCTGGCCTCCACCGGCACGGGAACCGGCGCTGCGATCCTGGCATCCGCTTACAGCCAGGTTGGCGTGGGCCAGGACTGCACCGCAATGGTTGAGAAGGCCCTGCGCTCCGTCGGCAAGTCCGTCGGCGACCTGGCCCCCACCCAGTTCTTCCAGTACGGCACTGTTGTCAGCGCCCCCGCCCCCGGTGACCTGATCATCACCTCCGGCCACGTGGGCGTTTACGCCGGCGACGGCCAGGTTGTCAGCGGCGGCGTCAACGGCTACAGCACCGAGGTTCACTCCATCAGCTGGCTCGGCGGCTACTCCGCAGTCCGCGTAGCCTAGTCTCCGCGGCGCTTCGCAACCAGCGGAGCCGACGCAAAACAGGAGGGCGGCAGCCGGGTATTCCCGGCCGCCGCCCTCCTGTCGTTTTCCCCTGGCGCGAGCCGTCAGGTCCCGCAGAAGGTCATGTAGTTGCCGAAGTCTTCAGGGGCACCCTCGGCGTAGCGTTCCAGTCCCGGACGTTCGGTAAAGGGTGCACCGATGGCCTCG
Organism: Arthrobacter sp. SAFR-179; assembly: GCF_059414945.1. NCBI lineage: Bacteria > Bacillati > Actinomycetota > Actinomycetes > Micrococcales > Micrococcaceae > Arthrobacter > Arthrobacter sp. SAFR-179. The sequence goes on from NZ_JBPFDM010000002.1 coordinate 362,540, forward strand.
AGCAGTTGCTGCAGGGGTGCGAGGTTTCCTTCGGTGGCAGCTGACAGAGCTTCCTCCACCAGGTGGTTCCGGGGAATGTACACAGGGTTCACGCTGTCCATCAGGTCCGCGTCCGGTTTCATGGCCTGCCACCGCTCCGCCCAGGCGTCGAACGCGGCCAGGTCAAGGACCATCCCGCGAACGGGACGGAGGTCGCCCCGGGCGGCCTTGCCCAGGTTGCGGAAGAAGAGGGTGTAGTCCACCGGGCCGTCCTTCAGGATGGCGATTGCATCGTCCACCAGGGCTGAGGCGTCATCAGCGCTCTCCCCGCCGCCTCCCAGGCCCAGCTTGCGTTTCATGCCGCCGGACCACGACTTGCTGTACTGTCCGCGGAACCCGCCAAGCACCTCCACGGCCGGGGCAACCGCCTTTTCCTGGTCCTGGTCGATGAGCGGCAGCATCGCCTCGGCAAGCCGGGCAAGGTTCCATTCGGCAAGCACCGGCTGGTTGGCATAGGCATAGCGTCCACTGACGTCGATGGAACTGTAGACGGCGGCGGGATTGAATGCATCCATGAACGCGCACGGGCCGTAGTCGATGGTTTCCCCTGAGATGGTCATGTTGTCCGTATTCATGACACCATGCACGAATCCCACCAGCATCCACCTGGCCACCAGCTCCGCCTGGGCGGAGACGACGGAACCGAACAATGCCAGGTAGGGGTTTTTGGCTTCAGCGGCGTGCGGATAGTGCCTGCTGATGGCATGGTCCGCCAGCCGCCTCAGGAGGTCCAGGTTTTCGGTGGCCCGCGCGTACTGGAAGCTGCCAACGCGCAGGTGGCTGCTTGCCACGCGTGCCAGGACGGCACCGGGCAGCATGCCGTCCCGGCGGACCTGCCGCCCGGTTGCCACGACGGCGAGCGAGCGGGTGGTGGGTATGTGCAGGGCGTGCATGGCCTCACTGACCACATACTCACGGAGCATGGGGCCGACGACGGCACGGCCGTCCCCGGCGCGGGCGAAAGGCGTGCGCCCCGAGCCTTTGAGATGGATGTCCAGGAGGCGGCCGCTTTGGTCCGTGACCTCCCCCAGCAGCAGCGCACGTCCGTCACCCAGCAAGGATGAGTAACCGCCGAACTGGTGCCCCGCATATGCCTGCGCCACCGGGGTGGCGCCGGCGGGAACGTGATTGCCCACCAGCAGCCGGACCCCTTCGCGACTGCGGAGGTACTGCGGATCGAGGCCCAGGTCCCGGGCGAGCTTGTCGTTCAGGACCAGGAGCTCAGGACCCGGTGCTTCCTCGGCCTGCCAGGGAACGGCGAGTTCTGCCAGTTCCCGGGCGAAGCGGCCGTCAAAAGTGACCGTGGATTCAGCTGCTGCCGTCATGGTTTAACCCTATCGCCGTAGTTTCGCCTGCCGCTTCCCGCATCGGTTGCCGCCGACGGGGAACGGCAATGCGCTGCAGGTCTTCAGCGGCAATGACCGTGGATTCCGGAGCCCGGGCCCTTGCCTGCTCCGCGAGATGGGAGACGTCGTTTCCGTACCGTGCGGAAAAATGTGTGAGCACCAGCGTCCGGGCCTTCCCCGACGCCGCCAGTTCACCGGCCTGCCCGGCGGTCAGGTGCAGGTATTGCCCGGCTAGGCCGGCGTCGTCGTCGCTGAACGTGGACTCCGTGACCAGCAGGTCGGTGCCTGCTGCCAACTCTTCGGCACCGGCGCATGGTGCGGTGTCCATGATGAAGGCAAACCGCTGGCCCGGCCTGGGAATGCTCATGTCCTCCAGGCGGGCTGTCCCGACGACCCCTTCCCGCTGCAGCCGGCGGACGTCGGGCCCTTCGACGCCCGCCGCCCGGAGCCGTTCCGGCAGGAGGGTGCGGCCGTCGGGCTCTGTGAGCAGGTAACCGTACGTCTCGATGCGGTGGTTCAGGGGCCGGACCTCGAGGCCTTCGGCCACGGGCCCGGCGCCGGAATGCGGGTGCAGCCGCAGGTCGATGCCGGGAGAGCTGACGGCCACCAGGGCCCGGACCACATCGTCGCCGGACGCCGGATAATGCAGGTGGACGGGGTGCCCCACTCCGTCCAGAACCATCCTGGAAAGGACTCCGGGCAGGCCATAGCAATGGTCCCCGTGCACGTGCGTGAGGCAAATCCTGGTGATGCTGCTTGCCGCTGCTCCGGCAAGGATCATTTGGCGCTGGGTGCCCTCGCCGGGGTCGAAAAGCAGCCCTTCGCCGTCCCAGCGCAGCAGGTAGCCGTTGTGGTTCCTGGTTCGGGTGGGAACCTGGGATGCGGTGCCCAGCACAACGAGTTCACGCACTGTTGGTGTCCGCCGATGTTCTGTGCAACCCCTTGGCGTAGGCGGCCTGGCCGGCGTGCTGGAGGCAGTCCCCCAGGATGCTGACCAGCCGCACGCCGAGGGTGACGGGCGGGTCCCAATGCCGGTCAACCACACGGTCCAGGGCGGAATCATTGATTCCTTCCAGGACCTTTGCCGTCTGCCGGTGGACGGCGTCGTAGTACTCCTGCAGGAGTACCCGGGATGCGCGGACGGCGTCTACCTGCTTGCTGGAATGGCCGTAGCCGGTGTCACTGTCCGCCAGCGGGAGCCCAAAGCGGGCAACGAATCGCTCCGCCGTCCAGATTTGTTCCAGCCCCGACGCGGCAGCAACCTGGGCATCTTCCACCCGGCCCATGTGCCAGACCAGCCAGGCGATGGAATTGCCGTTACCTGCGGGACGGCGCTGCAGCTGCCCTTCATCCAACCCGTCCAGCACCTGCCTTACCAGGCCCGGGAGACGGTCAAAGGCCTCCAGCAGCAGTTCCTTGGATTCCATGGTTCCCCTCCCCGGCGGCCGCGCCTGGCGGTTCCGCCTCCCGGCCTGTCAGCGTTCCAGGTCGTCGGGCTCAAACTCGCTCAGGGGTGAGCCGCCGAAGTTCTCCTCGTCGTCACTGGCGTCAGCTTCCAGCCCTGTGGGGTTTTCGCCGAAATCGACGTCGGCTGCTGCTTCGCCCAGCGTGGGGGTGTCCGGCGGCACCTGCTCGTCACCGGCCCGGTACCGCGCCTGGGCGCTTTCGTCGCGCAGCGTCTGGTCGCTCAGGAAGTCCTGTTCTTCGCCCGAGACTGCCTCGTCCTGCAGCAATGGGTCTTCCTGCCAGCGGTCCGGGTTGTTTTCGGCTGCCCCCGGGTAGCTGTCCGGTTCCCCCATGACAGGGTCGAGCTCCAGTGACGACGCCGCGCCCGGAGTTTCGTCGAGAAGTATGTCGTCTTCCTGCACGACTTCCAGCTCATCGTCGGGGAGGTTCTGTTCAGTCATGATGATGCCTTTCTCTTTAAGTCCGGCGGACAATAGTAAGCATACTGAGGAACTGTGCCGCCTGTGAACCGTCGACGCTCCCGGGCACCTCGCCCAGCCCCCTGGATCATCCATCGATTGCTCCATAGGTGACGCTCCTATAGCTGTCAAACGTTAGGTGCGGGGCGCTATCCCGTAGCCGTGGCTGCTGTGTTGCCGCTGTCCACAACCGGGGACAATTTCCATTGGGTTATCCACCGCTACTGCGGCCGAGGGAGCTACCCAACGGCTCCCAAAAGGACCAGCCGTGGATAACCCAAATTGCCCCCAATTGTGGACAGCTTTAGGGTTGCGATGAACTGCGACCTGGGGAAGGACAAGCGATGCCAACCTATCCCTGTGACGTCTGGTTGTGACTCCGCCGCGTAGAGCGTCAGTGCCGAAGCATTAGATTGAATCCGGCAAACATAAGGCCGGCACCTATGAGTGCGTTGATCACTCCAATGCTTAGCCATGTGCCGGGCGTCATTGCGTCGGCAGCGTCACGGCCCCGGCGGCCAGCAAACATCTCCATCCACCTCTGGTGCCCCCTCGAGATAGGAAGCCGGAAGGCCGCTACCCCGATCCCCATGATCATGAATAGCGCCCCAAATAGCGCGAGAACCGCTCCCGGCAAGTACACGTCACTACCTCCATATATCGCGGCCGTCGTCTTCCCACCTTCCGTCGACGGCTTCACAGGGTCGGACCAGGCGCTGTGTCCGTCGAGGATGAGTTGCCCTCGGCTTCGTCAAAAAAGCGTCGAGATCGTGGCAACCATAACGGGACTATGAGAATAACCGGGACAAGGAAGAGCAACCATCTCCAAGAAGGCGGCCAAGAGAAGCCAAACCCACATATCAGCACGCTGTAACTCACGTAATCGCGCATGCCTCGATCGCCGTCTTTGAGTGTCTGAATGTAGCTGACCGCAATGACCGACAGCAGCAGCAGAATGAAGCCGGCAAACCACGGAACCCACGCGGGTCCTTGTTCTCGCACCATGGCCAAAATGGCCAAGACGCCCAGAACGTCAACCCCGGCGACGGCCAGCATCAGCGCCCAAACAGCGAAATAGACCTCGAAGGGCGGCTTACTGCCCTTCGAGCCGGCACTCAACGGTCGTTCGTTGCGTCCGCCCATGCCCTGAGCGTAGACGATGAACGAGGAATCTGGTCAGGCTGACAAACCCGGGGTGCTGCTTACCGTTGAGACTTGTTGGTCGAGCCAATGCCGGTACGCGGTGACGAGTTGGTCGTTTCTCGTGAGGCCCCGTTCCAGCCGTGAAAGGTATGACGGCCATTGGTTAAGGCCCTGAGCTGCGCCCTGAAGCGTCAGTCCGAGGCGGATCCGTAGCGGCCGCAGGTCGTCTATTGACGGAGCTGCGGTTGGATTCATGATCTGCCGGTATATTTCACGGGCGACGTAGCGCTTGAGGCAGCGCATGATTTCGCGTTTACCCTTACCTTCCAAAGTTCGTCTGGCCACGTACTCCTTTGTTCTGGCATCTGATCCCATCCGCACGAGCACCACATGATGGAGAGCCTTATTGGCATCCCGGTCGCCACCGCGGCTGAGTCTGTGGCGGTTTGTTTTGCCCGATGAAGCAGGAACTGGTGCGACTCCCACCAGGGCGGCGAACTGGGCTTCACTGCCCACTCGTTCCGAGTTGTCGCCCACCGTTACCAACAGCTGGCTGGCAACCTCGACACCGACTCCTGGGAGGTCGCAGAGTAGTGGCGCGTAGGCATCCAGAATCTCTTTCAATGCTGCATCGGCTTCAGCTATCTCATCGGTAAGAGACTGGTACCTCCTGGCCAGTTTCTTTAGAGTCCAAGCAGTCACGTGCGAAGGGTCAGCGAGGTGGCCAGCTGGCTTCGCGCGTGCCAACGTGGCGATCATGGCCGAAGTCACGATGCCCCGAAATTTTGCCCTGATCGTTTCCGGTGCTGAGATCAGCAGGTCCTTGATCTGATTAATGGCGGCAGTTCTCGCCTTCATGGCCGAGGTGCGTGAGGCCCGCAGCACGCGCAGACACTCCACAGGGCCGTCCTTGTCCTTTGGGACAGCTGTGCAGCGTTCTGCCAGGACGGCTTCGGCCGCCGCATAGGCATCCAAGGGATCGGACTTGCCGCGGCGCCGACGTTGCTGGCGGTTGGGCGATTGACTTCTACGACGGCAATTCCATCTGTACGCAATACTTTCGTCAGCGCTGCCCCGTAGCTGCCCGTGCACTTAACGCCCACCGCAATAATCTCGCCGTGAGAGCGGGCGAAGTCGATGATACTGCGATAGCCATGGCCCGTTGCCTGAAACTGACCGTCGACGAGGGGGCGCCCGTGCTCGGTGATTATTGCAACGTGGTGGGTGTCCGCATGAGTATCCACACCAACAATGACACGCACTTCTTCCTTTTCCGGCATGGCGCCTTTCCTGACGAAGTGAGTATCACGTGGTCTGGGTGGGCAGACAACACGGTAAGGGGATCATGGTCAAGCTCCTATCAAGTCATGACCGCCCAGCCCACGCGAAAGGTCGTGAACCGGCGGACAAGACATGTGAAGGACAGCGCAAAAGCGCGTCAGGTGCACGATGGGTCACGCCGGTTCAGGACTAATACCATCATTACCGTCGTTTTCAGGCCTCAAAACGACGGTAATACTGGAACAGTCCTTGAGCCGGCGTGACCCAGCCAAAAATTGACGTACCAGGCGGCACTGTCTTCCCGACGATCTGTCCGCCGGCTCAAGGTCGTTTAAAAGGGGTGTCGAGCCAGGCGGACATGACCTCATAGGAGCCTGATACGACCAGTCCCATTACCGTTTTGTCTGCCCACCTGGCCCGCGCCCGATCAATCAGCATTCGACGCGACTGAGGGGCATTTCCATCTTGGCAAGCGAACCAACAAAAGTCATCGCGGGTATCGACACCCACGCCGACACACACCACGTAGCCGTCATCAACGAACACGGCAAACCCCTCGCGGACAAGGAATTTTTGGCCGTAGGATCCGGATACCGGAAAATCATCGACTTCATCACCTCCTACGGCACAGTCACCGCCGTCGGGGTCGAAGGAACAGGCTCCTACGGCGCCGAGCTCGCCAGAACCCTCCGAGGTGAAGGGCTAACGGTGCTAGAGGTAAACCGCCCGAACCGGGCCGCCCGCCGGCTCAAGGGGAAATCCGACCCGCTGGACGCCTACCAGGCGGCCAAATCGGTACTCGAGGGACGGACGAAGGCGATCCCGAAGGCCAAAGACGGCCCCGTTGAATGCCTGCGGATCCTACGTTCCGGGCGCGGATCAGCAATCAAGGCCCGGACAGCGGCGATCAACCAGATCAAGGCGCTCCTCGTTTCTGCCCCGGACAAGATCCGGGCGAAATACCGGGCGCTGGCCACCTCCGCGCTGATTCCTGCCCTGCAGCGCACGAGACCTACAGGCCACTTGGCCGATCCCGAATACGTGACTCTTGTAACGCTCAAGGCGTTGGCAGCACGCTGCCAAGCACTGGGAGTAGAAATTGAGGCTGCTGACGCAGCGCTCAAGGAAGTCCTCGACAGCTACGCTCCGATGCTCTGCGATCTCCCAGGAGTCGGGACCGAAGTAGCCAGCCAGCTGTTGATCACCTTCGGGGATAACCCGGACCGTCTGGGGAACGAAGCCCAGTTCGCTTCGCTTGCTGGGGTCGCTCCGGTACCAGCCTCATCCGGCAAGACAACCCGCCACCGGCTCAGTAGAGGCGGCGACCGCAGCGCCAATAACGCCTTGCATCAGGTAGTCCTGGTGCGCATGGGCTCGTGTCAACGGACCAAGGAGTACGTGGCCAAACGCACGACCGAGGGCAAGAGCAAACGCGAAATCATGCGCTGCCTCAAACGCTACGCAGCCCGGGAAATCTACCGCCAGATCACCAACCCCCGGCCGGCGCCTGACATCTCGGACCTCCGCCGCATGCGGACCGAACTCGGGCTCACCATCACGACCGTAGCCGGCGAACTTGGCCAATGGGTTTCCATCATTTCGCGTCTGGAACGGGGTCTTCTCCGCAACGACATTCTTGCCGATCAGTACAGGAAATGGCTGAACGAGAACCGTGAGGATGGCAGGAACACCTCACCAACCGGTCAGACGCTGGGTCTGCGGCTGCAGCAAAACGATAGATTTGCCGCAGCGCCCCACAGCCGTCAAGGATCAAGATCGGATGAAGATCTGGTTGCCTGCTCCCGTTCTGTCTCCCCGGGAAGGATATGATCCGTTCAACTGTGCTCCAACTTATGGACCACTTTGGGGGAAGGAGCGGCCGATGACTATATTCTGGCCAGCGTTCATCGGCGGTATCGTCTGCGTCGTAATCGGCATCATCGTCTTGGTATACCGGGCTCGATTGGCGGATACGAACGCAGATGCCCAACGGGCAGTCTTTGGCAAGATCGGGGACAGAACATCCAAAGCGTCGACGTCCGGGCGAATGGGGATGACTGGCGCCGGAATTGTCGTCGTCGGACTGATCGGTGTCGTCCTGTCACTTCTCGATCTGAACTGGTGACTACTCCATAGCAAAGGAGCAACATTGGCCGCCTTTAACATTGCAGCAATGGTTCTCGGGATTCTTTTCCTCGTGCTTGGAATTCTGATCCTGTCTTTTCGATCCAAGGCACATGACATCGTCAAAACCCGGTTTGCCGCTGCCGCTCACCGATCCCGCAGCCAGGGCAATTCGCCTTCAGGGGAGACTGCCACCGTTCCAGGAGCAAAGTTCGTGACGTTCCTCGGGTGCGCAGTTCTCCTCATCGGCGGGTTCGCGCTAGTACTAGCCCTCACGCAGTAGAGGTCGCACCACGACCCCTGCGGGAATCCTCGCCGAGCAGCTGTATGCGTTCTAGCAGATAGCTTTGGAACTTCCTCTGACCCCCAAAGATGTGGATTTGACGGCTATAGGAGCATCACGTACGGAGCAATCGATGGGGTTGGCGGGGCAGCAGGGTGCGCTGAACAGCGCTTCCGTGACTTTTGGCCCTAGAGTGCCCGTGGCGGCCGGGCCACTCTGGAACAGCAGGAAGACCAGTCACGATGAGCAGGAAGTGCAGCCATGACATCCCAGAAACCCATCGCCGTGGGCACCAACGATTCAGCGCAAAGCCAGGCTGCGGTCCTCTGGGCAGCGCGGCGTGCCCACCAGGCAGGCCTGCCGCTGGTGGTCGTCCACGTCGTCGACGACCGGTGGGTTGCCGAACCCTACCCCTGGTTCGGCACACTCCAGCAGGCCGGTGAGGAACTGCTCAAGACCGCCGCCGGCCGGCTCGAAGGAAGCGTGTCCGTTACCCCGGACACGGTACTGCTCACCGGAAGCGTGGGCGGGCAGCTGGCCAAGTATTCGAAGAAGACCTCGATGATGGTCATCGGCTCCGGCAGCGGCCACCTCGGCGGCGCCCTCGCAGACCGTGCACTCCAGGTGGCCACCGCCGCCAAGGTCCCGGTCGCCGTCGTTGGGACCCAGGACCTGGAAGGCCGGTCCGGTGTGGTGGTCGGTGTTGACGGATCCGCCGAGGCAACACAGGCCGTCGCCTTCGCCGCCGCCGAAGCGGACCGCGGCGGAGACGAACTTACCGTCGTCTACGCCGTCAATGCGCCCGATCCCGTCATCGACGCCGGCCTGACGCCGGGTGCGCTCGCGGACCTCATCGTGGACGAGGAACGGGTTGTGCTTTCTGAAACTGTTGCCGGGCTCAAGGAAGACTACCCGGACCTGACCGTGCACCAGCGGCTCGACAGCGACAAGGGTGCGGTGGACGCCCTTGTGGAGGCCGCGGCCGGAGCACGGCTGCTGGTGGTGGGCAGCCGCGGCAGGGGCGCCTTCAAACGCCTGCTGCTTGGTTCGACCGCACACGGGGTGCTGAAGCACCTCCCGTGCCCCACGATCATCACGCGGACTGACGCCGTACGCGGCACCATCTAGGCCGGGACCGCCTGCCGGTCCTTCTCCCCGTTTCATGCATCCCCCAGCGGAAAGATCCATGCCATGAAAAAGCCCGCCGCCATCATCATGCTGGTCCTCGGGATCCTGATCACCCTTCCGGGGCTGGCTGCGCTGGCGGGAGGAGCCGTGGCCTCGGCGGTGGGATCCGTTCAGGGAGACGGCTTCCTGACCTCCGGCACATCCCGTTTTTCCGTCAATTCCTTTGCCCTTACATCTCCACGGGCAGATGCCATTGGCGAGGATGTTCCCGGCAGGCTTCCCTTCGACATCGGCACCCTGCGCCTGCGGGTTAATTCAGTGAGCCCAGACAAACCGGTGTTCATCGGGATCGGCCCGCAGGCCGACGTCGAACAGTACCTGTCAGGCGTGCACCACTCGGAGCTGCTCAACATCCGCCAGCGGCCCTTCCGGGCAGAATACCGCGACGTTCCGGGTGGAAACCCCGCATCACCACCGGCCGACCAGCGCATTTGGACCGCATCCGTCGCAGGCCCAGGAGAGCAGGAGCTGACCTGGAACATCACCCCGGGCACGTGGGAAGTGGTGGTGATGAATGCCGATGCCTCCTCCGGCATCGATGTCCAGGCGCAGGCCGGATTCCGCTCGGACCTGATCCGGCCGGCAGCCACCGGCCTGCTGGTGGGCGGGCTCATCGCCCTGGTGATTGGAATTCCCCTCATCATCTTCGGCGCCATGGGACTGGGCCGGCACGCCGCGCGGCCGACGGGCGGGCCGCCAGCCGGAGGGACATGGATGGCGGGGTCCGGAATGCCGCCGTCCGGGATGGCCGGGCCGGGGCAAGTACCGGGCGGCCACCCGCCTGGACAGGTACCAGGAGGACAGGTGCCGGAAGGGCAGGGGGCAGCACCGGCTGCCTGGGGCCAGCCAGGGGTGCACGCCGCGCAGGCAGCACCGGGCGTGGCACCCCCGCCGCAACCGTTCACTGCGGCTGAAGACCGCCGCGGATACCCCGCACGGCTGTTCGGCACCATCGATCCCGCGCTGTCCCGCTGGATGTGGCTGGTCAAGTGGTTCCTGGCCATCCCCCATTTCATCCTTCTCTTCTTCCTCTGGTTCGCGTTTGTCATCACCACCATCGTGGCGGGCTTCGCCATCCTGTTCACCGGCCGGTACCCGAGGGCGCTGTTCGACTTTAATGTGGGCGTCATGCGCTGGAACTGGCGGGTGGCGTTCTACGCCTACGCCGCCGTTGGCACCGACCTCTACCCGCCATTCACGCTCAAGCGCACCAACTACCCGGCCGACTTCGAGGTGGACTACCCGGAGCGGCTGTCCCGGGGCCTGGTCCTGGTGAAATGGTGGCTCCTGGCGATCCCGCACCTGCTCGTAGTGGCCGCGTTCACCAACACCGCGTGGCGGTGGCGCGCAGACAACAATTACTTCGGCACAACCTATGAACAGACTGCCGGCCCGTCCCTGCTGGGGCTGCTGGTCCTGATCGCGGCAGTGATCCTGCTGTTCACCGGCCGTTACCAGCGCCCACTGTTTGATTTCATCCTTGGCGTGAACCGCTGGATTTACCGGGTCCTGGTGTACACCGCGCTGATGCGGGATGAATATCCACCCTTCCGGCTTGACCAGGGGCCCACGGAACCTGAGTGGCCCCAAGGGTTAACTCCCCCGGCGGCAGCACCGCAGGCCGCACCGCCGTCCGCGGGCGGCCCGCCCGCCGGCGCGCCGTGACCTTCGGCCCTAGCCCCGCCGCGGGGCTGCAGGCATGATGGGCGGGACAGCGAGGGTCGGAAGAGGGAGCAGACATGAGCATTGCCGGGGCACCAATTGCCAGGATCGTGGTAGGCGTCGACGGATCGGAGCCATCCCTGGAGGCGCTCCGCCAGGCCCAACGGTTTGCCACCCCCCTCGGCGCCAAGGTCCAGGCCATCGCCTGCTGGGAGTACCCGCAGGTGTACTCCGGCTACGTCATGATGGGCATTGAAGGCTTCGAGGAAGGCGCGAAGAAAATCCTGGACGAGGCAATGGAGCAGGCCTTCGGTACCGAACTGCCGGCCAATGTCACCGCAAGCCTCGTCAGGGGCCATCCCCGCGAGGCACTGATCGACGCCAGCCGCGATGCCGACATGATTGTGGTGGGACGCCGCGGGCACGGCGGGTTCGGCGGACTGCTCCTGGGCTCCGTCAGCTCCGCCGTCGTGGCCCATGCCCACTGCCCCGTGCTGGTTGTCCACACGCCCGAGGGCGGGGCCCACGCAGCAGAGGGTTCCTGACCAGCCCGGCATCGGCGGAAGCTACTGACGTCCAGGGCGGGTGATGGCATTGCCGCTCAGTGAAGCACGACGGCGGACGCTCGCCATAGCGCTCGCCGCCGCCCTGGTGGTCCTTGCCATCGCCCTGGCCCTGTTGCTGCCGGCGCTCACGGCCGGTCCGCCGTCGGCTGCGCCGTCCGCATCACCGTCACCGTCTTCCGCATCTCCCAGCCCATCCGCCCTTCCGAGCCAGTCCAGCCCGCCGGTCCCGGCCGTTTCCCCTTCCGGCCAGCAGGGGCCACAGGAAACGGAGACGCCGGAAGCCGGCCAGATACCGGTGGAGCCGCCCATCACGGTCCCTCCCGTTCCCGGACCGCAGCCTACTCAGGCTCCGGAGGAGCCCGCCGCTCCCCCGCGGCCTGCGCCGTTCCCGGACTCCCTCCGGGGGCAGGACCTGACCGTCATCCCGGGGGCGGGGCGCGTGGTTGCCCTCACGTTCGATGCCGGCGCCAACGCTGCGGGACTGCCCAGTATCCTGTCCACGCTCTCCGCCAAAGGCGTTGCCGGGACCTTTTTCCTGACCGGCAACTGGGCCGCCAACAACCCGCAGTCGGTGGCACGGATCGTGGCTGCCGGGCACAGGGTGGCAAACCATTCCATGACCCATCCCGGCTTTACCGAACTGGGCAACGAGCAGATCATCCAACAGGTGCGGGGCGCCGAGGAGGCAATCCTGGCAGCCGGGGCCGATCCGAGGCCCTTGTTCCGCTTTCCCTACGGCGAACGGGACGCCCGAACCATCGCAGCGGTGAACTCGCTGGGGTACGTGGCGGTGAGGTGGACCGTTGACACCCTCGGCTGGAAAGGCACCAGTGGAGGTGCCAGCCTCCAGGCGGTGGCCGACCGCGTCCAGGCGGGGCTGCAGCCCGGTGAGATCGTCCTCATGCACATCGGGTCCAACCCGGATGACGGCTCCACCCTCGACGCCGACGCCCTCCCCCAAGTCATTGACCGCATAGCAGCCGCAGGGTACGGCTTCGCCACCCTCGACGCCCTGCTGGGGCAGTGAAAGCCCGGCATCATGGCGAAGACCAGGCCATCCCGGAGCGGGGAAGTGCATTCCCGGCGGCCGGAATCCCCCACGTGGCGCCGGCCGGACAATGCCCCTGATCCGGCACACCATGGGCTCCCCGTCCACGAAGTGGTCCTGTTGCTGGAAACGGATGCTGCGAGGGGCCTGGGCCAGGAAGAGGTAGTGCGCCGGCGCGCCCAGTTTGGCGCGAACCAGCTTCCCCGGTCCAAAGGCGGGGGCATTGCCCGCAAGCTGGGACGGCAATTCAATAACCCCCTGGTCTATGTCCTGCTGGCCGCCGCAGCCGTGACCGTGTTCCTAGGCGAATTCCTGGACGCGGGCGTCATCCTCGCGGTGGTCCTGGTCAACACGGCGATCGGCTTCATCCAGGAAGTCCGGGCAGAAGCCGCCCTGGACGCACTGCACTCGCTGGTCCGCACACAGGCCGCGGTCGTGCGCGCCGGCGAACGGCGGCAGGTTCCCTCCGAGGACCTGGTCCCCGGCGACCTTGTGCTGCTGGAGGCCGGGGACAAGGTACCGGCTGACCTGCGCCTGGTGCGGCTGTCCGCCTTGCGGGTGGACGAATCCGCGCTGACGGGAGAATCGGACCCGGTGTCCAAGGACGAGGTAGTACTCCCGCAGGTCACGCCGGTGGCAGACCGGAGGAACATGCTCTACAGCGGCACCCTGGTGACCGCAGGCACCGGAGCAGGAATCGTCGTCGCCATCGGCGGCGAAACCGAGCTTGGCGAGATCCACCGCCTTATGGGGGCGGTCCGGCCGGTGGCCACGCCGCTGACCCTGAAACTGGCACGGTTCAGCTCAACCCTCACCATCGCCATCCTTGCCCTCGCTGCCGTGGCCTTCGTCGCCGGCCTGGCGCATGGTGAACCGCCGGGGCAGATGTTCACTGCCGCCGTCGCACTGGCCGTGGGAGCCATTCCGGAAGGCCTTCCCGCCGCCGTCACGGTGACGCTTGCCATTGGTGTCCGCCGGATGGCGCGCCGCCGTGCCGTGGTCCGCCGGCTGCCGGTGGTGGAAACGCTGGGCAGCACCACGGTGATCTGCTCTGACAAGACCGGCACCTTCACTGAGAACCAGATGACGGTCCGGGCGCTCTGGACGCCCTCCGGCACCTATGACGTCAGTGGTTCAGGCTACGGGCCTGCCGGACACATCACCCCGTCGGCAACGCGGAATCCAGGCGGCATTCAGCAGCAGGTGACGGACACGCCGGAGCATCCGGCGGGCGGGGATGCAGCGCTGCACTGGTCCCTCCTGGGTGGCGCAGCATGCAACGACGCCAAGGTGCACAAGGAGGGATCCACGTGGCAGGTGCGGGGCGACCCCACCGAGGCCGCGATGCTGGTGGTGGCAGGGAAAGGCGGCAAGGACGCCGCCGGTTTCCTGGCTGCCAATCCACGGCAGCAGGAACTGCCGTTCACATCGGAGCGGCAGTTCATGGCCACCCTGCATGTTTCCACGCTCCCGGAAGGCGGCGGCGTGGTGTTCGTCAAAGGTGCCGTGGAACGCATCCTTGACCTATGCTCCTCCGAAATGGACGCGCACGGCGCCGGCAGACCCGTCCGCAGGCATGCAGCGCTTAGTGCCGCGCATGCGCTCGCGGACAGCGGACTCCGGGTCCTGGCCACCGCCATGATGCGCCTTCCCGCCGGCAGCGGGCCTCTGTACGCCATCGAATTACGGGGCCGGATGACCCTGACGGGGCTCCAGGCCATGCACGACCCGCCGCGGGAAGCGGCCGCAGCTTCCGTGAAGGCCTGCCAGCGCGCGGGTGTGGGGGTCAAGATGATCACCGGAGACCATGTACGGACTGCAATCACCGTGGCCGCCGCCGTGGGCCTGGCCGCCGACCATACCACCGGGACGGCCCTGACGGGCACCGAGCTGGACGCCATTCCAGCGGACCAGTTTGCGGGCGCGGTGGAACGGGCAACAGTTTTCGCCCGGGTTTCGCCGGAACAGAAACTCCGCCTTATCGGGGCCCTCCAGTCCCGCGGACACGTCGCCGCCATGACCGGCGACGGCGTCAACGATGCCCCCGCCCTTCGGCAGGCGAACGTGGGCATTGCCATGGGGCGGACCGGAACGGAAGTGGCCAAGGAGGCATCGGACATCGTCCTGACCGACGACGACTTTGCCACCATTGAGGCCGCCGTTGAAGAGGGCCGCAACGTCTTCGACAACCTCACCAAATTCATCGTGTGGACCCTGCCCACCAACATGGCCGAGGGGCTGGTAATCCTCGTGGCCATCCTGCTGGGGGCAAAGCTGCCCATTCTGCCCACCCAGATCCTGTGGATCAACATGACCACCGCCGTGGCGCTTGGACTGATGCTCGCCTTTGAGCCGAAGGAACCAGGGTTGATGTCCCGTCCGCCACGGCCACCCGACCGGCCCCTCCTGACATTGGCCCTTACCGTACGGATCCTCCTCGTTTCGGCGCTGCTGGTCGCGGGAGCCTGGTGGCTGTTCGAACACGAATTGGCCGCAGGTGCATCCGTTGCCCAGGCCCGCACGTCCGCCGTCAACCTGTTCGTCGCCGTGGAGGTTGCCTACCTCTTCAGCTGCCGGTCCTTGACCCGGCCGGCCTGGCGGATCAGCCCGTTCAGCAACCGATGGCTCCTGGTGGGCGTTGCGGTACAGGCGGCAGGACAAGCGGCCCTGACCTACGCGCCGCTGATGAACGGACTCTTCCATACCGCCCCCATCAGCGGGGACGCCTGGCTGCGGATCCTTGGCCTGGCGCTGCTTGCATCCCTGGTCGTCGCGGTGGACAAACGTTTGCGGCGCCGCGGTTTCTAATGCCCGCCACCCGCCGCGGGACGGGACTAATGGCTCTGCCCCGGGCACCCACAGCATTCGATACTGAAAGTGGAAGGCGGACGGTTGGCGTCCGCCTCCACATGACCGGAGGTCGTGAAGTGTACGGCTGGAATGACGGCATGGGCCTTTGGGGCTATGTCCTGATGAGCATCAGCATGGTGGTGGTCTGGGGAGCGATCATCACCGGCATTGTCCTGCTGGCCCGTTCCCTGCGGGCGCCCTCCCCGAATGCACCCCAGCCCCCGTCGCCCCGAAAGGCAGAGGACGTGCTGGCCGAGCGTTTTGCGCGCGGCGAAATCGACGTCGCGGAATACCAGAACAGGCTGGCTGTCCTGCGCGGCCAGCCGGGTACCTGAGTTCCGGCTCCCGCAGGCAATGGACAGTGGGTGCAGCTGTGCCGCTCTCTGAATTTGAAAAACGCGAACTTGACCAGATCAGCCATGGACTGGCCGAGGACGACCCCGGCTTCGCCGCCCTGCTTGGCCGGGATGCCTTTGCGCTGTCCCTTCGGGCCCGGTTCAGGCGCGGCCTGCTTCTTGTCGCGGCAGGAATCTGCGTCCTGCTGCTTGGCCTGGTGGTCCGGGTTCCCTGGCTGGGCATTGCAGGATTCGCCATCATGAACGGTGCCGGGTACTGGGCCGTCAAGGACCTGCGCTGGTCGTCGCGGACCACAAACCGTCAGGTCACCCAAATGGAAGGCAACAACGAATGAACACTGGACCAGGTAAGGACGCCATGGCCGAGGCGCGGGCGCTGCAGGCCGTCGAAGCCCACCATGCGGACATGCTGCGGCAGTTGAACGCGCTGGTTGGACTGCTGACCGAGGCTGTTGAGGCGCGGGACCCTGCCGCCGGCCAGGAAACGCAGGCTGCGTTGCTGGACTGGTGTGACCGGGAACTGGTGCCGCACGCCCTGGCAGAGGAGGGACCCCTCTACAGCGGGCCACACGCCATGCCGGAGGCCAGGCTGCTGGTGGACGGGATGCTGGCCGAGCATCAGGTGATCGTGGGCCTGGTCGACGAACTCAGGACGGCCGACGGCGTAGCTGCCGCAGTGGCCGCGGGTGCCATCCAGCGGATTTTTGCCCTGCACCTGGACAAGGAAAACCGGCTTTTGATGCCCTTCGTTATCGAATCCCCGGAGCTGTCACTCGCCCGCGCCGTTGAAGGACTCCACGAACTGGTGGGACAGGGCGCCGCCCACCATCACGGGCAGGGTCACCACAGCCACTAATACCGGACCAAGAAAAGCGCGGGTACGACGGCGGCGTGCCGGGTCTGTCAGCCATGGCACGCCGTGTGGATCAGGGCGCCGCAGATGCCTGCGACTGCATCCCGTCGAGGTGGCCCGCCTCCGTCTCCTCCGGGGCGTGCACCACCAGCACCGGGCAGTGGGCATGGCTCACGCACGCGGAGCTGACCGAGCCAAGAACGAAGCTCCCATGCCCCCGCCTGCCCACGATCAGCAGGGAGGCGTTACGGCTCGCGTCAATCAGCAGCGGGCTTGGTTTGCCCCGCACCAGCTTGGCGTGCACAAAGGGTGGCAGCTCCTCGAACGCGTCCGCCAGCGCCTGCTGCAGTACCTGGTGGGCCGCATATTTGAACCCCTCGATCCCTACCGCGAGATACACCCCGTAGCCGGCCGGCACGTCCCAGCAGGCCCATGCCTCCACCGTCGCGGACAGGGGCTCCGCCATGGCGCGGGCTACCCGGAGGGCGGCGATGGAGGCGTCGGATCCGTCCACCGCAACGATGATCCGGGGGTGCGGTTCGGGGGCAGTCATGCCGGCTCCATTCACTGTTGTTGGCACATTCCCCTCCAAGGTTCCCTCCTGGGGCGTCGTCCCACAATGGCGCAGAACCGGGTGCCGGGGTAGGGCCGAAAGTCATGGCGGGAACAGCACCGGGGCTGCGTCCGCCATAGTGCCACCCACCGGCGGACTTAGGTCCCTTCCCGGCATGACGCCCGCTGGGGAACAATGGGGTCAGGCCCTCCCCGGGGGCCGCCCCGCACGGATGCGGGTTTTGGTCCTGGAGATTTTGGGAGCGTTCTGTGCACATGCATGAAGCTGGGTCTGATGAAGCGGCAGGAGCATCCGGGCAGGTCCGCGTGTTCATCCTTGATGACCACGAACTTGTCCGGCAGGGACTGAAGGACCTGCTGGAGGGCGAAGGGTTCCTGGTGGTGGGCGAGAGTGGATCCGCGGCCGAGGCCACCCGCCGGATTCCGGCCCTCCACCCGGACATCGCCATCCTGGACGGGAGGCTTCCCGACGGCACGGGCATCGAGGTGTGCCGGGACGTGCGTTCCCTCGATCCCCGCCTGCGCTGCCTGATCCTTACCAGTTACGACGACGAACAGGCCCTCCGCGGCGCAGTCCTGGCCGGCGCCTCGGGATACATCCTGAAACAGATCAGGAGCGATGACCTCCTGGCGGGGATCCGCAAAGCGGCTGCGGGCGAATCCCTGTTTGAACCGGGAGTCGAGCAGCAGGTCATCACAGGCCTTTCCACGGTACCCACCGATCCGCGGTTGGATGGCCTGAGCGCGCAGGAGAAGAAAGTGCTGGCCCTGATCGGCCAGGGGCTGACCAACCGACAGATTGGTGACGAACTGTTCCTGGCCGAAAAGACGGTCAAGAACTATGTGTCGTCCATCCTGGCCAAACTGGGTTTTGAGCGCCGGACGCAGGCCGCCGTCTACGTCACCAAAAGCGCATCGGACACTGCCTGACAACCGGTTCCGCCTGGCAGGGGCATCAAGGGAGCCGGGCGGACCACGTCACCGACGTTCCGGCGCCTGGCGCACTCTCGATAATGCAGCTGCCCTTCAACAATTCGGCGCGATGGCGCATGTTCGCCAGGCCGCTGAGGCGGGACGGCTCAGCGAAGCCCCGGCCGTTGTCGCTGATGAGGAGCTGGACCTGGTCCTGCCCCACGTCGACAAGGACCTCAATGTCCTCGGCGCCGGAATGCCGCAGCGCATTGCTGAGGCCCTCCGAGAGCACGGACAGCAGATGGACCGATACGTCGTCCCTGATCGAGTCCACCGCTCCGTTGAGGGAAACCTTGGGGGTGATGGCATAGCTGCGCGAATTTTCCCGGACTGCGCGCAGGATCTGGCCCGTCAGCGGTTCCCGTTCCTCGTCGGCGGTGCGAAGGGAGTAGATCGTATCCCGCAGCTTGCGGATGGTGTCGTCAAGTTCGGTGGTCACAGCGGCGATGCGTTCATGCGCCACGGGGTCCATTGTGTAGCGGCGCAGGCTCTGGATGCTCAGGCCGGCAGCGAACAGGCGTTGGATGACCAGGTCGTGCAGGTCGCGGGCAATCCTTTCCCGGTCGCTGATAAGGAGATTCTGTTCCCGCAGGGCATTCACGCGCGCGAGGTCCAGGGCCAGGCCGATCCGGCTTCCAAAGATGGCACTGGACTCTGCCTCAGCCTGGGTGAAGACCGCCGCTCCCTGGGCGCGGGCCAGCAGGAGGACGCCGTTACCGCTGCCGGCGTGCCCCAAGGAACAGACGAGGACAGAGCCAAGCTTTCCCGCCACCTCCTCGTCGAACACCTGCCGCGGGTCCCTGGCAACGAAAGACCCGCCGTCGTCAATAACGCCCGACACCGCACCTGAGGACATCAACTCCTGACCCGCCTGGAGACCCTGCACGCCAAGGCATGAACGGCAGCGAAGCGTACCGTCACTGGCCGGCACGGCCACCACTGCAAGAGCCGAGTCCGATACCTTCAATGCTGTGTCGGCAACAAGGTCGAGGATGTCCGCGTTGCCGGGATGGGGCGCCATGATCAGCCGGCTGCTCAGCTCCATCCCTGCCTCCAGCCATTTCTGCCGGCGGTTGCTGTCTTCAAAAAGGCGGGCGTTCTGGATGGCGACACCAGCCGCGGCTGCAAGGGCAACGGCAAGTTCCTCATCG
Organism: Arthrobacter sp. SAFR-179; assembly: GCF_059414945.1. Lineage (NCBI taxonomy): Bacteria > Bacillati > Actinomycetota > Actinomycetes > Micrococcales > Micrococcaceae > Arthrobacter > Arthrobacter sp. SAFR-179. The sequence goes on from NZ_JBPFDM010000002.1 coordinate 381,900, forward strand.
TCGGTGGTGAAATCCTCGGCACCCTGCTTTTCCGTCAGGTAGAGGTTGCCGAACACTTCATCGCGGACACGGACCGGGACCCCCAGGAAGGTCTTCATGGGCGGGTGGTTCGCGGGGAACCCGGACGCAATGGGATGCCGGCCAAGGTCATGGAGCCTCAGGGGCCGTGGCTCGCGGATGAGCAGGCCAAGGACGCCGTGCCCGGTGGGCAGGTCGCCAATGGAACGGATCCCTTCTTCGTCGATTCCCACCGTGATGAAGTGGCTCAGGGTCCGGTCCTCACCGATCACGCCCAAAGCGCCGTAGCCTGCGCCAACCAGCGCGCAGGCAGACCGGACGAGGCGGTCCAGCACGGCCTCCAGGCTCAGATCCCCGGCGAGGGCCATCACTGCGGCCAGGAGGGCATTAATGCGCTCCTCGGTATCCAGCAGCTCGTCCCGGCCGGTAAGGCCCCGCACCGGATCTTCCAGGTTGTCCCTCATCGGCGGCCGCCGGGGTTCCTCAATGCTCACGTTCCACCTCCTGCGGCAAGAGCCTGCGGCGCTGCGGGTCCTTGTCGCGATCCAAGTGTCCGGAACGGAAGTGCCTGCCCCCGCCCGCAAGTCCGCCTTCACATGAGCATGAAGACATGTCCTGGGTTCATTGTAGAAGCCCCCGTCAACAGCCCGCGGGACCTTCTTCCCTACCGGGGAGCAATTCCCGGCCCTAGGCTACGGCCATGAACACAGCAGCGGCAGAACCGGAAATCAAGGAACTCGGCGTCCACGATTGCTGGAAGTACCTCCGGTCCACGTCCATCTGCAGGATCGCCTTCACCGATGGGGACGCCGTGGAAAACTACCCCGTGAATTTCGTTCCCAGCAACGGCACCCTGCTCATCCGTACCGGCGAGGGCACAAAGCTTGCCTCCCTGACGGACCGGAAAGCCGTAACGGTTGAGGCCGACGGGATGAACCAGTACGGCACTATCGCCTGGAGCGTCATCCTCAAGGGGCATGCGCTGGTGGTGTCCGATGAAGAGGAAACACGGGACGCAATGGAGGCGGGCCTGTCCCCCTGGCAGCCGGGCCAGAAGAACGTCCTGCTGCGGATTACGCCGGAGGAAATCAGCGGCCGGAAGTTCGTGATTGCGGCCCCCACCCATTGGTGGCCGCCCAGGGAGCCCGCCGCCGGTTAGGCCAACGCCCCAAAACCGGCACCAACCCCGACCCTTTCCAAGCACTCCAAAGGATGGATTCCCATGGCACCTGCCAAGCCAATCGCCGTCGGCATCACTGATACGTCTGCGTCCGACGCCGCCCTGTTGTGGGCAGCCGCCCGGGCCAACAGGCTCAAGTGTCCCCTCGCCGTCGTGAACGTCGTTGACGACCGCTGGATGGCAGCCGAAGTCCTGCCCTACCTCGAGATCCTTCGTGAATCAGGACTGGCCCTGTTGAAGGAGGCCGGCGAAAAGGCCACCGCGGCTGAACCGGGCCTGCAGGTTACCCTCCAACTGCTCGAAGGAGGCGTTGGTGCGGCGCTGGGTGACTATTCCAGGAACGCCTCCATGCTTGTCCTTGGCACCAGCGGCCACGCGCGGGGTGCGCTGACGGACCGGGCACTCCAGGCAGCAGCCACCGCAGAGTGCCCGGTGGCGGTCATTGGGGACGGCCAGGAGCCGGGCCGGGGCGTCGTGGTGGGCGTGGATGGATCACGGGAATCGACACAGGCGGTGGCCTTTGCGGCCGCCGAAGCTGACGCGCTCGGTGAGGAACTCGCCGTCCTGTACGCCTTCACCGGCCCCAGCCGGTGGATCGCGGCCGGCCTCCCGCAGAGCAGCTTTGCCACCCATGTAATGGAGGAAGAGCAGATTGTGCTGTCCGAAACCGAGGCGGGCCTCCGCCAGGACTACCCGGATCTTGCGGTCAACACCGTGATGGAAACCGTCCTGGAGCCGGCGGACGCCCTGATCCGCGCCGCCGCGGGTTCGCGGCTGCTGGTCCTGGGCAGCCGCGGAAAGGGTGGCTTTGAAAGGTTCGTCCTGGGGTCCACGGCACATGCGGTCCTGACCCAGCCGCCGTGCCCCACCGTCGTCACCCGCCTGCACAAGCAGCAGCACCAGGACTGACCGGGGCAGGCTGCCTGGCGGGATGTCAATAACCGGGGAGAATGGAGCATCGGTTCCGGGCACGGACATCAGCCATGCCCGGAACGGGCTCTCCACCGCCGAAGTGCGCGAGCGGACGGCCGCGGGACGCATCAACAGCGTCCCGACGGCCACCAGCAGGAGCGTCGGCGAAATTGTCCAGGCGAACGTGTTCACGCTCTTCAACGGCGTGGTGGGAGGCTGCTTCATCCTGCTGCTGGTCCTTGGCCAGTGGCGTGACGCGCTTTTCGGCCTGTCCGCTGTCAGCAATTCACTGATCGGGATCGTCCAGGAGTACCGGGCCAAGCGTTCCCTTGACCGGCTGTCCATCTTGCAGGCAGCCAGGAACACCGTGATCAGGAACGGGGCCAGGGAGGTCATCTCCTCGGAGGACCTGGTTCCCGAGGACCTGGTTGTGCTCAATGCCGGAGACCAGGTCATGGCGGACCTGGTGCTGCTCGGCGGAGGCGGGCTTGAGGTTGATGAGTCCCTGCTGACGGGCGAATCCGAGCCTGTCCCCAAACAGGGCGGCGCGGTGCTGCTGTCTGGGTCGCTGATCCTCGCAGGCAACGGCCGGGCCAAAGTGCTCCGGGTAGGGCCGGAGACCTTCGCATACCGGCTGGCAGCCGAGGCGCGGCGCTTCTCCCTGGTCACATCGGAAATCCGCAGGGGGCTCGAAAGGGTGTTCACCGTGATCACCTGGCTGCTGCTGCCCACAGCCCTGCTGCTCACGAACGCGCAGATGCAGGACCAGGGCGGGTGGGCCGGAGCCATGGGATCGGGACGGTGGATACCAGCCGTCGTGGGATCCGTGGCGGGCATCATGGCGATGATTCCGCTCGGCCTGCTGCTGATGACCAGCGTGGCTTTTGCCGTGGGCGGCCTCCGCCTTGCCCGCCGGAAGGTCCTGATCCAGGAGCTCGCCGCCGTGGAAGTACTGGCACGGGTCGACGTCCTCTGCCTGGACAAGACCGGCACCCTGTCCTCCGGCGCCATCGTGTTCGATGCCATCCACGACGCCGGGACCGCCCGCACGGCCGGGTGGCGGCAGGCGCTGGAATGGTTTGGCGCCCACGCGGATGCCAGCAGTACCGCCGCGGCGATCGGGGCGGCCTTCCCCGTGCAGGAGCCTCCCGGGGAGGATGGGTCAGTCCCGTTTTCCTCCGCGCGGAAGTGGAGTTCGGTGACCTTCGCGCCGCAGTCCGCCGCTTCCGGTTCGTGGATCCTCGGAGCCCCCGATTCCGTAGCCGGCTCCCCCGGCTGTGCTGAGGCACACGAAAGGGCAGCAGCCCTCGCCTCCAGCGGCCTCCGGACGCTGGTCCTGGCGCACCTGCCGGCACCAATGCCGCCGGACGCCGCGGAGGCAGGGCTGCCTCCCGGGCTGGTGCCGGTCCTGCTGCTGACCTTCCGCGAGAGCATTCGCAGCGACGCCGCCGCCACGCTCGACTACTTCCGCCAGCAAGGGGTCACCGTCAAGATCATTTCCGGCGACGATCCCCGGACCGTAACAGCCCTTGCCCGGGAGGTGGGCTTTGGCGGCGGAATTGCCTATGACAGCAGGACGCTTCCCCATGATCCCGTCCTGCTGGAAGAAACGGTGGAGGCCCACAGCCTCTTTGGAAGTGTGACGCCCTCCCAAAAGCGGGACCTGATCCAGGCGCTGAAGCGGCGGGGGCACACCGTGGCCATGACCGGGGACGGAGTGAACGATGTCCTGGCGCTCAAGGAGGCGGACCTGGGCATCGCCATGGACTCGGCATCACCTGCCACCAAGGCCGTGGCGCGCCTGGTCCTCCTTGACGGGCGCTTCGAACGGCTCCCGGCGGTGGTGGACGAGGGACGCCGGGCCATCAGCAACATTGAACGCGTCTCCCTGGTCTTCCTGAGCAAGACTGTCTATGCCACGGTCATCTCGGTGGTCACCGGCATCCTGTTGCTGGCCTTTCCGTTCCTGCCGCGCCAGCTCTCCGCCCTGGACGGACTGACCATCGGCCTGCCGGCGTTTTTCCTGGCCCTGCAGCCCGGCGGCCAGCGTTATGCCCCCGGGTTCCTGCGGCGTTCCCTGGCCTTCGCGGTCCCGGCCGGCATCTGCACGGCGGTGTGCGTCCTGGCGGTCAGCGCCTATGGGCAGCTGTGGGGCGGGCACAGCCTTCAGTCCGCGCAGTCTGCGGCCACCATGACCCTGGGCCTGGTGGCAGCGTGGATCCTGGTGATGGCGTCACGTCCCCTCAACCGGGTCAAGGTGTTGATCCTTGCCGGGATGTACGCGGGACTGGTCCTGTTGTTCACCGTTCCCTTGACACAGGAGTTTTTCCGGGTGGAGTGGCCGCCCACCGGCCTGCTTGCTGTGTCGGTTGCAATTGCCATGGCCGGGTGCGGGGCCATCGAACTGGTGGGCCGCCTGACCCGCAGGCCACCGGCGCCCGCCGGCGAAACCGGGCTGGGACCTTTGCCTCTGGAACCGGATCCATGGGAAGGGGATGGTGGAATTGCCGGGCGACGCGAAGGTCCGGCTTCCACCTGAGCAGGAGGCAACAATGACTGACCTGATGAAATGGTTTGATAACCGCCGCTCCCCCATGGATGTCATCGAACGGCTTTTCGAAGGTGACATGGGGTCCTCCGCCATCCGGGTTGAAGAGATGGTGGACGGCAACACCCTCGTGGTGCGGGCTGAGCTGCCCGGCGTCGACCCGGAAAAGGACGTGGACGTGACGGTCACGGACGGCGTCCTGACCATCAAGGGCGAGCGGCAGGAAAAGAAGGAGCACAAAGACAAGGACGGCTACCGGTCCGAGTTCCGCTACGGTTCCTTCGTCCGGCGGATTCCCCTCCCCAGCGGAGTGCAGCAGGACGACGTCACGGCTTCATACAAGGACGGCGTCCTTGAAGTGCGTGCCCCGATTCCGGAGCAGGGACAGGGCACCGGGCCCTCCAAGATCCCGGTCACCAGGAGCTGAGAACATTTAAAGTACGACGCCGGCGCCTGGCCCTGTGAGGGCCAGGCGCTCTATTGCCCCTTGGCCAGGGCTGCGGCCAAGGCTGCTTCCGCTGCCGCGATAACCGGAAGCGTCCGCACGTAGGTGTCCGGATTCAGCGACACCGAATCGATCCCCTGGCCCACCAGGAACTCCGCGAGGTCCGGGTGGTTGCTGGGCCCCTGTCCGCAGATGCCGATTTTGATGCCGGCAGCATGGGCCTTGGTGATGGCCTCGGCAATCATGGACTTCACCGCGGGGTCCCGTTCGTCGAACAAACCTGCAAGTTCCTCCGAGTCGCGGTCCACCCCCAGCACCAGCTGGGTGAGGTCATTGGAACCGATGGAGAACCCGTCAAAGCGTTTGGCGAACTCCCCGGCCAGGACCACGTTGGAAGGGATCTCGCACATCATGTAGAGCTGCAGTCCTTCCTGGCCGCGGACCAGTCCGTGCTCTTCCATCGCCTGGATGACCTGGTCCGCTTCCCGTACGGTGCGGCAGAAGGGGACCATGACAATCACGTTTCCGAATCCCGCCTGCTCACGTACGCGTTTGAGGGCTTTGCACTCCAGCGCGAATCCTTCCCGGTAGTGGCTGCTGTAGTACCGTGAAGCGCCGCGGAAGCCCAGCATTGGGTTTTCCTCAGGACGCTCGAAGGCGCTGCCGCCCACCAGGTGGCTGTACTCGTTGCTCTTGAAGTCGCTGAGCCGGACAATCACCGGCTTGGGGTGGAACGGGGCGGCGATCTTGGCGATCCCTGTGGCCAGCACGTCGACGAAGTACTCCTGCGGGTCCTGGTAGCCGCTGGTGAGCTGCCGGATGAGTGCCGCCTCCTCCGGGTCCGCCACCCTTTCGGGATGAACCAGGGCCATGGGGTGGATGCGGATCAGGTTGTTGATGATGAACTCCATCCGGGCCAGGCCAACCCCGGCCGCGGGGAGCCGCCACCACTTGAACGCCGCGGCCGGGCTGGCGATGTTGATCATCACGTCGGTGCGGGTGGCCGGCAGGGCGTGCATGTCCACGTCTTCCACGGTGAACTCCAGCAGCCCTTCATAGACGCGCCCCTCCTCGCCTTCCGCGCAGGACAAGGTGACCTGGCCGCCGTCGGGCAGGACCTCGGTGGCGTTGCGCGTGCCCACGACCGCGGGCACGCCCAGTTCCCGGCTGACAATGGCCGCGTGGCTGGTAGGGCCGCCGTGGTCGGTGATGATGCCTGCAGCCCGCTTCATGATGGGCACCCAGTCCGGGTCCGTCATCCGGGTGACCAGCACGGAGCCGTCAACGAAGGATTCAATGTCCTTGGCATCCCGGACCACGCACGCCCGGCCCCGGGCTATGGAGTCACCGATGGCGGCACCAGCGACCAGAACCCGCCCAGGCTGCGCCAAGTGGTAGGTGCGGAAGGTGGTGGCGCTCCGCCGGGCCTGCACTGTCTCCGGCCTTGCCTGCACCATAAAGAGTTCGTTAGTTACCCCGTCCTTGGCCCACTCCATATCCATTGGCCGCCCGTAATGGTCCTCCACGGCCACGGCCCAGCGGGCCAGCAGGACCACCTCGCGGTCCTCCAGCACCAGCGAGCGCTGCTCACGGTCCGTGGTCTCAACGGTCCGGGTCCTGGCATCTCCGCCGTGGCTGTACACCATTTTGCGTTCCTTGGCCCCAAGCTGGCGTTCAATGACGGGGCTGAAGCGCTGGTCTGCCAGGAGCGGCTTGAACACCTGGTATTTGTCCGGGTTTATGGTTCCCTGGACCACGGTTTCACCCAGCCCCCACGCGGCGCTGATGACCACCACGCCGGGAAAGCCGGACTCGGTGTCAATCGAGAACATCACCCCTGACGCGCCCATATCCGAGCGGACCATCCGCTGCACCCCGACGGACAGGGCAACGTCCAGGTGGTCGTAGCCCTTCATTTCGCGGTAGCTGATGGCGCGGTCCGTATACAGGGAGGCGTAACAGCGCCGGCACGCCTCAAGGACCGCGCGCGCGCCGGCCACATTCAGGAAGGTTTCCTGCTGCCCCGCGAAACTGGCATCGGGCAGGTCCTCGGCCGTGGCGCTGCTGCGCACCGCGACGGCAACCTCGGCCTGTCCGGCACGGTGGCACAGTGCCCGGTAGTGTTCCTGGATGTCAGCGGCGATGCTTTCCGGGAACGCGGCCTGCAGGAACAGTTCACGGATCGCTGCCCCCGCCTGGCGCAGCGTCAGGGTCCCGGCGCGCTGTTCCGCGATGTGCTTCCTGATCCGCGCTTCAAGGTCATTGGCGGCAACAAATGCGCGGTAGGCAGCGGCCGTCGTGGCGAATCCTTCAGGAACTCTGACCCCTGCCGATTGCAGTGCACGGCTCAGCTCCCCCAGGGAAGCGTTCTTTCCTCCCACCGAGGGGATGTCCGCGATCCCCGTGTCCTGGATCCACTTGACGTTGATGTCTGTAGGGGAGATTTCAGCGGCGGCACTCATGGCTCGATTCTGGCCTCCGCCCACCGGGGCAGGCAGAGTCTTTGGTCCTAGCCGAGCCGCAGCCGGCCGCGGACCGATTTGTGGATCCAGTCCGCAAGCAGGACGGCGGGAGCAGCGAGCAGCGCGAGAAACAGGCCCAGTGGGGTCGGCGGTGCCTGGCCCAGCAATGAGGCGAGATAAGGCACGAACAGGCACACCGCCAGGACGGCCAGTTCAGCCGGAACAGCCCACACCAGCAACGTGTTCGTGCCCCAGCCCAGCGACCAGGGCGGCAGGGTGGCGCTCCGGCACGCGAACGCGTTGGCGAGCTGTCCCAGGACCACGGCGGTGAATGCGGCACCGGAGGCAGCCATCAGGAGCCCTGTTTCGGGAACCTCTCCCCGCGTCCAGCCCCCATCGGCCAGGACCGCCGAGAACACGGTCATCTCCACGGCTGCCTCTACAGGCCCCAGGATGCAGAAGACCCGAATGACCAGCCGCCGGTCCATCAGGTGCCGGCGTTCGGGCGGACGGGCCAGGACGTGCCTGCCGGGCGGCTCGGCGCCGAGGGCCAGCGCCGGCAGCAGGTCGGTGCCGATGTCCAGGGCGAGGATTTGCAGGACGCCCAGGGCGAGCGGAAACTGGCCGCCGGAAAGCGCCCAAATCACGAAGGGCGTCAGTTCCGCCACGTTGTCGGTGAGGTGGTAGGTGAGGAACCGGTGGATGTTGGCGTAGGTGGCCCTGCCTTGTTCAATGGCCGCCACGATGGTGCCGAAGTGGTCATCGAGGAGGACCAGGTCCGCGGCTTCCCGGGCCACGTCGGTCCCGCTCAACCCCATGGCCACGCCGATGTCAGCCTCGCGAAGGGCAGGGCCGTCGTTGACGCCGTCCCCGGTCATGGCCACCACATGGCCGCGGGCCTGCAGGGCGCGGGCGACGCGAAGCTTTTGCTCAGGTGAGACCCGGCTGACCACCATTCCGTCACGGTCCAGGAGTGCGCCGAGTATTTGCTCGTCCTCCGGAAGCTCAGCGCCTTCAAGTACATATTCGGGCGTGACTGCCAGACCGATCTGGCGGGCGATCGCCGCCGCCGTAGCCGGGTGGTCCCCCGTGATCATGGCGACTTTCAGGCCGGCCTGCCGGGCGGTGCGGATCACCTCGGCCACGTCCGGCCGGGGCGGGTCCTGCAATCCGATCAGGCCCAGGAGCTCCATCCCGGTTTCAAGTTCGGCTGCCGGGCTGGTGTCCCATCCACCGGGTGCTCCTTCAAGGCTCCGCCGTGCCACGGCAATAACACGCAGGCCCCGTGTCGCCATGATCTCCACCTGCTCCTTGACCGCTCCCGGGACGGACTCACACAGCGGGAGGACCGTTTCGGGGGCGCCTTTGCAGAATAGTTCAGGACCTACGAGGGCGGACTCCCGGCGCCGGACGGGGTCGAACGGCAAGCGGCGCGACGGGGAAGGCCCTGGTCCGGTGCCCGTCAGCCGGCGGGCCAAGGCGTCCATGGCTGCTTCCATCGGGTCCCCCTGGGCATGCCACTGACCGTTGTGCAGTTCGGTCCTGCCCTGTGAAGCGGTACGGGCTGCGAGCGCCGCCTGGGCCGCCCTGTCCACGCCCGGGCCCTCGATGAGCGCGTCCGGGTCATACCCCTGGCCTGATACCTGGACTGTCCCTTCGGTGGTGAAGACCTCGACGGCGTTCATCCGGTTCTGAGTCAGGGTCCCTGTTTTGTCGGTGCAGATGAAGGTGGTTGAGCCCAGCGTTTCCACTGCCTCGAGGTTGCGGACCAGCCCATTGCGGGATGCCATGCGTTGGGCGCCCATCGCCAGGGACAGCGTGACCGTGGGCAGGAGCCCTTCCGGAACCAGCGCCACGGCAACGCCAATGGAGAACAGGAAGGAATCACGCCACTGAAAGCCCACCAGCAGCGATGCCAGAAAGAAGACCGCTGCTATGCCCAGCGCCATGCCTGCGGTGACGCGGACAATCCGCCGCAGTTCCAAGGACAGCGGTGTGGGAGGTGGAACAGCTCCGCTGGTCAGGGCGGCGATCCCGGCCAGCCTTGTCCCGGCACCGGTGGCGGACACGGCGGCCTCTCCGTAGCCGTTGACCAGGAAGGTTCCGCCCCATACAGGGTCGCCTGCGGCTTTGGGCACGGGCTCGCTTTCGCCCGTGAGCATGGATTCGTCCACGTCGCAGGCGGACGCCGACAGCAGATCCATGTCTGCAGGCACACGGTCGCCGGATGCGAGCAGCACCACGTCTCCGACCACCAGCTCGCTGGCATGGACCTTGCGCACCTTCCCGTCCCGCCGCACCACCACGTCCGCGGGCAGCAGGCTGCGCAGCCTCGCGGCGGCATGCTGGGCGCGTTCCTGCTGGATGTGTGCGAACACCCCGTTGACAATGACGACGACGATGATCGCCACCGCCAGTTGAGGCATGTCCGCGATGAAGGCCAGAGCGGCGGCGCACCACAGCATGAGGGCGAAGAAGTGCGTCATCTCCCCCCAGAGCTTCCGCCATTGCGGGACGGTTTTTTCCGGGGGAAGCTGGTTGGGCCCTGCCTGCTTCAGGAGCTGCGCGGCCCGTTCAGAGCTCAGGCCCTCCGCAGTCCTCACACAGCGTCCGCCTCCTGCCCCACCAGGAGCACAGGGCATTTCGAGTGGGCCGCGCATGCCTTGCTGACCGAGCCCATGGAGGACTTCAGCAAGCCACCTTCTCCGTGCCGTCCGACCACCAGCATCTGCCCCCGCCCGCTCTCCTCCACCAGCACTTTCGCCGGTGGTCCGAACTTGACGGTAACGTCGATGTTTTCCGGCCGTTCTCCGGAGAATGCCCGGCCCAGCGCGTCCTCCACCAGGCGGCCGGCGGCGTCTTCAAGCCTCGCAGTGAACTGCCGGTCCGCCCCTTCCAGGCGGGACATGACCAGGTAGTCCGGCATCCCGATGCAGGAGATGACTTCAAGCCGGGTGCCCAGGCGGGCTGCCAGGGTGCCGGCGTAGCGGAGGGCTGCGGAGGAATATTCTGAACCATCCACGCCCACGATGACTGGTTTGGCCCCTGTTTCTGCGTTCATGGACACCACGATCCCGGCTGGCGGCTGAGGCCGGAAGGGCCAAAAGTCATGCCGGCCGCCGGCTTAGCCCGTACGTTTCGGATCGGGACGGCTCTGCAGGGCGGCACCGCTGTTCAGGTCAGTACGGCTTTTCAGGTCAGCACCGCTCTTGGGCTCAGCACCGCGCAGCGCCCTCAGGCCGTTCAATATGGTGGCCAGGTCCACCAGTTCCTGCAGGAGGGCTCCAGCGACGGCGGGAATGTATCCGGTCATGGCGATGGCCATCAACACCACGCTGAGTCCTATCCCGGTCCAGATACTCACCAGCGCAACCGCCACGGTCCGCTTTCCAATGGCCACGGCCTGGGCCACTTTGGAAAGGTCGTCAAGCATGACCACCACGTCCGCGGATTCGCTGGCCGCGGTGGCCCCCTTGGCGCCCATGGCGATTCCCACATCCGCCGCGGCCAGGACGGGGGCGTCATTCACGCCGTCCCCCACCATCAGTACCGGCCGTTCCCGGATCCCGGCAACTGTATTGACCTTGTCCTCGGGAAGGCAGTCAGCCTGGACGTGCCCGATCCCCGCTTCCTCGGCGATATGTACCGCCGTAGCGCGGGCATCCCCGGTGAGCAGCATGGTGTTCCGCACGCCGAGGCCGCGCAGCAGGTCAAGGGTATCCACGGCATTGCGGCGCAGTGGATCCTTCATGATCAGCGCCCCGGCGTACTCGCCGTTCACCGCCACATAAACCGCCAGTTGGCCGCTCCGGACTGCTGCTTCCCGGAACCCGGTGGACGAACTGCGGACCAGGCCGGCTTTTCCCACCACCACCTGCTGGCCGTCGCAGACAGCTTCCACCCCGTGCGTGGCGCTTTCCGTCGCCTGCTGTACCGGGAGGAGTCCCAGGCCGGCCGAGTCTGCCGCTTCGATCACGGAGGCCGCCAGCACATGCGAGGAGTACTGCTCCGCGGAGGCGGCCAACTGCAGGATCCGTTGGCTGCCCAGGGTGCCGCCCCGGCCTGGTGCCACTTGGATGCCGTCCAGGACGGGCCGCCCCGATGTGAGGGTTCCAGTCTTGTCAAAGACCGCCGTCCTGGCCTTCGCAAGCTGCTCGAGGGTGCCTGTGTTCTTGATGATGATCCCCTTATGGGCTGCCTGGCTGGTGCCGGCGAGGAACGCCACGGGGGCAGCGATCAGGAGCGGGCAGGGCGTGGCTACCACCAGGACCTGGGCAAAGCGGAGCGGCTCACCTGAGAGGAACCAGGCGGTCCCGGCCATGGCCAGGGCAAGGAGGGTGAAGGGAACTGCGTAACGGTCAGCGAGCCGGACTACCGGCGCCCGGCTGTTGGAGGCCTCCTCCACCAGGGCGATGATACGGCTGTACTGGGAATCGGCCGCGGCGGCCCCGGCGCGCATGCGGACGGCGGCCTCACCGTTGACCGCACCGCTGAGCAATTGTTCCCCCTTGCTGCGCTCAACCGGCAGGCTCTCACCCGTCAGCGATGACTCATCCAGGGTGGCTGAATCGGACAGCAGTTGGCCGTCAACGGGTACCAGCTCGGACGGGCGGACCACCAGGATGTCCCCCGGTGCTACCTCCCCGATGGGGATGTCTTCGAGTATTGCGCCCGCCCCTTCCCGGTGAGCGAACCGGGGTGCCCTGTCCAGCAGGGAACGCAGTTCGCGTGCGGCGCGTCCCTGGGCAAAATCTTCCAATGCCTCGCCGCCGGTCAGCATCAGGATCACCACCAGCGCGGCGAGATATTCACCCACCGCCACCGTGCTGGCAATCGCCGTTAGAGCCAGGAGGTCGATCCCCCAGCGTCCCTCCCGCAGGGACCGGACCATGCCAGGCGCACGCGCCACCACGATGACCGCGGCGTACGCGGAAGCGAGGACGCGGACCTGCAGGTCCAGGCCGGCCTGGAGCAGCACCAGCGTGGCGAGGAGGACGAGGCAGGTCAGTGCGACGACGGGATAGCGCCTGAGAAAACCCCATGCCTTTCGTGCCGGCGACGTGGGGGATGCCCCGTCGTCGAGGCTGCCGGGACTCCCCCTGGTTGCCGCGGGCAGGGCGGCCGGGTTCCTCATCAAGGCCCCCCGGGAAGTATTTGGCGGTGATCGCACATAAAGCCGAACCTACCCGGGCTCCGGCAGCCGGGCTAGGGCATTTGGCCCCAACCCCTCCTGGCAAAGTCGATCCACGGACCTTTGGACCTGCCGTGACTTTTGACCCTGCCGCGGCAGCCGGACCAGGAGCATGGTTGAGGGCAGCATGCCGCCGAACACAGACCGGGAGTTTCACATGAAAGCAGTTGTCCTCTACGACACCGCGTATGGGAACACCAAGACAATTGCGGAGTCGGTGGCATCCGGTCTGGGGCGCGGCGCGGCCGCGGTTCCGGTGGGCGGTTTCGACCCAGGCGCCCTGCACCCCGGTGACCTGCTCGTCGTCGGCAGTCCCATCAACGGCTGGAAGCCCACCGCCCGGATCACTGAGGCGCTGGCAGAGCTCGGTCGCCGCGGGCTGACCGGGGTGAAGGCCGCCGCCTTTGATACCAGGGTGAAAATGTTCATCCATGGCGATGCCGCCAGGAAAATAGCCAAGGCCCTCGCGGCCGCAGGTGCCGGCATCATTGGCGAGCCCATGGCCTTTTACGTCAAAGGCAGTGAAGGCCCCCTCATCGACGGCGAGGCAGAGCGGGCAGCAGCGTGGGCCGCCGGTCTTGCGGCCTCGCTTGGCAGCGGCAATGAATAGGCAGGGCCGTCAACCTTGCAGCAGTGGACGGTGGAGCGGTTCTTCGACGGCGCACCGTCGGCCCTAAGCCTTTACCGGGCGGTGGAGCAGGTGGCCGCGGAACTGGGTCCGCACGACGTGCGGGTCAGCAAGAGCCAAATCTCCTTTCGCCCGCGCCGCGGCTACGCTTACCTTTGGCGGCCGGGGGTGTACGTGAAATCAGCGGTTCCGCTGGTCCTGTCCCTCGCGCTGCCCCGGAACGTGGAGTCGCCGCGGTTCAAGCAAACCGTCCATCCCGCGGCCGGAACCTGGATGCATCACCTGGAGCTCACAGACAGCTCCCAGCTTGATGCCGAGGTCCGCCGCTGGATGCAGGAAGCGTATGACGCCGCGGGCTGACCACTCCTTGCCCTAGAGTCCTATGGCCCTGTCATACCGCTGCGTTGAGGGCAAAGCTGATCCCATGAATGAACAGGGCCGGCAGCCGCGGAGGATCCACCTCACCGCGCAACCAGTCGCCGTGGTCCGCGAACGCGTCCCCATGAACGAACTGACAAGCTTCTTTGGCCGCGCCTTTGGCACAGTCATGGCCGCGGTCCAGACGCAGGGCGCCAGTCCGGCAGGCCCGCCGTTCGCGCTGTACCACGGAATGCCGGACCAGACAGTGGATGTTGAAGCAGGATTTCCCGTGGCCGGAAATTTCCAGGGAACCGCGGAAGTGGCCAGCGGAATGCTTCCCGATACCGACGCAGTCGAAGCCATCCATACCGGCCCTTATGACACCCTGGGCACCACCTACGATGCCATTCTTGAGCACATAAAGGCTGACGGCGCCGCACCCTCGGAGACCATGTGGGAGTACTACGTGACGGATCCGGAAGCACAACCCGATCCGGCGACATGGCAGACCAGGGTGGTCTGGCCGGTCGCCTGAGGATGGCCCAAGCCTGAGGAGCCGGAGGGCTATGAGCCGTTGCGACGGCTGAAGGTGAGGTCCCACGGCTGGGTGCCGTGGCTGGTTTCAGACCATCCATCGCGTGCAATTTCCTGGCGGAGCTGGCCCAGGCTTGCTTCCAGGCCGGGAGCCCAGGCCTCTTGCGGTGGTGTCTTGTTCAGCGGTGGTCCGGGAAACGTATCGCTGGTGTAAAGGCGGTGGCCCTCCTCCGTCCTGCCCACGAAGCGCAGCTGCGTGCGTCCGTACTGTGAGCCGAGCGTGTAGAGGATGCGCGCCCACCACTTCCGGGACGCGGCGTCCTCCAGCTCTACGCGGAGCCGCTCTTCACACCCGGGGTGGGCTGGCTGCGGGGCATCTGCGGACATGTCGTCCTCCAGGGAAACGTGATCATGGGTTAGGTCCCGCAGTCTTCCAAGGATCGGCTCGATGGAACAGGGCCCTTGGTCACTGGGTGCGCTGGGGGGTGGCTGTGCTTCTGACCGGGTCCAAAGGCACTACCCCACCCGGCAGGTGGATGGCAGAGTCCAGCCATGACAAGGCATTCCCCGTGACCGGCCGGCATCCGGGCGCCCGGCATCGTCCGCCGGCCGACGGTACTGCGGCGGACACCGGGGACCGGCACGGCTGGCAGCTCCTGTATCTGGCCGCCGGCGCGTCGTCGATCCTGTTTGTGCTCCTGCTGATAGCTGCCCTGGTACTCGACTTCATGGCTCCCCCGCCCGTGCACGGCGGAGCCGCCACCTTGGAGTTCATCGCCGCCAACAAGCAGGTCTACGTGGCCGAGCAGGTCCTGTGGATCCTTCCCAACATCCTTCCGGTCCTTGTTTTCGCAGCACTTTTCGTCGCTCTGTCGGCCGGTCAGAAGAGCCTTCCCCTGATTGCGCTTGTTTTCGGTGCCCTGCCCTGGGCACTCCTGCTTGCCGTACCGGTCAGCAGCCGGGGTTCACTGAACCTGGTGTACCTCAGCGACCGATTCACGGCGGCCGGGTCGGATGAAGAACGCAGGGCCTACGCCACCGCCGCTGAGGCCATCATTGCGGAGAACAACACTCCTGCCATCGTCGGCGCCCTCTCTGCCCTCGGAATCCTCCTGATGGGATTGGCGATGCTCAACGGAAGCGCGGCAATCTTCCCGCGGTACCTGGGCTGGCTCGGTGCGGGCACGGGAGCTTTGGGTGTGGTCAGCGAGGTCCTCCGGCACGCTGCACCCGAGTTTTATTGGGGCTACGGCATCCTGCTGTGGGTGTGGTTCATCGCCACAGGAATCGCACTTATCCGGCTGTCCCGCGTGCCAACCTGAAGCCCGGTGCCGGCGTTCAAGGTCTTTGGTCCCTAAAAAGCCCGCTGGTCATTTGAGATGGTGGTCCAGGCCGGAAGCACCACGCTGGGGTTGTGCATCCGGGTTGCCGGGGCCAATGTCGGCCGGCATGCAGCCTCATCAACGGGGGCGCGGGAGCTAGAGGAGAGCAAGGCTTATGGCAGGTACGTTCGAACTGTTTGTCGATGAAGATTCACAGATCCGGTTCCGGCTGGTGATGCCGGATGGGCACGTACTGGCGGTCTCCGGACAATTCACTGACAAACGGGCGGCGGCCGCGGCCATCGAAGAGGTGCGGGAATGCGCGGGAACCGGGCTGATCCGGGATGTGGTTTCGCCGTCGCCCAGCCGGGCAATAGTCGCTGTTCCGCACCCCCGCCACACCGTCCGGCGCGGGGTTCGCAGGCTGAACTCCCTCGGCGCCGCTTAGGCCCGGGCGCCGTGACAACGGGCCTGCAGATCCAGAGGGCGGAGGTCCTTGGCGCCGAAGGGCTCGTAAAGAAATACGGCAACCGCACCGTCGTGGAGGACGTCTCCTTCCAGATCCGTTCCGGGGAGACTTACGGGCTGCTGGGTCCGAATGGTGCCGGCAAAACCACGATCATCTCCATGGTTGCAGGCCTGATTCCAGCCGATGCCGGATCTATCCGCATCGCGGGTGAAGTGATGGCACCCTCGAGTATCCGCGCCAGGCGGCACTTCGGCCTGGTCCCTCAGGAGCTGGCGATCTACCCCGATCTCACGGCGAAAGAGAACCTTCGGTTCTTCGGCAAGCTGCAGGGCATGGGCGGGCAGGAGCTGAAGTTGCGCACCTCGGAGGTCCTGGAGCTCATCGGTCTGGCGGACCGGGCGGGTGAGCAAACCAGGAAATTCTCCGGCGGGATGAAACGCCGGCTGAACATCGGCATCGGCCTCCTTCACCGTCCCACCCTTCTGATCCTGGATGAACCCACTGTCGGCGTGGACCCCCAGTCACGCAATTCCATCCTCGAATCGGTGGAGGTCCTCGCCACCGAAGGAATGGCCGTTCTCTACACCACCCACTACATGGAAGAAGCCGAACGCCTTTGTGACCGGATCGCGATCATCGATGTGGGCCGGATCCAGGCAGAGGGCACCAGGAACGAGTTGGTGGAGCTGACCGGAGGGGTGGACCGCATAGACCTGCGGGGCAGCGGTGATGTTGCTTCTGCGTCCGCAGCGCTCCGCTTGCTCCCCGGTGTGCAGAAAGTGGATGCCGGGTCATCCGGCATCATCCTGACCGTCCACAACGGACCCGGCCTGCTTGCCCCCATCGTGGAAAGGGCCGGTTCAGCGGGAATGGCCCTGACCGCCGTCGAAATTGTGCGCCCCGACCTCGAATCGGTGTTCCTGCACCTGACCGGCAAAGCGCTCCGGGACTGACATGCGCGGCCTCTGGACCATGGTTGCCAACGACCTGCGGCTGCGGATCCGGGACAAGTCGGTGTTCATCTTTTCCCTCATCGTCCCGTTGGCCCTGATGGGGGTGCTGAATCTTTCCTTCGGCAGCTTCGGAACTGACAGCGTGGAGCTGAAGCCGGCTGTCGTCGTCGCAAATTCCGGCGACGGCGGACAGCTGGGCTCCGCCTTGCTGGAAACCCTCGACACGCTTCCCGTCATGGAGGTGACCATCAGGACAGTTCCTGCCGGTGACGTCAGCCGGGAGACGAAGGATTCCGGCGCGGATCTGGGCATCGTGCTGCCGGCGGATTTTACGACGGCGGTGACGGCCGGCCGTCCAGTTGCCGTGCAGGTGGTGCAAGGCGATGCTGCCCGCATGGAGACGAACGTGCTGGTTTCGGTCGTTGACGGCCTCCTAGAGCAGTTTTCGGCCGGAACCGTCACGGCGACGGCAGGCGAGCGTGCCGGGCTCGCCCACCAGGTGCTCGGCGACCTTGCCCGTCAAACCGCTTCCGGCACCCCTGCCCTCAGCCTTTCTGAAGGGCAGGCAGCATCAGGGCAGCTCTCGCTGAAGGGCAGTCTGGTAGCCGGCCAGGCCGGGCTTTTCCTGCTGTTCACTGTCGGTTTCGGAGTTTTGGGACTGCTGGCCGAGCGGGAAGGGGGAACACTTGCCAGGCTGCAATCTGCCCCGGTGACGCGCGGGAGCATCGTCACGGCGAAAGCGCTGGTGGGATTCATCCTGGGCGTGGCGGCAACAGCGGTGCTGCTGGGTGTCGGCAGCCTGCTGTTCGGGGTCTCCTTCGGTTCGCCTGCCGTTGTGGCACTCCTCGTCCTTGCCGTCGCCGCGGCAGCCACCAGTCTTACCTTCATTGTGGCGCGGCTTGTCCGGACCGCGGAGCAGGCCAACATTGCACAGTCCATCCTGGGCATGGTCCTCGGCATCGCCGGCGGGGCCTTTTTTCCCATCCAAACCTCGGGTTTCCTGGCCAGCCTCATGGATCTGAATCCCGTGGCCGCGTTCATCCGGGGCCTGGGGATATCCGGCGGTGGCGGCGGCGTGGCTGACGTCGCCGTCCCCCTGGTAATAATGCTGGGTTTCGCCGCCGTGGCAGCACTCGCCTCACGCCTGGTACCGGACCGGGGTTCCCGCGGATGAAAAGCCTGGCGGGAATTGCGCTGGTGGAAGTCCGCCGCTTCCTGCGGGACCGGTCGAACATCTTTTTCGTGTTCATCTTCCCGCTGCTGCTGATCCTGTTGCTCGGCTCGCAGTTCGGGGCCAACAGCGGCCAGGCACGGGTGGGACTGGCCGGTGACGGCGGCAGCGGGCTGGCGAAGGCCCTGGTCCAGCAGCTGCAGGCAGACGGCCTGGAGGTGGCAACGGCAGGCGAGGCAACGGTACGGGACCAGTTGAGCCGCGGAAGGATCGACGTCGGGATCTTCCTGGCGGATGCTGACGCTGCCGATTTCTCCGCTGGGCGTCCGGCCCGGATCGAGGCTGTGGCGGCATCACAGTCCTCGGCGCAGGCAGTCCTGCAGGAAGTGCGCGGTTCTGTCCAGGCGGTCAGCACGGAGCAGCGGCAGCGCAAGCTTCTGGAAGGAGCGGGCATCGGTGCCGCGGAAGCGGTCGCCGTACTGGAGCAGGCAAGCGAATCGGTGAAACGGCCCACCATGGAACTGGTGGATACGAATGATGTCACGCAGGAATTCCGGGGCCTGGGCAAGTTCGATCTCGGCGCCGTCCAGCAGCTCCTGCTGTTCGTCTTCCTGAGCTCGCTTACAGGGGCTACCACCCTCATCAAAGCCAGGCGCCTGGGCGTCATTGCCCGGGTCATGGCCGCGCCCGTAGCCAGCTGGCAGGCAGTTGGCGGCCAGGCACTGGGACGGTTCGGAATCGCGGCCGTGCAGGGGGTCTACATCATGGCCGGGACAGCGCTGTTGTTCGGCGTGGAGTGGGGAAACCCCGTGCTCGCCGGCGTCATCCTCGCTGTGTTCTGCGCGGTTTCCGCTGCGGCGGCAATGGTCATCGGCTCCGTCCTGGACAATGACGCGGCAGCCTCCGGGGTGGGGGTAGGACTCGGTTTGGTGCTGGCCGGCCTGGGCGGGTCCATGGTGCCTCCGGAGTTCTTTTCCGGAGCGCTTCAACAGGTATCCCTCCTGACGCCGCACCGCTGGGCCTATGACGCTTTCGCCGAAGTGCAGCGGCACGGCGGCACGCTGACGGACATCCTGCCGCAGTTGGGCGTTCTGGCAGCGATGGCCGCGGCTTTGCTGGTTCTGGGGTCATTCCTGTTGCGCCGCAGTCTTGGACGCGCGCTCTGAACCGGCGCTAACGAAACCCGAAGGGCTGCAGGCGGCCAGCGCTGTGCCTGCACCGGTGGTGGAATTGCGGCTAGAAGCTGGACGAACTGCCGGAGCCCGAGAAACTGCCGCCACTGCTTCCGTACCCCGTGGTGCTGCCGCCGCCCCTTGCGGAGTTGACGCTGCTGACCCCGGTATTGAAGCCGGAGCTGAACGTGGCCACGGAGAAAAAGTTGTATGACGGATACACCGTGCCCAGGATGCTGGGTTCGTAGGTCCGTTGCCTGTGGTGGTCCAGGCCCCCGTGTGCCGTCTCCATGTGCTCGCGCATCAGGCGGGCCTCGCGCTCATTTTTTGCGAAGCCCTGGATGACGGTTTCGGCATGGTTCTCCAACAGCTCCGAGAGCCGGATGCGTGTCTCATAGAGCCGGTCCAGGGCCTTTTCCGGGCTGATACTCCCGTCGGCCAGTTCCGCCGTCCACCTTTCGATGTCCCGGAGGCTCCCGTCTCGGAAGGAACGAAGCGCCGTGGCGGTGGCCGAATCCCCCTCCCCGTGGCGTTTTGCCAGGAGTTGCTCAAGCCCCGCCAGGTCCTTGCGGAACGGGGCGAGCTGCCGGTCCCAGGCGGTAGGCCAGGTGTCGGCGCGGTTGAGCAGGGCGTTGCTGTCGGCGATGACGTCATCCAGGGCATCCAGCTCTGCTGCGGCATCCGCGAACTGGCGGGCGAGCTTGAGGTTCTTCCGCCGGCTGAGCGCCCGTTTGCCCAGCGCGTGCACCTGGTTGGAGAGCTCCGTTGCGGCTGCATAGCGGCTCAGGAAGGTGCGGTGTTTCTCCAGGACGCGGCTGCCGTATCGGGATGATTCGGGGATGGTGCCGGCATTCAGTTCCGTGACGTCCAGGTCCATGCTGACGTTGGAGTAGCTCCGGTCACCGCGTTCGATCTGCTTACGGCAGGACGTCCTGGTCACGGCCCGGACAATCAGCCATGCCGCCGCGCCCAGGGCCGCAAGGCCCCCGGTGATCCATGCCGTGATCAGGAAGGCGGCAGACCTGTACCAAGGCTGGTTGATGAGCTCGGCGGCACGGCGGATTCCGGCCACCGTGCCGTCGGTCCATTGCGCGTCGCGGAACAGGTCCTTCGAGGCGTCCTGGATGTCGCTGCGCTGTTCAAGCGACACTTTCCGGTCCTCGCCCATGTAGGTGCCCACGTGGCGTCCCACCGGGTCGAGCGCGAAAATGAACAGCCCATCTGCCCATTTCTGTCCATCCGCGCTGATCCACTCAGGGTGCCTGTCACGGGCGAACTTCAGGACCTCTTCATTGAGGTTGTCCTCAGGCTTTCCGTTGTACGTAAAGACGGCAACGCGCGTGGGCTCGTAGAACTGGATCTTCTCGATCGCGGGAACCAGCGTGTTCCGGTCCAGTACACCGGCTGTGTCTTCCACGACGACGGCTGCCGGGGCCGTGGCAACGCTTGGGGCCGCAGCCCCCAGCAGGGTGGCAGCCAGGGCAAGCATGATCACGGCTATCCGGCCCACCATGGTGCCCATATCCCTCCCCGCTTCCTAGAATCAGAAGGATTCCTGAATTCAGGATGGAACCAGTGGCCCGGCGCGCCAAAGGGGCGAAGGTCCCGCCAGCGAAGATCGGCCTGAGAGGAGCGCTGCCACATGACACACGGTTCGGTGCACATTGTGGCCGGTTATGACGGCTCGGACGAGGCGGCGGGTGCCGTCCGGTGGGCGGCGCGCCATGCCCGGGCCATCCATTTGCCGCTCCATGTGGTGCATTGTTCAATGTGGCCGTTGCTGACAAGGCACCTGGGTCCTGTCCCTGGTGTGTCCGGCAGTGGCCTGGAACAGTCCGCCCAGTCCGTCCTGGAGGAGGGCGTCTCGCATGCGGCAGCGGAAGTACCTGGCCTTGAAATCCGCAGCACCCTGCTCCATGGACTGCCCGCACAACAGCTGTCAGAATTTTCCGCCGGTGACAGGATGCTGGTAGTCGGCAGCCGCGGTCTGGGCGGTTTCCTGGGCCTCCTGGTGGGGTCCGTGAGCCTGGAGCTGGCGGCCACTGCGGCCTGCCCTGTTGCTGTGGTCCGGGAGGACACCCATCCCGCCGGACCCGTCGTCGCTGCCGTCGATGCATCGGGCTCGCCAGCAGCCCTGGAAGACGCCTGCGGCCTGGCGTCCGCATGGCACGCACCCCTCACGGTGGTCCACGTCCGCCACGAGCCCGCCGGCTACCCGCGGCAGGACGGGCAGGACTCCGGGGCTGATGCCCGGGAAGTCCTTGAATCCGCCCTGGCCCACGCGCGGACCATGGTGCCCAATGCTGCCGTCGACGGCAGGTTGCCCACGGACAGTTCGGTCCCGCACGCCATCCTTCAGGCCGCCCGGGAAGCGCGGATAGTGGTGGTGGGTTCCCAGGGCCGCGGGGTCCTCCGGGAGACCATTGGGTCAACCGCGCACGCAGTACTGCACCATGCCCACGGGCCGGTCCTCGTTTCCCGGCGCGGTGCCTGAGCAAGGCTGCGGCAGGAGTGTCGGCCCGGCTGCCGCGGGACCTGCGCCTAAGCTGGTGTGGTGACACCTGCCCCTTCCCCCGGCCCCTTGGACGTCATCGTCCATTCCGGGCCGGCGGACTGGTGGGTCATCCTCGCGGGGCTGGGACCGCTGGCCGTCCTTGTCGCAGCCCTGCTGGCCTTCTACATCAACTGGCGCACGCTCAAGCAGCGTACGGCTGCGGACCAGACGGCGCTGGACCAAAAACGCGAAGCGGACGCGAACGCCCTCCGGCAAAAGACCGAAGCAGACAGCCGCGCTGAGTGGTGGCGCCGTACCCAGTGGGCGCTGGACCGGGCTTTGGATCCCGATGAAGGGACAAAGGCGCTGGGCCTGGCCACGCTGGAAGTCCTGGCCAGGAGTGAACTGGCACGCACCGAGGAACTCGAGTTGTTCGACATCGCCTGGAAGAGTGTGTCCGGTGACGAGAACGGGGACGATGAGGAAGCTGGCGCAGCGCCGGGGCAGGAGACGGCGTTCGTGGACGACGGTGGGAACTTAGGCGAGAATGGAACAACGGATAAAGACAATGCCAGGGAGGTTGAACCATGAGTGCAGCATCGCCTGAACACCGCCTTGTCCACCCTCCCCGGAACAGCGCCGCCAAGCCTGCCGGGAAAAAAGCCACCCCCGCCGAACACCGGGTCCAGGTTGCTGCGGCCAGGCTGCGCGTCACGCTTGATGAACGCCTGGGCCGGGAAACGCCCGCCAAGACCAAGGCCCTGGCCAAGGAACCGATCTAGGTTCCGCCGCAAGGGCTTGGGGGTCGACGACGCATGGCCGGGTTCGGTGGGCAGTGGCAGTAATCCTTGGCTGCGGCTTGGAGCGGCTGCGCCGCTGGGACTATGAGGCCGTCGTCGGGCAGGTGGCTCAGTCCGGCAGGTACCTGGACCGTTGGCGTATCGGCTCCCGCCCTGACATCCTCCCGGGAAGCGAAGCTTGGCTCCTGCTGCAAGGCAGCAATGATGCGGGCAGCGGACTGATCGGCCACGGGTGGGTGGCGTCCGAGCCGTACCAGGTTGCAACAGGCGAGGTTGCCGGTGCCACGGACTGGTACATTGCTGTGGCCTTCGATTCACTGCTGCCGCTGGGTGAACAGATACGTCCCGGGACCCTTCGGGAAGCCTTCCCCGGCGGCCCCTGGGATATGGCGAATCCACCCTCTCTGGTGAGCTTGCCGCCGTCGTCCGGGCCCGTTCTGCAACGCTTGTGGCAGCACTACGGCCCCACGACGACGGCTCCCACCGAGGTGATGGCCGGAACCTGGCCGCCGGGCGCCGTCAGCCATGTCCAGGTGAACCGCTTTGAACGGGACCCGGACGCACGGCGCGCCTGCCTGGCCTTCCATGGCACGTCGTGCGCGGCCTGCGGCTTCACTTTTGAGTCCGCCTACGGCGAGGCCGGCGCAGGAGCCATTGCCGTGCATCACGTGGTGCCACCGGCGATGCTTGGCAGCGGATACCAGTTTGACCCCATCGCCGACCTCATTCCGGTCTGCCATAACTGCCATGCGGTGGCGCACGGCGCCAACCCGCCGCTCACGGTGTCCGAACTCCGGCGCATCACCTTGGCCGCAGGGCATCTGAGTGGTGAAGTGGTCAGCGATCCGGCCCTTCAGGCGCAGGAGGATGCGCGGCGCATCCTCGGGAGCGGCCAGCCGTAGGGTTTCCCGGGTTATCTTGGGACCATGGCGGAGCCGGACCGGAAAGAGTACGGGGTTGACCCTGAGGAGTTCGGTTCTGCCCTGGTGGATGCGGCCGCGCTCCTGGATGCGGAGTTGGGGGACGTCGATTGGTCTGTTCCGCCGCCGGGCTCCGTGCGTTTCGCCATCGATGTTCCCAGCGGCAGGCTGGCGGCCCTGGCGCTGGGTGATCCGGACAGTCCCTGTGTGCTCCTCGTACCCGGGGCCACCGGTTCGAAAGAGGATTTCTCGCTCATGATGCCTGACCTGGCTGACGCCGGTTACTTCGCGCTGTCCTACGACCTGGCCGGCCAGTACCAGTCAGCAGGCGCAGGCCCGGAGAACCTGGAGCCGCCCCGGAAGCACTACGACTACCGGCTTTTCGTGGATGACTTCCTGGCGGTCATGATGTCCACTGCCACCCCTGTCCACGTGGTGGCTTATTCCTTCGCCGGCATCATCGCGCAAATGGCCTATGTGGAGCGGCCGGAGCTTTTCAGGTCCCTCACCCTGCTGGGCTGTCCACCGGAGCCCGGCCAGGGTTTCAGGGGCGTGAGCCATCTGGGCCGCTTGAGCACCTGGGTGAATGGACGGGCAGGCGCTGCCCTCCTTATTTGGGGGATCCGCAGCGGCCGGATGGTCCATGTGCCCCCGGGACGGCAGCGGTTCGTCAATTACCGTTTCCGCTTCACGCGCCGCGCGGCCGTGCGCGACATTTACACCCTCATGCAGAAGGTTCCGGATTTTCGACAGCAGCTGGCGGAGGCGCCGATTCCCAAGTTCGTAGCGGTGGGCGAACACGACCTGTGGCCGCTTCAATTGCACCGGCTGTTCGCACAGGCCATCCGCGCCCGCATCGGGGTGTACAGGGGCGGGCACAGTCCGTGCGAGACATCGCCGCACCAGTTCAGCCGCGATCTTTTGGCGCTGTACGCCAAAGCGGACGAGGACTAATTCAGCCATTTTAGGCGCCGCGGCTGCGGAGGCCTTGACCGGAGCAAAACGTTTTGCATATAGTGATGCAGGCAACATACAAAACGTTTTGCAAAGGAATGAAGTCAATGGCGACCAAGGTAAACATCCGGGACGTGGCGAAAGCTGCCGGCGTCTCCGTCACCACCGTGTCCCATGCCCTGAGCGAGGCGCACAGCTCCCGGGTCAACGCCCGCACCGTGGAGCACATCAAGGCGGTGGCCGGAGAACTCGGCTACGCCCCCAACCGGCTGGCCAGTGGACTGCGCAACCAGCGCTCCCGGATCCTCGGCCTGGTCAGCGATGAGATCACCACCACTCCCTTTGCCGGTGCCATGATCCAGGGTGCACAGGACGCAGCCTCCGAGCACGGACACTTGCTGATGGTGGTCAACTCCGGCCTGGACAATGAACTCGAACGACAGGAAATCCGGGCCCTGCAACAGCACCAGGTGGACGGGGTCATCTACGCCCGGATGTTCCACCAGCTGGTGTCCGCTCCAGGCGAGCTGAACGGTCTGCCGACGGTCGTGCTGGATGCGGCCACGGCCGATCCCAGGATGTCCTCTGTGGTACCGGATGAATTTGGCGCCGGCCAATCAGCTGCCGAACTCCTCGTGGCAGCAGGCCACCGCAGAATCGCCATGATCAACAATGAGGACGACATTCCGGCGGCCCACGGGCGGCTTGCAGGCTTCCGCGAACTACTGGTCCGTTCCGGACTCGAACTCGCGGAAGAAAGCCTGGTGGCCGCACATCCCAGCACGGCCGGAGGGCGGGAAGCTGCACTGCAGCTGCTGTCCGGAACGGAGCGGCCCACGGCGCTGTTCTGCTTCAACGACCAAATGGCCATGGGCGCCTACCAGGCGGCCGGCCACCTGGGCATCAAGGTGCCGCAGGAGCTCTCAATCGTGGGGGTGGACAACCTCGAACTGATCGCGGATGCCCTGTGGCCCGGGCTGTCCACCGTGGCCCTCCCGCACTACGAGATGGGCCGGTGGGCCGTCCTCAAGCTCCTCGCCGAACTTGATGACCCGGACGCCGCCCGCATCCAGGAAAAGATCACCTGCCCGCTCGTTGAGCGGGAGTCTGTGGCTCCGCCCCAAGACTGAACCACCCAAAGACTGAGCCGGATCCGAAACAGCGGACCCGGTGCTCAGTAACACCCGCAAAAAGGGAACGCAGCCGTTGCAGCGACCGCGTTCCCGGCAGGACCCCATCAATCCCTCCACTGTGTCCAAGCAGAAAGACCGACCCATGAACAAGACGCTCACCAAGGTCCTCGCGACCAGCATAGCCGCCGCCGCACTCACTGCTACCCTCGCCGGCTGCGGCAAGGGCAGCGCCTCCTCCTCCACGGAAGGATCCGGAGAAATTGCCCTGTGGACCCACAATGCAGGCAACCCCGACGAACTGGCCGCCGTCCAGAAGATCGTCGACTCCTACAACGGCAGCCAGGACAAGGTGAAGATCAAGGTCCAGGCTTTCCCCCAGGACTCATACAACGACTCCGTGGTCTCCGCAGCTGCGGCCGGGAAGCTGCCATGCATTGTGGACATCGACGGCCCCAATGTCCCCAACTGGGCCTGGGCCGGCTACCTCAAGCCGCTGGAACTGGGCACGGACCTTTCCAAGCAACTGCCCAGCACGGTGGCCGAATGGGACGGAAAACCCTACGCGGTTGGCTACTACGACGTCGCGCTGGCCATGATGGCCCGCGCCTCGGACCTCAAGGCTGCCGGCGTCCGTGCTGCCACGATCGAACAGCCGTGGACCAAGGAAGAGTTCCAGAATGCCCTTACCAAGCTCAAGGCGCTGGGCAAATGGGACTATCCCCTGGACATCGGCACTGCCGGGACCGGCGAGTGGCTGCCTTATGCCTACTCCCCTTTCCTGCAGTCCTTCGGCGGCGACCTGGTGAACAGGGACGGCTTCCAGAGTGCCGATGGCGTGCTGAACGGCGACAAGGCGGTGGAGTGGGCCGGCTGGTTCCGCGGCTTGGCGGACCAGGGCTTTATGGCCAAGAAGAGCGGAAAGGACTCCACCCAGGACTTCCTGAACAACAAGAGCGCCATCGTGTACACCGGCTCCTGGGCTGCGGACAAAGCGAAGGCGGCACTGGGCGATGACCTGGTGGTCATGCCGCCGGTGGACCTGGGCAAGGGCCCGAAGATCGGCGGCGCCTCCTGGCAGTGGGGCGTCACCAGCGGCTGCAGCAACTCTGAAGCAGCCATGGACTACCTCTCCTATTCACTGAAACCGGAGAACATCGCGGCGGTGGCCAAGGCAACGGGCGCCATTCCCGCCAGCAACGAGGCTGCCGCCCAGATCCCGGCCTTCGCCGAAGGCGGGGCCAACCGGATCTTCATGGACTTCTCCCGCAACTACGCCGTGATGCGGCCGGAGACCCCCGCCTACCCCTTCATCGCCACCGAATTCGGGAAAGCCACGCAGGACATCCTCAACGGGGCAGACGCCCAGTCAACCCTGGACAAGGCCGTGAAGGCGATCGACGCCAACATCAAGTCCAACGGCGGCTACAAGAAATAGCCGGACCCGCGGGAGGCCCGTACCCAACGGTGCAGGCCTCCCAGGCCCGGCCGATCGGAGAATCCCATGGCAACTGTTCCCCTCCCCACCCGTCCCCGCGTTCCGGACGCACCAAAACCCGTGCTGCCGCCGTCGGACGCCAAAACCAACCCACGCCGACGCCCAGGCTTCCGCCGCGACCAGCTCAGCGGCTGGGGCATGATCGCCCCGGCAGCAGTGCTGCTGCTGGCCTTCGTCTTCATCCCGGCCATCCTCGGCTTCGGCCTGGCCTTCACCAACGCCAGGCTCATTTCACCCCGTCCCGTCGAATTCGTGGGAATGGACAACTTCGCACGGCTCTTTACGGACCCCACGTTCTACCGGGCACTGCTCAACGTGGCCTACTTCACGGTGGTCATTGTCCCGGTACAGTCAGGCCTGGCCTTGGTGATGGCGCTCCTGATCAACAAGAAGTTCCGGGGCGTGAACTTCTTCCGCACCGTGTACTTCCTGCCGGTGGTCACCTCCATGGTGGTGGTTTCGCTGCTGTGGCTGTTCATGTACCGCAAGGACGGCCTGATCAACGAGATCCTCTCCACGGTCAGCTTCGGACTGATCAGCGGACCCGACTGGCTGGGCGATCCCAATACCGCCATGCCGGCCATCATCATCCTCTCCATCTGGCAGGCCGCCGGCTTCCACATGATCATCTGGCTGGCAGGGCTGCAGGGCATTTCCGGCGAGCTGTACGAGGCGGCCCAGCTGGACGGCACCAGCCGGTGGCAGCAATTCCGGTACGTCACCTGGCCGGGGCTGTTCCACACCCGCAGTCTGGTCCTGGTCACCATCACCATCCAGGCCCTGGGCCTGTTCGACCAGATCAGCGTGATGACCCAGGGCGGGCCGATGGATTCAACCACCACCATCGTTTACGAGGCCGTCCGGTCCGGCTACCGGCAGCAGGAAACGTCCTACGCATCCGCCATCTCGCTGGTGTTCTTTGTCCTTGTACTGATCGTCTCCGCGGTGCAGCGCTACCTCACGCGGGAGAAAGACTGACATGAAAAACCAACTGCTTCTCAGGAGCGCCGGCACCATGCTGGTGCGGGTCCTCTTCGCCGTCGTCGCTGCCTTCCCCATCGTCTTCATGCTGGTGTCCTCCTTGAAGCCGGACCAGCAGATCTTCGGCGACATGTCCTCGCTGGCGGCGTTCCTGCCGGTGGGCAACATCTCCTTCGACAACTACGCAGCTGTCTTCGACCGCGTCCCGGCCGCACGCTTCCTGCTCAACTCCGTGGGCGTCTCCGCCGTCACCGTGGTCCTGGGGATCTTCGTGAACAGCCTCTGCGCGTTCGCCCTGTCCCGGATGCAGGTCAAGGGCAAGAAGATCGTCTTCACCGCGATCCTGGCCACCCTGATCGTGCCGTTCCAGACCCTGGCCCTGCCCCTGGTGTGGTGGGTCAACCAGCTCCCCTACTTTGAGCTGAACGGTTTCAGCCTTGAATTCTCCAAGGGCTGGCTGGACACCTACCAGGTCCAGATCATTCCGTTCATCGCCAACGCGTTCTCCATCTACCTGTACCACCAGTATTTTGAGTCCATTCCCAAGGAACTCGATGAAGCGGCGCGGATCGACGGCGCCGGCTGGTTCAAGATTTACCGGCAGGTGGTCATGCCCCTGGCCGGCCCGGCCACGGCGACGGTGGCGATCCTGACCTTCCTGCCGGCCTGGAACTCCTACCTCTGGCCGCTCATGGTGGTCCAGTCGGAGGAGCTGCGGCCTGTGATGATCGGCATCCAGTATTTCTTCCAGCTGAACGTCTCGTGGGGCGAGGTGATGGCCTACGCCTCCCTGATCACGGTCCCGGTGGTGGTGCTCTTCATCGCCTTCCAGCGTTCGTTCGTCAACAGCATCGCCTCCAGCGGGGTGAAGGGCTGAGCATGAATTCATTGACGACGGCGGCGGGCGCCACCGGTGCCGCGACCGGCGATCCGTTCCGGCCCGCCTTCCACTACACCGCCGGGCGGAACTGGCTCAACGACCCCAACGGGCTGGTGTACCTCAACGGCACGTACCACCTCTTCTACCAGCACAATCCTTTCGGCCCGGACTGGGGCAACATGTCCTGGGGGCACGCCACCTCCCGGGACCTGCTGACCTGGGACGAGCAGCCGGTGGCGATTGCGTGCGATGAGCACGAGGCCATCTTCTCCGGTTCGGCTGTGTTCGATGAGTTCAACACCAGTGGACTGGGCACAGCCGCCAATCCCCCGCTCGTGGCCGTTTACACCAGCGCCTATACGGATGCTTCCCCGTTGGCCGGCCGGCAGGCACAGTCGCTGGCGTACAGCCTGGACGAGGGGCTCACCTGGGCCAAGTACCACGGCAACCCCGTCCTGGACCGCGAATCAGCAGAGTTCCGTGACCCCAAGGTCTTTTGGTACGACGGCGGCGCGGGCAGTTACTGGGTGATGGTCGCGGTGGAGGCGGTGCAGCGGCAGGTGGTGTTGTACAAGTCCAATGATTTGAAAGCGTGGGAACACCTGAGCACTTTCGGACCCGCCAACGCCACCGGCGGCGTCTGGGAATGCCCGGACCTTTTCGAGCTGGCCGTGAACGGGGACCCGCAGGACACCCGGTGGGTCCTCATCGTGAACCTCAACCCGGGTGGCATCGCCGGCGGCTCAGCAGGACAGTACTTCCTGGGAACGTTCGACGGCGTGGCCTTCCGGTCCGAATCGACCGTCACCGAGGGCCTCCAGACCGACGGCTCGCGCATGCGCGACTACGGCTGGCTGGACTGGGGACGGGACTACTACGCCGCCGTCTCGTTCAGCAACATGCCCGACGGGCGCCGCGTCATGATCGGCTGGATGAATAACTGGGACTATGCCCGGGAGACGCCCACCGGGGCCTGGCGTAGCGCCATGTCGCTGCCGCGGGAAGTCTCGCTCATCCGCGTGGACGGGACCTTGGTACTGCGGCAGCGCGCCGTCGACCCATTTTGCGGGCTTGGGACTGTCCAGTACCAGCTCGGACCGCAGGCCTTGGCACCCGGCGTTTTGGCGCTGCCTCCGACGGCGGAGACGGCACGGATCGATGTTGAGTTCCGGCCGGGCACTGCAGACAGCGTGGGGCTGCTGGTGCGGTCGGTGGATACCGAACAAATCGTCATTCGCTATGACGTGGCTGACGGAATACTCAGGCTGGACCGCCGGGCGTCGGGGAACGTGCGGTTCCATGATGCTTTCCCTTCTATTGAAACCGTCGAAGTTCCCCTGCAGGACGGCAGCCTCCGGCTGCGTGTCTACCTGGATCGCTGCTCCGTGGAGGTGTTTGCCCAGGACGGCCTGGCCACGGTAACGGACCTGGTGTTCCCCTCCCCGGCGGGCAACGGGCTGGCGGTCTTCGCCCAGGGTGAGGGCGCGCACCTTGTGGGGCTCGACGTCGTCGGCTGACTCCGTGGAAGGCCCACGGTCTCCCGCGTAATCCTTTGAATGCTGCGGAACACCACAAGGCTGATCGAAATTCTGGGAGGGCACCCACAGATCACATACTCCGGGGTTATCCTCAAAGGGCGTATCCAGTTGTTGGGGCAGGGCAAGGCGCAACTGCGGTCTGACCGCCGCGGGTCAGTTTCATCATTTGCATTCACACCGGGGGAACCCGGCGGATTTCAAAGGAAACGAGCATGGGCCGCCGACACGCAGCAGCTGACGTTAGCTATCCACGCTGGATCTGGTTCGTTGCGGCGGGCACCGTGGCACTTCTCATCCTGGGCGGCGCGTTCGTGCTTCGGATGCTGATCTTCCCCGCCGGCTCAGAGGGAAATCGGGACGCCGGGGGTGCGCCCCCGGCGGGCCCACCCCTGGCGCAGGACAGCCCGGCATCAGTCCCCGGAAACCCGCCGTGCATTTCCTTGAAGATCCTCACTTCACTCGAGAACGCCGACATGGTGCGGGCTTTGGCGGCCGGGTATACAGCGAAACCGCGGAGCGTTGACGGCAAATGCGTGACTCCGGCGGTGACCCAGGACGAATCAGGAGTGGCCGCCGGCAAGGTTGCGGGGAAGTTTTCCGGCATGGCCGCCGGTGACAAGCCGTCCCTCTGGCTGCCGGACTCCTCAGCATGGTTGCGGATCGCGGCTGCAGCTGACGGCGGAAGCCCTGTCCGGCAGGAAGGAACCAGCGTGGCCCGCAGCGCCATCGTTGTCGCCATGCCGGAGACCATGACTGCCGCGCTCGGCTGGGACAAGCAGGCGCCGTCGTGGTCCGAAGTCTTCAAAATGGCCGGGGAGCAGGACATCTGGGCACGCCTGGGCCATGGCGACTGGGGGAAATTCAAGTTTGGGAAGGCCAGTCCACTCGTCTCAACGGCGGGCCTGATGGCCCTTACTGCTTCCTATGGTGCTGCCGGCGGCAGCGCAGGCGGCGTGGACGGCATGGACCTCCACGCGGCGCCGCTGGTCGATAAAGTCCGCGCGGTTGAACTGGGCACCAGCCACTACATGGCCACCCCGGAGCACTTCCTGTGGCACGCCAGGCAGGCTGACGACGCCGGCAGGGTCTCGGAATTCCTCTCCGCCGTGATCGTTGATGAAAAATCGGTGTGGGACTACAACCGGGGAGTCGTCAGCGAGGACGGCAAGACGAAGCACTCAGGGCCCCCGCCCAAGGAGCCGCTCAAAGCGATTTACCCCCAGGACGGGGTGTACATCGCGGACAACCCTGCGGCCATTCTCGAGGGAGATTGGGTAGGGAGCCAGCTGCGATCGGCGGCCCAGGATTTCCTTGCTTTCGCAGTGACCCAACAGGGGCAGGACGTTGTGAAGGCCTCAGGCTATCGGTCGGCGCAGGGGGCCGTGGATGCCGGGGTGGCGTCAACCGGACAATACGCCCAAACGCTGCAGCCGCTGCCGCTGCCCACAGCGGAGGCCCTTGCAGCCATCAAGGACAGCTTCCCCGAGGTCCGAAAGCGGGCCAGGGCCTTGTTCCTGCTGGACGTCTCGGACTCAATGGTGCAGGAGCCCGGGGTGACCAAACTGCAACGGGCCAAGGATGCCGTTGCCAAGGCGCTGGAGCATTTTGCCGGCGACGATGAGATCGGGCTGGCCGCCTTCTCCCATGAAGGCGATGGTCCCCTGCAACCCGGCGTCGTGACCCCGGTAGCTCCGCTGAAGTCCAATAAGGAAGACCTCATCAGCAAACTCAACGGGCTGCAGGCTGTGGAGGCAACGCCCCTGTTCGAAGCAGTGAGCCGGTTCGCCAGTGACCAGGCGAAGCAATACAAAGACACCTTCATCAACTCGATTGTGCTGTTGAGTGACGGCAAGAACG
The DNA here is from genome assembly GCF_059414945.1 of Arthrobacter sp. SAFR-179. Classification (NCBI taxonomy): domain Bacteria; kingdom Bacillati; phylum Actinomycetota; class Actinomycetes; order Micrococcales; family Micrococcaceae; genus Arthrobacter; species Arthrobacter sp. SAFR-179. The sequence goes on from NZ_JBPFDM010000002.1 coordinate 414,317, forward strand.
ATACCAGGCACCCTGGGGACCTGGGCGGGCTGTCGGAGCAGTTGAGTCACCAGAACCACTCGACGCCGGTGCTCGTCTTCACCCTCGCTTACGGGCCCGGCGCCGATGTCGCCACTCTCCGGGAAATCGCCAGGTCCAGCGGGGCTCACTACTATGACGCCACGGATCCGAGCAGGCTCGAAGAGGTGCTCGGCGAACTGGTGACCAGCTTTTAGGCCAGGGGAAACTGACGTGGCTGGAAGCAGGAGAATGAGCGGACCCCATTGGCGGCGGGTCCTGGCAACGCTCGGCAACGGCGACGCCCGGATTGCCTACGCCCAGATTGTGCTCGGGGCTGCGCCTGCCAACATCCTGCCTGAAGTAAAGGAGCAGCGGCGGAACCGGGCCATCGCCGGCCTTCTGGAAGCCGGACTGGTGGACCAGAGCGCCTCAGGTGAGTTGGTGGCGTCGGACTCGATATTCCGCGACCTGCTCGCCCAGCAGCCACACCGGCAGCCCCGGATGGGACTCGACAGGTTCATGCGGCTCGGCCGGATTGAACGATACCCGGCAAACGTGGCGGAACGGCGGGAGCTCCTTGCCAGGATTGCGGGTGAGGTCATTGCGCCCGGAGAAAAGCTTTCAGAGAGGCAAGTCAACGAACGGCTCCTCAGCTACACCGACGACGTTGTGCTGCTGCGCCGCTACCTGGTCGACTTTGGGCTACTGGAGCGGACGCCGTCGGGCTCTTCCTACTCCTTGGTGGAGTAGGCCCGCTTTACCCAGCCCTGGGGGTTGGCTCTGTGCGTTCATTCAGCCCCGGGGTTTGCCGGCTGGAAAATTCTGCAGGGCTTGGCCCAGCATCCGGTGGCCCTGGGCTTCGAAGGCCGTGTCGCCCACATGAAAAGCCCACACGGCCGTGCCGACTGCTTCCCTCAGCACTTCGATCCGCCAGGGATGCTGTGCCCGTGGATCCTCGCCGTACCCGTCCAGGAATGCTGATTCGAGGGCCGGGTCCTTCTGCCACTGCTGCGCTGAGAGCCGGCAGAAGTCGCTCGCGGCAGGCCGGAAGTCAAAGCGGCCGAAATCTATTGCCTTGAGCCGGCCTTCATGACTGATCCAGTTTCGCGGGTGCCAGTCACCGTGGGTCGGAACCACCCTGACCGGCGAAGGACTGTAGTCCATCAGGTGCCGCCGGGCGTCCCGTTCCAGCCTCGGATCAATCCTGTGGGGGCGGTCAAGCCAGCTCAGGGCCTTCTGCGTGGCTCGGGCTTCATATTGATCGTCCACCCGGTGATCCTCTGCGTGGAGCATGCTCAACAGCTTCCCGGCCTGGCGGTGCAGTCCCCCGTCCAGTTCCTTGGCAGTGTCTTCCACCAGGTCCCCGTCGAGATATTCAAGGACCAGAACGTTGGCGGATCGGCTCGAGTGCAGCATAAGCGGGGCGAGGCCGGCAGCCAGCAGCGGGCGGGTATAAGTGGCATGAGCGGTTATCTCGCGGCCGATGTGATGATTATCCGGGCCGGCAGCCTTCACAATTCTCGTTAGGCCGCCGACACGGACCTTGAGAACCTTCGTGTCCGTCAGCCCCCACGACAAGTCCTCAGCGAATTCCGGCGCGCCCAGCCACCCTGCCACCAGTGCGGCCTGCGCCGCAGACAGGCAGCCCCGGTCCCATCTCTCCATGCCCGGAGCCTACCAAGGCTGCGGTTAACCTCCCCGCCGCCATATGAGCAGCCCAGGAAGCTTGCCGGTCAAGCAGCGGCAGCCGGACCTCTGGAAGTCGTCGAACCCGAGAGCACGAGTGCCCACCCGCCGGCCGCTCCAATGGCGACCAGTACGGCTACGAAGGCGATCGCCGGTCCGCTCGGCCACGCCAGGGCGCCGCCATACCGCAGCAGTGCAAGCGCCTGAAGAAGAACGAACGCAACGGAGGTCAGGGCCACGGGGCGGACGGTTCGGAGGTCGCGGCTGAACTGGCCCTGCCCGGCCGCCCACCCCAGACCGACCAGCCAGGCTCCGATGGCCCGCGCTGTCAGCTCGGACAGTGTCCACGGCCACCACCGCGCGGCTTGAATGGGTACTGCCAGGAGCGCCACGCCATACAAGAGCAGTACCCCAGCGATTCCTGCCAGGAGCAGCCGGAGCGCAGGAGGCAGCACAGGCGGTCCCGCTGTCAGGGACTTTGGATCGGAACGCCGCGATCGGATCTGCATCCTGCCGATGATGAGCATGGCCACGGGCACCAGGGCATATATCGCCAGCCACGCCCAGGTGGCTATACGGGCGGTGGGGGCAGCATTTGAAGACACGTGGAAGCGATCGATATGGAGCAGGGTGACGCCCAAAGTCAGTGCAGTGAAGATGAACACGGGCCAGACTGCCAGCCGCGCCGAAGCCCAGCCCGCCGACCGGGCGCCCGTCACCTCCAGGCCGGCACTCGACCAGTATGCGGCGCCGAGGAAGACCGCGGTCATGGGCGGATTGACCGTCCACGCGAAGAATTCATCAGTTTGGAGCGGAAAGACGAACAGCACGAGCCCGGCCAGAAACACGAGGAACGCAGCGGCATAGAGCAGCCACCGCATCGGCGGGATCAACGGTGCAGCGTCAGTTGAAGCAGACATCACCGGTGCAGTTCCCCGGGCGCGGCAGCCCCACCAGGGGCAACGGACGCGGCCGGCAGGGGGTTGTCGGCCAGGTAGGCATGAAGCATCGAAACCACGGTGGCACCGTCCCCCACCGCGGTAGCCACTCTCTTGATCGAACCCGCCCGCACGTCGCCAATCGCGAAAATACCGGGCATGCTGGTTTCCAGCGCCAACGGGGCCCTGTCCGGCTTGGCGGACCCGCCGAAACTGACATCCCTGCCGCCCGTGCGCAGAAACCCGGCTGGATCCCGCTCGACCGTTTCGGGCAGCCAGGAGGTCCGCGGCATGGAACCGATCAACACAAACAAGCCGCCCGCCTCGATCTCCTCGCCGGGGACTGCATCGCCCGCTCCGGATGCCGCTACCTTGACGGCGGCAAGGAAACCGTCCTGATCACGGGCCCCGACGATGGCGGTGCCAAAGCGGATCGCCACATTCCGGGTGGCCTCGAGCTGGGAGATGAGGTACTCGGACATACTGGCCGACAGCGCGGACCCGCGTACCAGCAGCGTCACCTTCTTCGCATACCTGGCAAGGTGCAGAACCGCCTGTCCGGCCGAGTTGCCGCCGCCCACGACGCAAACATGCTTCCCGGCCATGGACGGCGCCTCGGAGACTGTTGCCCCGTAGAAGACGCCTCTGCCAACCAAGTCTTCCAATTGGGGTATGCCGAGCCGGCGGTAATCCACTCCGGTGGCCACCACCACTGTGCGGCAATGCACCTTGCTGCCATCGGAGATCGAGACGGCGTACAGTGCTCCGTCCACGCGGAGCCCCTCGATCTTCCGCAGGAACAGGAAATCGGTGCCCAGGGTCCAGGCCTGGTGGAAGGAGCGGTAGGCCAGGTGGGCGCCGCTCACACCGCGGGAGAAGCCCGGGTAGTTCCGGATCAGCGAACTGGTGCCCGCCTGGCCGCCCACAGCCTCACCCTCCACCACCATGGTGGAGAGGCCCTCGGAGGAAGCATAAACGGCGGTCGCGAGACCGGAGGGACCGGCTCCCACCACCACCACGTCGAAGATCTTGTCCGCCGGAGGCGGCCGGGTCACCCCCATCGCTTCGGCGATCTCCAGGTCGGTGGGGTTCTCAAGGACAATGGGCGGAGCAGTGAACTCAAGCACCATGACCGGCAGCACGGGATCACGCAGGTCCAGGCCCTCCAACGTCCGTTCCGCCGTCTCGGACCCGACGGGGTGGAAGACTGCTGGGATGTGGTTCCGGCTCAAGGAGTCCCGCAACGTGTGCGTCCTTTCGTCGCCTACTTCCCCGATCAGCCGGACCGCCTCGAACCCGACCCCCTGGGCCAGGTGCCAGTCGTCGAGGGCGTCGGTAATAGCCCCATGGAATTCCTCGTCCCGCAATCGTTCGGGACGTATGATCACCAGTTCGGCGTACCCCTGTGCCACGGCGCGGAAGACAGTCGGGGCGCTTGCGAAGTCACCCCATGTCACCACGACACCACGCTTGGCGGCCGGGTGAAAGCCATAGGCACGCCGCAGGAAATCAAGGCCCCCGCGGTCGGCCGGTCCGTAGCACCCGAGGATGAGGGCCACCTGGCGATTCCAGCGGCGGAGCCCCTCCAGCACCGCACGCCCGTGCGCGTGGCCGTCACAGACCACCACCTCGTAGTCGGCACCGTACCGTCGGCGTAACTCATCCCCAAGAATGCGCCGCGAGGTCGCGTCCGTGGTGGCAATCAGCATGATCGGAACCGGGTCATCCATGGCCGCCGTCTTTCCGGTTCAATGGTTCGGTGGCGCTCACGATACTCGCGCTTTGTGATCGGCAACAGGGGGTGCTGTCTACCCTCCGGGACGGTCCTTCGCCCGGGAGCCAGAGTCATTCCACGGGCGCGGAGATAGTGCCAGAATTGCTCCAATCAGTGGCAATCGGGATGACATGAACGTCAGCAGAACCGGAGGGATGGACATGGAGGACTCCATGGAGAGTCGCCCTGTTCAGGGAATCAGCCTCACCGCCACCCCCAGTGGAACGGGCTGTTTGGAGTGCCTGAGCGGTGATGGTCCGGGCTGGTGGCTGCATCTTCGCCGCTGCGCCGAATGCGGCCACATCGGCTGCTGCGATTCTTCACCCTCGCAGCATGCCAGTGCCCATGCCCGCAGCGCCGGACACCCCGTCATGAGATCCTTTGAACCCGGCGAGAACTGGTTCTACGAGCACACCACGAAGAAGTTCTTCCGCGGCCCGCGGCTTGCGGATCCCCAGTCCAGGCCCCTGGAGCAGCCGTCACCTGCACCGGCAGACAAGGTACCGACGGACTGGCAGGAGCACCTGCACCGGTAGCCGCGGATTTCGAACAACCCGTTCGACGCCGGGACTCGGCGGAGAAGGCTGGTTAGGCTGTAGGGATGGCAACAGTTATCCTCGTGCGGCACGGCCGCACCACAGCCAACGCCGCCGGGCTGCTGGCGGGCCGGGCGGCAGGCGTCAGTCTGGACCAGATCGGGCGTGAGCAGGCAGCTTTGACCGGAGACCGGCTCGCTGCCGTGCCCTTGGCCGGGGTGGTATCGAGCCCCCTCGAGCGTTGCCAGCAAACCGCCAGGCTCATCCTCGACCGCCAGCCTGGTAATCCTTCTGCGCCGACCGATCCCGATCTCACCGAGTGCGACTACGGCCAGTGGCAGGGCCGCATGCTCAGCGATCTCGCCGCCGAAGAACTGTGGGCTGCTGTGCAGTCGCAGCCGTCCGCCGTCGTTTTTCCCGGCGGTGAATCCATGGCTGCGATGCAGGCCCGCTCGGTAGCGGCAATCCGGCGGCATGATGCAGCCTTCGAAGCCGAGTACGGGCCGGGAGCCGTGTGGGCGGCTGTGAGCCACGGTGACGTCATCAAGTCCATCCTCGCCGACGCGTTCGGTATGCACCTCGATCTGTTCCAGCGCATTAACGTGGGCCCCGCCTCCGTATCGATCGTGCACTATGGTGCTGGTCGGCCCACCATCTATGCGACAAACACGGACGCAGGGGACCTGTCGTGGCTGTCAAACGGCATCAACTCCGGCGATGCGCCGGTGGGCGGCGGTGCGGGGCAAACGGCGAAGTGAACCTCGTGTGCCTAAAATACTCACATGCCCACACAAGTTCACGAGTTTGCCTGGCCTGACCGGGTCGTCATCGGCACCGTCGGCCTTCCAGGCGCACGAACGTTCTACCTGCAGGTGCGCACAGGCAAGCAAATTGTGAGCATCGCCCTTGAGAAGCAACAGTCGGCCGAGCTTGCCGGGAAGATTGACGAAATCCTCGATCAGCTCATCGCCCTTGAGGGCAATCCCTTCAGCATTCCCACGGGTACTCCCATCGAACTCGTGGACAATGACCCGCTCGAGGCGGTCGAGGAACAGTTTCGTACCGGGGCCATGACCTTGGGTTGGGACCCGACGACGGCGCAGGTGGTCATCGAGGCATACCCGATCAGCGACGTCGATGCTGACGATGACGACGAACCATCCGATGGGAACAGCACTGAGGTGGCTGAGATGTTGCTGGTGCGGATGCCGGTTGGCACGGCCCGCGCGTTCGCCAAGCGGACCCGTGAGGTGGTGGGAGCCGGACGTCCCGCGTGCCCGCTCTGCGGTTATCCAGTGGACCCCGACGGACACGTCTGTACCCTGCCTGAGGTTTGATGCCGGCACCCGACCTCCTGACGGCCGAGCTGACGCTCACCGGGCGCATCACAACGGCGTCGAATGCCACCTTCCTTGCTTCCATCGGCGACACCACGGTGGTTTATAAGCCGATAGCCGGGGAGAAACCGCTGTGGGATTTCCCCGAGGGCTTCCTTGCCCACAGGGAGGTCGCCGCCTACCTGGTTTCTGAGGTCCTGGGCTGGAACGTGGTGCCGCGCACCTGGCTCCGCGATGGTCCCTTAGGCAAGGGAATGGTGCAACTGTGGCAGGAGACTGATCCCGACCAGAACGCCGTGGATCTCGTTGCCGCCGACGACGAACCGGAGACCGGGTGGAAACACGTCCTTGAGGGACAGGATGAGACGGGGCGGATGGTGGCCCTCATACACGAGGACACGCCGGAGCTCAGGCGCGTGGCAGTGTTCGACGTCGTCGTCAACAACGCCGACCGCAAAGGCGGCCACATCCTTGCCATGCCGGGCGGACACCGGCACGGCGTGGACCATGGGCTTACCTTTCACCGTGAGCACAAGCTGCGCACGGTGCTGTGGGGGTGGCTGGGAGACGGACTGACCGACGAGGAAGTCGACGGCGTCGACCGCGTCATCGAAGGCCTGGACGGTGAGCTGGGCCGAAACCTGGCGGACTTGCTCAGCGCCGAAGAGATCGCAGCACTCGCGGCGCGCTGCACCCGGCTGCGGCTGGCAGCGCGGTTCCCGGCTCCAAGGGGTGACATGCCCGCGGTGCCCTGGCCGCTGTTCTAAGGACATCAGGGCAACGGACTAGCTCTTGCCGGCCAATTCAACGGGGCAGTCCACTGCTTCTTCGCCGAGTACCATTTCTGCATGAGGGCCCGGCTCGAACGGCGTCTACCTGGACAACCTGGGGGCGGCTGCTCCTATCGGGCTGCAGCGCCCATCCCCACCGAGAAGAGCACATCATCACTGCCATCACCGTTCTCGTCGCCGGAGCCACCGGTGACCTCGGCCAGCGCATTGTCAGCGAACTCCTACGCGGCGACTCCCTGGTCCGGGTCCTGACGCGCCCCGGGACCGGGCTGGCCCACGGCATCTACGCCGGGAACGGCCGCGTGGAGATCCACGAGGTCGCTTACACGGATCGGGCTGGCCTCGCCTCAGCACTGTCCGGTGTCGACACGGTCATTTCGGCCGTCAGCGGTGCACGGCCGGTCGTTGTTGACGCGCAGCGGGCGCTCCTCGCGGCCGCCGTCGAAGCAGGGGTGGCACGGTTTATCCCGTCGGACTACTCTGCGGATTACCGCCGGATCACCCCGGGCAGCAACCGCAACTTCGAGCTCCGTCGCGAGCTCGCCGCCGAACTCGACGCCGCCCCCATCCGCGTGACTTCAGTACTGAACGGGGCGTTCGCCGACATGCTCACCGGGCAGGCGCCCATGATCTTGTTCAAGCGTCACCGGGTCCTGTTCTGGTCCTCACCGGACCAGATTCTCGACTTCACGGCCAAGGACGACGTCGCACGCGTCGTCGCGCTTGTCGCCCTCGACGAGGACGCACCACGGGTCGTCGAGGTAGCCGGCGACCGAGTCACGGCACGAAGTATCGCCCGGACCATGACCGAACTCACGAGGACACCCTTTTCCCTGCAATGGGCCGGTACCACCAGTCTCTTAGGGGCCGTGAGCAGAATCGGCCGGCGCGTGTCGAAGGACAAAGACCAGGCTTTCCCCGCGTGGCAGGGTATGCAGTACTTCGTCAGCATGTTCAGCGGCGAAGCCGAACTCCATCACGTCAACAACGACCGCTACGGCACGCATGAGTGGACCTCGGTCCGGGATGTCCTCGAAGCGCACTTGAATGTGACAACAGAGGATCGCTGACCCGGGCACAGCATGGAGGCAGTCAACAATCTGAGGACTGTGACGTCACCCGCCTATTGGCCGCAATCTACGGGTTCGCCACCGCGAGGCTGGGCTAGTGCGCGAAGGGTTCCCCACCGCGCCGCTCCGTCCTAAGATTGAGGGGCTGGGGCGACGGTGCCGCCACAGGTTTGGCCGGACGTGGTGCCGTGGGCGGCCGCTAACCTGCCATCTCGTCCCGAGCGGATGCGGCAATGAACACGAAGAATCACGTGTGGAGGCGGGCGTGGCTCGCAGTCATTCTCCTTGTCTCAGGTTGTACCTATTACACCGATGAGCCCGCACCGCCGTCGAGCTCGCCCAGTCCCTTCGCTCCCTTGGAAAATCAGGTCCAACTGTTCCTGGACGAAGGCGCGGTAGCCGCAGTGGTCCAGATCCGCTGGCCCGGGGACGAGTGGTCCAGGGCCTACGGTGTGCGCGATCTTGAGTCCAGGACGCAGGCTCAGCCCACGGACCGGGTGGCGGTCGCAAGCGTCACCAAAACGATGACGGCCATAGCGGTGCTGAAACTCGTCGACGATCACCTGATAGGCCTCGACGATCCCGTCAACGACGTGATTCCGGGCTTTACATCCACACTTAAGCCTCCAGGACCAATAACCGTGAGGCAACTGCTGAGCCACACGTCCGGAATGCCCGAAGTCAACAATGCCCTGCCACGCGAGGTCGACTTCCGTCCGGCTCTCACTCAAACACTCACCATGGAACGGGGTCTGCAACTGGCGGGGACTCTCCCCTGGGCCTCTGACGACGTCGGGTCTTTCAAGTACTCGAACACTAATTACCTTGCACTCGGCCTCCTCCTCCAGACGCTGCGGCACGAGCCCTTCGTGCAAATCATGCAGGAGGAGGTCTTTGCCCCCCTTGGCTTGAAGCACACCAGCCTGGACCGCGTTGACCCGCACGAGGCCGGACTGTTGCACGGCTACGCAACCCTGCGCGGTGAGCGCGTGGACACCACGGACAACACCTTCGCGGTCGGCAACCCGGCTGGCGGCGCTGTATCCACCATGGAAGACCTGAACCTCCTCATGGCGGGAATCTTCCAGGGGCGTGCCGTTTCTTCGGCGACCCTGCAGGAGATGGTGACGAGGCCCAGTTTTGGCCCATACGGGCTGGGCGTGTGGGAGCATGGGGATGGATGTTCGGCCAAGGCGCGGCTTGAGGGCCGGGGTTCGTTCTGGGGCTACCAGACGGTTACCGTCAGCAGTGAAGACGGGCGGTACCAGGCCGCGATGACGGTCACAACCCCACCAATGCCCACGGAGTTCGAGGACACCTCCACCCAGGACAAGCGCGACTACCTGAACGGCAGGATCGAGTCCAGCCTTAACGAGGCCCTTGACCACATCTGCAGCCCGGCCAACTGATTCCATCAATTGCCCCGCTCGGCTTCCGGCGTACTGGCACCACTATGACAGGCCCTGACCCGCCCGGACAGTATCTTTCAGGATGACATCTCAGCGCCTAACTCTGGACGTGCCGGCTAACGACTTATGGACCTGTTCATGGTCAGTTGATACTTTGAGGCTCCGCTCTTATCCGGTGTATGCGAGGCGTTCATGATCAAGAGGCTGACGAGTTGGCAGGTCCAAAGGGAACTGGACCATGAAGAGGCCGTGCAGCGGTGGCTAACGCGCCATGTCCCCCTAGTGCTGGCCGTTCCGGGGGTGCAGGCGTATGTTCAGAACCGCTGTATCCCGGCACTCGATGGAGCCGACCCTCCATATGCAGGCCTGGGCGAAGTTTGGTTCGAAAGCCGTGAGGCTGCTGCGGCAGCGACGCAGTCCCCGGAATGGTCGGCCGTGATCGCCGACGCCCGCGAATTTATGGACATGTCAACGATCGTCGTGGCCTGGGCCGAGGAGCATCCGGCATCGGCCCAACGCCGGGACCCATTTATGCGCAAGTCGAGGTCGCTCTGGCTGCGGCGGATTCGGCCCCTCCACCTGGCCTTCAGCCGCCTACTCAAAGCTTGAAGGAGATGGCGGGCTGTCCGCTAACCGAATCCGCCTCCTCCGGTCGGCCCCAGCCATTTACTGAACTCGGCGCCGCGACGCCCGCCGTAGCGGTCATCGTCGTCCTTGCCACATCGACGGCAGCGGCTGTAGAGGCTGCCGTCTTCGGCGTGTTCGACATGCCAATCGTGCCGAATGTTCGGCTTGTGATCGCCGCCTATCGCATCAGCTGGACACTTCTCGCAGCTTGAACACGATCGAGTCGAAGACGGCGCGTGCCTCCCTTGCCAACTCCGAATTGATCGATTCGTGGAATTGGACCACCCAGAACATAGCGCGCTGGCCGTGCAGGTTGACAACCCGGTAGGTTTCGCGCTCAGCGGTGCTCGAGTACCAGCGGGTGCATAGGTTCGAATATTCTGAGTGAACGCAAAACTGACCGTTGTCGCAGGCTTTGATGTTCACGTCGCCCTCCACGGAGTGGTCGAACTCGACGCCGGAGTAATCGCCCACCATGACCTCGACGGGAGGGGTGCTGGCCGTTGACGTCTGCGCCGTCATCGCGTCGACGAAGGCCTTGGCCGACGGATTGACCTCGACGAGTGCGCCCTGCCACTTGCATGCGTCGGTCGGCACATGGTTGGAGGGCCACCAACCGACGAAGACCCCCAAGTCATCCGGCTGATCCGGGTCGTCCTTTCCCAGGCCATCGCCGTCTTCACTCACCCAGCCGTCTGGGACGGTGATCTCGAAATTCTCTTTGAAGCTGGTGACGAGGTATGTACCGGGGTCGATGTCGCCGCTGTCCGGCTGCGCTGGGAGCGTGGGCATCGGTGGGACTGTGCGAGCCTCCGTTGTCGGTGCGGGGGCTGGCGCCACGCTGGCAGTGCACGCCGAAAGGCCCAGGCAAACGGACAAGACTGATGTCATGGAGATGAAACGGCGTAGCAACACACGCATGGAGGCCTCCAAAGGCAACCCTTATGCTGCGGACGTTACGCCCAGCCAACAATGACCACAAGAGATGCCAGGAGCAAATGCTCCCCCTTTTTGGACAACGGGGAACGGATGGTGAATCCCCCCGTCGGGCGAATGCGGTCATCCCCGCTGGTGCGCCAAAGCCTCGGCCCCACGTGCCCGAAAAGACGCACTAGGGGGCTGTTGGTGAAGTGCTCAAAGCTACACTTTCCGAGTGAATTGGTCTCGTCCCTGCTCAGAGAACACCGGCCCCGAGCATGGCCTGGCCATGACAGTCTCCGATTCAAATCGCAGCGCTCTGGCCCTTCAATGATGGCCTCTGCATGGCCCCGGGTGTACCGGCAAAAGTTGAAGGGAGACGTCGTCGGATCGCACCTGCTGGAAGTAAGGAAAGATAACTGACCGGGTAGCGATGGCAGGAAGTCATCAGTGGGTGGTGACGCGACCCGCCTCTTGGCCGCAATCTACGGGTCGCCACGAGGCTGGGCTAGTGCGCGAAGGGTTCCCCACCGCGCCGGTCAGTCCTAAGATTGAGGGGCTGGGGCGACGGTGCCGCCACAGGTTTGGCCGGACGGGGTGCCGTGGGCGGCCGCTAACCTGTCATCTCGTCCCGAGCGGATGCGGCAATGAACACGAAGAATGAGGTGTGGAGGCGGGCGTCGCTCGCAGTCATCCTCCTTGTGTCTGGCTGTACCTATTCCACCGATGAGCCCGCACCGCCATCACCTTCGCCCAGTCCCTTCGCTCCCTTGGAAAGTCAGGTCCAACTGTTCCTGGATGAGGGCGCGGTAGCCGCAGTGGTCCAGATCCGCTGGCCCGGGGGTGAGTGGTCCAGGGCCTACGGTGTGCGCGATCTTGAGTCCAGGACGCAGGCTCAGCCCACGGACCGGGTGGCGGTCGCAAGCGTCACCAAAACGATGACAGCCATAGCGGTGCTGAAGCTCGTCGACGATCACCTGATCGGCCTCGACGATCCCGTCAACGACGTCATTCCAGGCTTTACATCCACACTTAAGCCTCCGGGACCAATAACCGTGAGGCAACTGCTGAGCCACACGTCCGGAATGCCCGAAGTCAACGATGCACTGCCGAAGGATGCTGACATTCGCTCTGTCTTCTCCCAAACACTCACGATGGAGCGGGGCCTAAAGTTAGCAGGGACCCTTCCCTGGACCTCGGCCAGTGTGGGGTCTTTCAAGTACTCGAACACTAATTACCTTGCACTCGGCCTCCTGGTCCAGACGCTGCGGCACAAGCCCTATGTCCAGGTCATGCAGGAGGAGGTCTTTGACCCCCTTGGCTTGAGGCACACCAGCCTGGATCACGTCGACCCGCACGAGGCCGGACTGCTGCACGGCTACGTAACCCTCCGCGGTGAACGAATCGACACCACAGACATCCCCTTCGCGGACGGCAGCCCGGCAGGCGGCGCGGTTTCGACCATGGAAGACCTGAACCTCCTCATGGCCGGACTCTTCCAGGGACGAGCGGTCTCTGCGGCGTCACTGCACGAGATGAAGACCAGCCCCGGCTTTAGCCCGTACGGGCTGGGCCTGTGGGAGCACGCGGATGGATGTTCGAAAGAGTCCCGGCACGAGGGCCTAGGCGCATTCGATGACTACCAGACGGTAGCAGTCAGCAGCGGAGACGGGCAGTACCAGGCGGCGATGACCGTCACAACACCACCGATGCCCACGGGGCTCGAAGATCCTTCTACCCAGGACAAGCGTGACCTCCTGCACGGCCAGATCGAGTCAACCCTGAACGAGGCCCTGGACCGCATCTGCAAGCCAGCCAGCTGACAAAGCACCGGTCCCGGTTGGGTGCTGCGCTGAGGGGCGTCCTTACCCGACAGGGTGCCCCTGCTTGCAGTGGTCCTGCCCCGGCTGGATCTCGTGCCCCTGGATGCAAGTCGCCTCAGGCGCGAGCGGCCGGTCGTGGTAACTGAGAAAGATGCTGCTGTATCCGCGCTCTAGGCCCTCGTCCTCGCGCCGCAGCCACTCCGTCAGATGCAGCCTGTGATGCTCGCTGCCGTTCTCTGACTTTGTCGCTTCATCCGTCCGGTGCCTGAGAGGTTTCTTCACCATGGCACTCGCGACCTTCAATACCGTCCCTGTTTGGCGCAGAGAGGAACCGGTGGAACCATGATAGAAGCCCTGCAGCGCCGCAGCAATCTACTGCGCGTGTGCTGCTTGGAACCCGGCGCTGCGCCTTCAGACGATCACGGACGTCCGCTCCACGACTGGCTTGTGGTGCTTCCGCACGACTTCCGCTTCGCCGGCTTCGAGTTCGTCGAGCCAGTCCAGCGCGTCGTCGTTCTCAAATGGCAAGTAGCCCCATGCACCGATCATTTGTCCCTCTCGGTTTGTGGTCCCGTCCCGGCACCAAGATGGCAGATTGGGCCGCTGCGGGTAAGGCATTCGGGGAGCGAAGGGGGGTGCTGGTGGGCCGTAAAAGTGGAGGGCCAGCATAGGCCTGTAGGAACTGGGGGCGTCTCTTTGCTTGTTTTGGAGCAGTGGATATTCGCTACCGCCGACGGCGGGCGTGACCTGAACTGCCGTACCCAGTTTCATCCGTCTGACCAAGCACCAAAGCTGCCCTTGTCCGTTAAGCATCGTCTTTGCCGCAGCGGAGAAAGCCCCTGTACAGGCTGCCGTCCTCGGTGTGTTCGTCGCATCGCTCATGCCGTATGTCCAGAGCCTGCACAGCAGGGCCTGGATCAGGTCGATTCCAATTCAAATCTCCATGAGGGCCTTCATTTGACCCGAGGGGGATGGTCAATCGTTAGATATGCGATCGACGTCCTAAGTAACCCTGCCTGCTCTGCATTCCTCTGCACAGTCCTACCACCAGCGCCTTAGCGCCCAGTTGTCTGAGGCACCGTCCCAGTCGGCTCCATCCTTGCCGCAATGAAGGCAGCGTCTGTACAGGTCTCCATCGTCGGAGTGTTCTGTGTGCCACTGGTGATGGATGTTGAGCTTGCACATTAAGTCTGAGAACATGACGAACTCCGATTGGACGAGCCGATGATCCCGGGAAAAACCGCGATCCACTGCTTAGTAGAAGTAGTCGCGGCTATGGGGATCTTGGGGGTGGTCGCGGCTGGAGAGCCTCCCCGACCAGCGGGCATTACTGGGATCCTTCTTCCCGCAATAGCTACATTGACGGCGGTACTCACCGTCATTCATTTGGGCTAGCCAACGATGGCCACCCCCCATCTGCAAAGCAGTTTCCGGATCATATGATGTTCTCTTCTGGAATTGCCCAGCCGTCTTCTGCTGGCCAGCGCATAGGGCCGTAAAGCTAATCATGGCCTCCGCGAAGCACCAGAAGAAGAGCCAATCAGTAAGGCCTAATCCAGCTTGCCCCTAGTCCCGGTCAGCCTGAAGAAGGTTTTCGGGTCGTCGGCGACCAGGAAGTCGTGGTGGAAGGCAATGGCGCCCGCCGGCTGGGTGTCCACGAACAGGACAACGACATCCCTCGAGTGGACCACGGCACGAGACCTTTGACCCGCCCACCGTACGACTGTCTCGGTCGCCATCGAAGCAGCCGTCCTCGTCCCACACCAGGTCCAGCTGTCCGTAATCGGTCTTCGGTCTGGATCATCTGGTCCAGCAGCACGCGTTCCACAGGCTCAGCGTAGCGCCGCTACTGGCGACCATCGTTCCGTCGGTCCTTCGGAAACCGCTCCGGGTGCTTCGGATCCCTGCCGCGTTCCCGCCCGTATTCGTCGCGCTGCCAGAGCGAGAACCGGATCGCAGCCGTTCCGAGAACGATGACGAATATGGTCTGGACGGCCACTTTTGCGATCAGGCAAGGCAAGGAGATGTTTGGGATAAAGTTCCACACCGCGAAGATGATCATGAACGGCAGGGACCAGTACGCGATGCGTATCAGCCTTCGTCGGGCTTCCTCTGTGGAGGCCGCAGACTTCCTTGCCTGAGGATCTTTCTGCGCGGCTTGCATGCCTGAAATGAACCACCGACTCCCGGCCCAGGCAAGGTGCTTGACCGGATCTTGTGGCGGGCTGGCTACGAGGATACCGGTTCGACGGTGTCCTGGATCTTCTGAAGCGTCGCTGGACTGGCGGCTATCTCGATAACTCCGCCATCGGAGTCCAGCGTGATGATCTGGAAGCCAAATGGGACAGCCTGCTTGTTGTCATTTCGGCTGGCTATTCGTGGCGGCAGTTCGGCGATACGCGGCCCGGTGAGGGCCCGGCTGCGGCCGCAGGGGATTAGCTCGTCGTCCACGGCCGGCTGGAAGTCGACCCGGCCTGGAGCCGGCGTTGGGATACCCATCTGCCAGCCGCCGCTCAGGGAACCCGGCAAACTGTTTGGATACCGCAGGAACATCAGAGACTGGCCGTGCTCATCTAGCCTCGCCGCGGTCCTACGGAAACGTTTCTGGGTGAAGTAGGCGCCTACAACAAAGATCAGCGCGTAGAACAACCCGCTAAACAGCGCATCGTCGATGCCCTCCCGAAAGATGAGCAGGAGCACTCCAACGTAGAAGGCAAAGGCGACGACGCCAAGCACTCCAATTCGTAGGCCCGAAGGCAGTTGCCGCCATTCATGGCGAGAGTCTAGGGGCCGACCTAAGCTTCCGCTACGGCAGATCACCCTCCGGGGTTACCGGCGGTCATGCGTTTGCAGTCTGAGTAATTCTGCTCGCCATTGATTCGCAGCATGGCGAGCAGTGACCGTAACGGTGAAGGGTCGAGTTCGACATGCCGTCACACGGACCAGGCTTCAGCGATGTCAACGGCATCTCTCATGGCCTGCACGCCATACGCATACGGGTCATTCGGTGGATTAACCGGTACGGCTACCTGAATCTTTAGGAGGCGATCGGCTTTCCGGAACATTCCGGTGCGAATTCCCTGGAAATCAGGAGCGATGAGATGTCCAGGTATTTGGAACTCGACGTTGATGTTCAAGCTTGAATCAAGGTGATTTCGTATACCTGACACGGCCCGCGATAGCCGCACGAGAGCGTCCCGCCATATCCTGCTCTCGACAGTAAACCCGCCGACGATGACTCCCACCGAGAGGGGTTCGGGCCGGTCGGCAATTGAACCAGTCACCGTTAGTCTGCCTCAGCCTCAGACCCGTCATCTGCAGTTCGCCGGCAGCGATGCGTTCAGCGGTGCGCCGGTACGCCTCCGCGATGTAGTCCTCAAGATCCTGCCGGCCAATGCGCCACATGCCCCTCTTATCTTGGGTAGCTGCTGGGTGTGAGGGACGTGCGTTTTGGCCCAGCCGGCCTCCATGACTGACACATTCGAGGCATCTGTGAGTAAGGCGGGACGTTGTGATCATGATCCTCTTCCCGAGGCCTTGAGCCTGCGCTTCGCTGCTGAAGAACTTTCGTTGCCACGATCTCGCTGTCGAGATTGATTTCCTACGCCATGAAAGAATGCCGTGTCCGCTCGCCGTAATGCACTCAGCAGGACTCCTCGTCCGAGGCGTAGCGTTGATCACCTGAGCCCACGCCGATGAGAGGGCGCAAGCGTCCTGTGAGCAACCGCGCGGACCGGCCAGGGACCAAGACCCCGGCTTCTATACCTTGCCCGCGACCACCATGTAGTTCTCGGCCTCAAGATCGAACGTGCTCAGTTCCGTCCGGAGTCCAACCCGGTGCAGCTCGACTTCGAGCTCCTCGTACCGATAGGGCCAGCAGGACAGCAGTTCCGAGCGGACAAGAACCAGCCCAGTCGCATCAACTTGGGCGATAGCAATCTCGATGTGGTGCTTATCCTCCCAATGCGGCGCAATCTCCCAGCGGTAGACCACGAGGGCATCGCGACCGTTCCGGCGGACGAGTCGGTCCCAGATGTCCAGCCGGGACCCTCTGGCCCTCACGAGTTCCCAAGTGCGGGATGTCAGCACCAAGCGCCCGCCAGGGCGCAGAAGCCGTGACATCGACTTCAAAGCAGCACCCCTGCCTGTCGCGCCCGCGGCATGGTGAAGCGAGTTGCCAACGCAGAACACCATGTCGAACGTCTCGTCCTCGAAATGGTCGGGCAACTCTTCCCAGTTCGCCCGCACGGCCCGGACGGTGGCCTCGAACTCCTCAGCCAACTCTGCAGTCCGGCGAACCATCGCTTCGCTGGCGTCAGTTGCGACAACCTGCATGCCACGACCGGCGAGGCCAACCGCCAACTGTCCAGTTCCGCACGAACAGTCGAGGACGTGAGCGTTCGACGGCAGGAGACTGAGGACGTCATCGAACGACGCAGCAAACTCGGCGGGAGGCAACTTTGCATCCCAGATGAGCCATTCGTACACCTCGGCAAGCACGTCATATTCCGTCACAACCACTACCTCCATCGCGCAGCAGACTCAAGGCTGGACGTCAGGCCATCAGCGGAGCAAGCCGGGCGCCAGTTTTCGCAAGGATAACCCGTACGCGCATGCCGCAAATAGCGCGAGCTGATCCCGCTCGGTCATTCGCCGTGTTCGGCGCGTGGGAACTATCAATACGTCCGAACTTGATACGCAGCGTGTCTAATAAGGACAAAGAGGGGTGCTTGTCAAGGGGCACGTAGACGTATCCCCAAAGCTGCAGATTCGCGCCCGGCATGCGGCTGGAAACGCGCCCTTCCACGGCCAATAGTTCGACCCTGGCAACCCTTGTCATGCTCGCTTTATTCGCTAGTCGCGGCTTCATGGCCGTCATGCAGGGTCGGGCCGTGCGACCGGCCCGGCCCATTTACCAAGCAGGTCCTTGTTTGCCTCTCGTAGGGCATCGAAGCCAGTGTCGGGGAAGCGCTCGCGGCGCCCCCACCAGGCCTTCGGGGTCCGGGAGATCACCATCCTTTTGTCCTCGTCGAGGGGGAAGCTGTGCCAGGCGTCCTCCGGCATCAGGTCGTGATGCCCGGGTCCGAGAACCTGAAAGGCAAAAATTCCGGGTACCAGCGTCTTCACGAAGGAATGATCAGCTGCGAACTCGGAGTCTGAGGGGCCTGGAACATGCGGGCTTATCATCACGCTGTTCGGTGTGACGGCCCCGAAATGGTTGAGCGTGACTGCGGCGTAGTCGTACAACGGCGCCAGGTCCTGGAGCAACGCAGTGAGAACGTTGAGGCCGTCCGGTGCCCCGTCCTTGTACTCGACTCCGACATGAATCCACCCCTCGCGTGAAAAGTTCGCGTACCAGTCACCGTGTTTGGTGGGAAAGAGCAGATTGGCCCATCCGACATCTCCACAGCACTGTTTGAGTACTGCGGCGGCCTGATCGGGCTCGCACCGAGTCATCGTGAAGTGGAGGCCCGCGAGGATCGGGCCTGTGGTGTTGTCCGCAGCCCACCTGGTCAGGCGATCCACCAAGGCCGGGAACGCCGGCGATCCAACGGCCCAACACGACTGGTTGTCTTTCACGGCCCGGGATGCCAGCGGCATCCAGTCGTTGTCGAACGCGGCGTCAGGTGCGCAGATGGAGGCGTTGTAGGCAAACCGCGGCCGCTTGCGGGGCCGGGGACCGGGCCTGTCCGCGCATGCCGTGATACTCCCAGTGAAGCCCAAAGGCTGTAGCAATTCGGCGATGGTCTGCGCGATCCGAACAGCGTAGCTGGGAGAAATCGGAGACACATAAATCGCAATTCCTTGGCTGACCTGTACGGCATGGAACCGCTGGTGGGGCACCGAAGGAAGAGAAATCCCCGCAATGAGGTCGTTGACGTCCGCAACAGCGGGCAGCGCAGAGCCCGGGGCAGGGGCGCAGAAGAATCCTAGGTCGATGATGGAGTTCATATTCACTCTGCGGATCTTCGCGGCCTCGATGGTCACGGCGCCAACAGTCAGATGGTTGCCCGGGGGTGTCCTCATGAACCGATCCAAGCGGGGTGGTCCTCCCGGAGCAAGGGATTCAACCAGCCTTGATCGAGACTTCAACTACCCGCCGGCTCCTGCAAAGCCAGCTGGCCGGATACAGCCGTGAAGGTTCGCTCAACTCTCTTGCTCCCGCCGGCCAAGCATTAGCGTGAGTAGGCAAGGGGTGACGGATGGGCGGACTGGACGACTTGATGGCTGGGTCCGATGACCGGCAAGCTACGGCGGAACCTGGCGGACCTGCTCAGCACCGAAGAGATCGCCGCACTCGCCGCGCGCAGCGCCCGGCTGCGGCTGGCAGGGCGGTTCCCGGCTCCACGCGGCGACATGCCCGCGGTGTCCTCGCCGCTGTTCTAGGGGAATCACAGCCCCTGGCTCTGAAACATGCTCCACGCTGAAACGGCCCCGCACTGGACGTGCGGGGCCGTTTCGAACAGCAGCCTTTGGTGATGATGAAAGCCGGACTTAGAAGTCCCAGTCCTCGTCTTCGGTGTTGACTGCCTTGCCGATCACGTAGGAGGAGCCAGACCCGGAGAAGAAGTCGTGGTTCTCGTCGGCGTTCGGCGACAGCGCCGAAAGGATGGCCGGGTTCACGTCGGTGACGGACGCCGGGAACATGGCCTCGTAGCCCAGGTTCATCAGCGCCTTGTTGGCGTTGTAGTGCAGGAACTTCTTGACGTCCTCGGCCAGGCCGACGCCGTCGTAGAGGTCGTGCGTGTACTGGACCTCGTTTTCGTACAGTTCGAAGAGCAGCTCGAACGTGTAGTCCTTGATTTCCTGGCGGCGCTCCGGCGAAACAGCCTCCAGGCCGCGCTGGAACTTGTAGCCGATGTAGTAGCCGTGCACGGCCTCATCGCGGATGATCAGGCGGATCAGGTCAGCCGTGTTCGTCAGCTTGGCCCGGGAGGACCAGTACATGGGCAGGTAGAAGCCCGAGTAGAACAGGAAGCTCTCCAGCAGGGTGGAAGCGACCTTCCGCTTCAGGGGGTCGTCGCCCTGGTAGTAGTCCATGACGATCTGGGCCTTCTTTTGAAGGTTCTCGTTCTCGGTGGACCAGCGGAATGCCTCGTCGATCTCCTTGGTGGAGGCCAGCGTGGAGAAGATGGAGGAGTAGCTCTTGGCGTGCACGGACTCCATGAACGCGATGTTCGTGTAGACGGCTTCCTCATGCGGGGTCAGCGCATCCGGGATCAGGGAGACAGCGCCCACCGTGCCCTGGATGGTGTCCAGCAGGGTGAGGCCGGTAAACACGCGCATGGTGAGCTGCTGCTCAGCGGGCGTCAGCGTGTTCCACGACTGGACATCGTTGGACAGCGGCACCTTCTCCGGCAGCCAGAAGTTGTTGACCAGGCGGTTCCAGACGTCCACGTCCTTGTCGTCCTGGATACGGTTCCAGTTGATGGCCTCGACGTGGCTCAGCAGCTTGACCTTCTCGGTCATGTCATCCCCTATGCGTTGGGTGGTTTTTCTCTAAGTTAAAGCGTACGACGGCGGGCGGGCACCCGCCGTCGTACTTCACTAGTTAGTTGAAGAATCAACTAAAGCATGCAGGAAACGCAACCCTCAACCTCAGTCCCTTCCAGCGCGAGCTGGCGGAGACGGATGTAGTAGATGGTCTTGATGCCCTTCTTCCAGGCGTAGATCTGGGCCTTGTTGATGTCGCGGGTGGTGGCGGTGTCCTTGAAGAACAGCGTCAGCGACAGGCCCTGGTCCACGTGCTGGGTTGCGGCAGCGTAGGTGTCGATGACCTTCTCGTAGCCGATCTCGTACGCGTCCTGGTAGTACTCCAGGTTGTCGTTGGTCAGGTACGGCGCCGGGTAGTACACGCGGCCCAGCTTGCCTTCCTTGCGGATCTCAATCTTGGACGCCACCGGGTGGATCGAGGAGGTGGAGTTGTTGATGTAGGAGATCGATCCGGTGGGCGGTACCGCCTGCAGGTTTTGGTTGTAGATGCCGTGCTCCATGACCGAAGCCTTCAGAGCCAGCCAGTCAGCCTGCGTGGGGATGTGGACGTTCTTGAACAGCTCGCGGACCTTCTCGGTCTGAGGCACCCACTCCTGCTCCGTGTACTTGTCGAAGAACTCACCCGACGCGTACTTGGACTTCTCGAAGCCGCCGAACGTCTGTCCGGTCTCGATGGCCAGCAGGTTGGAGGCACGGACGGCGTGGTACACCACCGAGTAGAAGTAGATGTTGGTGAAGTCCAGGCCCTCTTCGGAGCCGTAATGGACCCGCTCACGCGCCAGGTAGCCGTGCAGGTTCATCTGGCCCAGGCCAATGGCGTGGCTCTGGTCGTTGCCCTTGGCGATGGAAGGCACCGAGGTGATGTTGGACATGTCCGAGACAGCCGAGAGCGAGCGGATGGCCGTCTCGATGGTCAGGCCGAAGTCCGGGCTGTCCATGGTCTTGGCGATGTTCAGCGAACCAAGGTTGCAGGAGATGTCCTTGCCGGTGTCGGCGTAGGAGAGGTCATCGTTGTACGTGGTGGGCTGGGAGACCTGGAGGATCTCCGAGCACAGGTTGGACATGATGATCTTGCCGTCGATCGGGTTGGCCCGGTTTACGGTGTCCTCGAACATGATGTACGGGTAGCCGGACTCGAACTGGATCTCGGCGAGGGTCTGGAAAAACTCCCGCGCCTTGATCTTGGTCTTCTTGATCCGGGAATCGTCCACCATCTCGTAGTACTTCTCAGTGACCGAGACGTCCGAGAACGGCATGCCGTAGACGCGTTCGACGTCGTACGGCGAGAACAGGTACATGTCCTCGTCCTTCTTGGCCAGCTCGAAGGTGATGTCCGGGATGACGACGCCCAGGGAGAGGGTCTTGATGCGGATCTTCTCGTCCGCGTTCTCCCGCTTGGTGTCCAGGAACCGGTAGATGTCCGGGTGGTGCGCATGCAGGTACACGGCGCCGGCACCCTGGCGGGCACCGAGCTGGTTGGCGTAGGAGAAGCTGTCTTCGAGGAGCTTCATCACGGGGATGACGCCGGAGGACTGGTTCTCGATCTGCTTGATGGGCGCGCCCACCTCGCGGATGTTGGTCAGCGCGAACGCCACGCCGCCGCCGCGCTTGGACAGCTGCAGTGCGGAGTTGATGGAGCGGCCGATCGACTCCATGTTGTCCTCGATACGGAGCAGGAAGCAGGAGACCAGCTCGCCGCGCTGCTTCTTGCCCGCATTAAGGAACGTGGGGGTGGCCGGCTGGAAGCGGCCTTCGATGATCTCATCCACCATCTGCAGGGCAAGCGGCTCGTTGCCGCGCGCCAGGTGCAGGGCCACCATGCAGACACGGTCCTCGTAGCGCTCCAGGAAACGCTTGCCGTCGAACGTCTTGAGCGTGTACGAGGTGTAGAACTTAAAGGCGCCCAGGAAGGTCTCGAAGCGGAACTTCTTCTTGTACGCGCGGTTGAACAGCTCACGGATGAAGTTCATCGTGTACTGGTCCAGCGTCTCGCGCTCGTAGTACTGGTTCTTCACCAAGTAGTCGAGCTTCTCCTCCAGGTCATGGAAGAACACAGTGTTGTTGTTCACGTGCTGCAGGAAGTACTGGTGGGCGGCCTCGCGGTCGGCACCGAACTGGATTTCGCCGTTGGGACCATAAAGGTTCAGCATGGCGTTCAGCTCGTGATAGCCCAGCCCCTTGTAGGCGGCGGGCATCTCAGGCTTCTGGGACCTGGTTACTTCTGTGTCTGCGACAGTCGTGTCCAAAATGTGTCCAATCCTTGGTTGACCCGGGTAACGTCTTCCGGCGTTCCCATAAGTTCGAATCGATAGAGGTGGGGTACCTCGCATTTGGCGGCGATGATGTCCGCGGCCATGCAGTAGTTGTCCCCGAAGTTTGTGTTGCCGGCACCAATCACGCCGCGGAGCAGTTCCCTGTTCTGCGGGTTGTTGAGGAACCGGATGACCTGCTTGGGAACCGAACCCTCTCCCCCGGTGCCACCATATGTGGGCACCACCAGCACGAACGGCCGGGTGGCGAGGAGGGGTGCGTCCTTTGGATAGAGCGGGATCCGGGCCACCTCACGGCCAAGCTTCGCGACGAAGCGGCTGGTGTTCTCGGATGAGGAGGAAAAGTAGATGAGCTGGCTGCCGGTGGAAACCGGTGCAGCCTCTTTCTGTGGCCCGGCCGGCGGGGACACCTCCACGCGCTGAGCCGCGTGGATCGGAACAACCTGGTGAATTGGCAAGGCCTCGTGGTCATGCTGTGCTGCTGGTGCTGCCACGTGAGTCACCTCAGCTGGTTGATGGTTGCCGGCAGGAAAAGCAGAACTCCTAGGCCACGGAGGAAACGGCGGACAGTGCCAGTTCCTCGATCTTGTCCGGACGGAAGCCTGACCAGTGGTCCTGGTCCGTGACAACAACGGGAGCCTGCATGTAGCCCAGTGCCTTCAGGCGCTCGAGTGCCTCGGCGTCCTGGGAGATGTCAACGCTCTGGTAGGTGATGCCCTTCTTGTCGAGCGCGCGGTAGGTGGCGTTGCACTGAACACAAGCAGGCTTCGTGTAAACCGTTACGGTCATTGTCCCTGTCCCCTTAGTTGAAATCTTTGCTGGTTCGGTGTCCCCGTCCAGCTGTATGTAGATACTACATGTAGTGCAGACGCCTCTTTGGAACCCCAAGATGATGTATTACAAGTATGTCATTTAATGCACCTTTAATCCACAGGCATGAGCCGTAAAAATGCCCGTGATCGCGGGTTTTTTGCCCTCTGGGTCCACACCCTGTGGAGTACTTAGCCACATTTAAAGATCAGCGTGTCGCGGGGCTGCGGCGTGTCGGCATCCGTTTCCCGGCACAGGAAAAGGGTCCCCGACCACTACATGTAGTGGTCGGGGACCCTCTGATTCCGCGGCTGCGGCGGGGGAATTGCCGGCTGCCCGGAGCCGGCTTACGGTTTGGAGTGGTTGAGCCTGGCGATTGCCGTGGACAAGGCAGTGGCGAAGCCGCACCAGGCTGCATAGGGGGCCAGCGATACCCCTGCGGCACGGTTCAGCTGGTACGTTCGGCGCACCAGGTCGGCACTGCTGGCTGCCAGCACCGCAGCCTCGGCTGCTGCCAGCCACGGCCGGCGGGAGCGCCAGAAGAACCAGCTCCACGATGCATTCAGGACCAGGTTTACCGCCAAGGCACCGCGATACGCGCGCAGCTCCCGGCGATGGTCCTTCCTGACGGGGCCGGGACTGTCGTGAGCCCTATCCAGTTCAGTTGCCCTGTCCAGTGCCACGGCAGACGTCACCGCAAGGTCCGCATACAGCGCTGTCCACACCACCGGGAAGGCGAGGGCGGGCGGCTGCCAGTCCGGTTTGCGCAGTCCCAGGTACCAGCTGCTCTGTGGATCCGTGGCAACTCCGCCGGCCGCCGCTGTGGCGGCCGTCGCCGCCGTCGTCCATGCCAGTGTCTTCAGTTTCATGCCCGAATCCTCCCTCTTGCCCCTCCCGAATGCTAGAGCTGCGCCTCCCGGCGGTCCAGCACGATCTGCTGCACGTCCAGGTAGCCGGACTGGAAGCCGGCGCGTGAGTAGCAAAGGTAGAACAGCCACATCCGCTGGAAGACCGCGTCAAAGCCGAGCTCGCCGACTTCCCGGGACCGGGACAGGAACCGTTCCTCCCACAGACGCAAGGTTGCCGCGTAGTGGTCACCCATGCCCATGCGCTCCCGCACCCGCAGGGTGGTGTGCAGCTGGGTCACGCCCTCGATGGCGCGGACGGACGGCAGGAAGCCGCCGGGGAAGATGTATTTGTGCACCCAGGTGTAGGCGTTGCGGGTGGCCAACATGCGCCCGTGCGGCATGGTGATGGCCTGGATGGCCACCTTGCCGCCGGGTGCCAGGACGCGGTCGATGGTCTGGAAATAGATGGGCCAGTACTCGTACCCCACGGCCTCAATCATTTCCACCGAGACGATAGCGTCGTACTCGCCTTCGACGGCACGGTAGTCCTGCAGGGCCACCGTTACCCGGTCCGCGTATCCGGCATCCTCGATGCGTTCCTGCGCCAGCGCCTGCTGTTCGCTGGACAGCGTGACGCTGTAGACGGTGGCACCGCGGGCGGCGGCACGCAGGGCAAGCTCGCCCCAGCCGGTGCCGATTTCCAGCAGCCGCGTCCCCTCGCCCACGCCGGCCTTGTCCAGCAACCGGTCGATCTTGGCCCGCTGGGCTTCGGCCAGGAAGTCCCATGGGACGTCGAAGAGCGGCCCCGCATTCTCGGGGAACAGCGCGGAGGAGTAGCTCATGGTGGAGTCCAGGAAGTTGAAGAACAGGTCGTTGGACAGGTCGTAGTGCCGGGAGATGTTGCTGCGGGTGTTTTGTTCGGCGTTGCGTTCCTGGCGGGGGGTCCGGGGCAGGTACAGCGAGCGCAGTTTCTGCAGCGGCATGGGGATCAGCGTGTCCACGGAGGCGGCGAAAACTTCCAGCAGCGCGGCGAGGTCCGAAGCTTCCCAGTCGCCGGCCATGAAGGATTCGCCCAGGCCGATCAGGCCATTGTCGCCGATCCGCGCCTCGAAAGCTTGGGGGCGCAGCATGGTCATCACGGGGGCTTCCGGTCCGCCGGTCCCCAGAACCGAGCCGTCCGGGTATTCAACGCGCAGCGGCAGCCGCTTAACCGCACCCTTGAACAGCAGCCCGGCGGCCTTTCCGGCCACATCGGCCTTGAGGCCCGACGGCGGCTGGGCAACACCGGGCCACAGGTCAGGGTCGATGGTGGCCGGCGCCGCCGGTACCCCGGTTGCGGTCCAGGCTTCGGGCACGCTTCCGGTGGAATGGCTGCCGGCCTTGTCTTCCAGACGGCCTGCGGTGGTGCCGTTATCGTCCGTCATGGTCATTGAACTGCCTCCTGTGAGGTGTGGTGTGGTCTGGCGACGACGGGCAGGCGTCTTGCCCAGAGTTTAATGCCCTGTACCCGGATCAGGGCGGATACCAGCAGCGGCGCGGCAGGAGCCGCGAAAGCCGCTGCCAGGATGTTGCGGCTGGTGGCAGGCCTGCGCCGGCCATCCATGGTGGCGACGAAGGGCCGGTGCCCCTCCCGGTCCAGGATGATGGAAACGGCCAGCCGGTCCCCCGGCGCCGGAAGCTTCATCCGGTACTCGCCGTCCACATCGTTGAAGGGTGAAACGTAGAACGCCTTCGGCACCGAGGCACGTCCGGAGGGATCGGTCCGCAGCAGGTAGCAGTGCCGCTCCCCGTAGGTGTTGTGGACCTCGGCCACCACGCACTGCAGTTCGCCGGTGGACCGGTAGCACCAGAACAGGGTGAGCGGGTTGAAGACGTAGCCAAAGACCCTGGCACTGGTGAGCATGTGGATGGGGCCGCCGTCGGGCTCCATTCCTTGCGTCCTCAGGTACCGCTCCACGTTGGCCCGGATGCCGGCGTCGGGATCGCCAAGGTGGTCCGCGGCGCGGAACACTGCCAGCGGCCGGAGCAGGAACGGCAGGCGCGGAAGCTGGTCCACGTCCACAAACCAGCTGTAGCTCCGGTAGGTGAACGCATTCTTTAAGGGACTGCGCCGCACATGGGAGATGGATGTGCGGTAGATCGAGGCGTCCATGGTCATGCAGGTTCCGGGGCGAGCAGTTCCCGCTCCCCCTCGCCGAAGGACTCCGTGGAGTCCTCCGCGCGGGCCACCGGCCAGCTGCGGCCAAGTTTCTCCGCGGCGCGCACACCGGAGAGGGCGCCGTCCTCGTGGAATCCCCAGCCAAGGTATGCCCCGGCGTAGGCGATCCGGCTGTTGCTCAGCGCGGTGATGGCCTGCTGGGCCTGGAGGGATTCGGGCGTGTACTGCGGGTGTTCGTAGACCATGCGCTCCAGCACTGCAGTGTCGCCGATCAGGTCCGACTCCCCCAGGCTCACCAGGTAGGGCTTGCCGTCCGCAGGGGTCAGCCGCTGCAGCCGGGTCAGGTCGTAGCTCACCAGGACCTTGTCCGGGCGGGCGTCGCAGGCGGGGAGCCGGTAGTTCCAGGACGCCTTGGCGTTGTCCGCCGCCGGGAGGACTGCAGGGTCCCGGTGGAATACCGTGTGGTTTATCGAGTACGGCATCCTGCCCAGCGCCTCCTTCTCCTCAGGGGTGGCGTCTGCCAGGAACCCGAGCGCCTGCGCAGGATGGGTGGCTATGACGACGGCGTCAAAGTCTTCCAGCCCGCTGTCCGTGGCGAGCTCCACGCCGTCGGGGAGGCGCCGGATGGCGGTGACGGGTGCGTTGAGCCGGACGTCGGCCAGCGTCGCGGCGAGCTTTTCGACGTACCGGGCTGAGCCGCCGGTGACGGTGCGCCACTGCGGCGAGCCCTTGATGCCCAGCATGCCGTGGTGGCCCAGGAACGTGAAGAGGTACCGCGCGGGATAAGCCAGGGCGGTGGTGGGATCGCAGGACCAGACTGCGCTGACCACGGGGGTCATGAAGTGGGAGATGAAGTAGGGGCTGAACTTCTCCCGTTCCAAAAACGCGCCAAGGGTCAGTTCCGGCATCTCCACCTCGTCGCTGACAGCCGACGGCGGCGCGGTCCTGAGCAGTTCCCGCGCCTTCCGGTAAAAACGGGTGACCTCCAGCAGCATCAGCAGGTAGCGTCCCCGCAGCAGGCTGGAGGGCTTGGCGATGATGCCGCGGGCGCCGTCCCGGGCCCCCGCGTATTCCAGCCCGCACCCGTCGCAGCGGATGGACATGCTCATCTCGGAATCCTGGGTTTCGACGCCAAGCTCGGCGAACAACCGCAGCAGGGTGGGATAGGTCCGTTCGTTGTGCACGATGAACCCGGTGTCCACCCCGATGATGGTGCCTTCGGGCTGTGGCATGTCGTGGGTGTGGGCATGGCCGCCCAGCCTCGAATCCGCCTCAAACAGGGTGACGTCGTCCTGCCGGTTCAAAACGTAGGCCGCCGTCAATCCGGCCACGCCGCTGCCGATCACGGCAACGCGGCGCCGGCCGCCTGCACTTCCTGCTGGGTCAAGTGACAATTCATGCTCCTCTGCTGAACATTTGCCGCTGGGCTGGGTATACAGACGGTTGTTCGGTGCGGTACGGCCGGCGGATGGGTGCAGTACTGTGGGCTCGTGGTAAATCCGGTGCACCTGAAGACCCTCCTTGAAGTCACGCGGCTGGGCTCATTCGCTGCAGCAGCCGCAACACTCGGCTACACGGCCTCCGCCGTGTCCCAGCAGATGTCGGCTTTGGAGCGGGAAACGGGCGTAACCCTCTTTCAGCGTTCGGCGCGCGCCGTGATTCCCACGGAAGCCGCCGTCGTCATGACCCGGCACGCTGCCAAGGTGCTCACGGACATCGAGGCACTGATGGCCGCCGCCTCAAGGACGCAGGACTCGGAAAGCCAGGAACTGCGGCTGGGGATCTTTCCCAGCCTGGCCACGTACGTCCTGCCGCGGATCCTGAAGAACCCGGCGTGGAAGAAACTCGGGATCGACCTGCGGGTGTCAGTGGCTGAGCCAGGCCAAACCATCCAGGGGCTGCGCACCGGCGGCGACCTGGACCTGGCCGTGGTGTTCCAGGTGGGCCAGACCGGTTTCGCGTGGCCCAACACCATCAACCGGCAATGGATTGGCGACGACGACTTCCGGGTGGTGCTGCCTGCCGGCTGGGGTTTCCGGGCGGACGCGAAGGTGGCCGCGGACCATCTCTCGGAGATGCCCTGGATCATGCATCACCCCGGCACCAGCGATGCGATGGTGATCGAGCGGCTGTTCGCGGGCTGCAACCTGCACCCGCGGGTGGTGGCGCACAGTGATGACTTCCACGCCAGCCTGGAGATGGCCGCCGCAGGCCTGGGGGCGGCCCTGGTTCCGGAGCTTGCCCTGCGGAACAAGCCGGCGGGCGTGGTGGTGCTGGACGTCCCGGAGATCCGGCTGGCCCGGAACGTGTTTGCGCTGCTGATAAATGACCGGAAGACGGCACGGGTGCAGCTCTTCGTTGACCTGCTGGCCGAAACCCTCGCCGGAATGCGCACCGCGGTCAATTAGGGCAGAACGCTGGAATGGTCTGCCCTTCGGGTCTATGTTGAGAATAT
The DNA here is from genome assembly GCF_059414945.1 of Arthrobacter sp. SAFR-179. Taxonomy (NCBI): domain Bacteria; kingdom Bacillati; phylum Actinomycetota; class Actinomycetes; order Micrococcales; family Micrococcaceae; genus Arthrobacter; species Arthrobacter sp. SAFR-179. Next base: position 443,261 of record NZ_JBPFDM010000002.1, read on the forward strand.
GAACAAGGTAGCGAGCCAGCACTTTGGGGAGATCGAGCTCAACCACGGCATGGATCATCTCTTTGCCGCCAAACATGAGCTGCGAGGCCACCCGCTGGAACTCGACCTGAACATCACCGCCCACGACAACTTCGACGAAGCCGCGCTTCGCAAGGTGGACTATCGGTTGCGTTTCCTTCCGGAACTGGTGGACGAGGTCCGCGAGATGATCGCCGAGGAACTTGAGCAGGAAGGCACCAGTCCCCAGGAGTACCTGCACTTCCACTGCAATGCGCTCAAGGACGAGCACCTGCACAAGGTGTTCGGTGTCCAGGACCGCAAACAGCTCACCAACGAGGTCTTCCTCAAGGCACTCAAACTCGGCCACGTAGCCATCTATCCCGGCCAGCCCGAACGCTACTTCGTCATGGATTTCACCCTGGGCGAGCACTTCACGGATGAGGTCCTGGTGGCCTCCGCCGACCAGGACGGCGTGGTGGACGACGAGATCGTCTGGGAGTCCTGAATCGATTGCTCCGTAAATGCCCTTTTGGACGCTCAAAACGGCAGTTACGGAGCAATCGATGGTTAAAGTACGACGACGGGTGGTCACCTTGCGTGACCACCCGCCTTCGTTTTTGGTGCTACTTCGCCGTTTCCAGCAGCTCCGCGCGGACCGTCTGCGTGGCCTTGACCAGGTTGCGCAGGGACTCTTCGGTCTCGGCGTAGCCGCGGGTCTTCAGGCCGCAGTCCGGGTTGACCCAGAGCTGGCGGGACGGGACGTGCTTGACGGCGGTTGCCAGCAGCTCGGTGACTTCCTGCTCACCGGGAACACGCGGTGAGTGGATGTCGTAGACGCCCGGGCCCACGCCGCGGCCGAAGCCGTGGGACTCGAGGTCGTGGACAACCTCCATCCGGGAGCGGGCAGCCTCAATGGAGGTGACGTCCGCGTCCAGCCCGTCGATCGCGTCGATGATCACGCCGAACTCCGAGTAGCAGAGGTGGGTGTGGATCTGCGTGGAATCGGCGGCGCCGGCGGTGGCCAGGCGGAAGGAATCAACGGACCATTTCAGGTAGTCCGCCTGGTCAGCCTTGCGCAGCGGAAGCAGCTCGCGCAGGGCGGGCTCGTCCACCTGGATGACCTTGATGCCGGCAGCTTCGAGGTCGGCAATCTCGTCGCGGAGGGCCAGGCCAACCTGGTTGGCGGTCTCGCCCAGCGGCTGGTCGTCGCGGACGAAGGACCATGCCAGGATGGTGACCGGACCGGTGAGCATGCCCTTCATCGGCTTGGCTGTCAGCGACTGTGCGTACTTGGCCCATTCCACCGTGATCGGAGCGCTGCGGGTGACGTCGCCCCAGAGAATGGACGGCCGGGTGCAGCGTGAGCCGTAGGACTGGACCCAGCCGTGGACCGTGACGTCGAACCCTTCGAGGTTCTCGGCAAAGTACTGAACCATGTCGTTGCGCTCCGGCTCACCGTGCACCAGGACGTCATAGCCAAGCTCTTCCTGCAGCTCCACCACGCGCTTGATCTCGTCCTTCATGAGCTGCGCGTACTGCTCGTCGGTGAGATCGCCCTTGTTGTTGCGGGCGCGGGCGGACCGGATTTCAGCGGTCTGCGGGAAGGAGCCGATGGTGGTGGTGGGCAGCGGCGGCAGGTGCAGCGCCTCTTCCTGGGCGGCTTCGCGGACCGAATACTCGGAGCGCGAGAAGTCAGCCGCTGTGAGGGCCTCGGTGCGGGCACGGACGTCTGCGCGGCGGACGCCCTCGGCGGTGGCGCGGGAAGCGATGACGGCGGTTGCCTCGTCGATCGCAGCCATGGCGGAAGCGGGATCGGCCAGGTAAGCGGCCAGGGCCTTGACTTCCACGGCCTTCTGGTCCGAGAACGCCAGCCAACTGCGGAGCTGAGCGGAGAGCTGGGTTTCCTCGGCAACGTCGTGCGGGACGTGCTGGGTGGAGGTGGACGTGGAGACAGCCACCTTTGCGGCCGCTGCCTTGAGTTCGTCCAGCTTCGCGGCGGAGGCAGCGAGGTCGTTCCGCCAGATGTTGTGGCCGTCCACGACGCCGGCAACCAGGGTCTTGTTGCCCAGGCCCGCCAAGGCGGCGGCGGACGGAACGGCGCCCTTGAAGACGTCGATGTGGAGGGCATCGATGTTGGTGGCTGCGAGGGTGCCCAGCTGCCCGCCCAGTGAGCCGTAGGGGGTGGAAACGAGGATCTGCGGGCGGTTGGCTGCAGCGGTCAGTACCTCGTAGGCGCGGGCCACGGCTGCCTCGACTTCGGCGGCCGGGGTGTCCTGGTCCACCACCAGGGCGGGCTCGTCGAGCTGGACCCAGGTGGCGCCGGCAGCGGCGAGCTTTTCCAGCAGCTGCACGTAGACGGGCAGGATGTCCTCCAGGCGGGACAGCGGGGCGAAGCCGGCGGGGGCGTCCTCGGAAGCCTTGGACAGCAGCAGGTAGGTGACCGGGCCCACGATGTACGGGCGGGTCTCGATGCCGTTGGCCAGGGCGAAGGCGAACTCGTCAACCTTGGCGGTGGAGGCCAGGGTGAACCCGGTCTCCGGGCCGATTTCCGGGACCAGGTAGTGGTAGTTGGTGTCGAACCACTTGGTCATTTCCAGCGGCTGCTGTTCCTTGTTGCCGCGGGCAAGGGTGAAGTAGCCGTCAATATCCAGCTGGCCTTCAGCGTTGAGGAGCTTGCCAAAGCGGGCGGGTACGGCACCGAGGTGGGCAGTGGTGTCCAGGACCTGGTCGTAGTAGGAGAAGGTTCCCGGGACAGCGGCAGCTTCGGTCAGGCCCAGTTCCTGCAGGCCCCTGGCGGTGGCCAGCTGGATGTCCTTGGCCGCTGCGTCCAGGGCGGCGGCGTCGATCTTCCCGGCCCAGTAGGCCTCCACAGCCTTCTTGAGCTCGCGGCGGCGGCCGATGCGGGGGTAGCCGAGGAGCGAGGCTGCCGGGAAGGGAGTGCGGGCGGTTTTCTGTTCAGTCATGGGGTACTCCTAAAGGTCGAGTAAGTGTCGAGGGCGTGCGCGTATCAGCGCACGAAGGATGAACGCGGCGTGTACGAACGCTGCGCCGATGAATGGAAGCTGTTTGGCGGCGGGGGCTGGTCAGCTGGCGAGCTGGCTGCGGACGCTGGATTCGCGGCGGTTGCCGGGACGGCTGCGCCGCGGAAGGGCCAGCTTGTCCAGCACCTCCAGGGCACTCTGGTGCTCGTTGAAGGTGTAAAGGTGGATGCCGGGAGCACCGGCGTCCAGGGCAGCGTTGGCAAGGTCCACGGTGGCGTCGACGCCGATGTGAAGCCGTTGGATGTCATTGTCGGCGGCAGCCAGGCGTTCCATGAGCTTGGGTGCCGGCGCCACTCCCGCGAGTTCCCCCAGCCGGTTGAGGCGGCGGAGACTGGTGAACGGCATGACACCGGGAATGATGGGAATGGTGACGCCGGCGCGGCGTGCGCGGGTGAGAAGATCGGCGTACTGCCCAGCCTCGAAGAACACCTGGGTGATGGCGAAGTCGGCACCGGAACGCTGCTTCGCGAGCAGCACTTCGACGTCGTGTTCCTCGCTGGGCGATTCAGGGTGACGGGTGGGGTACGCCGCCACACCCACCGCGATCTTGCCGGCGCAGAGCAGGGCCGACCGGCGCTGCTCCACACGGCGGATGAGGTCGATCAGGTCCTGGGCGTAGCGCAGTGACCCGGATTCCGGCTGGCCGCCGTCCTTGGGAAGGTCGCCGCGCAGGGCCAATATGCCCCGAACGCCGATATCCAGCAATTCCCCGACGATGCCGGCGAGTTCCTGGGGCGTGTTGCCTACGCAGGTGAGGTGTGCCAGCGGCCGCAGCGTGGTTTCGAGCAGGAGACGGTTGATGAGTTCGACGGCGGTGTCCCGGTTTGATCCGCTGGCGCCGTACGTGACGGAGACGTAGTCCGGTTCAGTTGCTTCCAACTCGCGGATGGTGGTCCACAGCGTCTCCGCTGCCGCAGGCGAACGCGGCGGGAACAGCTCGTAGGAAAGCGCCACTGGAGCGGTGTCGGAAAGGTTTGGATGTGCGTCAATCAGGCTTGGAGGTGACATTTGCGTCCTTGGCTTTGGGCCATTGGGGTCTCCGCCCGGCGAAACAGGACAGAGAACCGGCAATGAATTTGAGTTTGGGAACACGGAGGGACTCCACGAGGACGCAGCCGCGACTGTTACGCCTTGAATGAAGTAGTCCGTGAGCAAATGTCAGGCCCACATGGGGGCACCCACACCCTCCGGAACGGAGGATCGCTGACACGTTACCGCGGTAACTTGTCTACGACTCTAGGGGGCCCGGCGGGGGCGGTACAAGTCCGTGCCGAATTAAGACGCACTTTTACGGGCCGTTTCATGCGGCAGCAGAATTTCCTTCGCCGGAAGGGCTTGCTACCAGGGGCGGTCCGGGGGCGACCCACCGTTGCTGTCCAGGTATTCTTCCCGTTCGCGCCCGCTGTTCCGCTCCCGCTGGGCCTGCCGCGAACTGTCCTGGAGCTGGTCCAGTTGGCTCTGCCGGGTCTCGGCCGGCCCGTCCTCGGGGGATTCCTCCCCTGCTCCGCCCTCTGGGCCGGCGGGCTGGCCGGCGGCGATCTTTCCCTCCAGCCGTTCCCGGGCTTCCGCCAACCGCCCGGCCGCTCCCGCTTCCGCAATCGGAGACAGGCAACCTTCCGGCGCCTGGCCTGCGGTTGCCAGGGCTTCCTTAAAGAACGGAAGGGCCGACGACGCGTCCCCGGCCTGGAGCCGCAGGTCGCCCAGGCGTTCGATCACCAGGACAAGGTTCACCCTGACCAGGCATTCGTCCCCTGAGCCGGCGGGGACCATGCCCAGCGCCTGGTCGAACAGGTGCCGTGCCGTGCCGTAATCTCCTGCCAGTACCGCGGCGTCTCCGGCGGCAAACGGCGCTTTATGGGGTTCCACCACGTTGGCCACGCCCAGGCCACGGGCCGCGGCTTCCACGGCGGATGCGTTTCCTGCTGCAAAGCCGGAGGCGGCACGGTCAGCGAGCACGCCAAGGCTGAGGAGTTTGGCGGCGAGAAGCAGCGCCAGGAGAACCGGCAGCGCTGACCAGAGCAGCAGGCGGCGCCTGTGGGCCTTGGCGTTCACCGGACCCCTTCCTTTCCCGGCCGGCCAGGCAACCCCAGGAGCTGCCGGATGATGGCCACCGCTTCCGGCAAGGCCAGCAGGAAGGCGCCGGCGGCGAAAATCCAGTACAGTTCGGCTCCAGCCGCCAGCGGGTCCTCTCCATCCGCCCGTTCCACATTGCCCGGACGTGCCTGCTGCATCATCTCCGCCACTGGTGCGCCGGCGGCGCGGTGCACGTAGGGCAGGCCGAGCTGGGCGGCAAGGTTCCGCAGCCGCTCCTCGTCGATGACCGACACCGCATCACCACTGCTGCCGGCCCTGTTGTCCTGCACGTACGTGCCGCCGTCGCTCTCCTGCGCGGCGTCTTCCTTGGGTGCGGCGCCCTGCAGGCCGGTATTCTCTCTCATCGGGCCGCCCCCGGCCGTGCCGTAGCCCAGCACCGCTCCCCCGGCCACCAGCCCGCCGTCGAGAGTCATGGCTCGGGGATCCCTGGCGCTGGTCTGTTCGCCGTCTCCCAGATAGTACACCAGGCGGGGCCTGCCGGGGTTGCTGTCGCGGGCAGCGCTCAACCGCTCGGACAGCACCTGCCTGGCTGCCGTGATGCTGCTGCCTTTGGCGTAGGCGGTGACCTGGGGTTCCAGGACATCCGTGATGGTTTCCAGGGCCAGCGTGTCCGTGCTGAGCGGCATGCGGACGTGCGCCGTAGTGTCGAAAGTGATGATCGAAAAGCGCGCGCCGGGCAGTTGTTCGGCGATGGCCATGATGTCTTTCCGGACGCCCTCCAGCCGCGGGCTGCCGTTGCCGTAGTCCTCGGCCACCATGCTGGTGGTGGTATCCACCACAAAGAACACGTTGAGGTCCGAGGTGGCAGCCCGCGCCGATCCGCCCGGCAGGCCTGGCCTCAGGGCCGCCACCAGAACCAGCAGGACCACGGCTCCCCGCCGCAGCCACGCCCTCCCCCGGGGCCGGGATCCTTGCAGCCGCCACAAAACCGCACACAGGGCCAGGGCGGACAACAGCGCGACAGCCAGTGGCAGGCCGGGCACGTCCGAGAACACTGCGCGCGGCGCTCCCTGGACCGCCGCCGTTTCGGTCTGCTCCACGGCGGCGACGATTCCCGCCACCGCATCAGCGTTGTCCAGGGCGTAGTACAGGCCCCCGGTTGATTCCGCGGCAGCACGCAGTTGGGCCCCGGGCTGGTCAGGACCACTGCCGTAGTCCAGGTCACCCGGATTCAATGCGTGAACGTGGACGGACCGGGCCCGGGCCAGCTGCGCAGCCTGCTCAAGAGACATGATGGGCTCGCCCGAGAGGAAGTTGTCCGTTGCCAGCACCACTGACCGCGAGCGCTGCTGTACGCCTTCCTGCCCGGTTTCTCCGCCGGCTTCGCTGGGGGTTTTTCCGGCTTCGCCCGGAAAGCTGTTGAGGCAGGATGCCAGGCCGTCGCCAATCAGCGACGACCCCCTGCCGCTCCAGGTGCCGTCGAGGAATCCGGAGCTGCCCGGCTTGCCGTCGAACGCATCCTTCGCGAGCTGGAGCTGCTCCTGGGCGTAGGCGTAGTCGTCAGTTAACGGAAAGACCTGGATGGCGGTGCTGTCGAAGATGGTCAGGCCGATCCGCTCGCCGTCGAATGTCCTGGCCAGGCCGGCAAAGACATCCGCCACTGCCGCGTCAGCGCTGCTCATGGAACCTGAGGTGTCCAGGCAGAGCATGATGTCCCGGTTGTGCTGCTCCGGCCTGATGGTGGACACGTCAACGGGCCGTGCCGCCGCAACCGCCGTGGAGGCCAGCAGCAGGGCGCAGGCGGCGCCGGCCAGGAGCAGCCGCCGCCGGTGCAGGCGGAGGGCTGCCTGGTACTCGGGCAGCGCGGTGAGCCTGTCGGCGTGCGCCACGGGCCGGCGTCGTACGTTGGACAACCGGTTGCTGCGCAGCGCAACCCATGCCGCCACTCCTGCGGCAGCGGCCGCAACCGGCAGCAGCCACCAGAACATCAGTTCCACGCGCGCACCGCCGCGGAGGCTCGTGCTGCTGACGCAGTCACGGACGGCAACGGGCCCGGGCCGAATTCCGCGGGGTACAGGGCCTGGACGGCCGCGGCCGCCGCCGGGAGCGGGTGACGTGCCAGGTCCTGGTGCGTCATCCTGGTGGCGTCCACTCCGGTGGCATCGCGGACGAACCCGCGCAGCAGCAGGCTGATGTGCTGGTGCGCCGTGCGTTCCTCAAGATGTCCGGCAGCCACGGCCTCCTCCACAATCTTGATGCGCTGCAGGCATGCGGCTTTCAGGGCCGGCAGGTCGGTCAGGGCGGACCGGACCGGTGCTGAGCTGCCCTGTGTGGACCGCTTGGGGACGCGGGTGGAGGCAAGCACGAACACGTACCAGCCGGCCACCAGGGCCAGCAGTGCCGCGCCGCACCACAGCCAGGCGGAACCGTACTGCAGCGGGCCATAGAATCCGGGATCAGCCTGCACGCCGGTGCCTCTCCAGGAGGGCGAAGAGACCCGTGATGACATCCGCGCTGCCCGCCACTTCCCCCTCAGTGATCCCCGCACCACGCAACATTGCCCTCCGCGCCGCGTGGCGCTCTTCCGTGGCCTGCAGGTACGCGGCCCTCACCCCCGCCGACATTGCCGGCTGCCAGGCCAGCAGCGCGGAATCAGCCACGCTGTAGGAGTCGGTGCCGGCGTGGGAATTCGTGCCGGCGCCGGGAATCCGTTCGGTCCCGGGCGATGGTGCCAGCCCGGCGTCCCGAATGGTCAGCCAGAGGATCTCGTGCTGGGCGTTGAGCCTGCGCAGGAGTTGGCCGGTGGCAGCGTCCGCGGCAATTTCGTCCGCCACAACGAACAGCAGGTGGCTTCCCTTGATGCTGCGCGCCGTGTACTCGAGTTGGTCCTGGATCCTGCTGGATGCCGCCGCGAGGTCCGTGTGTGAGTCCACAGCCCTCAGGAGCCGTTCCAGGTGGGCTTCGCCTCCCTTGGCCGGCAGGGAACGGGTGCCCGCTGTATCACCACATACAAGGCCCACCAGGTCGCCGTGCCGGTGCGCCAGGTAGCCCAGGACTCCCAGTGCCAGCACGGCGATATCCTTCTTCACTTCCCCTGACAGCGCCTCGGCCGCCATGTTGCGCCCTGTATCGGTGACCAGCAGGACAGTCTGCCGGCGGACTGCGACGTACCGCCTGATCAGGGGTGAGCCGTGGCGCGCTGAAGCCTTCCAGTCGATATCGCGGACCTCGTCACCGGGCACGTAGGCGCGCAGGTCATCGAAGTCCAGGCTGCGGCCCCTGAACACGGAACCGTATTCGCCGTCGAGCATGCCGCGGGCTTTGCGGTGCGCGAAGATGGCCAACTTCGACTTCACACGCTGGAGGAGACCGGCCACGGGGCGTCAGGGGGTCTGGATAGCGGTGACGACGGCGTCGATCACCGATTCCACCGGGACCTGCTCGGCCACCGCCTCAAAGTTCAGGATCAGCCGGTGCCGCAGCACCCGGTGGGCCAGCACCTTGACGTCCTCCGGGATGACATGGTCACGGCCCTCCAGCAGTGCCACGGCGCGGGCTGCCTGGCTGAAGGCGATGCTGGCACGGGGGCTGGCGCCAAACTCGATGAACCCGGCAAGCCTGGCATCGATATACCGGGACGCATTCCGCGTCACGTACACCAAACCCACGATGTAGTTGATCACCGCCGGATCGATGTAGATGCGCCGGGTCAGGTCCTGGATCTCCCGGATGGCTTCGAGGGAAGCGGCCGCCGGCGGCTTCTGCTCCGGGGTGAAGACGCCGGCGTCGATCCGGGCGATGATCCGGGCCTCTTCCGCAGGACTGGGGTAGTCAAGGACGTCCTTGAGCATGAAGCGGTCCATTTGCGCCTCCGGCAGCTGGTACGTTCCCTCCTGCTCGATGGGGTTCTGGGTGGCCAGGACCAGGAACGGCGACGGGAGGCGGTAGTCCTGGCCGCCGATGGACGTCTGGCGTTCCTGCATCGCCTCCAGCATGGCACTCTGGGTTTTGGCGCTGGAGCGGTTGATTTCGTCGAGCAGCACGATGTTGGCGTGGACCGGGCCCAGCTGGGTGTGGAACGTTCCCTTGGCGGCGTCGTAGATCTGGGTTCCCACGATGTCGCTGGGCAGCAGGTCGGGCGTGCACTGGATGCGGCGGAATTCGGCGCTGACGGCCTCTGCCAGCGTTTGGGCCGCAGTGGTCTTGGCCAGTCCCGGGACGCTCTCGAGCAGGATGTGGCCGCCGGTCAGCAGGCCCACCAGCAACGATTCCCGCAACCGGGACTGCCCCACCACCTTGGCCTCGAAACTGCGTGAAATGTTGGCTGCCACCTGCTGCGCCCTGGCCAGCTCCGCGGGCTGGATTCTTGCGGGCACGCTGGTCGAAAGCACTGGTTCTCCCCCTGAAGACGGTGATGGGCCCGCGGTCCGGAAGGCCGTGTCCCGTTCGCCATCCTATCCAAGCCCGCGGGCCGCATCCCGGCAATGGGTACCCCTCCCCATGCGGGCCCTGCAGGTCTATCCTTTTGCCATGATCGAGCTTCCAGCCAGTTACAAGGAATATCTCGCCGATAAGAGCCAGATGTTCATCGATACGGTCAGGCCGATCCTGATGCAGTCTGCAGCAGAGAAGCTGCACGGCGTCCGGGTGGTCTACAACCCTGGTTCCACCGGCCACCAGGCCCATCTTGACGACAGCCTTCCGTTCGGCGTGGTGCTTGAGGACATCGATTAGCCCCTGACGGCCCCCGCCAGGGCAAGCGCGTTGCCGGATCCCCGTGCCACGATGACGTAAAGAGCCAGGACCGGGATCGAATAGAGGATCGAGAATGCGGCCAGCTGGCCGTACGCCACTGCCCCGTGCTGGCCGAAGAAGCTGAAGATCGATACCGCTGCGGGCTGCCTTGCCTCCGACAGCAGGAGCACGAACGGAACGAAGAAGTTCCCCCAGGCCTGGATGAACACAAAGATGAAGACCACGCCCAGGCCCGGCCGCATCAGCGGCAGCACGATCGACCGCAGGGCGGCCAGCCTGGAGGCGCCGTCCACCCACGCAGCTTCCTCGAGGGCCAGCGGCACGGCGTCCATGAAGTTCCTGGTCATCCAGATGGCCATCGGAAGGCTGGTGGCGGCCAGGAAAAGCACCGTTGCGGGCAGCGAATCCAGCAGCCGCAGCTGCACGAACAGCCCGTAGACCGGCACCATGATGGCGGTGACGGGAAGGCAGGTGCCAAAGAGGATGCCGTACATGAACGGGGTGTTGAAGCGGGACCGGTACCGGGACAGGGGGTATGCGGCGAGCACGGCCGCCGCAAGGGTGACCATCCCCGTCCCCGCAGACAGCAACAGGCTGTTCCACAGCGGACGGAACAGCAGCTCCGGGGTGAGCACGGCTGCGAAATTCTCCAGGCCGGGCTGCTGCGGAACCTTGGTACCGTGACCGGCGGCCGGATCCAGCGAACCCAGCACCAGCCACAACAACGGCAGCAGGAAACAGGCACCAATCAGCAGCAGGGCGCCATCTGCCCAGGCGCTGCCCCGCGTGTGGCCGGGTGCGGGCCGGCGGCGGAGCTGCCGGCCGGGGCGTCGCCGTGCCGCCTGTTTCGGAATTGTCACGGCTTCCGCTCCCTAAGAAGGCGGAGATAGGCCGCCCCGAACACGGCGCCAATCAGGATGAGGACCGACGCCACGGCGGTGCCGTAGCCGATGTCGCCGAACTTGAAGGCTTCCTGGTAGGCCAGGACAGGCAGTGTGGTGCTGCCATTGGCCGGCCCGCCCGCGGTCATGACCCAAATCAGGGTGAAGACCGCCAGGGTCTGCAGCGTGACCAGCATCAGGTTGGTGGCGATGCTGCCCCGGATTACCGGCAGCGTGATGAAGGCCAGCCGCTGCCAGGGCCCGGCACCGTCCATGTGCGCGGCCTCGGTCAGCTCTGCCGGGACGCCGTTGAGCGCGGCCCGGTACACCAGCATGGAAAAAGCGGTTCCGCGCCAAATGTTGGCCAGGATCACGGCGGCCATGGGCACGGTATAAAGCCAGTCGGTTTCCGCCGCCCCGAATTGGCCCAGCAGTTGGTTGAGCGTGCCGTCACGGCTGAAGAACGCATAGGCGGCGAACGCGGCCACGATTTCGGGCAGGACCCAGGCGGCCACGACGGCGGTGCCAACAGTTGCCGAGACAACGGGACGTGCGCGGCGCATGAGGACGGCAAGGGCCAGTCCCAGCACGTTCTGGCCGACGATGGCCGAGCCCGCGACGAACAGGACCGTCAGCGCCAGTGAGAGCGGGAAGACAGGGTCCTGCAGCAGCCGTTGGTAGTTCTGCAACCCCACCCACTCGGGGTTCCTGGCGTAGCGGCCGGTCAGCCCTGCGTTGGTCAGCGAGGAGTGGAACGCCCACAGCACAGGGCCGGCAAGGAACACGAGCAGCAGCAGGACGGCAGGCAGGACGGGCAGGTACCGGAGCAATTGCCGTGTCCGGTGGTTGGCCGCCACCGCTACTTCCGGATGGTTTTGTCGCCACCCACAATGCCGGCCACGGCTGTGTCATAGTCGGCCGCGGCCTGCTCCGGGGTCCGGCTGCCGGTGATCACAGCCTCGGTGGCTTCCTGGACTGCAGCGGAAATGCGTGGATAGTCGGAGGTGGCGGGCCGGAACCTGGTGACGGCAACCAGGCCGGATACGTCCTTCACAAACGGGTTGGCGGACTGGTAGGCAGGGTCAGCGGCCACGTCGGACCGGACGGCGATCTGTGAACTGGCCACCGTGAACGCCAGCGAGTTCTTCGCGTTGAGCGCCGTGGTGAGGAAATTGAAGGCAAGATCGGGCTGCTTGGTTTCCGCCCCGACGGCCAGGGTCCAGCCACCGGACATGCTGACCGCGCCGGGGGCGCCGCCGTTCTGCGTCGGGAACGGCGCCACACCCATCTCCTGTTCGTACCCCGGCCAGGCATAGCTGCCGCCGTCCTGCCAGAACGACGGCGCGTAGGAGCCTTCCACGGCTGCCCCGAGTTTTGCTTTCGGGAACCATTCCCCGAACACCTTCTTCCAGACGTTCGGGTCCAGCGCCTCGGCAGGTGCCACCGCAAGGTTCTCGCTGTAGAGCGTCTTGAGGAAAGTCAGGGAGTCCTTGAAGCCGGTGGAACCAACAACCCACTTTTTCGAGTCAGGGTCATAGAGGCCGGCTCCGGTTCCATACAGGAGTTCGTAAAACCCCTGCATGACAGTCCCTTCACCGGTGCCCTTGCCGGCATACATGTTGAAGGGGATCACGTCAGGGCTGGCGGCCTTGATCTTCCTGGCCGTGTCCAGGATGTCCTGCCAGCTGGACGGCCGCCATGGAAGCGCCACGCCTGCGGCCTCGAAAACTTTCCTGTTGTACCAGATGGCCCTCGTGTCGGTGCCCAGCGGGACGGCGTACGTGCCGCCGTCGTCCGCTTTCCCCGCTTCCTTGGCGGCGTCGTCGAACTTGTCCCACTCCCCCCATCCAGCCAGTCGGCTGTCAAGGTTCAGGAGGTAGCCGGCATCGACGTCCGAGCGGACCTTGAAGGTGTCTTCGTAGAAGACGTCCGGCGCCGTGGAGGGTGACCGCAAGGCGAGGGCCAGCTTCGTCCCGTAGTCGTCGTCGTTGCCCTGGATGGGCTGCAGCTCCACGGTGACGCCCTGGTTCGCGGCTTCGAACTCCTTCTTCGCGTCCTGGAACATGGTGTCCAGTGCCGTGAAGGAGTCCGTCTTCTGGTAGGCCACTTTGATGGTCTTGTTTCCCTCGGCCGGATTTCCGGGAGTGCAGGCCGCGAGCGCCAGCACTGCGGCGGCCAGCAGGGAGACTGTTTTCGATGCCCGGCGAAGCATGTCCGGTCAGCTTTCCAGCAGGAGCCGCTGGGCCCGGGGCGCGAGGGTATGTTCAAGGACCAGGGATGCGGCGCCGATGGCTCCAACGTCCTCCCCAACGCCCGTACCTACAACCTCGATGGGGTGGATCAGCCGGACGTCGCTGTTGGCATCCAGCAGCGGCGGAATCCGCTCCAGGTAACGCTCAGCCAGCCCGCTCCAGAAGGGGCCGCCGAAAACAACGCGTTCCACGTCGAGGGTGTTGGTGACAACCGAGACGGCCCGGGCCACCAGGACGGCAGACTTGTCCAGGATGGCCGCGGCACGTTCGTCCCCGCCGTCGGCCAGTGCGCACAGCCGGGAGAAGCTTTGCTGGACTTCTGCAGCGCTGTTTCCTGCGCGGGAACCATCCAGGATTCCTGCTGCTTCCGCCTCCGCCACCAGGACCTGTGGGATGCAGGAGGACTTCACGCAGCCGCGCAGGCCGCAGTCGCAGGGTGGCCCGTCCGGATCCACGATGATGTGGCCTATCTCGCCCGCATTGCCGGACGTGCCGCGGACCACTTCGTCGTTCAGGACGATGCCGCAGCCGATGCCTGTGCCCATGTACATGAAGATGAAGCTGCCGGCGCCGCTGGGGCCGCCCGCCCACGTTTCCGCCACTGCGGCGCTGGTGACGTCCTTGTCAACGAGTACCGAGTAGCCGGTGGCCGCGGCCAGCGCTTCGCGCAGTTCCACCCTGTCCCAGCCGGGCAGCAGCGGCGGATCCACCACGGTGCCGTTGTCCAGGTCGATGGGCCCGGGGGCCGCCACGCCCAGGCCGGCGATACGGCTGCGGTCCACGCCCGAATCCGCGACGAGCTGGTCGATTTCCGCGGCGATGGTGGTGATCACGGCGGACGGGTCATTTCCGCCGGGAGTCTTGATCCGCGAGTGGCGGACCACCGAGCCCACCAGGTCCAGCACCACGAACGTGGTCACTGCCGGGTCCAGGTGCACACCCAGCGCGTACATGCCCCCGGGATTGAGGCGGAGGATGGTGCGCGGCTTGCCCGGGCCGCTGCCTTCCTTGCCTGCCTCGACAATCAGGTTCTGGTCCAGCAGCCGCCGCGAAATATTGGAAATGGTCTGTGGGGACAGGCCCACGATCTGGGCCAGCTCCACCCGGCTCAGGCCGCCGGCCGTCCGGCGGATCGCATCAAGGATGACGGTGAGGTTGAAATCCCCCATCCTGGGCAAGTTGGTTCCGCGTCTCGGAGAAGATTGGCGCATCTCAGACACTGTGTCCCCTAAACGTCTTCGGCTACCTCGTGATGGTGATGCTTTGAATCGTACGTTACCGGCGCGTCGCCGCCCATATGTTGGGCAGCGGCGCGGCGGAGGGTTGCCTTTCGTCCACGGCGCAGTCCCCGATGGCCGGACGGGCTGTTCCAGTCAGCGGGGGCTGCGGGTGCTGCGGGTGACGGTGAATTTGGCGTTCCTGCCCTCCACCACCGTGGGTCCCACGTGCCGTTCCAGGGCAGGCAGATAGGCCAGGTGCCGGTTGTACACCGTCCACAACTCACCTCCGGACGCCAGTACCCGCCCCGCCGCTTCGATCATCTTGAGTCCGGCGCCGGCATGGACGCCTGCACCGACATGGAAGGGCGGGTTGAGCAGCACCGCATCCACGGAGCCATCGGAGAAGGTGCCCAGGGCATCGTCCTGCAGGACACTGATCCGGTCAGCCAGGCCGTTCGCGCGGGCGGTGGCCAGGGCGGACTGCACCGCGGCCGCGGACTGGTCCGTCGCCGTCACGGCCGCTGCCGGGAACTGCCGTGCGTACATCGCGGCGAGGATTCCGGTGCCGCAGCCGAGGTCGACGGCGTGCCGCGCCGGTTTCATGGCCGGCAGGAACGCCAGCAGGAAACGGGTGCCGATGTCCAGCCGGGGGCCGGCAAAAACAGCGCCGTGCGCGGCCACGTCCAGGTCCAGTTCCGCGAGGTGCTCCACTACAGGGAAACGTGCGGCGGTGGTTGGGGGTTTGGGGCCGATGGCAAGGAGGATCCGGGATTTTTGCCGTGCGAGCTGCGGCTGCACGGACAGGAAGTACCGTTCCAGGACCGCGTTCATGCCCAGTGACATGTGTTTCACCCGGCCTCCTGCCAGCAGCCGGACATCCGGTGCGGCGTGCAGGGCCACGGCGGCGGCAATTTCCTCCAGTTCCGCGAGGGTTTTGGGAAGCTGCAGCAGGACGGTGTCTGCTCCCGCCAGCAGCTCCTCTCCCAGGGGCAGCTGCACGAATGGTGTGCCGGCGCCCAGTTCTTCCGCGTTGAGCCGCAGCGCCCTTTCCCCGGTGATCAGGTCCTGGTGTACGCGCAGCGACGCCGGGGCCAGCACCCCCGAAGCGCCGAGTGTCAGGGCCCCGTAACGGTCACCGATGACCGCCACGGTACTGCCCGCCCGCCCAAGCTGCACGGCGGTCTCCAGCAGCAGCCGGTCCGTTGCGTCCCAGGCCTGCAGGTTCGGGGCTTCGACATCGGGCCGGCGGCGCAGGACCTGGAAAATGTCCGCCAACGTATCTGCTGCCACCGGTGTCCTGCCGCCTTCTGTTGCCCTTGCCCGCCCCGCGTCCCGGAGCGTCACCCCCACGTTACCGTTTCCGCCGCCGTCGCCATTCCAGGCAGTTTCAGGATGGCGGCCACGGCTGCCCGGCCTGCACGGTTGGCACCAATAGTGGACGACGACGGCCCGTAACCCACCAGGTGGACGCGCGGCTCGGCTGCCACCTGGGTTCCGTCCATGGCGATTCCGCCGCCGGGCCCCCGCAGGTGCAGCGGGGCGAGGTGTTCCAGTTCCGCCCTGAAGCCCGTGGCCCAGAGGATCACGTCCGCCTTGAGGAAGCTGCCGTCCGCGCGGCGGACCCCGTCCGGTTCGATGGCCGTGAACACGGGCTGCCGGTCCAAGGCGCCCCGTTCCCTGGCCGCGCGCAGGACAGGTGTCCAGATAAGGCCTGTCACCGAGACGACGCTTTGCGGTGGAAGTCCCTGGCGGACGCGGTCCTCCACGAGCGCGACGGCATCGTGGCCGGCTTTGGTATCGAATGGAGCATCGCGCCACACCGGTTCCCTGCGGGTGAACCAGCTGGTGGTGGTGACGCGGGAAATCTCCTCCAGCAGGCCGACGGCGGAAATGCCGCCGCCCACCACGATCACGTGTTTGCCGCGGAACTCCTCCGCGGAGACGTAGTCGGCAACGTGCAGCTGCCTGCCCCGGAAGGAGGACTGGCCCGGGTAGATGGGCCAGAACGGGCGGGTCCACGTCCCTGTGGCGTTGATGACTGCCCTGGTGCTCCAGTCCCCGTCTGTGGTTTGCACCCGCAAGCGCCCGGCCGGGTTGTCATCTTCACGCCTGACAGCCTGCACCTTTACCGGCCGGTGGACGGACAACCCCAGCTCGGATTCATAGCCTCCGAAGTAGCGGGTGAGGAACTCCGAACTGGGTTCCGCCGGGTCCACCTCAGGCTTGGCGATGCCCGGCAAATCACTGATCCCGTTGACAGTGGACATGCGCAGGCTCCGCCAGCGGTGCCGCCACGCCCCGCCCGGACCTTCCTCGGCGTCGAGCACGGCATACTCAAGGCCCCGGCGCTGGAGGTGGTACGCGGCGGACAGGCCCGCCTGGCCTGCCCCGATGACCACCACGTCGGTTGGGTGAGGAATCACCTGCCCATGATAGTCGCGGAGGGTGGCGGGGCCTTAGGGTGGGCGCATGGACACTGGAGCAGCCGCACGGACCGGAACCGGAAGCACCGGGCATGCAGCCCGGCTGGAAAAGGCCCTGGGGGTGGTGCTTGGGACGGCGCAGATACCCCTGCGCCTGCGTGCGTGGGATGGTTCGGAAGCCGGACCTCCTGACGCGCCGGTCCTGGAGTTCAAGTCCCGGCGGGCCCTGCGGCGCATCCTTTGGTCACCGGGCCAGCTGGGTCTGAGCCGTGCTTACGTGGCAGGTGAAATCGACACCCCCGGCGACATCTTCGCGGCGTTCACTGCACTGAGCTCGGCGGGCAAGTTCGCCGAGCCCGGACCTTTCCGCCCGCTTTCCGCCGGCGAGCTCTGGCTGCTGCTGCGCACCGCCGTCCGGCTTGGCGCCATCGGGCCCAACCCTGCCCCGCCGCCGGAAGAGGCACGCATCGCCAAAAAAGGACGGATGCACTCCCGGCGCCGCGATTCGGCCGCCATCTCGCACCATTACGACGTCGGCAACGACTTCTACGCCCTGGTGCTGGGTCCATCAATGGTCTATTCCTGTGCAGTGTGGCCGGACGACGGCCCCGGGGCTGCGGAACCGCCGGCGGACGGCCTGGATGGTGCGCAGGAAGCCAAGCTGGACCTGATCTGCCGCAAACTGGGCCTGAAGCCCGGGATGCGGGTCCTGGACGTGGGCTGCGGCTGGGGCAGTTTCGCCCTGCATGCCGCCGCCAAGTACGGAGCATCGGTGGTGGGGGTCACACTCTCCAGGGAGCAGGCCGGCCTGGCCAGGAAGCGTGCAGCAGAGGCCGGCCTGACGGACAGGGTGGAAATCCGCGTGCAGGATTACCGGGACGTGCCGGACGGCCCGTTTGACGCCATCAGTTCCATCGGAATGTCCGAACACGTGGGGCGGGCACAGACGCCTGCCTACGCGGAGGCCCTTTTCGGGCTGCTCCGGCCTGGCGGGCGGCTGCTGAACCATGCCATTTCCTGGAACGCGGGCCCCACCAGCCCGGACCCGGACTCCTTCATCCCCCGGTACGTCTTCCCTGACGGCGAAATGATCAGCCTGGGCGAGATGGTGGCCGCCCTGGAATCGGCACGGTTCGAAGTCCTGGACGTGGAGGCCCTGCGGCGCCATTACGCCCTGACGCTCCGGGCGTGGGTAAACCGGCTTGAGCAGAACTGGGACCAGGCGGTCAAGCTGGCCGGTGCGGGACGTGCCCGTGTGTGGCGGCTCTACATGGCCAGCAGCGCCATAGGCTTCGACAATGGACTCACGGGAGTCAACCAGGTGCTGGTGCGCCGCCCCGGTGGGGAGGAACCGCCGCTGCGGCGCACCGCCTGGATGTGAGCAGGCCAAGCCTCAGGCCACCGGAGAAGGACCGCCCGGCTGGGTGAAGTGCTGGGTCTTTTCGATCTGCACCACTTTCGGGTCCGTTTCGTCGGCTTCGTAGTCCGTGGGCCGCGTGAGGTCCTTGCCCGTGCGGACCTTCAGGGCCCTCAGCACCAGGGTCAGGACGGCAGCGACAACCAGGTTCAGCGCGAACGCCGAGACCGCAATGTAGACGCTGAAATCCGTCCCGGGGATGGGGGCCACGGAGCCGCCAAAGTGGGCTTTTGTCACGGGGTTGACCACGTTGTAGGCGGAGATGGTTCCGAAGACGATGCCCACGGCCCAGCCGATGAGCAGCGCCCAGCGGTCGAACCACCGGGTGTAGAGGCCTGCCACCACGGCCGGGAAAGTCTGCAGGATCCAAATGCCGCCCAGCAGCTGCATGTTGATGGCCGCCGACTGGTCCATGGCGATCACGAAGACCAGTGCGCCCACCTTCACCACCAGTGAGACGATCTTAGACACCTTGGCCTCTGTCCTGGGGTCGACGTCGGGCCGGATGAAGTCGCGGTAGATGTTGCGGGTGAACATGTTCGCCGCCGCAATGGACATGATGGCCGCGGGTACCAGCGCGCCGATGGCGATGGCAGCCAACGCTATTCCCGCGAACCAGGCGGGGAAGTGGTCGAGGAACAGCTGCGGAACCACCAGCTGCGGGTTGACCGATCCGTCCAGGTCGATGGGCTTGGTGCCCGCCTTGATGGCCACGAAGCCCAGCAGCGCCAGGAATCCAAGCATCAGCGAATACAGCGGCAGGATGGCGGCGTTGCGGCGGATGGTATTGCGGGCCTTTGATGCCAGCACTGCCGTCACTGAGTGCGGATACATGAACAAGGCCATGGCCGAGCCCAACGCCAGCGACCAGTAGGCGGAGTAGTTGGCAGCCCCCGGGATGAACACCCCGGCGGGCTTACCCGTGGCCTGGTTCACCGTGCCCAGTTTGGTCTGCGCCGAGCTGAAAATGGTGTCCCAGCCGCCGAACTTGATGGGCAGGTAGATGACCGCCACGATCACGGCAAGGTAGATCAGGAGGTCCTTGACGACGGCGATCATCGCCGGCGCCCGCAGCCCCGACGTGTAGGTGTAGGCGGCGAGGACCACGAAGGCCAGGATCAGCGGCAGGTCGGTGAGGAACACATTGCCGGAACTGCCCAGCCCCAGGACCGTCAGAACGGCCTTGATGCCCACCAGCTGCAGCGCGATGTAGGGCATGGTGGCCACGATGCCCGTGACGGCGACCGCCAGTGAGAGCCAGCGGCTGCCGTAGCGTCCGCCCACGAAGTCCGCCGAGGTGACGTAGCCGTGCCGGTGGGACACCGACCACAAACGGCTCATGATGATGAAGATGATCGGATACAGGACGATGGTGTACGGGACGGCAAAGAAGCCGCTGACCGCACCCGTAGCCCACATGGCCGCCGGCACTGCCACGAACGTGTAGGCGGTGTAAAGGTCCCCGCCGAGCAGGAACCAGGTGATCCACGTACCGAAGCCGCGGCCGCCCAGGCCCCATTCGTCCAGGCTGTGCAGGCCTTCCACTTCTGAGCTTCGGCGCCATTTGGCGGCCAGGAAGCCCATGACGGCCACGACGACGAAGAGCAGCACGACAATGACCAGGGCGGTCCAGTTGATCTCGCGTCCGTTCATGGCCGGTCCCCTCCCAACCCTGTATCGGCGGAGACGGTGCCTGCCCGGGGTGGGCCGCCGGCACGTACCTCGGCCCGCCGTCGTCGGTCTTCCCTGGTCACCAGCCAGTAGGCCGTGCCGGTCAGGATCGCCGAAATCGGCACCCAGAGCAGTTGGTACCAGTAGAAGAAGGGCATCCCGGCCAGCCTGGGCGCATCAAAGGAGTAGAGCTGCGGCGTGAGCGGGAGGAGGATGGCGGCGGCCAGCAGGATGCCGGCGCCGATATAGGGGGCGGGTCTGGCCGGGCCCCGGATGGCGGTATCACGGGTCAGGCGCGATTCCTCCGGAAATGCATCGCCGTTCGGGCTGTAGCCGGAACCATCTGCATGGGACATCTGTGACCTCCTCGTCAGCCTGTCCCGCGTCCCCGTTTCTTGGGTGGAAACGGCCGGGCGGCGGGACGATGTGCCCTCACCCTCCAGTTGTACCCCGCTTTGACCTGCGCGGGAAGGGTTTTTCACCGCGACAGGCCTTATCCCGGCGTGAGAAAAAGAAGGGTCACAGAGACCAATGGAAAAGGGAACCATCACACGTGTGATGGTTCCCTTTTCCATATAACGGTGGAGCTGAGGGGACTCGAACCCCTGACCCCCTGCATGCCATGCAGGTGCGCTACCAGCTGCGCCACAGCCCCG